>NZ_DASTPW010000001.1:0-29320 GCF_035762065.1 Methylibium sp.
TTGGCACCTCGATGTCGGCTCATCTCATCCTGGGGCTGTAGCCGGTCCCAAGGGTATGGCTGTTCGCCATTTAAAGAGGTACGTGAGCTGGGTTTAAAACGTCGTGAGACAGTTTGGTCCCTATCTTCCGTGGGCGCTGCAGATTTGAGGAAGCCTGCTCCTAGTACGAGAGGACCGGAGTGGACGCACCTCTGGTGTATCGGTTGTCACGCCAGTGGCATTGCCGAGTAGCTAAGTGCGGAAGAGATAACCGCTGAAAGCATCTAAGCGGGAAACTCGTTTCAAGATTAGATCTGCCGGGGCCTTGAGCCCCCTAAAGAGTCGTTCGAGACCAGGACGTTGATAGGCCGGGTGTGGAAGCGTAGTAATGCGTTAAGCTAACCGGTACTAATTGCTCGTGAGGCTTGACCCTATAACTGTGACATTCGTCCGGTAATTTTGCCTGACCAATCAAGCTGTTGATTCGAACTCTACAAATTGGTCGTTTTGCTGCGGCAGATCGACACTCGGTTAAGCCTGATGACCATAGCGAGGTGGTCCCACTCCTTCCCATCCCGAACAGGACAGTGAAACGCCTCAGCGCCGATGATAGTGCGGATTCCCGTGTGAAAGTAGGACATTGTCAGGCTAATAATGCGATGCCCGGCCTGTAAAGGTCGGGCATTTGCTTTTGTATTTGCGATTTCCTAGCGATGGTTATCTAGAATTTGCGGTTTGCGCGCAGCAAGACTTATGCTTTGTGTGAATCAACCGATATTCGAGCGATGACACTGTCGATCGATGATCTCGGTCCTGCAGCGGCTCGCCTCAGCGACAGATCCGTGTCGTCAGGCGCCGAAGAACTGCTCGAACGCGCGCTGCGCCCGAAGACACTGCGCGACTACATTGGCCAGCAACGGCTGCGCGACCAGTTCGAAATCTTCATCGGCGCGGCGCTGATGCGTTCCGAAGCTCTCGACCATGTCCTGCTCTACGGCCCTCCGGGCTTGGGTAAGACAACGCTGTCCCATATCCTCGCTGCCGAGCTCGGCGTTCAGCTGAAGCAGACGTCAGGACCGGTACTGGAGAAGCAAAAGGATCTCGCGGCCATCCTCACCAGCTTGCAAGCGCACGACGTGCTTTTTATCGACGAGATTCACCGCCTGCCGCCGGTCGTCGAAGAGATCCTGTACCCCGCACTCGAGGACTACCGGATCGACATCCTTATCGGTGACGGCCCTTCGGCGCGTTCGGTCACCCTCGACCTGCAACCCTTCACGCTGATCGGCGCGACTACGCGCGCTGGCATGCTTTCCAATCCTTTGCGCGATCGCTTCGGCATCGTTGGTCGGCTCGAGTTCTATTCGGTGGATGAGTTGGTGCGCATCGTTGCGCGTTCTGCCTCCCTCCTCGAAGTCCCGATCGACGAGCCGGGCAGCACCGAGATCGCCCGGCGTTCTAGAGGGACGCCGCGCATCGCCAACCGGCTGTTGCGCCGCGTGCGCGACTTCGCGGACGTCAAGGCCTCCGGGCGTATCGACCAAGCCGTCGCGGCTGACGCGCTCGCCATGCTCGATGTCGATGCCGAGGGCTTCGACGCGCTCGATCGCCGGTTGCTGTCAGCGATCGTCGAGCGCTTCGCCGGCGGCCCGGTCGGCCTCGATAATCTCGCCACCGCCATCGGTGAGGAGCCGGGCACCATCGAAGACGTCGTCGAGCCCTACCTCATCCAACAGGGCTTTCTGCAGCGCACGCCTCGCGGGCGGTTGGCTACCGCTTTGACCTACCATTATCTCGGCCTGACACCACCGCAGGCTGGCGCGTTGTTCTAGTAAGCGAACGCTTCGTTGGCGACCCACGCCTGCGCTCCGCCGATATCGCTTCGCCAGTGCAAATCGCTGCGCCAAAGCCTCCATCGGGGGAGGCTAAAGCGGGGGCGCTCAGCCGGCGCGCTGGCGACCCTTCAACTGCCTCCACGCCGACCCACATCGTTGAGATGCATGCGCGCGGGTTGGGGCCGCCTCGACGTGCGGAACGCGGAGCAGTCGTCGAGCGCTCCAACGGCGTCACAGCACGCCGGCTCAAACACCCCAGACGATGTCCTGATGAGCGTCGGCCGCGCGCTTCATCATCTCGAGCAGCGGCCAGGCGCGCTGCTTCAAAGAGACGTTGTCCGGCTTGGCGCCGCTGCCGCCTTGCGCCTTCGCCTCGTCGGCCAACTGTTGGCGCCGCACTTCGTCGTCGACCACCGCGGCCTCGAGCGCTCGTGCCAGCCCGGGCAATGCCGCCGCCTCGAAAATGCCCTTCGACGCCGGCTCGCGGCCCATCGCGCGGAGCACCGCGTCGCCGACCGGCGCGGTCATGATCACGTCGCCCGCAGCTTTGGACTTGAATTTGTAGAGCATGGTCTCGTCGGCCGCAGCCGTCGCAGGAACAGGAGCAGTCGATTCTGCCGTTCGACATCTCCTGGCTCGAGCGCGCCGTGGCAGCCGCAGCGCGTTGCACGGATATCCTCGCCGGCCCATCCTGTTCGCCGCCTTTGCCGGCTCCACGCGATGAAACTCGTTCGCTATGGCCCCCCTGGGCGCGAGAAACCCGGCCTCATCGACGACCACGGCACCTTGCGCGACCTTTCGTCGGTGACGCCGCACCTGGACCTGCCCACGCTGGGCGCCGCAGGCGTCGCCCGCCTTGCCCGGCTTGACGCCGCGAAGCTGCCGGAGGTGCGCGGCCGGCGGCGGCTCGGCGTGCCCTTCACCGGCATCAGCAAGTTCGTCGGCATCGGACTGAACTACGTCGATCACGCAGCCGAAGCCGGCATGCGCGTGCCGACCGAGCCGATCGTGTTCATGAAGGCGACCACTTGCATCGCCGGTCCCGACGATCCCATCGTGCTGCCGGAGGGGTCGACCCAAACCGACTGGGAGGTCGAGCTCGGCGTGGTGATCGGCCGCGTGGCGCGCCGCGTCAGCGAGGCGCAGGCGCTCGAACACGTGTGCGGCTATTGCGTCGTCAACGACGTGAGCGAACGCGAGTGGCAGACGAAACGCGGCGGGACCTGGGACAAGGGCAAGGGCTTCGACGGCTTCGGCCCGATCGGCCCCTGGCTCGTCAGCCGCGACGAGGTGCCGGACCCGCAGTCGCTGTCGCTCTGGCTCGACGTGAACGGGGCGCCGAAGCAGCGCGGCAGCACCTCGAAGATGGTTTTCGGCGTCGCGCAACTGGTGAGCTACGTGAGCCGTTGCATGACGCTGCTGCCCGGCGACGTGATCGCCACCGGCACGCCGCCTGGCGTCGGCATGGGGATCAAGCCGACACCGCAGTTTTTGAAGGCGGGCGACGTGGTCGAGCTCGGCATCGACGGCCTTGGCCGCCAGCGCCAGCGAATCGTCGGCTGAAAGCAAAACGCGCCGGCCCGAACGGGCACGGCGCGTCGTGCGCAAGCGCGGCGATCAGGCCGCCAGCTTGAACACCTTCACCGCATCGGCCAGCTTCACGGACTGATCGCGCAGCGACTGCGAAGCCGCCGCGGCCTGTTCGACCAGCGCCGCGTTCTGCTGCGTCGAGCTGTCCATCTGCTCGATCGAGCGGTTCACCTGGTCGATGCCCGAGCTCTGCTCGCGGCTCGCGACGGTGATCTCGCCCATGATGTGCGTCACCTGGCGCACGCTGTTCAGGATCTCGTCCATCGTCGCGCCAGCCTGATCGACCAGCTTCGCGCCAGTGCCGACCTTCTCGACCGAGTCGCCGATCAGCGCCTTGATCTCCTTGGCCGCGGCCGCACTGCGCTGAGCGAGGCTGCGCACTTCGCCGGCCACGACCGCGAAGCCACGGCCCTGCTCGCCGGCCCGCGCCGCCTCGACGGCCGCGTTCAGCGCGAGGATGTTGGTCTGGAACGCGATGCCGTCGATCACGCCGATGATGTCGGCGATCTTGCGGGCGCTGTTGTGGATGTCGTTCATCGTCGCGACGACCTGCGTCATCACTTCGCCGCCGCGGGTGGCGACGCCGCTGGCGTTGGTGACCAGCTCGTTCGCCTGCTGCGCGTTGTCGGCGTTCTGGCGCACGGTCGAGGTCAGCTGGACCATCGAGCTCGCGGTCTGCTGAAGGCCGCTGGCCTGGTTCTCGGTGCGCACCGACAGATCGGTGTTGCCCGAGGCGATCTCGCTCGAGGCCACCGACACCTGCTCGGCCGATTCGCGCACCGAGGTGATCGTCGCGGCGAGCTTCTTGCGCATCGAATTCAGCTCATGGTTGAGCCATGCGATCTCGTCGCGCCCCTCGGAGGCGATCTTGGTGTGCAGGTCGCCGGAAGCGACGCGGCTGACCGAGGCGACGACGTCCTCGACCGGCTTGCGAACCGACTCGCGAATCATCCAGCCGAGCCACACGCCGATGGCGGCGGCGCCGAGCACGATGCCCACGATGATCTTCGTCGTGCGCTCGCTGCTGGCACCGAGCGCGGCGGCTTTCGCCGTCAGCGTGGGGTCGGACAGCTCCGCGACGAGCGCGTTCGCGTCGGCCGCGATGCCGCGCACGGAAAGCAGGCCCACGGCACCGACGCCGAGGATCAGAAACACCAGGATGGCAAAGCCGGCGGCGATCCGGGTGGTCAGGCGATAGTTCAACAGCTTCATCGAGCATCTCCACGATGGTGCGGCGCGCCCACGGCGCCAGTCGCCGGCCGGCGGTGCGTCCCGCGGCTCGGTCGATGGAGACACTATCGGCCGCGCCGCAGCCGACTGAAGGGCGGAACAGCGCAGCAATGCGGGCGCTTTCCCGCCGGCCTCGAACGGGCGTTCGCCGCGCGGCGCGACGGTCCGATCAGCGGCCGTTCAGCCGGCCGCGACGCGCACCGCGGTGACCTTGAAGCCCGGAATCTTGCCGAAGGGATCGAGCGCGTCGCCGGTCAGCTTGTTCGCCGCCGCCTCCCAGAACGCGAAGGGCAGGAAGACCTGCCGGCGCTGCACCTCCGGCGTCACCGCGGCGCGCGCCTGCACCGTGCCGTGGCGGGTCGACAGCGTCACCGGCTCGCCGTCGCGCACGCCAAGCGAGGCGGCATCGTCGGGGTGCAGCGACGCCAGCGCCTCGGGCGCGATCGCATCGAGCAGGCTCGCATGCCGCGTCATCGCGCCCGTATGCCAATGCTCGAGCACGCGGCCGGTGGTCAGCACGAACGGGTAGTCGGCATCCGCCTGCTCGGCGCCGGGACGGAAGGTCGTGGGTACCACGGTCGCCCGGCCGTCGCGCGTCGGAAAGCGGTCGATGAAGACGACGCTTTCGCCGGGCGCGTCCTCGCGCAGCGCGGGCGTGACGACCGCTTCCTCGCGCACGAGCCGCGACCACGAGACGCCGGCCAGCGGCTCCATCACGCCGCGCATCTCCTCGTAGACGCGCGCGACCGGCGCTTCGGCCGCTGCCCGGCCGTCGCCGTCGGCGGCCTGCCAGTAGGACCAGCCGGCGCCCAGGCGGCGCGCGAGCTGCTCGATGATCCACAGATCCTGCTTCGCCTCGCCCGGCGGCGCGAGCGCGGCACGGCCGACCTGGATCAGCCGGTCCGTGTTGGTGTAGCTGCCCCACTTCTCCGGGTGGGCCGAGGCGGGCAGGATCACGTCGGCCAGCACCGCGGTCTCGGTCGCGAAGATGTCCTGCACGACCAGGTGTTCCAGCCCCGCGAGCGCCGCCCGCGCGTGCGCGAGGTCGGGGTCGCTCATCGCCGGGTTCTCGCCCTCGACGTAGATGCCGCGGATGCGGCCCTCGCTCGCGGCATGCATGATCTCGACGACGGTGAGCCCGGCCTTCGCGTCGATCGGCGAATGCCACAGCGCCTCGAACTGCGCGCGCACCGAGGCGTCGGCGACGCGCTGGTAGTTGGGCAGCATCATCGGAATGAGCCCGGCGTCGCTCGCGCCTTGCACGTTGTTCTGGCCGCGCAGCGGATGCAGCCCGGTGCCTGGCCGGCCGATCTGGCCCGTCAGCAGCGCCAGCGCGATCAGCCCGCGCGCGTTGTCGGTGCCGTGCACGTGCTGGCTGACGCCCATGCCCCACAGGATCATCGAGGCGCGGCTGGTCGCGAACGCCCGCGCCACCTCGCGCAGGGTTTCGGCGGGGATGCCGCAGATCTCGCTCATCCGCTCGGGCGTCGCTTCGGCGACCGCGGCCTTCAGCGCGTCGTAGCCGTTCACGCGCGCGGCGACGAAGGCCTCGTCGACCAGCCCCTCGGCGACGATCACGTGCAGCAGGCCGTTGAGCAGCGCCACGTCGGTGTCGGGGCGGAAGCGCAGGTGCCAGGTCGCGCGCCGCGTGAGCGCGGTGTGGCGCGGGTCGCAGATCACCAGCTTCGCGCCGCGATCGACCGCGTTCTTGATCCAGCTCGCCGCCACCGGGTGGTTCACCGTCGGGTTCGCTCCGATCAGGAAGATCAGCTCGGCCTCGGCCACGTCGGCCACCGGGTTGCTGACGGCGCCCGAGCCGATGCCTTCGAGCAGCGCCGCCACCGAGCTCGCATGGCACAGCCGCGTGCAATGGTCGACGTGCGCGCTGGCCATCGCGGTGCGCACCAGCTTCTGGAACAGGTAGGCCTCTTCGTTGCTGCCCTTGGCGGAGCCGAAGCCGGCGAGCGCCGAGCCGAAGCCGCGCGATCCGGCATCGCGAATCTTCGCAAGCCCGCCGGCGGCGCGGTCGAGCGCCTCGTCCCAGCTCGCTTCGCGGAACAGCGAGGCGAGCGCCACTTCGCCGCTCTTGATGCGCTCGATGTCGGCCGGATCCTTGGCCACGCCGTCGCGGCGGACCAGCGGCTTCGTGAGGCGCCGCGGATGGTGGATGTAGTCGCCGCCGTAGCGGCCCTTCACGCACAGCCGCCCGTGGTTGGCCGGGCCGTCGCGGCCGGTGACGAAGTGGATGCGCTCGGCGCCCTGCTCGTCGGGCCCGTGATTCGACGATGGGGAATCCTTCGGGCCCACGTGCCAGGTCAACTGGCAGCCGACGCCGCAGTACGGGCATACCGAATCGACCTGCTTGGTCACCGGCTTGAGGCCCGCGCCCTTCGACGGCATCAGCGCGCCGGTCGGGCAGGCCTGCACGCATTCGCCGCAGGCCACGCAGCTCGAATCGCCGAGCGCCGCGCCGGCGTCGAAGCTGATCTGCGCGTGCGCGCCGCGGAAGGCGAGGCCGATCACGTCGTTGCCCTGTTCGTCGCGGCAGGCGCGCAGGCAGCGGGTGCACTGGATGCAGGCGTCGAGGTTGACCGCGATCGCGGGGTGCGAAAGATCGGGCGCGGCGTAACGGGCCTCGCGCCTGGGCAGCCGTGACGCATCGGCGCCGAGCTGCTTGGCCCAGGCGCTCAGTTCGGATGCGCGCGTGTACTCGTCGGTCGTCGCGCCGGCGTCGCTCATCAGCAGCTCGACGACCATCTTGCGCGCCGCCTGCGCGCGCGGGCTCTGCGTCTGCACCTTCATGCCGGCGGCGACGCTGCGGCAGCAGCTCGCGGCGAGCGTGCGCTCGCCTTCGACCTCGACCACGCAAGCGCGGCAGTTGCCGGCCTGCTCCAGGCCCTCCTTGTGGCACAGGTGCGGGATGCGGCTGCCTTCGCGCAGCGCCACCGACCAGATCGTCTCGTCCGCGCGGGCCCGGACGGTGCGGCCGTCGAGCGTGAATTCGACGACCGGCAGCTCGGGCGCCAGCAGCTTGCTCATCACGGGCGCGTTCACGGTGCCAGCTCCTGCGGAAAGTACTTGACGACGCAATCGACCGGGTTCGGCGCCGCCTGCCCCAGGCCGCAGATCGACGCATCGCGCATCACCTGCGACAGCTCGGCGAGCAGGCCCACGTCCCAGCGGTCGCTCGCGATCAGTTCGTTGACCTTCGCGGTGCCCGCGCGGCACGGCGTGCACTGGCCGCAGCTTTCGTGCTCGAAGAAGCGCATCAGGTTGCGGGCGACGTCGGTCGCGCGGTCGTGGTCGGACAGCACGACGACCGCCGCCGAGCCGATGAAGCAGCCGTGCGGCTGCAGCGTGTCGAAGTCCAGCGGCACATCGGCCAGCCGCTCCGGCAGGATGCCGCCCGAGGCGCCGCCCGGCAGGTAGGCGTAGAGCGCGTGGCCGTCGAGCATGCCGCCGCAGAACTCCTCGACCAGCTCGCGCAGCGTGATGCCCGCCGGCGCGAGATGCACGCCCGGCCGCTTCACCCGCCCCGACACCGAGAACGAGCGCAGCCCCTTACGGCCGTTTCGGCCGTGGCTGGCGAACCAGTCGCCGCCCTTTTCGAGGATGTCGCGCACCCAGAACAGCGTCTCGAAGTTGTGCTCCAGCGTCGGCCGGCCGAACAGGCCGACCTGCGCGACATAGGGCGGGCGCAGCCGCGGCATGCCGCGCTTGCCTTCGATCGATTCGATCATCGCGGACTCTTCACCGCAGATGTAGGCGCCGGCGCCGCGGCGAAGCTCGATGGTCGGCAGGCCCGCGATCGGTGGCGCGGCCCGCAGCGCAGCGAGCTCCCGTTCGAGGATCGCGCGGCCGCCGTGGTATTCGTCGCGCAGGTAGATGTAGATCGCGTCGATGCCGACCGCCCAGGCGGCGATCAGCATGCCTTCGAGGAAGCGGTGCGGATCGCGTTCGAGATAGTGGCGGTCCTTGAAGGTGCCGGGCTCGCCCTCGTCGATGTTCACCGCCATCAGCCGCGGCGCGGCCTGGCCGCGCACGATGCGCCACTTGCGCCCGGCCGGAAAGCCTGCGCCGCCGAGGCCGCGCAGGCCCGAGCTTTCCATCGTCGCGAGCACCGATTCGAGATCCCGCGTGCCGTCCGTGCACTGCGCGAGCGTCGCGTAGCCGCCGTTGGCGCGGTAGGCATCGAGGCCGATCCAGCCGGACGGCTCGGCCCGGGTGCGCTTCGCCACGACCGCGGCCTGCACCGCATCGGGCGTGGCGTTCGCGATCGGGTGCTGGTGCACGGCGACCGCCGGCGCCTGCTCGCAGCGGCCGATGCAAGGCGCCGCGAGCACCCGCACCTCGGTGCCCAGCAGCTGCGGCAGCCGCGCGAGCAGATCGCGGGCGCCGGCCAGCTCGCAGGCGATGCCGTCGCACACGCGCACCGTCAGCGCGGCCGGCGCTTCGTAGCGGCCGTCGGCATCGGGCCGCACGACCTCGAAGTGGTGATAGAAGCTCGCGACCTCGTAGACCTCGACCTGCGAAAGCCGCAGCAGCTGCGCGAGCGCGGCGAGGTGGTCGCTGCGCAGCTGGCCGCAGCGATCGTTGATCGCATGCAGGTGCTCGATCAGCAGATCGCGTCGCAGCGGCCGGCCTTCGAGCAGTGCCGTGACCTCGGCCAGCGCCGCGCGATCGACCGGGCGCTCGCCCGAATTGCGCCGCGGGATCGAAGCCGGTTCGCGCAGCAGCTGGATCGGGATCACGGGAGCATTCATCTGGGGGAAGTCCTCGCCTGCGAGCACCGATGCCTATGCTCCAATGAGCATATGAAAGCCCGCCGCAGCGAACGCAGCACCATAGTGCGGGCCCCCTGTCCCGATATGCACGCAGCCGCCGAATGATGCGCATCCAGATCACGCCCCACTGGGGGGTCGCGCAGGACGCCGACCACATGGTCGACACCACCGCGCTGCTCACGTTGCTCGCGGCCATCCAGGAAAGCGGCGCGATCGCCCAGGCCGCGCGCAGCGTGGGCCTGTCTTACCGGCATGCCTGGGGACAGGTCAAGCGCGCGGAGCAGCTTTTCGGTCACCCGCTGGTCGACGCGGGCCGCGGCCGCGGCTCGACGCTGACGCCGCTGGCCGAAAAGCTCATCTGGGCCGACAAGCGCATTTCCGCGCGCCTGTCGCCGCTGCTCAGCTCGCTGGCGTCCGAGCTGGAGAACGAGCTCGACCGCGCACTGCCGCCGCGCCCAGGCAGCACCTTGCGGCTGCATGCGAGCCACGGCTTCGCGGTCGCGGCGCTGGTCGAAAAGCTCGAAGCCGCGTCGCTGTCGGTCGAGCTGCGCTACCGCAACAGCTTCGAATCGGTGTCGGCGCTCGCGCGCGGCGAATGCGATCTGGCCGGCTTCCACGTGCCGATCGGCGAATTCCAGTCGGGTGCGGCGCAGCGCTACATGAAGTGGCTCAAGCCCGGCGCGCACAGCCTCGTGCACCTGGCGGTGCGCACGCAGGGCCTGTTCGTCGCGGCGGGCAACCCGAAGAAGATCCGCAGCCTGGAGGACCTGAGGCGCGCCGACGTGCGCTTCGTCAACCGCCCCGAGGGCTCGGGCACGCGGATGCTCACCGAGCTGCTGTTGAAGAAGGCCGCGATCACGCCGGCCGAGGTGACCGGCTACGACAGCGCCGAATTCACCCACGCCGCGGTGGCCGCGTACATCGCCAGCGGCATGGCCGACGTCGGCATCGGCGTGCAGACGGCGGCGCAGCGCTTCGGCCTGCCGTTCATCCCGCTGGTCAAGGAGCGCTACTTCTTCGCGCTGACCAAGGCCGCGCAGAACGAGCCGACGATGAAGACGGTGCTGGCGCTGATGCAGTCGCCCGCCTACCGCTCGACGGTGGCCTCGCTGGTCGGCTACGAGGCCGGCGAAACCGGCCGGCTGCTGTCGGTGGCCGAAGCCTTCGACAGCTGAGGCCCGCGGCGCCCCGCTTACCGGGGCCCGGTTCCTCAGGCGCCTTCGACCACCCGCAGATCGCGCACCGCGCCGTTGCCCAGCGCCGCGAGCGCTTCCTGGTACGCCGCGCTGTCGTGCACAGCGACCGCCTGCTCGACGCTCGCGAACTCGATCAGCACCGTGCGCTCCTGCAGGCCCGCTTCCCACGCCACCGCCGCGACCCCGCGCGCGAGGAAGCGGCCGCCGCCGGCGGTGATCGCCGGCAAGGCGAGCTTGGCGTAGGCGGCGAGCGCATCGGGGTCGGCGATCGAGCGGTAGGTGGCGACCCAGTAGGCCTTGGGCATGAGCGGCTCCGTGGACGAGGAAGCGACGAGGGCGGCGAGTCTAGGACCCGCCGCGTTGCCGCAGGCCCTGACTCGGGCGGTAGCGCTCGCCGCGGTACTGCGCGTCGAGCGCGGCGATCAGCTTCGTGATGCGTGCGGTGCCGAGCCGCGCGAGCCATTCGAAAGGCCCGGCCGGGTAGTTGACGCCGAGCTTCATCGCGGTGTCGGCGGCGGCCGCGTCGCAGACGCCCTGCTGCACCGCGTCGGCCGCCTCGTTGACCAGCATCGCGAGCGTGCGCGCGACGACCAGCCCCGGCGCGTCGCCGATCGCCACCGGCTGCCAGCCGCAGCGCGCGAGCAGCGCCTGCGCGGCCGCGCGCTGCGCGCCGTCGCAGCCCGGCGAGCAGGCGAACGCGAGCGCCGCGCCGGGCGCGTCGAGCACCGGCCAGTCGAACACCGCGACCGCGGCGTGCCCGTCTTCGGCCGCCACCTGCGCGGCCGCCCGGCCGTCGCAGGCGTGCAGGCACAAGGCGCCGTCGACCACCTGCACCGCATCGGGCGCGGCCTCGCGCACGACCTCGATGCCGCCGGCCGCCAGCGCGGCGGCGATGCGTTCGGCCCAGGCGCCGTCGCCGCGCACGATCACCGGCCGCGAGCGATCGGGCTCGGCCACCGCCTGCGGCTCGATCGCCGCATCGACCGGCTTGCCATCGACATAGCGGTAGAAGCCCTGGCCCGTCTTGCGCCCGAGCCGGCCGCCGTCGACCAGTGCGCGCTGCACCGGCGACGGCCGGTACCGCGCATCGCCGAAGAAGGCGTCGAACACCGACTGCGTGACCGCGAAGTTCACGTCGTGGCCGATCAGGTCCATCAGCTCGCAGGGCCCCATGCGAAAGCCGGCACCGCGCAGGCAGGCGTCGATCTGCGCCGGGCTCGCCTGCCGCTCCAGCAGCAGCAGCAGCGCCTCGGCGTAGTAGGGCCGCGCGATGCGGTTGACGATGAAGCCCGGCGTCGAGGCGCAGGCCACCGGCGTCTTGCCCCAGCGCCGCGCGAGCGCGAGCAGCGCCTCGGCCACCGCCGGCCCGGTCGCCAGGCCGCTGACGACCTCGACCAGCTTCATCAGCGGCACCGGGTTGAAGAAGTGCAGGCCGGCCAGCCGCTCGGGCCGCGCCAAGCCCTTGGCGATCGCGGTCACCGAGATCGACGAGGTGTTGGTCGCGAGCACCGCATCGCCGGCGAGCACCGCCTCGAGCTGCGCGAGCAGCGCGCGCTTCGCGTCGAGGTCTTCGACGATCGCCTCCACCGCGAGGCCGCAGCCGGCGAGCGCGTCGATCGACGCGGCAGGCGCCAGCCGCGCGAGCGTCGCCTCGCGCGCCGCCGCGTCGAGCCTGCCCTTCGCGACGAGGCCGGCGAGTGCCTCGCCGATCCTCGCGATGGCCGCGGCGGCCGCGCCTTCGCGTGCATCGAATATGCGCACCTCGTGCCCTGCCTGCGCGGCGATCTGCGCGATGCCGGAGCCCATCGCGCCGGCGCCGATCACGGCCACGCGGGATGTCGAGAGATCGATCGTCATGGGCGGCGTCGGGGTCGGGGGGGCGCCAGTGTCGCCTTGCGCTCAGTAGGTCTCCAGATGCAGCCGGCCCTCGCGCTTCAGGGCCGCGGCGACCTGCGGCCAATCGAGCGCGTGCTGCAGCGCCACGTCGCGCAGCGCGAGCAGCACGCCTTCTTCCATCGCCTTCAGGCCGCAGACATAGAAGTACGCGTTCGGGTCGTTCAGCATCGCCGCGAGATCGGCCGCGCGCTCGCGCATCAGATCCTGCACGTAGCGCTTCGGCTGGCCGGGCGTGCGCGAGAACGCGAGGTGGATGTCGATGAAGTCCTTCGGCAGGGACTGCAGCGGCCCGAAGTAGGGCAGCTCCTGCTGGGTGCGCGCGCCGAAGAAGAGCAGCAGCTTGCCGCCTTCGAACTTGCCGTCCTCGAGCCCCCAGGTCGCAGCTTCGCTGCGTCCGCCCCACGAGGGGAGTGCGCCGCCTTGGGACGGCCCGGCGGCGGCGCGCCGCAGCCGGCGCCGCCACTCGGTCATCGCGCGCATCGGCGCGCTGCCGGTGCCGGTGCAGATCATCACCAGGTGCGAACGCGGGTGGTTCGGCATCAGGAAGCTGGCGCCGAACGGGCCGATCACTTGCACCGTGTCGCCGACCTTGAGGTCGCACAGGTAATTCGACGCGACGCCGCGCACCGGCTTGCCCGCGTGGTCGGCGAGCACGCGCTTCACCGTCAGCGACAGGTTGTTGTAGCCCGGCCGCTCGCCGTTGCGCGGGCTGGCGATCGAGTACTGGCGCGCGTGGTGCGCCTTGCCTTGCGCATCGAGCCCCGGCGGCACGATGCCGATCGACTGGCCCTCGAGCACCGGGAAGGGCATCGCGCCGAAGTCGAGCACGATGTGGTGGGTGTCGTTCTCCCAGCCGGCCGCGGTGACGCTGACGTTGCCGACGACGGTGGCCGTCGTCGGCGCCTTCGGGCCGTAGAGCTTGGTGTACGCATGCGCGGCCGACCACGGCGGCAGCGTCGAGCCGTAGCTCTCGGTCGCAGCCGCGGGCGCCGCGCTCTCGACGACGGCCTGCGCCGCCGAGGCTTCGACGGCCGGCGTCGCCGCCTCGGCCTCGACCGGGGCGCCCAGCTCGTCCCCGTTCAGCTCCGGCGGCAGCTCGTCCCAGGTCAGCTGTTCCTCGATCGAGTAGGCGCGCGCCTTCGGCATCTGCCGCCAGTTGTCGATCGAGCCCGTCGGGCAGGGCGAGATGCAGGCCATGCACAGGTTGCAGACGTCGGCGCGCACGACGTAGTTGCGGTCGTCGTGCGTGATGGCGCCCACGGGGCAGGTCGCCTCGCAGGTGTTGCAGCGGATGCAGATCTCGGGGTCGATCAGGTGCTGCTTGATGAGGACGGCTTCGGTCATCGGGTGTTGCCTTCAATGCGGCTTTCTGAGCGACGCCGCGCGGTTGGCAAGCGGCGAGCGGGGCTGGCGACCCCATCTCCGGCGAGCGCAAGGACAAAGCGCAGACCGCCTACCCAAACCGCACGTACTCGAAATCCACCGGCTGCTTGTTGATCCCCATCGCCGGCGGCGCGATCCAGCCGGCGAACTTGCCCGGCTCGACGCAGCGGCCCATCAGGCTCGCGACGAAGTTGCGGTCGTCGCTCGTCGGCAGCCATTCCTTCTCGCGCGCGGCCCACTCGGTCTCGCTCACGGGCTTGCCTTCGGGCGACACCTTGACGCCGGCGAGCGCGCCGATCTGCCGGTGGAAGGCCTTGTGCGGCACGCTCAGGCGCTGCGGCAGGCCGGCCTTCTCGATCACCTTGTTCCAGCGGCCGACGCCGGCGACCGAATCCTTGATGAAGTCGTCGCGCAGCACCTCGTTCAGCGCATTCAGCATCGGCACGTCCTTTTCGACGAGCTGGCCGTTCTGCACCTCGAGCACCTTGTAGGTCTGGCCCTTGAGCACGTGGTCGTCGGCCCGCTTGCCTTCCTCGTAGCGGCCCTTCAGGCCCGAGCTGTAGAAGGTCGCTGCATTGCTCGACTGGTCGGCGCCGAACAGGTCGATCGTCACCGAGTAGTGGAAGTTGAGGTAGCGCTGGACCGTCGGCAGGTCGATCGCGCCGGCCGCGCGGATCTTCTGCA
Organism: Methylibium sp.; assembly: GCF_035762065.1. Lineage (GTDB taxonomy): Bacteria > Pseudomonadota > Gammaproteobacteria > Burkholderiales > Burkholderiaceae_C > Methylibium. Next base: position 14,578 of record NZ_DASTPW010000001.1, read on the forward strand.
CGTCGTCGGTCTTGAGCTCGTTCATCACCTGGCAGGTGCGCTGGATCACCCGCGAGACGCCGCTCTCGCCGACGAACATGTGGTGCGCCTCCTCGGTCAGCATGAACTTCGTCGTGCGCGCGAGCGGATCGAAGGCGCTCTCGCTCAGCGCCGCGAGCTGGAACTTGCCGTCGCGGTCGGTGAAGTAGGTGAACATGAAGAAGCTCAGCCAGTCGGGCGTCTTCTCGTTGAAGGCGCCGAGGATGCGCGGGTTGTCGGCGTCGCCCGAGTTGCGTTGAAGCAGCGCGTCGGCCTCCTCGCGGCCGTCGCGGCCGAAGTGCTTGTGCAGCAGGTAGACCATCGCCCACAGGTGGCGGCCTTCCTCGACGTTGATCTGGAACAGGTTGCGCAGGTCGTACATGCTCGGCGCGGTGAGGCCGAGGTGGCGCTGCTGCTCGACCGACGCGGGCTCGGTGTCGCCCTGCGTCACGATGATGTGGCGCAGGTTCGCGCGGTGCTCGCCGGGGACGTCCTGCCAGACCTTGCCGCCCAGGTGATCGCCGAAGTGCACCTTGCGCTCGGCATCGCCCGGATTCAGGAAGATGCCCCAGCGGTAGTCGCGCATCTTCACGTGGCCGAACTGCGCCCAGCCGGCGGGATCGACGCTGACCGCGGTGCGCAGGTAGACGTCGTGGTTCGTCGAGCCCTCGGGGCCCATGTCGTCCCACCAGCCGATGAAATTCGGCTGCCACTGCTCGAGCGCGCGCTTGAGCGTGCGGTCCTCGGCGAGGTTGACGTTGTTGGGGATCTTCTCGCTGTAGTCGATCGAAGGCATGAAGACTCCTTGAGATGGCGGGAGAGGGTCAAACGCTGCGCACGGGCGCACGGCACGCGGGCGGCCGCCGCGGATCCGGCTTTGCCGGGCCGCCGGCGGCGCCCCCTCGAGGGGAAGCGGCGAAGCCGCAACGGGGGTGTGTCATCACACGCGCTTGAAGTCGAAGCCGGCCTTCTCGCCGGTGCCGTAGACCTTCAAGGCGCCGCGCTCGCCGACCGCGTTCGGCCGGATGAAGATCCAGTTCTGCCAGGCCGAGAGCCGGCCGAACACGCGGGTCCACATCGTCTCGGGGCCGTTGAAGCGCAGGTTGGCTTCGAGGCCGGTCAGCGCATCGGGCGACAGCGCCGCGCGCTCCTCGAGGGCGATGCGCAGCTCGTCGGCCCAGTCGATGTCGTCGGGCGCGGCGGTCACGAGGCCGAGCGCGAGCGCGGCGTCCGCGTCGAGCGCGCGGCCGATCGCCTCGCGCGCCGCGGCCATCGGCGCCGGCTCGTCGTGGAAGCGGCGCGCGAGCCGGCTTTGGCCGGTGACCATCGGCAGCAGGCCGAAGTTCGCTTCGCTCAAGCGCAAGCGCGGTGCCGCCTCGGGCGCATCGGGCAGCGCCAGCATGTAGGCGCGGTCGGCCGCGAAGGCGAACTCGGCGAAGCTGCCGGCGAAGCAGCTGCCCTGGTCGATCAGCGCGAACAGGCTGCGCGAGGAAACGTCGAGCCGCGCGAAGGTGCGGCGCAGCAGGCCGATGGTCTCGGCGACGAACCAGTGGTCCTGGTGCGCGAGCAGGCTGGCGTCGGCCGCGAGCACCGCGTCGGCGTCGCCGGCGGTCTTCAGCAGCCAGCATCCGATCTCCGGCTCGTTGGTGCGCAGGTGGAGGATCGCGTCGTCGAGCTCGCGCGCGAACCGCAGCGGCCACCAGCCGGCGCCGGCCGCGACGATCGCGTCGATCCCCTGCGGCAGCGGGGCGCTCGGCGCCTTCGCGGTGATCGTCGCGCATCGCCTTCCGCGATCGATCGCGACCTCCACGGTCGAGTAGCGCAAGGCATCGCCGTCCAGGCTGCGCTCGATCGGCGTCAGCGCCACGCCCTGCGCGCCGCTGCCCGCACCCGGTCGGCGGCTCCGCTTCGCGAGCGCGAGCGCGCGGTCCTTCACCGCCTGCGCGAAGGCCGCCGGCTTCGCGACCGCGTCGACCAGCTTCCACTCGACCGCCTTCGCCCCGCGCACGCCCTCGACGCTGGTGCAGAAGATGTCGGCCAGGTCGTGCCGCACGCGGCGCTTGTCGGTCACGCGGGTCAGGCCGCCGGTGCCTGGCAGCACGCCGAGCAGCGGCACCTCCGGCAGCGAGACGGCCGAGGAGCGGTCATCGACCAGCACGATCTCGTCGCAGGCCAGCGCCAGCTCGTAGCCGCCGCCGGCGCAGGCGCCGTTGACCGCCGCGAGGAACTTCAGCCCGCCGGCGCGCGACGAGTCCTCGAGGCCGTTGCGCGTCTCGTTGGTGAACTTGCAGAAGTTCACCTTCCAGGCGTGGCTGCTCAGGCCGAGCATGAAGATGTTCGCGCCCGAGCAGAAGATGCGGTCGCGCCCACCGGTGATCACCACCGCCTGCACTTCGGGGTGCTCGAAGCGCAGGCGGTTCACCGCGTCATGCAGCTCGACATCGACGCCCAGGTCGTAGCTGTTGAGCTTGAGCTTGTAGCCGGGGCGCAGGCCGCCGTCCTCGGCCACCGCGAGCGACAGCGTCGCGATCGCGCCGTCCACCGCGAACTTCCAGTGCCGGTAGCGGGACGGCTCGGTGCGGTAGTCGACGATCGGCTCGGCCGGGGCGGCGGCGAAAGCGGCAGAGGTCATCGCGGGCTCCTTCGGTGATCGGCCTTGCGCACCGGTAGGCATGCATCATCGTGCATGACACCGGCGTTAATGCACCATAGTGCACGAACGCTCGATCGTCAAGCCTCGAAGGCCGCGCGCACCTCGGCGCCGCGGCTCACCGCCGGGCGCAGGCTGCGCGGCAGCGCCGCGAGCAGGCGCCGGCAGGCGGTTTCGGCGTCGAGCCCGCCGGTGTCGATCGTGAGATCGGCCTTGCCGTAGAGCGCCGCCCGGCCCGCGAGGATGCGGCGCAGGTCGTCCATCGCCGCGCGCCTGCCGGCGTGGCCGGCCATCGGCCGCAGGTCGCCTTGCGCCACGACGCGGTCCATGTGCTCCTGGGGGCTCGCTTGCAGCCAGACGGTGAAGCATTGCGAGAGCAGCCGCGCGAAGGTGGCCGGGTCGGAGACGATGCCGCCGGGCGTCGCGATCACCGCGTCGGGGTGGCGCTCGAGCACGAGATCCAGCGCACGGCGCTCGTGGCGGCGGTAGGCGTTCGGGCCGTAGAGGTTGTGGATCTCGGCGAGCGAGCCGCCGGCCAGCGCCTCGATCTCGCGGTTCAGCTCGACGAAGGGCCGGCCCAGCCGCTCGGCGAGCATGCGCCCGAGCGTCGACTTGCCGGCACCGCGCAGGCCGATGAGCGCGATGCGGCGCTCCCGCGCCGCCGCGTCGGGCGCGGCGCCGAACAGCGGCGCGAGCGCGGCGCGGGCGCGTTGCAGCTCGGCCTCGTCGCGGCCGGCGAGCAGGTCGCGGATCAGCAGCCATTCGGGCGACGCGGTGGTCGCGTCGCCGAGCAGCTCCGCCAGCGGCGAGCCCAGCGCCTGCGCGACCTGGCGCAGCACCAGGATCGAGGCGTTGCCGACGCCGAGCTCGAGGTTCGCGAGGTGCCGCTCGGACACCCCGGCGCCTTCCGACAAGCCTTTGCGCGTGAGCCCGCGGCGCGCGCGCAGCAGGCGCACGCGCTCGCCGAGCGCGACGAGGAAGGGCTCGCGCTCGTCGGTGGCGACGGCGAGCACGGGCGCGGTTTCGGGCTTGCGGCGCTTCGGAGGGGTGGCCATCGATCGGGTGGGCAGAGCCGGTGTTTACCCGCGAGCATGCACTATCTTGCTTGACGATGCCAGAGGCGGCGGCTAGCTTCTCGTCCATGGATGCCTTCGCCGCCGCCTTCAACGCGCCGCCGGAGCGCTTCAACTTCGCGCGGCATCTGTTCGAGCTGAACGCAGCGCGCGCCGGCAAGCCGGCCTACGTCGACGAGACCGGCAGCCTCGCCTACGGCGAACTGGAAGACCGCTCGCGGCGCGTCGCATCGGCGCTCGCCGCGCTCGGCCTGCGGCGCGAGGAGCGGGTGCTGCTGTTCATGCTGGACGGGCTCGACTGGCCGGTCGCCTTCCTGGGCGCGCTCTACGCCGGCGTGGTGCCGGTGTGCGTCAACACGCTGCTGCCGGCCGGCGACGTGGCCTACATGCTCGGCCACAGCCGCGCGCAGGCCGCGTTCACGTCCGGCGCGCTGCTGCCGACCCTGCAGGCCGCGATGGCGCAGGCGCCGCACGAGGCGAAGGCGCTCGTCGTCTCGCGCGCCGCAGGCGCGCTGCCTCCCGGCGCGCTCGCCTTCGACGCGCTGCTCGATCACCCGGGCGCCGCGCGGCCGGCCGACACGCTCGCGGACGACATCGCCTTCTGGCTGTATTCGTCCGGCTCGACCGGCCGGCCGAAGGGCACGGTGCACAGCCACGCGAACCCGTACTGGACCGTCGAGACCTACGCGAAGCGCGTGCTGCAGCTGCGCGAGGACGACGTGGTGTTCTCGGCCGCGAAGCTGTTCTTCGCCTACGGGCTGGGCAACGCGCTGAGCTTTCCCCTGGCGGCCGGCGCGACGACGGTGCTGATGGCCGAGCGGCCGACGCCCGCCGCGGTGTTCGAACGCCTCGCCCGGCACAGGCCGACGGTCTTCTACGGCGTGCCGACGCTCTATGCCGCGATGCTGGCCGCGCCAAACGCGCCGGGGCGCGATCGATCGACGCTGCGCATCGCCACCTCCGCCGGCGAAGCACTGCCGAAGGAGATCGGCGAGCGCTTCGCCGAGCGCTTCGGCTGCGACGTCCTCGACGGCATCGGCTCGACCGAGATGCTGCACATCTTCCTGTCGAATGCGCCGGGCGACGTCCACTACGGCACGAGCGGCCGGCCGGTGCCGGGCTACGCGATCGAGCTGCGCGGCGAGTCGTCGGACGGCCGCAGCGGCGCCCCGGTGGCCGACGGCGAGATCGGCGACCTCTACATCCGCGGCCCCAGCGCGGCGCTGATGTACTGGGGCCAGCGCGAGCAGTCGCAGGCCACGTTCCAGGGCGGCTGGACGAAAAGCGGCGACAAGTACTCGCGCGACGCCGCCGGCCTCTACACCTACGCCGGCCGCAGCGACGACATGCTGAAGGTCAGCGGCCAGTACGTCTCGCCTTTCGAGGTCGAGGCCGCGCTGATCCGCCACGACGCCGTGCTCGAAGCCGCGGTGATCGGCGTGCCGGACGCCGAGGGGCTGATGAAGACCAAGGCCTTCGTCGTGCTCAAGCCCGGCCACGCGGCCGGCGCCGACACCGAGGCCGCGCTGAAGGCCTTCGTCAAGGACCTGCTCGCGCCCTACAAGTACCCGCGACGCATCGAGTTCCTCGCCGAGCTGCCGAAGACGGCGACCGGGAAGATCCAGCGCTTCAAGCTGCGCGCCCGCGAAGAAGGCCGCGAGGCCGGCGCTTGAGCGTCGAGCTCGTCCGCATCGACGCGCTCGGCCGCGCGCTCGACATCGAGTGCGCCTGGGTCGGCGCGGGCGATCCGGCCGCGCCGCTCGTCGTGTGGCTGCACGAAGGGCTGGGCTCGCTGTCGATGTGGCGCGACTTTCCCGAACGCGCCTGCCGCGCCGCCGGCCTGCGCGGGCTGGTCTGGTCGCGCCCCGGCTACGGCCGCTCGACGCCGCGGCCGCATGACGAGCGCTGGGCGCCCGACTTCATGCACCGGCAGGCGCGCGAGGTGCTGCCCGCGCTGCTGCGCGCCTTGCGCGTCGAGGGCCGCTACCACCTCGTCGGTCACAGCGACGGCGGCTCGATCGCGCTGCTGCACGCGGCGGCCTTCCCGGAGCGCGTCGAGCGGCTCGCGGTGCTGGCTCCGCACGTCTTCGTCGAACCGGTGTCGGTGGCGAGCATCGCGGCCACGCGGCGGCACTATCTCGACACCGCCGAGCGGCCCGACGGCCTGCACGCGAAGCTCGCGCGCCACCACGCCGACGTCGAATCGGCCTTCTGGGGCTGGAACGACATCTGGCTCGATCCGCGCTTCCTCGACTGGAACCTCGAGGCCGAGGTCGCGGCGATCCGCGCGCCGGTGCTCGCGATCCAGGGCACCGACGACGAGTACGGGACGATGGCGCAGATCCACCGCATCGCCGCGGCGCTGCGATCCGAGGGCCAATGCCGATGCCTCGCGTTGCCCAACTGCGGACACTCGCCGCACCGTGACCGGCCCGACGACGTGATCGCCGCGCTCGCCGGCTTCTTCACAGGCCTTCAGGAGTGACCATGACCCGATCGACGCTCACCGTCGCCGCCGCCGCGGCGCTCGCCCTCGGCGCCCTGGCTACGCCGCTCGCGACGCAGGCGCAGCAGCCGGCGAAGCTCAAGGTCGGCTTCATGCTGCCCTACACCGGCACCTTCGCGGCCCTCGGCGTCGCGATCGAGAACGGCTTTCGCCTGCACCTGGCCGAGCAGGGCGGCAAGCTCGGCGGGCGCGAGGTCGAGATCGTCAAGGTCGACGACGAGTCCGATCCCTCGAAGGCCACCGACAACGTCAACAAGCTGATCAAGCGCGACGAGGTGGACGTGGTGGTGGGCACGGTGCACTCGGGCGTCGCGATGGCGATGGCGAAGGTGGCCAAGGACACCGGCACGCTGCTGATCGTGCCGAACGCCGGCGCCGACGCGGTGACCGGCCCGATGTGCGCGCCGAACATCTTCCGCTCCAGCTTCAGCAACTGGCAGCCCGCCTACGCGATGGGCGAGGTCGCGGCCAAGCGCGGGCACAAGAAGGTGATGACGATCACCTGGAAGTACGCGGCCGGCGACGAATCGGTCGGCGGCTTCAAGGAGGCCTTCGAGAAGAACGGCGGGCAGGTGACGAAGAGCCTGAACCTGCCTTTCCCCGGCGTCGAGTTCCAGGCGCTGCTGACCGAAATCGCCGCCGCGAAGCCCGATGCCGTCTATGCCTTCTTCTCCGGTGGCGGCGCGGTCAAGTTCCTGAAGGACTACGCGGCGGCCGGCTTGCCGAAGACGGTGCCGCTGTACGGCCCCGGCTTCCTGACCGACGGCATCCTCGAAGCGGCCGGCGATGTGTCGCAGGGCATGGTCACCACGCTGCACTACGCCGACGGCCTGAACACGCCGCGCGACAACGCCTTCCGCCTCGCCTACGCGAAGGCCTACAAGCTGCAGCCCGACGTGTTCGCGGTGCAGGGCTACGACGCCGCGCAGATGCTCGGCGCCGGCCTGAAGGCGGTGGGCGGCGACACCACGAAGAAGCCGCAGCTGATCGCCGCGATCGAGGCCGCGCAGATCGAAAGCCCGCGCGGGCCCTTCAAGCTCAGCAAGGCGCACAACCCGGTGCAGGACATCTACATCCGCAAGGTCGACGGCAAGGTGAACCAGGTGACCGGCATCGCGATCAAGGCGCTGGCCGACCCGGCGCGCGGCTGCAGGCTCTGATCCCAGGGCCGCGCTTTTGCGGCTCGACACCGCGGCCCCTTCGATGACGCGCGGCCTCCTCCGGCCATGGACCTCGCCAGCTTCCTGATCCAGTCGCTCAACGCCGTGCAGTACGGCCTGCTGCTGTTCCTGGTGGCGAGCGGGCTCACGCTCGTCTTCGGGATCATGGGCGTGATCAACCTCGCGCACGGCAGCTTCTACATGGTCGGCGCCTACATGGCGTTCGCGCTGTCGCCGGTGGTCGCGCGCTTTGGCGGCGGCTTCTTCGCGATGCTCGCGCTGGGGCTGGTGCTCGCGGTGCTGTTCGGCTACCTGCTCGAGTGGCTGTTCTTTAGCTACCTCTACCAGCGCGAGCACCTGCAGCAGGTGCTGATGACCTACGGCCTGATCCTCGTCTTCGAGGAGCTGCGCAGCATCGCGGTGGGCGACGACGGGCACGGCGTCGCGCCGCCGCCGCTGCTTGCCGGCAGCATCGCGCTGGGCGAGGTGATGACCTACCCGGTCTACCGCCTCTTCATCTCGGCGGCCTGCATCGCGATCGCGCTCGGCATGTACTTCGTGATCGCGCGCACCCGGCTCGGCATGCGCGTGCGCGCCGGGGCGTCGAACCGCGAGATGGTGCGGGCGCTCGGCATCGACATCCGGCTGCTCTACCGCATCGTGTTCGCGGCGGGCGTCGCGCTCGCGGCGCTGGCCGGGATGATCGCGGCGCCGGTCAGCTCGGTATATCCCGGCATGGGCGCCCAGGTGCTGATCGTCTGCTTCGTCGTCGTGGTGATCGGGGGCATCGGCTCGGTGCGCGGCGCGCTGCTCGCGTCGCTGCTGGTCGGCGTCGTCGACACCTTCGGCAAGGTGCTGATCCCGCAGGCCGCGGGCGTGCTGGTCTACGTGCTGATGGCCGCGATCCTGCTATGGCGGCCCGAAGGCCTGTTCAAGTCGGCATGAAGCTCGACGCGCGCGGCTTGTCGGTGCTGATCGGCTTCGCGCTGCTGGCGGCGGTGCCGTGGCTGGTCGGCGAGTTCTATGCCGACCTCGCGGTGAAGGTGATGGCGCTGGCCATCTTCGCGCTGAGCCTGGAGCTGCTGGTCGGCCAGACCGGGCTGGTCTGCTTCGGCCACGCGGCCTTCTTCGGCATCGCGGCCTACGTCGCCGCGCTGTTGAGTCCCCAGAGCGGCGGCGCGGCGATCTGGTGGCTGCTGCCGGCGGCGCTGGCGGCCTCGGGCGTCTACGCGCTGGCCGTCGGTGCGCTGTCGCTGCGCACCCGGGGCATCTACTTCATCATGGTCACGCTCGCCTTCGCGCAGATGGCGTACTACGTGTTCCACGACACGCCCTTCGGCGGCGGCACCGACGGCGTCTACCTCTACTTCAAGCCGGAGGTGAAGCTGGGCAGCCTGACGCTGGTCGATCTGGAGCAGCGCAAAAGCTTCTATTACTTCGTGCTCGGCGCGCTGGCCTTCTGCTTCGGCGCGCTGGCGCTGCTGCTGAGGAGCCGCTTCGGCCGCGTGCTCGCCGGCATCAAGGCCAACGAGCAGCGGCTGCGCGCGGCCGGCTTCGCGACCTACCCGTACAAGCTCGCCGCCTTCGTCGTCGCGGCGATGTTCGCGGGGCTCGCCGGCTTCGTCGTCGCGCTGAAGGACGGCTACGTGAACCCGGAGATCCTGAGCTGGCACCAGAGCGGCGCGGTGCTGCTGATGATCATCCTCGGCGGCCTCGGCCACCTGCGCGGCGCGGTGCTCGGCGCGGTGGCGTTCACGCTGCTGCAGGAGCTCTATCAGTCGCAGGCGGTGTTCGGCGCGTTCGCGAAGCACTGGCAGCTGCTGCTCGGGCTGACGATCATCGCCTTCGTCGCGGCGCTGCCCGACGGCCTGATGGGGCTCGGGCGCCTGCTGCGGCGTCGCCCGCGGAGCCAGGCATGAGCGGCGAGTTGTGGCTTGAGGCCTCGAACGTGTCGCGCCACTTCGGCGGGCTCAAGGCGGTCGACGAGGTCTCGCTCGCGCTGGCGCGCGACGAGGTGCATGCGGTGATCGGCACCAACGGCGCGGGCAAGTCGACGCTGATCAACGTGCTGTCGGGCGAGATCGCGCCGAGCGCCGGCAGCGTCACGCTGCTGGGGCAGGACGTGACCCGGCTGTCGCAGCCGCGGCGGGCGCAGGCGGGCCTCGGCCGCAGCTACCAGCGCAACACCATCTTCGCGAACTTCACCGTGCTGGAGAACGTGCGGCTTTGCGCGCAGGCGCGGCTGCAGCGGCCGTGGCGCTTCTGGGAGGCGGCGGGTGCTTGCAGCACGAGCCTCGATGCGGCGCACGAGGCCCTGGAGCGCGTCGGCCTCGCGGCGCAGGCAGGGCAGATCGCCGGCGTGCTGTCGCACGGCCAGAAGCGCCAGCTCGAGATCGGCATGTGCCTCGCGACGAGGCCGCGGGTGATCCTGCTCGACGAGCCGCTCGCCGGCATGGGCGCGGAAGAGACGGACCGCATGCTCGCGCTGCTCGCGAGCCTGAAGCCGGCGCACGCGATCCTGCTGGTCGAGCACGACATGGACGCGGTGTTCCGCATCGCCGAGCGGATCACGGTGATGGTCAACGGTCGCGTGCTCGCCAGCGGCACGCCGGCCGCGGTGCGGGCGAACCGCGAGGTGCAGACCGCCTACCTCGGCGAGGCGCAGGCGCTCTGATGGCCGCCGTGCCGCTGCTCGACGTGCGCGGGCTGCACACGCAGTACGGCGCGAGCCGGGTGCTGCACGGCGTGTCGCTGTCCATCGGCGCCGGCGAAGCTGTCGGCCTGCTCGGTCGCAACGGCATGGGCAAGACGACGCTGATCCGCTCGGCGCTCGGCCTCGTGCGCCCGAGCGCCGGCACGGTCGCGGTGCGCGGCCGCGACTGCACCACCGACGCCCGCAACCTGCGCGCCGAACGCATCGCGCGCCTGGGGCTGGGCTACGTGCCCGAAGGCCGCCAGATCTTCCCGAACCTGAGCGTGCGCGAGAACCTGCTGGTCGCCGCGCGAGCCGGCCCCGACGGCCGCAGCGACTGGGACCACGACCGCGTCATCGCGACCTTCCCGCGCCTCGCCGAACGCCTCGGCCACGGCGGCCAGCAGCTCTCGGGCGGCGAACAGCAGATGCTCGCGATCGGCCGCGCGCTGATGACGAACCCCGAGCTGCTGATCCTCGACGAGGCGACCGAGGGCCTCGCGCCGCTGATCGTGGCGGAGATCTGGCGCACGCTGACGGCGATCCGCGCGACCGGCATGGCCTGCCTCGTCGTCGATCGCAACCTGCGCGCGGTGCTCGCGCACACCGATCGCTGCCTGGTGCTGGAAAAGGGCCGCGTGGTGCTCGAAGGCGGCTCGGCGCAGCTCGCGGCCGACGAGGCGGCGTTGCATCGGCACCTCGGGGTTTGACCGGCCGGGCCGCGCGAGGCCGTGGCGATAATCCGGCGCATGTCGCAGCAAGCCTTCGTCCCGAACGTCGCTCTCCAGCGCTGGCGCAAGCCGCAACGCTGAATCCCTTGCGCCGCGATGGCGCCCCGAGCGACCGGCGCGTCCGACCCCGAAGCGCGCCGCCCCCGAAGGCCCCGACAGGATCGAACGCCATGCTGCTGATGATCGACAACTACGACAGCTTCACCTTCAACCTCGTGCAGTACTTCTGCGAGCTGGGCGAGGAGGTGAGGGTCCACCGCAACGACGAGATCACGCTCGACGAGATCGAGGCGCTCAAGCCCGACCGCCTGGTGCTTTCGCCCGGGCCCTGCTCGCCGGCCGAGGCGGGCGTGTGCATCGGCGCGATCCAGCGCTTCGCGGGCAGGCTGCCGATCCTCGGCGTGTGCCTCGGCCACCAGGCGATCGGCGCCGCGCTCGGCGGCAAGGTGGTGCGCGCGCAGGTGCAGATGCACGGCAAGGCCAGCACGATCAGCACCGACCGGCGCGGCGTGTTCGCCGGGCTGCCCGAGCAGTTCGAGGTGATCCGTTACCACTCGCTCGCGATCGAGCGCGCATCGCTGCCGGCGGAGCTCGAAGTCACCGCCACCGTGCCCGACGGCGAGATCATGGGCGTGCGCCACAGGACGCTGGCGATCGAGGGCGTGCAGTTCCACCCGGAGTCCATCCTCACCGAGCACGGCCACGCGATGCTGAAGAACTTCCTCGAAGGAGCGCCCCGATGAGCGACCCCACCGTGCCCGCCGCCGGCTCGGCGATCACCGACATCGCCGCCCTGCAGCGGGTCATCGAGCACCGCGAGGTCTTCCACGACGAGATGCTGCAGTTGATGCGCCGCGTGATGAGCGGCGAGATGACGCCGGTGATGATCGCGGCGCTGGCGGTCGGCCTGCGCGTCAAGAAGGAGACGATCGGCGAGATCGCCGCGGCCGCGCAGGTGATGCGCGAGTTCGCGCTCGGCGTCGAGGTGGCCGACAAGACACACCTCGTGGACATCGTCGGCACCGGCGGCGACGGCTCGCACACCTTCAACATCTCGACCGCCAGCATGTTCGTCGCGGCCGCCGCCGGCGCGCGGGTGGCCAAGCACGGCGGGCGCAGCGTGTCGTCGACCTCGGGCAGCGCCGACGTGCTCGAAGCGTTCGGCGCGCGCATCGACCTGAAGCCCGCGCAGGTCGCCGAATGCCTCGCCGAGACCGGCATCGGCTTCATGTTCGCGCCCAACCACCACCCGGCGATGAAGCATGCCGCGCCGGTGCGCCGCGAACTGGGCGTGCGCACGATCTTCAACATCCTCGGGCCCCTGACCAACCCGGCCGGCGCGGCGAACCAGCTGATGGGCGTGTTCCACCCCGATCTTGTCGGCATCCAGGTCCGCGTGCTGCAGCGGCTGGGCGCCGGCCATGCGATGGTGGTCTATGGGATGAGCGGGCTCGACGAGCTGTCGCTTTCGGGCGAGACGATGGTCGGCGAACTGAAGAACGGCGAGGTGCGCGAGTACACCGTGCACCCGGGCGACTTTGGCTTGAGCGTCGCCGACGGGCGCAGCCTCCAGGTCGCCGGCAAGGACGAGTCGCTCGCGGTCATCAAGCGCGTGCTCGCGAACGAGGCCGGCGCGGCGCGCGACATCGTCGCGCTCAACGCCGGCGCGGCGCTCTACGTCGCCGGCGTGGCCGCGTCGATCGCCGACGGCGTGGGCCGCGCCCGCGAGGCGCTTGCCAGCGGCGCGGCGGCCGCGAAGCTCGAGCGCTTCGTGGCAGTGACACGGAAGCTCGCCGCGGCATGAGCGACATCCTCGAGCGCATCGTCGCGGTGAAGCACGAGGAACTGGCGCTGGCGCGCCGGCGGCGCTCGCTGGCGTCGCTGCGCGAGGAGGCCGAGAGCGCCGAGCGGCGCACCGATCTGCGCGATTTCGTCGGCGCGCTGCGGGCGCGCATCGGGTCCGGCAGGCCGGCGGTGATCGCCGAAGTGAAGAAGGCAAGCCCGAGCAAGGGCGTGTTGCGCGAGCACTTCGTGCCCGGTGCGATCGCCGAAAGCTACGCGAAGCACGGCGCGGCGTGCCTGAGCGTGCTGACCGACGAGCGCTTCTTCCAGGGCTCGGCAGCCTTCTTGCAGGAGGCGCGCGCCGCCTGCGCGCTGCCGGTGCTGCGCAAGGACTTCGTGGTCGACGAGTACCAGGTCCACGAAGCGCGGGTGATCGGCGCCGACTGCATCCTGCTGATCGCCGCCTGCTTGGCCGACGCGCAGATGGCCGACCTCGAAGCCGCCGCGCAAGCCCTCGGGATGGCGGTGCTGGTCGAGGTGCACGACGGCGCGGAGCTCGACCGCGCACTGCGCTTGAAGACGCCGCTGGTCGGGATCAACAACCGCAACCTGCGCAGCTTCGAGGTCACGCTGGAGACGACGCTCGGCTTGCTGGAACGCGTGCCGGCAAGCCGGCTGCTCGTCACCGAAAGCGGCATCCTGGCTCGCGCCGATGTGGGGCGCATGCGCGAAGCCGGCGTGCATGCCTTCCTCGTCGGCGAAGCCTTCATGCGTGCCCGCGACCCGGGTGCAGCGTTGGCCGAGCTGTTCGATTGAGCTGCTTCACCGGCGGGCTTGATCGCGAGTTCGATCGGGTCGATCCGAGCTGGCGCGAAGTCACCGAGCCGTTTCGGCGCTCCGAGCGCGGGCGGCGGTTGATCGAGTTCGTCGATGCTCGCGTGGCGGCGGGCGCGATGGTCTATCCGCCGCAGCCGCTGCGGGCGCTGGCGTTGACGCCGCGTGACGCCGTGCGCGCGGTCATCGTCGGCCAGGATCCGTACCACGGCCCGGGTCAGGCGGAAGGCCTGGCGTTCTCGGTCGCTCCCGGCCAGCGGCTGCCGCCGAGCCTGCGCAACCTGTTCAAGGAAATTGGCCGCGATCTGGGCGGCCGGCCAGCGCCCTCCGGCAGCCTGCTGGCCTGGGCGCAGCGCGGCGTGCTGTTGCTCAACAGCGTGCTGACCGTCGAAGACGGCCGGCCCGCAAGCCATACCGGCCGCGGCTGGGAAGCGCTCACTGATGCGGTCGTGGAGGCGGTCTGGCAGTCGCCGGCCCCCACCGCGTTCTTGCTGTGGGGCGCTGCCGCGCAGAGCAAGCTTGCGAAGCTGGATCCGGTAGGCAAAGCCCATCGCGTCTGGCGCTCGAACCACCCGTCGCCGCTTTCGGCGACGCGCGGCCCGGAGCCCTTCATCGGCTGCGGCCACTTCGGCGCGTCGGCGCGCTTTCTCGAAGCCGCCGGACGGCCGTTGAACTGGCGCCTCGACGTGGCAGCCGACTCGGGCATCGTCGGAGCCCATGGAGAGCCGTGATACAGTCGCCGGCTCGTCGCGGAGGGGTGCCCGAGTGGCTAAAGGGGGCAGACTGTAAATCTGTTGGCTTACGCCTACGCTGGTTCGAATCCAGCCTCCTCCACCACGACGAACCCGCTTGCATCGACTGGTTCGAAGGCCCGGAAGGCAAGGCGGGAGTAGTTCAATGGCAGAACCTTAGCCTTCCAAGCTAATGACACGGGTTCGATTCCCGTCTCCCGCTCCAGCGAAGTCTCTGCATCGTTTTCCAGTTCGTCAGTGATGTGCGCGCCGCTGCACGCAGACCAGTGACGATGCCCATGTGGCTCAGTGGTAGAGCACTCCCTTGGTAAGGGAGAGGTCGCGCGTTCGATCCGCGCCATGGGCACCAACCGCAAGGCTCGTTCACAGCGACGTTTCCAGTCAGGAGATCCGACATGGCCAAGAGCAAATTCGAGCGCACCAAGCCGCACGTGAACGTGGGGACGATTGGGCACGTGGACCACGGCAAGACGACGCTGACGGCGGCGATCACGACCGTGCTGTCGAGCAAGTTCGGAGGTGAGGCGAAGGCCTACGACCAGATC
>NZ_DASTPW010000002.1:0-298458 GCF_035762065.1 Methylibium sp.
AGCACCCCAGCCGCAATCCCGAACAGAACATGGCCGACCTCAAGGCGCAGATCGCGGCCAACGAGAAGGGCGTGCAGGAACTGCGGCGGATGGTCGGGCAGTTCGGGCTGGACGTGGTGCAGGCCTACATGCGGCACGTGCAGGACAACGCCGAGGAGTCGGTGCGCCGCGTGATCACCCGCCTGAAGGACGGCCAGTTCACGCTGCTGCTGGACAACGGGGCGCAGATCCACGTCGCGATCCGGGTCGACGCGGCCTCGCGTTCGGCGGAGATCGACTTCACCGGCACCTCGCCGCAGCAGACCAACAACTTCAACGCACCCAGGGCCGTGTGCATGGCGGCCGTGCTCTACGTGTTCCGCACGCTGGTGAGCGACGAGATCCCGCTGAACGCCGGCTGCCTGAAGCCGCTGAAGGTGATCGTCCCCGAAGGCTCGATGCTCAACCCGCGTTCTCCGGCGGCGGTGGTGGCCGGCAACGTCGAGACCTCGATGTGCGTGACCAACGCGCTCTACGGCGCGCTCGGCGTGATGGCCGCAGGACCGTGCACGATGAACAACTTCACCTTCGGCAACGCGCACCACCAGTACTACGAGACGATCGCCGGCGGCAGCGGCGCGGGGCCGAGTTTCGACGGCACGAGCGTCGTGCAGACCCACATGACCAACTCGCGGCTCACCGATCCCGAAGTGCTCGAGTTCCGCTTCCCGGTGCGGCTGGAGAGCTACGCCATCCGTGCCGGCTCGGGCGGCGCCGGCCGGCATCGCGGCGGCGACGGCGCGGTGCGGCGCCTGCGCTTCCTCGAGCCGATGACCGCCAGCATCCTTTCCAACGGGCGCGTGGTGCCGGCGTTCGGGCTGGCCGGCGCGGCGGACGGCGCCCCCGGCGTCAACCGCGTCGAGCGCGCCGACGGGAGCGTCGAGGCGCTGGGCCACATCGGCAGCGTCGAGATGCAAGCGGGCGATGTGTTCGTCGTCGAAACGCCCGGTGGCGGCGGCTGGGGCGCGCACCACTGACGCGCACCGGCGCGAGACCGGGGCGGGCGGTTCCAGAATCCGACCGCCTGCCCACTTCCAGCCCGGCCACGCCTTGGCAATTCCTTGCCGATGCCGTCCTCGCCTTGCACTTCGGCGTGGTGGGCTTCGTCGTCGGCGGCCTGCTCGCCATCGTTGCAGGCGGTGCGCTGGGCTGGCGCTGGGTGCGTGGCTGGTGGTTCCGGCTGGCGCATCTCGCGGCGATCGGCTGCGTCGTCGCGCAGGCCTGGCTCGGTGCGACGTGTCCGCTGACGACGCTGGAATCGTGGCTGCGCATGCAGGGCGGCGCGGCGGGCTACACCCGCAGCTTCGTGGAGCACTGGCTGCAGTGGTTGATCTTCTACGAGGGCCCGGCGTGGTCCTTCACGGCCGCCTACACCGTGTTCGCCCTGGCGGTCGCGGCGGCGTGGTGGCGCTTCCCGCCGCGGCGCCGCAGGGCTGGAGGCCCTGCTCGGCCCTAGCTCTTGTGGCCTGTCCGTGCGGGCCCGGGGCGTCGGCCTCGGCGGCCTAGAACGGTCAGCTCACGCCGGTCGGACCCTGCAGCACCTGGCGGACCCGCCGCGCCAGCTCGCCCTGTCCATAGGGCTTGAAGATCATCTCGAACTCGCTGTCGCCGCCGCCGTTGCGCTCGAGCGAGGCGTCGGCGAAGCCGGTGGTCAGCAGCACCTTCAGCTTCGGCAGCAGCTGCCGCGCGCGGCGCGCGAGGATCACGCCGTTCATGCCACCCGGCATGATCAAGTCGCTGACGAGCAGGTCGAACTGCCGGTTCTGTTCGAGGTGCGCGAGCGCGTCGGCCGCGCGCGTGAAGCAGGTGGTGCGGTAGCCGAGGCTGGAAAGCATCAGCTCGGTCATCTCGGCCACCTCGGGGCGGTCGTCGACCACGAGCACGCGCTCGCTGCCGGTGAGGTGGGCCGCGGCGGCGCGCGGCTCGGCGTGGGCGGACTCCGCGTCGGTGGCGGGGAAGCACAGCCGCACCGTCGTGCCGACGCCGACCTCCGAGTACAGCGTCGCGGCGCCGCCCGACTGCTTCGCGAAGCCGTACACCATCGCCAGGCCCAGGCCGGTGCCGGCGCCGTCTTCCTTGGTGGTGAAGAAGGGCTCCATCACGCGGCCCAGCAGCTCGGGCGCGATGCCTTCGCCGTCGTCGATGACTGAGACGCAGACATAGCGCCCCGGCAGCGGCAGGCCCGAGCCGTTCAGCTCGCCTTCGCCGACCTCGCAGTTCGCGGTCTCGATGCGCACGGTGCCGCCGTGCGGCATCGCGTCGCGCGCATTGATCAGCAGGTTGAGCATCGCGACTTCGGCCTGCGTCGGATCGATCCGGCAGTTCCACAGGTCGGCGGCCAGTTCGGTCTTCAGTTCGGCATTGCGGCCCAGCGTGCGCGCCGCCAGCTCGCCGAGCTGCGCGACCAGACCGTTGAGGTTGATCACCCGGCCCTGCAGCTGCTGCTTGCGCGCGAAGGCGAGCAGCTGCTGCGTCAGGGCCTTGCCCTTCTCGGCGGCGTTGCGGATGCTCGCGAGGCTCTTCGCCTGCACCGAGGCGTCGCCCGCGCCGACCAGCCGGATCACGTCGAGGTGGCCGAAGATGACCTGCAGCAGGTTGTTGAAGTCGTGCGCGATCCCGCCGGTGAGCTGGCCCAGCGCTTCCATCTTCTGTGCCTGCCGCAAGGCGACCTCGGCGTCGCGGCGGCGGCTCACGTCGAGCTGCGAGGCGAAGAAGTAGGTCAGCTCGCCGGCGCGGTTGCGCACCGGCGAGATGAACAGCGCGTTCCAGAAGCTGCTGCCGTCCTTGCGGTAGTTGAGGATCTCGGTGGCGATCTCGCGCTGCGACAGCACGGCCTCGCGCACCGCATCGACGGTGGCCGGGTCGGTCTCGGGCCCCTGCAGGAAACGGCAATTGCGGCCGATCAGCTCGGCCGGCGTGTAGCCGGTCATGTGCAGGAAGGCCTGGTTGGCGAAGACGATCGGGTTGTCGGGCCGGCGCGGATCGGTGATCAGCATCGGCATGCGCGTCGTCTCGACGGCGGCGAAGAAGATGTCGTGGTCCTCGCTGCCGAGCGTGTCGGTGCCGAGGCGGATCGCGGGGCGGTCGGGGGGCGGGGCGCGGAAGGGGTCGTATTCGCTCATCGACACGAGGCGAGTCCTGATCGGCCGGCAATGTAGACAGGCGCCGTGGTGCGCGCACGCCGCAGCCGGCGCTTCTCGCTGTAGGACTTTTGCGCTTGTTCGGCGCGACGGCCGCGCTTCGCGGAACTACTCGTCGCGCTGCACGTAGGCGCGCCATCGGCCCATCGCTTCGTCCATCAGGCGCATCTGCCGGTCGAAGGCGGGGCAGGCGTCGCAGGCCGCGAGATGCAGGCGCAGCGCCAGCCTCTCGGTCCAGGGCAGTTCGCGATCGTTGCGCGTGCTCATCAGCAGCGCGGCTTCGCGGCAGGTGCGGCGCAGGGGCAGCTTCATCGACGTTTCGGTTTCGGCTTGGCGGCGGGCCCGGTCGCGGCTACCGCCGCTTCCCCGAACCACTGGATCTGCAGGCATTCGCGCAACCTCAGGCGTGCGCGGTGCAGCATGACCCAAAGGTTGGTCGAGGTGATCGCCAGCTCCTTACAGATCTCGTCGGTTTCGAGCTCGAGCCATTCGCGCATCAGGAAGACGCGCCCGAGCTGGTTCGGCAACTTCTCGACGCAGGCATCGAGCACCGCGATGAACTGCGTCTGCGTGACCACCGCCTGCGGGTCGCCCCATTCGAGCGGCACGTCGCGGAAGTGGTTCGTCTCGTCGAACAGCAGATCCTCGATCGGCGCCTCGTCGTCCTCGCTCGTCAGCGACGTTTCGCGGCCGTGCTTGCGCACCTGATCGACGAGCTTGTGCTTCAGGATGCCGATCAGCCAGGTCTTCGGCTGCGCGCGACCTTCGAAGGCTTCGGGCTTCTCGAGCGCGGCGATCACCGTCTCGGACACCGCGTCTTCGGCCCAGGCATCGTTGCGCAGTTGCAGCCGGGCATAGCGCAGCAGCTGCGGACGCAGCGTCGCGAGCAGGGTGGCGAGGTCGGCGACGGCCATCGAAGGTGGAGTGCCGCGCGGGGCGATGCCTCGCTCGCGGCGCGGCGCAGTGTAAGGATGAAGCCGGCCGTGCGACCGAGGCTCACGTCGCGTCTCGCGGCGCATCCAACAAGCAACCACCAGGAGCTCACCATGTCCCAACGTCTCATTGCCTCGTCGGCGCTCGCTTCCATCCTCGCGCTCGGCCTCGTCGGCACCGCGGCCGCGCAGGATGCCGGCAAGGAGAAGTGCTACGGCATCGCCAAGGCCGGCCAGAACGACTGCGCCAACCTCGCCGGCACGCATTCCTGCGCCGGCCAGTCAAAGGAAGACAACGCCGCGGGCGAATGGAAGTACGTCGCCAAGGGCAGCTGCGCTTCGATGGGCGGCCTCAGCGCGGCCGACGCAAAAAAGAAGCTCGAGTCGATGAAGAAGTGATCGGCGCACGCTGAAGACGTATCGCCGCGCCGCACGCCGACCTTCACGATGAACGCGAAAGCCCCATCGTCGAAGGCCGCCGCGCGGCGGGCGCCGACCGATGCGGCGACGGCCCCCGCCGTCGGCATCGGTCTGCGTCAGCCGCACTACGCCGAGTTCGCCGAGCGCAGGCCGGCGCTCGGATTCGTCGAGGTCCATTCGGAGAATTTCTTCGCCGCGGGCGGCGCGGCGCTCGCGGTGCTGCGCGGGGTGCGGGCTTCGCACGCGGTGAGCCTGCACGGCGTCGGCCTCGCGCTCGGCTCGGCGGTCGGCATCGACGACTGGCATCTCGACAAGCTCTGCGCGCTCGTCGATGCGATCGAGCCGGTGCGGGTCTCCGATCACGCCTGCTTCGCGCGTGCGGCGTGGCGGCCGGAGGCTTCGGCGCGTCCCGAGCTCGTGCATGCGAGCGACCTGCTGCCGATCGCGTTCACGCCGGCCTCGCTCGACATCCTCTGCGACAACGTCGATCGCGTGCAGCAGCGGTTGCGCCGGCCGCTGCTGGTCGAGAACCTCTCGGCCTACCTCTCGTTCGACGCCGCGGACGCGATGCCCGAGACCGACTTCCTCGCCACGCTCGCGCGGCGCAGCGGTTGCGGCCTGCTGCTCGACCTGAACAACCTGGTCGTCAACGCGATCAACGAGGCGCGCGCGAGCGGCGACGCGCACGACGAGACCCGCCGCGCCGTCGAGGCGGCCTGCCGCTTCGTCGATGCGCTGCCGGCCGCGTCGATCGGCGAGATCCACCTCGCCGGCCACTGCGACACGGCAAGCCTCGTGATCGACGACCACGGCAGCCGCACGAGCGAGGCGGTGTGGGCGGTCTACGCGCACACCCTCGCGTGCATCGGCGCGCGGCCCACGCTGATCGAATGGGACACCGACCTGCCGGCGCTCGACGTGCTGCTCGACGAGGCGGCGCACGCCACGGCGCTGATCGGCGAAGCCGCGGCGCCCGACGCCCGGCGGGCGCCGCGATGAACCGCGACGACGCCGCTCGCCAGCGCGAGCGTGCACGCCAGCAGGCTTTCGTCGCCGCGCTGCTCGGCGCGCCGATCGATGCCGCCGCCGCCGTGCGCGAGCAGGGCGAGCGCCGCCGCCGCGGCCTTTCGGCCTACCGCGCCAACGCGGCCAGCCTCGCCGAGCGCGCGCTCGCCGCGGCCTGCCCGACCGTCGCCGCGCTGCTCGGCGACGAGCCGTTCGCGCGGCTCGCGAAGAGCCTGTGGCGTGCATCGCCGCCGCGCCGCGGCGATCTTGCACAGTGGGGCGAGGCGCTGCCGGCGCGCATCGAGGCCGAGCGCGACCTTGACCCCTGGCCCTTCCTCGCCGACGTCGCGCGGCTCGATCTCCTGGTGCGTGACTGCGAATCGGCGGCCGATGCCGAGCTCGACCATGCCTCGCTCGCGCTGCTGGCCGAGCGCGATCCGCAGGCCTTGCGCTTGCGGCTTGCGCCGTCGCTGCGGTTGCTCGCGAGCCGTCATGCGGTTGCCGACATCCGCGCGGCGCACCGGCGCGACGTCGGTCATGACGAGGCGGCGCTGCGCGCGGCGCTGGCCGACGCGGCGCCACAGCAGGTGGTCGTCGCCCGCACGCAGTGGCGCGCCATGATCGAGCCGATCGACGCGGCGAGCTTCGCGTGGATGCGCGCAATCGATGCCGGCTGGTCGCTTGCTGAGGCAAGGACTGCGGCGAACACGACGGCGACCGCGAACGACGCCGCGCCCTTCGATTTCAGCGACTGGCTGCTGCGCGCGCTGCCGCGCGGCTGGCTCTGGCGCGTCGAACCTGTGAACGAGGAGGACCCGAGATGACCCCGACCTGGCTTGACACCCCGCTGGCCGCGAGCCGCTTCGCCGCCCGCGTCCTGGACGCGCTGCAGCCGCTCGCGCTGCTGGCCGCGCGCGTGCACGTGGGCCTGGCGTTCTTTCGCTCGGGCCTGACGAAGCTCCAGGACTGGGACACGACGCTCGCGCTGTTCCAGGACGAATACAAGGTGCCGCTGCTGTCCCCGAAGCTCGCGGCCTGGACGGGCACCGGCGGCGAACTGGTGCTGCCGGTGCTGCTCGTGCTGGGCCTCTTCGGCCGCTTCGGCGCGCTCGGGCTGTCGGTCGTCAACGTCGTCGCGGTGTTGAGCCTGGAGGACATCCCCGAGCCCGCGCTGCAGCAGCACGTCTTCTGGGGCTGCCTGCTCGCCGCGGTGGTGCTGTGGGGGCCAGGGAAGCTTTCGCTCGACGCCTGGTGGTGGCCCAGGGTCGCGGGGCGGGCCCGCTGAACACGTGCCCGGAAAGGTTCGGCTTGCCTTCCCAAGCCTCCTCGAGATGCATCAGGAGCTTGCAGCCGCATCCGCGAAATTCGTCCTCAAGTGGCCGCGTCATGCAGCCGAAGTTGGCGACGGACGTCGAGGAGCGACATGAGCATTCTTTCTTTGCGCGGGTTGGTGTTGGGCGTCTGCCTTCTTCCCCCGATCGCCGTCGCGGCCCCGCTGCCGGCCGACGAACTGCAGCGCCAGTGCTGGCTGCGCTACACCCGTGAACGCACTCGCGTCGACTTGCGCGAACCGACGATGGTTGCGTTCTCCAACATCGAGCGGGCGCACCGGCTGCGCAGTCCGTTCGCGGTCGACTTCGCCGTACGCGGCATGGGCGTCGCGCCGGCCGGCGCGGTACTCCCGGGCACGGGCCACCACCACATCCTCATCGACACCCCGCTGCCGATCGACATCGGCGCGAAGATTCCGTTCAGCGATACGCACAAGCACTTCGGCAAGGGTCAGACCGGCGCCGTCCTCGACCTGCCTGCCGGCCGGCACACGCTGCGCCTGCTGTTCGCTGACCATGACCACCGGCCGTACTTCGTCTACAGCAAGGAAGTCGAGATCGAAGTGATCGGACGGCGCTCGGGCGAGCCCTTGCGCATCGATCGGCAGAATTTCGACGCGACCTGCCGCTCCTGGTACCAAGACGAACTCGCCCGCCCTCGCGGACCGGCCGAGCCGCTGCAGGTGCTCAACCTTCGCGACGGAGAGGCGGTGACGAGCCCGTTCAACGTGCGCTTCGGCGTCGACGGCTTCGGCGTCTGTGCTTCCACGCTGACGGCCGAGCGCTCCGGCCATTTCATCCTTGACGTGCTGCAGGGCGACCGGCTCGTCAAGACCGTCGACCTCTCCAACGGGGCAACGCAGGCCAACCTCGTTCTCGCCAACGGCGGCTACCAATTGCAGTTGCGGTTCGTCGACGGCAAGACGCGCCGTGACTTGCTTCCGCCGGCGCTGACGGGCATCGTCGTTCAGTCGCAAGAGCGGCTGTGACACCGCGGCAACCGGTCCGGCCGGTCGCCGCGGCGTCGCATGCGCAAGGGCCCGGCCGCGCCGCTGGCCGCCATCGGGCGCGCCGCAGGCTGAGGCGGACTTGCCAGGGGCCAGCCGGCTTCAAAAATCCCGCGGCCGGAAGTCGATCGCCATCGACGGCGGCACGCGGCCGTCGGTGTCGCGCGGCAGCGTCTCGGTCTTGTCGATCGCGCGCAGCACCGCGTCGTCCCAGGCGGCGACGCCGCTGCTGCGCACGAGTCGGCGCGCGGTGATCGTGCCGTCGGGCGCGACCTTCACCTCGACCGAGGCGACCGGGTTGCCGGGGATGTCGTCGTCGCTGAACACGATGTTCGGCTTGATGCGTGCCTTGATGCGGCCGGCGTAGCTGGCCGACGGACCGGCCGATTGCGCGGCGCTGCCGGTGTCGGTGGCCGAGCCGGTGGCGTCGGCCTGGCCGAGGATGCGCTTGAGGTTCTCCTGACGCTGCGCTTCGAGCTGCGCGATGCGCTGTGCTTCGGCCTTCTTCTTTCGTTCGGCTTCCAGCTTCGCCGCCTGCTGTTCGGCCCGCTGGCGTTCCTGCGCTTCCTTCTTCTTCTCGGCTTCGCGCTTCTCCTCTTCGAGACGCTGACGCTCGAGCTTTTCCTTCTGCTCGCGCTTTTCCTGTGCGATCTCGGCATCGCGGTTCGGCGGCGGCTCGGGCTTGGCTTCGGCCGGCGGCTTCGGCTCGGGCTTGGGTTCCGGCTTCGGCTCGGGCGGCAGCGGCTTCGGCGGCTCGGGCTCGACCGCGCGCGGCGCCGCCGCCTGGGGCACGGCGGCCCACAGCTCGGCCTCGACGCCCGCCGGCTCCGACGTGCGCCAGCTCACGCCCAGCGTCAGCGCGAGCACCAGCACCGCATGCGCGACGAGCGCGAGCACCGCGCCGCGCGTGAGGCGGTCCGGCTTGCGCGGGCGCAGGTCGTCGGGTGTTGCCGCGTTCATCAGGCTCCGGTCGCCTTGACCGCGAGGCCGACGCGCTGCACGCCGGCCTTCTGCAGGGTGTCCATCACCTTGACGACCTGCTCGTACTTCACGTTGCGGTCGGCCTGGATCACGACCGGCGTGTTCACGCTGCCGCCTTGCAGCGTGGCCACGCGCGCGGCGACTTCCTTGAGCCCGACGCGCGCGGCTTCGTCCTTGCCGTTCATGCGCAGCTTCAGCGTGTCGTCGCTGTTGACGACGATCTCGATCACCTTGTCGGGCTGCCGCTTGGCCTGGCCGACCGACGGCAGGTCGATCACGCTCGGGGAGATCAGCGGCGCGCTGACCATGAAGATGATCAGCAGCACCAGCATCACGTCGATGAACGGGACCATGTTGATCTCGTTGATCGTGCGGCGGCGGCTGCCGCCGGGGCGCATCGCGACGTTGGCCATCAGTGCCGTCCAGCCGCCCGAAGGCACTGAGCGCCCCCTCGGGGGGCAGTGAACGAAGTGAGCGTGGGGGTCGTCATGTCAGTGCACCGCCGCCTGGCCGATGTTGCGCTGGAGGATGTTGGAGAACTCCTCGATGAAGGTCTCCATCTGGATCGCGATGCGATCGATGTCCCGCGCGAAGCGGTTGTAGGCGAGCACCGCCGGGATCGCGGCGAACAGGCCGATCGCGGTGGCGACCAGCGCCTCGGCGATGCCCGGCGCCACGGTGGCGAGCGTCACCTGCTGCAGGTTCGCCAGGCCGGTGAAGGCATGCATGATTCCCCACACCGTGCCGAACAGGCCGACATAGGGCGACACCGAGCCGACCGAGGCGAGGAAGCTCAGCTTCGATTCGACGGTGTCCAGCTCGCGCTGGAAGCTCGCGCGCATCGCGCGGCGCGCGCCGTCGAGCAGCGCGCCGGCATCGTTGACGCGGCGCTCGCGCAGCTTGAGGAATTCGCGCATGCCCGACGCGAAGATGCGCGACATCGGCCCCGCGTCGTCGGCTTTCTTCGAGGCGTCGGCGTACAGGTCCTGCAGGTTCTGGCCGGACCAGAACTCGCGCTCGAAGCCTTCGTTCGAGTCGCGCACGCGCTTCAAGCCGAAGAGCTTGCCGAAGATCACCGTCCAGCTCGCGAGCGACACCGCCAGCAGCAGCGCGACGACCAGCTGCACGACGAAGCTCGCATGCAGCAGCAGGTTGACGATCGAGAGGTCTTGTGTGTTCATGTCAGGGCTTGGAGGAGCGGACTCGGAATGCGACGCGGACGGAAGGTTCCTGCGTCCACGCAGCCGATGCGGATCGTGCCTTCGGCGAGCAGCTGCCCCGCGCACAGGCAGCGCTGCGCGACGTCGATGCTCGCCTGGCGCTGCGCGAGCACGGCGACGGTGATGTCGAGCGCGTCGTCGAGCCGCGCGGGGCGCAGGTAACGCACGCGCGTTTCGCTGACGACGAACATCACGCCGTCATGCGCGCGCATCGCCTCCTGGCTGAAGCCGAGCGAGCGCAACCATTCGGTGCGCGCGCGCTCGAAGAACTTCAGGTAGTTCGCGTAGAAGACGACGGCGCCGGCGTCGGTGTCCTCCCAATAGACGCGCACCGGGAAGCGGAATGCTTCGGTCGGCTCGCCCGCGGGCTCCGCACCCAGCCGAGCCAGGGGAAAGGCCGTGCGCAAGATCGTCAGCGCGGGTTGAGCACGCGGCGGTAGACGGGGCCCCACACCGGGTGCCCCGCCTCGGCCTTGCTCAGCGCGAACTTCGCATCGGCGGCGCGCGCCGCGCGGAACGCCGCTTCGCAGCGCGGCAGGCGATCGCTGGTGCAGTAGACGAAAGCGAGCGTCTTGTGCGCGGCCGCGCGGTCCTTCGGCGCGGCAAGGCCGGCCTTCAGGGCCGCGCGCAGCTTCTGTTCGGCCAGCACGTATTGGCCGTCGTCGTAGGCCCGCAGGCCGGCGAGCAGCGCCTGCTCGCCGGCACGCGACGCGAGTTCCACGACGCCGATCGGCGGTGCCGGCGCGGGGGGAGGCGGGGGCGCGGGCGGTGGCGCTGGAGGCGGCGGCTCGGGAGGCGGTGCGATCGGCGCCGGCGGTGCGGCCGGGGCCGGCGGCAGCGTCGGGGCGCAAGCCGCGACCACCGCAAGCCCCGAGGCCAGCAGCAGCGCAAGGCTCGACTGCCGGCGCAAGGAGGGGGAAGAGGTCATGGTCCGAATCGGTGCTTGAGCAGCAGATTCTCGTTCGGGCCGACGTTGATCCTGACGGTGTGCGGCTCGTAGCCGGAGTTGCGCAAGGTCACCTCGTGCTCGCCGGCTGCGAGCTCCCAGCGGTTCAGCGGCGGCGCGGTGCCGACCCGCCGGCCGTCGATCTCGACCTCGGCCCATGGGCTCACCGCGATCGACAGCGTGCCGCTGGCCGCGGACGCCGGTGGCGCGGCGGCGATCGCGGGTGCCGATGCCTGCTTCGCCGCTTCGGCCGCACTGGCGGCTTCGGCCGCCGCAGCCGCCGATGCCGTGGCCGCAAGCGCCTGCAGCGCCTCGTTGCGCGCCTTCGTCTCGAGCGCCTCCCAGCCGGCGACGCCGATCACGCCGCAGCCGATCGCGATGCCGGCAGCGACCATCGCGCGCGGCCAGAGCTTCGCAGCGGCCGGCGCGTCGTCCTCGCCGGACTGCAGCGTCTGCGGGTTGGCCTTGAGCCAGTCCTGCAAGTCCTTCGACAGCGCGCGCGCCGAGCGGAAGCGGTCTTCGGGCCGCTTCGCCATCGCGCGCGCGGCAATCGCTGCGAGCGCGCGCGGCGCCTGCGGGCTCACCTCGTCGGCCGGGGGCGGATCGAAGTCGGTGACCGCACTCGCGATCGCCGCGAGCGAGCCGCCGTCGAAGGCGCGAAAGCCGGTCAGCAGCTCGTACAGCACCACGCCGAGCGAGAACACGTCGGTGCGCCGGTCGGTCGCGGCGTTGCGCACTTGCTCGGGCGCCATGTAGTGCGGCGAGCCGCCGCTCGCCCCGCCGCTCTCGCGGCCGTGCGCGATGCTGGCGATGCCGAAGTCGAGCACCTTCGGCTGCGTGCGCCCGACCATGAAGATGTTGGCCGGCTTGATGTCGCGATGCACCACGCCCTTGCTGTGCGCATAGGCCAGCGCATCCGCGACGCGGCGGATGATGAGTGCGGCCTGGCCCACGGTGGGCCGCCAGCCTTCGGCGAGCAGGTGCCGCAGGTCCTTGCCCTTGAGCAGCTCCATCGCGATGTAGGCGCCCTGGGGGCTCAGGCCCGCATCGAAGACGGTGACGATGTGCGGGTGGCTCAGGTGCGCCGCGGCGCGCGCCTCGTGCAGGAACATCGCGTTGAACGGCTCGCGCGCGTCGGTCCCGAGCTCGCCGGTCGGGTGGCCGGGCGTGAGGTTCAGCGTCTTGATCGCGACGCGCCGCGACAGCAGCGGGTCCTCGGCGGCGTACACGGTGCCCAGGCCGCCGTCACCGATGCGGTACTTGAGCGCGTAGCGGCCGATCTGGCCGATCGTCGGCATCTCCCCCGGCAGCGACTCGCGCGCCGGCAGGTCGGCCATCAGCACCGTGTCTTCGACCTCCGCCGTTTCGACGGCATGCGCGAGCGAGCCCTTCGGGGCCGTGGACGTCTTCAAAGTTTCCACGCGGGCGAGCTTAGACCAACGTCGTGCGCGCTCTCAAGACGGCGCGGCCGATGCCGGGCGGCGTGATGCGACGTGCCGTGGCATATCGCGCGGAATGCTTCGCGAAGCGGCGCCGCCGCACGGCGCCGGGCGGCGGCGTCAGCCGAGCACGCGCTCCAGGCGGCCCACCGCGGCGTCGAGCTGCTCGAGCCCCGTCGCGTAGGAAAGCCGCAGGTAGCGCTCGACGCCGTGGCGGCCGAAGTCGCGCCCGGGTGTCAGCGCGACGTGGGCGCGCTCCATCAGCTCGAACGCGAAGCGCCAGCTGTCTTGCGTGTGCGCCGAGGCGTCGATCCACGCGTAGAAGGCGCCGTCGGGCCGCACCGGCACGCGCAGGCCGATCGCCTCGAGCCGCGGCACGATGAAGTCGCGCCGCGCCTGGAACACGAGCCGGCGCCGTTCCACCTCAGCCAGCGACTCGGGCGTGAAGCAGGCCAGCGCCGCGTGCTGCGCGAGGCTCGACGGGCAGATGTAGAGGTTCTGCGCGAGCTTCTCGACCGCGGGCACCAGCGCGGCCGGCAGCACCAGCCAGCCGAGCCGCCAGCCCGTCATGCAGAAGGTCTTCGAGAAGCTGTTGATCGAGATCAGCGCGTCGGCCGCGCCGGGCAGGGCGAGCGCGCTGCGCGAGTAGGCGGCCTCGTAGCTGAGGCCGAGGTAGATCTCGTCGATCAGCGTGACGCCGCCGCGTACGCGCACCACATCGACGATGCGTGCGAGCTCGTCGAAGGCGATCGAGGTGCCGGTCGGGTTCGACGGCGAGGCCAGCAGCACGCCGCGCGTCGCGTCGGTCCAGGCGGCGTCGATCTGCCCGGCATCGGGCTGGTACCGCTGTGGCGGCCCGCAGTGCAGCAGCACGGGCGTCGCGTCGGCGGCGGCGACGAAGTGGCGGTTGCAGGGGTAGCTCGGGTCCGGCATCAGCACTTCGTCGCCGGCTTCGAACAGCAGCAGCGTCGCGAGCTGCAACGCGGCCGAGGCGCCGGCGGTGACCACGATGCGCGCCGGGTCCACGTCGAGCGACCAGCGTGTCGCATACCAGCCCGCGATCGCCTCGCGCAGCGCCGGCAGCCCCGCGGCCTGCGTGTACTGCGTGCGCACGTCGGCGAGGCAGGCGCGCGCGGCCTCGGCGACCGCCGGTACCGCGCCGAAGTCGGGCTCGCCGATGTTGAGGTAGAGCATCGGCTCGCCGCCGCGGGCCGGGTCGCAGGCGGGCGTCGCGGCGATGCGCTGCGCCGCCTTGGCGCACTCCATCACGTAGAACGGGTCGATCCGGTCGACCCGCCGGGCGGTTCTCATCCCGCGGCCGCGCGCCGCGCCTGCACCTCGATCGCGCGCAGCTCGCCGGCCACCTTGTCGAGCACGCCGTTGACGTACTTGTGGCCGTCGGTGCCGCCGTAGCTTTTGGCCAGCTCGACGGCTTCGTTGATGACGACGCGGTAGGGGATCTCGATGCAGTGCGCGAGTTCGTAGGCGCCGATCATCAGCACGCCATGCTCGATCGGCGACAGCTCGCTCGTCTTGCGGTCGACGTGGCGGCCCAGTTGCGCATCGAGCGCCTTCGCCTCCTCGATGCAGCCGTAGAGCAACGCCTCGAGGTGCTCGCTGTCGGCCCGCGCATAACCGTCCTGCTCGCGCACATGGGCGGCGATGCCGGCGGTGCTTTCGCCGGTCAGCAGCCACTGGTAGAGCCCTTGCAGCGCGAGTTCGCGCGCGCGGCGGCGCGCCGAGCGGGTGGGCCCCTTCTTCTGGGCGGCTGCGCCGTCCGGCTGGGCCGGCGGGGCCTCGCTCACGACAGCTCCTCCATCAGGTTCGCCATCTCGACCGCGACCCGGGCCGCATCGCGCCCCTTGTCGTCGGCGCGTGCGAGCGCCTGGTCCTCGTTCTCGGTGGTCAGCACCGCATTGACGATCGGCGTCTGGTGGTCGAGCCCGATGCGGGTGATGCCGGCCGCGCTCTCGTTGCACACCAGCTCGAAGTGGTAGGTCTCGCCGCGGATCACGCAGCCGATCGCGATCAGCGCATCGAAGTCCTGCCGCTGCGCCAGCGTCTGCAGCACGATCGGGATTTCCAGCGCGCCCGGCACCGAGTGGTGCTCGATGTACTTCTTCGCGACGCCCAGCTCGGCCAGCTCGCCGAGGCAGGCCTGGGTGAGCCGGTCGGTGATGTGCACGTTGAAGCGCGCCTGGACGATCGCGATGCGCAGGCTGTCGCCTTCGAGCTCGGCCACCGTGTGGCCGAAGATGGTTTCGCCGCCGTCCGCGCTTTGCATGCCGATGTTCCTCAAAGACAGAAGCGCTGACCGACGAGCCGTCCCTGCCGGCAGCAGCGACGGATCCGGCTCTGCCGGGCCGTTCGGGGCGCCCCGTCGAGGGGGCGCGGCGAAGCCGCAACGGGGGTGGTCAACATCAGTCGGCCGCGATGAAGCCGGTGACTTCGAGCCCGTAGCCGGCCATGCTCGGCATGCGCCTCGGGCTTCCGAGCAGCTTCATGCGTTGCACGCCGAGTTCGCGCAGCACCTGGGCGCCGACGCCGTAGGTGCGCAGGTCCATCGGCGCGCGCGCGGGCGTCGGCCGGTCGCTGCCCGCGACCAGCCGGTGCAGCAGGCCTTCGTCGGACTCGGCGCAGTTGAGCAACACCGCCACGCCGCGGCCGGCGCGCTGCAGCGCGGCCAGCGCCGCCGGCAACGGCCACGAATGGCCGCAGCGGCCCTCGTCGAGCCAATCAAGCACCGACAGCGGCTCGTGCACCCGCACGAGCACTTCGTCGGCCGGGGCCCAGCGGCCCAGCGCGAGCGCGAGGTGCAGGCCGCCCGAGCGGTCGCGAAACGCATGGCATTCGAAGCGGCCCTGCGCGGTGTCGAGCGGCCGCTGCGCGACGCGCTCGATCAGCGTTTCATGGCGACTGCGGTACTCGATCAGGTCGGCGATCGTGCCGATCTTGAGCCGGTGCTCCTGTGCCAGCACCTCGAGGTCGGGCAGTCGGGCCATCGTGCCGTCGTCCTTCATCACCTCGCAGATCAGGCCGGCGGGCGTCAGCCCGGCCATCTGTGCGAGGTCGCAGGCGGCCTCGGTGTGGCCGGCGCGCATCAGCACGCCACCGTCTTGCGCCTGCAGCGGAAAGATGTGGCCGGGCTGCACCAGGTCGCTGGCCTTCGCGTCGCGCGCGACCGCGGCCTGCACCGTGCGCGCGCGATCCGCGGCCGAGATGCCGGTCGTGATGCCGGTGGCCGCTTCGATCGACACGGTGAAGGCGGTGCCGTGGCGCGTGCCGTTGCGCGGTGCCATCGGCGGCAGGTTGAGTCGTTCGCAGCGTTCCCGCGTCAGCGGCAGGCAGATCAAACCGCGGCCGTAGCGCGCCATGAAGTTCACCGCCTCGGGCGTCACGTGCTCGGCGGCGATGACCAGATCGCCTTCGTTCTCGCGATCTTCCTCGTCGACGAGGATGACCATGCGGCCGGCGGCGATCTCGGCAATCAGCTCCGGGATGGGGGCGATCGGCATGCGCGGATTCTAGGAGGGGGCATGCGGCCGCCGCGTCGCGCGCGGGCATCGCCCGGTCGGCG
Source organism: Methylibium sp. (assembly GCF_035762065.1). GTDB lineage: Bacteria > Pseudomonadota > Gammaproteobacteria > Burkholderiales > Burkholderiaceae_C > Methylibium. The sequence goes on from NZ_DASTPW010000002.1 coordinate 16,038, forward strand.
CCGATGCGGCAAAAGTGCCGTTCGGGCGCGCAGGAGCTCGCTCAGCGCGCGGCGAGCAGCCGCTCGACGTAGCGGGCGATCAGGTCGATCTCGAGGTTGACGGCGCGGCCCGCTTCGAGACTGCCGAGCGTCGTGGTCGCAAGGGTGTGCGGGATCAGGTTGATCTCGACTTCGGTCGCGTCGGTGCCGTCCTCGACGCGGTTGACGGTGAGGCTCGTCCCGTCGACGACGATCGAGCCCTTGACGGCCATGAAGCGGCCGAGCTCGCGCGGCATCGCGATCGCCAGCCGCCACGATTCGCCGAAGGGCTCGAAGCGCACGACGCGGCCGAGGCCATCGACGTGGCCGCTGACCAGGTGACCGCCGAGCCGGTCGGACGCGCGCAGCGCCTTTTCGAGGTTGACCGGGCCGGGCCGGTCGAGCCCGGCGGTCTTCGACAGGCTCTCGGCCGAGATGTCGATCGAAAAGCGCGCGGCGCCCGCGTCGAAGCTCGTCACCGTCATGCAGGCGCCGGCGATCGAGATGCTGTCGCCGAGCGCGACGTCGTCGAGGAAGCCGGGCGGCGCCTCGATCGCGAGCCGCTTGCCGTGCTGCGAAGAGCCGCCGTCGAACTCCTCGATGCGAACGATGCGGCCCACGCCGCCGACGATGCCGGTGAACATGGCGGCGATTGTCTCAGCGGCTCGACGCCGAGCGCGGCCGCGCGAGCACGCGCAGGTCGGCGGCGATGCGATCGACCGCATGGAAGTCGAGCGCGACCGCATCGGCCAGCCGTGCGAGCGGCCCGAAGCGCGCCATCTCGCGGCCGGCACCGATCAGCTTGGGCGCAAGGTAGATCAGGTACTCGTCGACCAGGCCTTCGCGCACGAAGGAGCCGTTCAGCTTGTGGCCGGCTTCGACGTGCAGTTCGTTGACGCCGCGCTGCGCGAGTTCGTCCAGAAGCGCGACTAGATCGACCTTGCCGGCGCGGCCGGGGAGCGCGAGCGTCTGCGCGCCGGCGAAGCTCGCGTCGGCCTCGCCTGCGTGCACCAGCAGCACCTCGCCGGGCGGCTGCAGGATGCGCGCGGCAGGCGCGATCTCGAGCCGCGAATCGACGACGACGCGCAGCGGCTGCCGTTGCGTCGGCACGAGCCGCACGTCGAGCCGAGGGTCGTCGTCGTGCACGGTGCCGATGCCGGTGAGCACCGCGCTGGCGCGGCGGCGCCAGGCGTGGCCGTCGGCGCGCGCGGCTTCGCCGGTGATCCATTGGCTCGCGCCGTCGTCGAGGGCGGTGCGGCCGTCGAGCGACGCGGCGATCTTCATCCGCACCCATGGCCGGCCGCGTTCCATGCGCGAGACGAAGCCGATGTTGAGTTCGCGCGCGGCGATCGCGACCGGGTCGTCCGCGTCGAGCAGGTGGACCTCGAGGCCTGCGGCGGCCAACTTCGCCAGCCCCTGGCCGCCGACCAGCGGGTTCGGATCGCGCAGCGCCGCAACCACGCGCGCGATGCCGGCTTTAGTCAGCGCCTCGCAGCACGGCGGCGTGCGGCCGTGGTGCGAGCAGGGTTCGAGCGTCACCCAGGCGGTCGCGCCACGCGCCGTCGCGCCGGTTTCGGCCACCGCGCGCAGGGCCATCACCTCGGCGTGCGGGCCGCCGGCGGCCTGCGTCGAGCCGCGGCCCAGCACGCGGCCTTCGGCATCGGTGATCAGGCAGCCGACCCGCGGATTCGGGTCGCTCACGCCCACGGCCTGCTCGGCTTCGACCAGCGCCTGCGCCCACAGCTCGCGAGATCGTGCGTCGGTCGGCATCGGCATGCCGGCGACGATAACGCCAGCCCTGCTGCGCTTCGAGCCGAGCGCCGTCGCGATTCAGCGCGGCGGCTCGCCGGGCGCAGCGGGCAGCCGCCGCGCGGGGTCGCGTGCCGGCAGCAGCAGGGCGAGCGCGACGCCCGGGTCCACCCGACCGTCGCGGTCGACCCAGCGCACCTGCACGTCGATGCGGCGCAGAGCCGGGTCGTCGGCTGCAGCCGCCTGCACGCGCCAGCGGCGATCGAAGGCGGTCGTCGCGTTCGCCGGCGCGTCCGCGCCGATCACCGCTGCGCCGTCGAAGTGGCCGATGTCGACCGGAAGGGGCGCTTCGGGCGGAAGCCCCGCGAGCGCGGCCCGCAGTTCGTCGAGTTGCGCCTGTGCGAGCAGCGTCGCCTCGCTGCGATGCTGCGCGGCTTCGGCATGGCGCACGAGCGAAGCGTTCAGCTGCGTCAGCGCCAGCGCGCCGAGGCCGAAGATCGCGGCGGCGACCAGCGCTTCGACCAAAGCGAAGCCAGGAGAAGCGGGCCTCCTCATGGTTCGAAGCCGCAGGGCTCGAGCATCGACGCCGCGAGGCAGCGGCCGTCGCGCCAGCTCGCCGGCACGAGGACCAGCGGGTCACGGCGCAAGGCGGCGGCCCGATCGCCGTTCGGCTGGCGCTCGACGAGCCGGAGCCGGGCACGCACCACCGCCTGCGCTTCGTCGGCCAGCCCGGCGCCGCAGGCCGACCAGGCGCCGCTGCAGGCGCGCGAGACGATCCAGAGACTGCGCGGATCGCCCGTCACCGCGGCGAGCTCGACCGAGAAGCGTGCGCCGGGCGCCGCGTCGAGCTCGACCGCCTCGCGCGAGCCGACGGGGCGAGCCGGGCAGCGGCAATCGATGCCGAGCGGGTCGATGCGGCACAGCGCGCGGGGGCCGGGCGGCGGCTCGTAGCCGGCGGCCGCTTCGGGCGATACGCCGTCCGACGGACTCGCCACCCACGGCGCGGCATGGCGGTCGCGGTAGGTCGGCCCGGTGGCGGTTGCGCCGCAACGCTCGTCGATCGCGCGTCCGTCGTTCAGGCGCGCTTCGGCCCATGCGAGGCCGGACTCGGCGGCGGCGAACGCCAGCGCCTGGCGCGACTGGTTCGCTGCCGCCTTCTGGGTGAACAGCAGTCCGCGGCCGCTCCACAGCAACGCGAGGCTCATCACGAAGAGCAGCAGCGCGACGAAGGCGATCGCGGCCAGGCCGCCTTGGCCGCGCCTCATGCGGGCGCCGCGCATGCGGCCTCGTCGGTGTCGTCGTTGCGCGGCATGACGCTGGCGTGCATTCGGCGCAGCGGTTCGCGCTGGCGGGCCGGGCGCGCCACGATCTCGAGACGCAGCAGGCGAACCGTGAGCCTCGCGCAGCCGTCATCGATGCGGCGCTGGTCGAGCACCACGCCGAAGTGCTCGATCGCGACCACGGCCGGATCGGTCAATGCCTGCCAGCGTCCGCCGACCTGCGCCTGCAGGGCACCGTCGGCAAGGCGGAAGCCGGCTCGCTCGTGGGGGTCGAGCCGGCCGTCCTCGACGCCGTCGCGCGAGTGGCCGAAGACGACCGAGCTGTCGCCCAGTTCGATCGCGCCATAGGGGTTCGGGCCCGTGTCCAAAGTGAGCCCGCGATGTCCGGCCCGGCGCAGGCCGCGCACCAGCAGATCGGCCGCGGCGCTCAAGTCTTGCTGCAACCGCGCTTCGACCAGCCGCTCGCGTTGTGCGCGAACCTGCTGTGCGAACAGCGACAGCGCGATCGCGCCGAGCGCAAGTCCGAGGGCGCAGCCGACCAGCAGCTCCACCAGCGTGAAGCCGGCGCAGCGCCGACGTGGCGTGTGCGGCATCAGCGTCTCCAGCATTCGGCGGTGCTCGCGCGGCCGGTCGAATGCAGGGTTTGCGTGGCGCCGGAGAGCGTCAGGCCGAGGCTGGTGCAGGCTGCGTCGCCGGCTTGGGCGCCGACCGCCGTCGCCACGGCGGTGTAGCGCTGGATACCGCTGTCGAGGATCGCGAGCCGGTAGTGCCGGCCTGCCGCGGCGTCGAGGCCGAGCGACGCCAGGTCGTCGGCATAGCCGGGATGGCTCGAACGCCAACGCTCCTGCGCAAGCTGCAGCTGCATCAGCGCCGTCACCGCTTCGATGCGGCGGCTGCGTTGCAATGCCTGCGAAAAGCTCGGCAGGGCGATGCCCGCAAGCACCGCGGCGGCGCTCAGCGCCACCAGCAGCTCGATCAGGCTGAAGCCGCGTGCCATCGTGATCCTCAGCATGCTCGGTAGCCGGCGAACCCGCCGCCGGGCGCGCAGACGCGCACGCGGCCCATCATGTTGACGACGCCGTGCAGCGCGGTACCGCCGGCAGCGCTCATCTTCAGCGTCCCCGCCGGCGTGCTGGTGCCGTAGCCGGGGTCGTACACGATCGACGCGACGTTGGCCTCGAGCCGCAGGCGCGACGTTGCCGCGAGCCGCACCGTCTTGATGGGCTCCGCCTCGGTCGTGCAGTCTTGCTGGGCCGGTGCGTCGGCATGCAGCACGTAGCAACTGCTGCCGTCGGCGTGATGGCCGAAGCTGATGCGCAGCGGGCGGTTGCGCGTCACGGCCTGCATGCGCAGGAAGTGGAGATCGGCGACGAGCTGGCTCGTCGCGCCCTCGACTTGGCGTCGCTCGACCATCGGCCCGAAGCTAGGCAGCGCGACGGTTGCCAGGGTCGCCGCGACGGCGAGCGTCGCGCTGATTTCAACGAGGGTGAAGCCGCGCATCGCGCGCGCGCCGGCGCGTCGTGGGTTCGTCATGTTTCTTCCCTGTGTTTCGCGACGGATCGGTCCGTTCGCGATGGAAGAAATTTACGGACTCATGCGTGCCGTGGCTGCCCCACCGGAGAGGGTCGCGCGGGCGATGCAGCCGTTCGCCCGAAGAGGTGGCGCCTCAGATGTCGCGGATCAGGCGGCTGAATTCGTCGACGCCTTCGAAGCTCCGGTACACCGACGCAAAGCGCACGTAGGCGACCTTGTCCAGCTTCTTCAGCTCGCGCATCACCATCTCGCCGATCTTGGCGGAAGGCACTTCGTTGGCCGCGGTCGCAAGCAGCTTCTCTTCGATGCGCGCGAGCGCGGCATCGACCTGGTCGGTGCTCACCGGCCGCTTGCGCAGCGCGAGCTGCATGGAGGCGCGGATCTTCTGCCGGTCGAACTCGCCGCGCGTGCCGTCCTTCTTGACGACCGCGGGCATTGCGAGTTCCGCGCGTTCGTAGGTGGTGAAGCGCTTGTCGCAAGCGATGCAACGGCGGCGGCGGCGGATCACGTCGCCCTCGTCGGACTCGCGGGTCTCGACGACCTGCGTGTCCTCGTTGCTGCAGAAGGGGCAGCGCATGGTTCAGGCGGCGCGTGGCCGCCTCCGGTGGTTCAGCGATAGACGGGGAAGTCGCGTGTCAAGGCGGCGACCTTGGCGCGCACCGCTGCGAGGTTGGCCTCGTCGTGCGGCTTGTCGAGCACGTCGGCGATCAGGTGCGCGGTGGCGCGTGCCTGGTCCTCCTTGAAGCCGCGCGTCGTCATCGCCGGGCTGCCGAGGCGGATGCCGCTGGTGACCATCGGCTTTTGCGGATCGTTCGGGATGCCGTTCTTGTTGCAGGTCATGTGCGCCATGCCGAGCACCGCTTCGGCTTCCTTGCCGGTGAGGTTCTTCGGCCGCAGGTCGACCAGCATCACGTGGCTTTCCGTGCGGCCCGAGACGATGCGCAGGCCGCGCTCGACCAGCGTCTTCGCCAGCACGTCGGCGTTCTTCACCACCTGCTGCTGATAGGCCTTGAACTCGGGCGTCAGCGCTTCCTTGAACGCCACCGCCTTGCCGGCGATCACGTGCATCAGCGGGCCGCCTTGAAGGCCGGGGAACACGGCGCTGTTGATCTTCTTGGCGACGTCCTCGTTGTTCATCACGACGATGCCGCCGCGCGGGCCGCGCAGGCTCTTGTGGGTGGTGGAGGTCACCACGTCGGCGAACGGCACCGGGTTCGGGTAGACGCCCGCGGCGATCAGGCCGGCGTAGTGCGCCATGTCCACCATGAAGATCGCGCCGACCGCCTTGGCCACCTTCGCGAAACGCTCGAAGTCGATACGCAGCGCATAGGCCGAGGCGCCGGCGATGATGAGCTTGGGTTTGTGCTCGTGGGCCAGACGCTCCATGGCGTCGTAGTCGATCTCTTCCTTGGCGTTGAGGCCGTAGCTCACGACCTTGAACCACTTGCCGCTCATGTTGAGCGCCATGCCGTGCGTCAGGTGCCCGCCCTCGGCGAGGCTCATGCCCATGATCGTGTCGCCGGGGTTCAGCAGGGCGAGGAACACCGCCTGGTTGGCCTGTGAGCCGGAGTTCGGCTGCACGTTGGCGAAGTTCGCGCCGTAGAGCTGCTTGAGCCGGTCGATCGCCAGTTGCTCGACGACATCGACGTTTTCGCAGCCGCCGTAATAGCGCTTGCCGGGGTAGCCCTCGGCGTACTTGTTGGTGAGTTGGCTGCCCTGCGCCTGCATCACCGCCGGGCTGGTGTAGTTCTCCGAGGCGATCAGTTCGATGTGCTCTTCCTGGCGCCGGTTCTCGGCCTGGATCGCGGCCCAGGTTTCCGGATCGATCTGGGCGACGGTGGAAGCACTGCGGTCGAACATGGCACGGTCCTCGGAGGAGCAGGGACGGATCGCCGGCCCCGCGAAAAGCTCCGAGGCCGGGCGCCTGCGGAGTCCGCCGCAGTTTAACGACGGCGAGGTGAGGCTCGCCTTCGGCTCAGCGCAACGCGAACTGCTGATCGCCGAGCGACGCGGCCTTCTGTTCTGCAGGCGCCACAGTCTCGACCGCCGGCGGAGGCGGCGTGTTCGGTGCATTGATCGCGACACGCCGCCCCGCGGCGACTGCCCGCAGGTGAGCCTGTTCGGCCAGCACCTTGCCTGCGTAGCCGCCGTCGGCCGGCAGGTTCGCCGCGCCGACGTAGTAGCGCAGCCCCGCCTCGATGCTGCCGGCGCGCGCGATGCACTCGCGCAGCACCTGCACGCCCACGCGCAGATTGGTCACCGGGTCAAAGGCCGCGTGGTTGCCGCCGAAGGCTTCGTACTTGTCGTCGTGCACGTGGGTCATGACCTGCATCAGCCCCTGCGCGCCCATCGGGCTTTGCGCGAACGGGTTGAAGCTCGACTCGATCGCCATGATCGCGAGGATCAGCGTCGGCTCGATCCGGGTGCGCTGGCCGATCTGCCAGGCCTCGTGCACCAGCCGGCCGACCGGCTCCTGCGCGACCCGGTAGCGCCGCGCGAGCCAGCTCGCCACGGCGGCCTGCTGGCGGTCCAGCTCGGTCGGATCGATCGCGGTGGCGCGGCTGACGGCACTCGCGTCGCTCACTCGCACCGTGTCGATTCGAGCATCGGCCACGGCCGGCTCGACCGGCGCCTCCTGGCGTGCCTGAAGCCAACCGTAAGCGCGGGCTTCCATGGACTGCCGCAGGTCGGCGCGGCTTGCGAAGAAAAGGATCGTCGCGACGACGGCCAGGCCGATCACCGCAAGCGAGTTGTGGCAGACCTCGAGCAAGCCGTGTCCGACGTCGCCGGCAAACACGCGCACCGGCCGGCCGATCGAGCGCAGGCGCATCTGGCTGGCAACAAGCAGCCGTTCCAATGAGTTGTCTTTATTCATGTCTCTCCTTCAGCAGGCATGAGGGCCGAACCGGTGCGGCAGGCCTCGCCATAATCCGCAGCCGCCGCCTCTCAGGGCATCCCGCGGGCCCGTGGTTCGGCACCCGACGGTGGCGTCGGTCCCGGGTTATCCCGTAGAGCGGCTGGCAGTCTAAAGAGCCGGCTAATTACCGGTCAAGCTTAAGGCTGCCATGAGTTATAGCGCTAAGGCATGAAGTACGCCGACCTACGCGGGTTTCTGCAAGCCCTCGCCGAGCGCGGCGAATTGCGCCGCCTGCCCGATCCGGTGTCGGTGCGGCTTGAGGCGACGGCGCTCGCTGACCGGGTCCTGCGCGCCGGCGGCCCGGCTCTGCTTCTGGAACGACCGTTCGACGGCGCCACCTCTTACAAATTCTCGGCCTTGGTCAACCTGTTCGGAACGCCCGAGCGGGTCGCGCTGGGCATGGGCCGGGCCGACGTGGCCGAGCTGCGCGAGGTCGGCGAGATGCTGGCCCGGCTGAAGGAGCCCGAGCCGCCGGCCGGCATGAAGGACGCCGGCAAGCTGGCCGCGATGATCAAGGCGGTCTGGTCGATGAAGCCGGCGGTGCTGCGCTCCGGCCCTTGCCAGCAGGTCGTCTGGCAAGGCGACGACATCGATCTCGCCCGGCTGCCGGTACAGACCTGCTGGCCCGGCGACGCCGGCCCGCTGATCACCTGGGGGCTCGTCGTGACGCGCGGCCCGCAGAGCGTCGCGCGCCCGCGCAAGCGGCAGAACCTCGGCATCTACCGCCAGCAGGTGATTGGCCCGCGCCAAACGATCATGCGTTGGCTGGCCCACCGCGGCGGTGCCCTGGACTTCCGCGAGTTCGCGCAGGCGAATCCAGGCCGGCCGTTTCCGGTCGCGGTGGTGCTGGGGGCCGACCCAGCGACCATCCTCGGCGCCGTGACGCCGGTGCCCGACACCCTCGGCGAATACCAGTTCGCCGGCCTGCTTCGTGGCAGCCGCACCGAGCTGGTCGCCTGCGGCGTCGGCGAAGGCGAGCACCGCCTGCAGGTGCCGGCGACCGCGGAGTTCGTGTTGGAAGGCCACCTCGCGCCGGCGGCGAAAGGCTTCGTCGGCGAAAGCGAGTACGGCGTGAAGCTCTGCGAACGCGGCGGCTACCTGCATGCGCTCGAGGGCCCGTTCGGCGACCACACCGGCTACTACAACGAGCAGGACTGGTTCCCCGTGTTTGAGCTCGACCGCGTCACGCATCGCGAGAACGCGATCTACCACTCGACCTACACCGGCAAGCCGCCGGACGAGCCGGCGGTGCTCGGCGTCGCGCTCAACGAAGTGTTCGTGCCCATCCTCAAGCGGCAGTTCCCCGAGATCGCCGACTTCTACCTGCCGCCCGAGGGCTGCAGCTACCGCCTCGCGCTGATCAGCATCCGGAAGGCCTACCCCGGCCACGCCAAGCGGCTGATGTTCGGGCTCTGGAGCTTCCTGCGGCAGTTCATGTACACGAAGTTCATCGTGGTGACCGACGACGACATCGACATCCGCGACTGGAAGGAAGTGGTCTGGGCGATCACCACGCGGATGGATCCGGTGCGCGACACCACGCTTGTCGAGCACACGCCGATCGACTACCTCGACTTCGCGTCGCCGGTCTCCGGGCTGGGCGGCAAGATGGGGCTCGACGCGACGCACAAGTGGCCCGGCGAGACGACGCGCGAATGGGGCCGTGCGATCGTGATGGATGCGGCGGTCGAGCAGCGCGTCGATGCGCTGGTCGAGGACGTGCTGGGCCGTCGCGGCGGCGCTCGGCTGGGCGGCGCGCAGGAGCAATGACTTCGCGCCGGGCCATAGAAGCATTGCGTTGGCGCGAGCGGTCGACGCGGGTTTAAGCTGGCCGCGCCTGTCGAACAGGCACCTCATGGACGCAGTCTCTGCGCGCCAGGACCCCCGGGCCGAGACGCCCGGAGTTCCACCCGGTGGCCTTCGAGCCGCCTCACCCCTCCCACCGTCAAGGCCGGGAGGGGTTTGACCTTTCAGGGCTCGCCTCCTGCGGCTGCACGCCCGAGGCCAGGCGCACGAAGGCGAGGCCGAGCGCCTCGCGCAAGCCGCTGCGCATCGTCTCGAAGCCTTGGCTGCTCGGCAGCCACTCGAGCCACGGCGACTGCGCATCGCCGAAGCTGGGCACGGGCGCAGCGATGACCGTCAGCGCGCCGCCGCCCGCCCGCTCGAACAGCCTGCGCGCGCGCGGCAGATGAGAACCATGGCTGACCAGCAGCACGCGCTTGGCGCCGCGCTCGCGCAGCAGCGCGACCGACCGGGTGGCGTTCTCGGCGGTGTCGCGCGAATCGGCTTCGAGCCACGCGAGCGTGAAGCCGAAGTCGCGCTCGGCGCTGCGCCGGGCTGCCGCGGCCTCGCTGTCGGCGAGGCCGTCACGCTGCGCCCAGCCCTGGCCGCCGGAGAAGGCCAGCGGCCAGCCGCTGGCGCGCGCGAGCCGGATGCCGGCGCGCAGCCGCTCGAGCGAATGGCGGTTCAACTCGCCTCGGCCGGGCTCTTCCTGCGACGCGGTCATGCCGCCGCCCAGCACGAGGATCGTCGTGTGCGCCGCGTCGGCGTCCTGCTGCATCGCGGCGAGCGCGGCGCCGTCGAGCGGCGGGGGATCGAGCGCGAGCTGCCGATGCACCCAGCGCGCCGGCGCGGTGCAGCAGCCGAGCCAGACGAGCAGTACGCCCGCGACGATGGCCACCCACCCCGGCGCCGGGCGCCTGGGCAACGCACGTGCGCCGAGCACGATGAGCAGCAGCCACGGCACCGGCGGCAGCAGCAAGGCGGTGACGATCGGCTTGAGCGCTTCGAGGCCTTGCATCGGATGGGATCGCCGCTGTAAGCCGGGCTCGCGTGGCCCCGACAACAACCCTGCGCGGCACCTGCCGCGCGGCGCGCGGATGATGCATCGCGCTGCGACCCACCGAGAAAGGAGCTTGCGATGACGACCGCGAACACGAATGCCGACACCGAGGTGGCGACCCTCGGCGGCGGCTGCTTCTGGTGCACCGAGGCGGTGTTCCTCGACGTGAAGGGCGTCGTCGCGGTCGAGTCCGGCTACAGCAACGGCCATGCGACGAAGCCCAGCTACGAACAGGTCTGCCGCGGCGACACCGGCCATGCGGAGGTGATCCGCGTGCGCTTCGATCCCAAGGTGATCGGCTACCGGGAGCTGCTCGAGATCTTCTTCGTCGTGCACGACCCGACGACGCCGAACCGCCAGGGCAACGACGTCGGCACGCAGTACCGCTCGGGCATCTACACGCACAACGAGGAGCAGGCACGCATCGCGCGCGAGGTGATCGCCGAATTGCAGGCCAGCGGTGCCGTGCGCGGCACGATCGTCACCGAGGTCCGGCCCGAAGCGAACTACTGGCCGGCCGAGGCCTACCACCAGAACTACTTCGCCCAGCACCCGGGCCAGGGCTACTGCGCCTTCGTCGTCGCACCGAAGCTCGAGAAGTTCCGGCACACCTTCGGCCAGTACCGCAAGGCCTGACCCCGTCTGGCGGGGCTTGACGGCTCGTCGATACTCGATCGATGCGTCCCCCGACCTGCCGCCCGCACCGCGCCGTACTCGGCGGCTGGGCGGCCGCCGCGCTGGTCGTGCTGCTGCTGGCGGCGCAATCGCTGGGCCTCGCGCACCGCGCGGTGCACGGGCCGGCGGTCGCGGCGGAGCACCGGCTGGCCGAAGGCCGCGAGCTCGCAGGCGAAGCCGGCCACGCCGCGGCCGCGTTCGGCCACGACGGCGCGCAGGCCGAGCAATGCCGGCTGTTCGACCAGCTCACCCTGGCCGACTCCCTGCTCGTCGCCACGCTCGGGCTGCCGGCCGACGCGCCACGGCCTGCGCCCGTCGCCGCGCCGCGCCGCGGGCAGGCGCGCAGCGCCGACCCGCTCTACCTCGCACGCGGCCCGCCCCGGGCGGCCTGACGATCCGCGGCCCCCGCCGCGTTCCAGCGCCTCGACGCCGGCCCCGGGCCGACCTCGACGCGCACCCGTCAGTCTTTTTCGGAGCCCGCGGCAACCGCGGGTCTGCGCATGCCTTCTGCTTCCTTCCTCGCCCCGCGCGCCGCGCGCCGCGGGTTTCGCTTCGCGCTGCTGCCGCTGGCCGGCGCAGCCTCGATCGCTCTCGCGCAATCGCCGTCGCCGACGCTGCCGCCGGTGATCGTCACCGGCAACCCGCTCGCGAGCGACGGTCTCGCGACGCCGTCGAGCGTCCTCGCCGGCGACGGCCTGGTGCTACGCCGCGGCAGCAGCTTGGGCGACAGCCTGAACGGCCTGCCCGGCATGTCGTCGAGCTGGTTCGGCCCCAACGCCAACCGGCCGGTCATCCGCGGCCAGGACGGGGACCGCATCCGCGTGCTGAACAACGCCGGCGCGACGCTCGACGCCTCGGCCCTCAGCTTCGACCACGCGGTGCCGCTCGATCCGCTGGTCGTGCAGCGCATCGAGGTGCTGCGCGGCCCGGCCGCGCTGCTCTACGGCGGCTCCGCGATCGGCGGCGTCGTCAACGCGATCGACAACCGCATCCCGATCGCGCCGCTCGACGGCGTGGACGGCGCCGTCGAATGGCGCGGTGGCGGCGCGGCGCGCGAGCGCGCGGCCAGCGGCCTCGTCGAGGCCGGCGCGAAGCCGACGAACGCCAGTGGCGGCGGCTTCGTGCTCCACGCCGACGCCTTTCGGCGCAAGACCGACGACCTGCGCGTGCCCGGTTTCGATCGCCCGGTGGAAGGCGGCGGCAGTGAGCGCCGCGACCGCATCGTCAACTCGGCCAGCGAGGCGAAGGGTGGCGCACTCGGCGGCTCGCTGGTCTGGGACCACGGCTACCTCGGCCTCGCGGCCGACACCTACCGCAACGACTACGGCATCGTCGCCGAGGAGGACGTGCAGATCCGCATGAAGCGCGACAAGCTTGCGCTCGCCGGCGAAGTGCGCGATCTCGCCGGCCCCTTCGTCGCCGTGCGCGGCCGCTTGCAGAGCACCGACTACCGGCACGAGGAAATCGAGGGCAGCGGCGACGTCGGCACCACGTTCAAGAACAAGGGCGCGGACGGCCGCTTCGAGCTGGAACACCGGCCGATCGCGTTCGGCGGCCGGCCCCTGAAGGGCGTGCTCGGCCTGCAGGGGGAGAACGCGCGCTTCGAGGCGCTCGGCGAGGAGGCGTTCGTGCCGACCACCCGCACCCGTCAGCTGGCCGCCTTCGTCCACGAGGAGCTTGCCTTCGAAGGCGCGTCGAGGCTGAGCTTCGGCGGCCGCGTCGAGCGCACGCGCGTCGCCTCCGACGGCGATGCGGACGGTGCCGATCCGCGCTTCGGCGCGCCGCGGCAGCGGCGCTTCACCGGCGCAAGCGTCGCGCTCGGCGGCGTCTTGGATCTCGCCGGCTCGCTCGGCAGCGGCTGGCGCGCGACCGGCAACCTTGCGCGCACCGAGCGCGCGCCGACGAACTACGAGCTGTTCGCCAACGGCGTGCACGTCGCGACGGCCGCCTTCGAGCGCGGCGACGCCAACCTCGGCGAGGAGCGCGGCGACCACGCCGAGGCCGCGCTCGAATGGCGCGCCGGCCCGAGCCATCTGCGCGTCGGCGGCTTCGCGAGCCGCTACTCGAACTACATCGCGCTGCTGCGCACCGGGGAGCCGGAGTTCGTCGGCGACGAGGGCGAGGCCTTTCCGATCCACGCCTTCCAGGCGGTGAAGGCGCGGCTCGTGGGTGCGGAGATCGAAGGGGGCTGGCGCGCGATCGACGGCGGTGAAGGGCAGGGCGCGCTGGACCTCGACGGCACGCTCGACCTGCTGCGCGCCACCAACCGCAGCACCGGCGAGCCGCTGCCGCGGATCGCGCCGTTGCGCTTGAAGGCCGGCGCGACCTACTCGCTCGACGGCTGGATGCTGCGCGCCGAGGTCGTGCGTGCCGAGCGCCAGAAGCGCGTGCCGTCCGACGACGTGCCGACCGACGGCTACACGCTGCTGAACTTCGCTGCGAGCAAGCGGCTGGTGGTGGCGGGGACGGACGCGCTCGTCTACCTGAAGCTCGACAACGCGACCGACGAGCTCGCCTTCAACGCCGCGTCGATCTCGACGGTGCGCGGCCTCGCGCCGCTGCCGGGCCGCAGCCTGAGCGCCGGTTTGCGGGTGAGCTTCTAGGGCGCGAGCCGCTCGCGCAGCCAGTGGCCGTCGGGCTGCGCGGTGTAGCGCAGCCGGTCGTGCAGCCGGCTGCGCCGGCCCTGCCAGAACTCCCAGCGATCGGGCACGAGCCGGTAGCCGCCCCAGTGCGGCGGGCGCGGCGGCTCGCTCGCGAAACGGGCCTGCGCCTCGGCGGTCAGCTCTTCCAGCACCTGCCGGGAGGCGATCACGCGGCTTTGCGGCGAGGCCCAGGCGCCGATGCGCGAGGCGAGCGGCCGGCTCGCGTGGTAGCGGTCCGCTTCGTCGGGGTCGGACTTCTCGACGCGGCCTTCGATGCGCACCTGCCTTTCCATCGCGACCCAATGGAACTGCAGCGCGGCCCAGGGATGCGCCTCCAGCTCGCGGCCCTTGCGGCTTTCGTAGTTCGTGTACCAGACCAGCCCCCGCGCATCGAGGCCCTTGACCAGCACGACGCGCGTCGAAGGCCGGCCGTCGGCGCCGACGGTCGCCAGCGTCATCGCGTTCGGCTCGAGCACCTGCGCGCTGCGCGCTTCGTCGAACCAGCGCTGGAACTGCTGCATCGGATCCGCGGCGGCATCGGCTTCGTCGAGGGCGCCGAGCTCATAGCTCTTGCGCAGGTCGGCAAGCGGAGGCGGGGAGGGGGTGGCAGTCATGCGGGGCAGTCTAGGCGCGGTGCGCGCGCGGGCCGCGAAGATGCTGCCGGGCTCGTCGGCGAGACCTTGGCACACTTCTCCCTCGCCCGCGCTCGGAATTGCCGTGACAGCCGCGGACGCCCGCCGCCGCGGCGCACAGTCCGCGCCTTCGCGCTCGCAGCAGTGCAGTAGGAGAGACGCATGACGACCCGCTTCAACCTCAACGGCAAGCCGGTTGCCGTCGATGTCGATCCCGCGACGCCGCTGCTTTGGACGCTGCGCGACGAGATCGGCATGACCGGCACCAAGTTCGGCTGCGGCGTCGCGGCCTGTGGTGCCTGCACCGTGCACGTCGACGGTGCGCCGACGCGCTCCTGCGTGATGCCGGTCTCGGCGGTGGCCGGCAAGAAGGTCACGACCATCGAGGCGATCGAAGGCGATCGCGTCGGCCGCGCGGTGCAGGCGGCGTGGGTCAAGCACGACGTCGCGCAATGCGGCTACTGCCAGAGCGGCCAGATCATGAGCGCGACCGGCCTGCTCAAGAGCAAGAAGAAGCCGAGCGATGCCGACATCGACGCCGCCATGGCCGGCAACGTCTGCCGTTGCGGCACCTACCAACGCATCCGCGCGGCGATCCATGACGCCGCGAAGACGCTCGCCTGAGGAGGCCGGGATGGAACACGCCGTCATCGCCAAGCGCCTCGCGGGCGCATCGAACGCTTCGTCCGCCGCTGCGCTGGAGCGTCGCGACTTCCTGCGCCTCGCGGCGCTCGCCGGCGGCGGGCTCGCCGTGTATGCCAGCGGGCTCGACGCGCAAGCGGCCGAAGGCGCGAAGCCGAGCGCGCCCCCGCCGGCCGACCCGTCGCCGTTCGTGCGCATCCTTCCCGACAACACCGTCGAGATCCGCGTCAACCGGCTCGATTTCGGACAGGGCGCGCTGACCGCGCTGCCGATGCTCGTGGCCGAGGAACTCGACGTCGACTGGAAGCAGGTGCGCTCGACGCTCGCGCCGGCCGGCGACCCCTACAAGGACCCGGTCTTCGGCATCCAGATGACCGGCGGCTCGAGCGCGGTGCCGAACTCCTGGCAGCAGCACCGCGAGATCGGCGCGGCGACGCGGCAGATGCTGGTCGCCGCCGCGGCCGAGCAGTGGAAGGTGGCGCCGGCCGAGTGCAAGACGGCCGCCGGCTTCGTCAGCCACGGCGGCAGGAAGGCCAGCTATGCATCGCTTGCGGAAGCCGCCGCGAAGCAGCCGGTGCCCAAGAAGGTGACGTTGAAGGCGCCGGCCGACTACAGGCTGATCGGCAAGGGACAGGGCCGCATCGATGCGGTCGCGACCGCGAAGGGCCAGAAGCGCTACGGCATCGACATGCGCCTGCCCAACCAGAAGGTCGCGCTGCTGATGCGCGCACCGACCTTCGGCGGCCAGGTCGCGAGCTTCGATGCGAGCGCTGCGAAGGCGATCAAGGGCGTGGCCGACGTGATCGAAGTGCCGACCGACCGTGGCGGCCGCGGCCTGGCGATCATCGCCAGCGGCTACTGGCCGGCGAAGCAGGCGCGCGACGCGCTGAAGGTGCAATGGACGGCCGGCGGCACCACCTCGAGCGATGCGCTGCTGGCCAGCTACCGCGACGAGGCAAGGCAGCCGAAGATGACCGCGCTGCGCGGCGACGTCGCGGCGCTCTCGGGCGCGGCGAAGAAGATCAGCGCCGACTACGAGTTCCCCTTCCTCGCCCACGCGCCGATGGAGCCGCTGAACGCGACCTTCGAGGTAAAGAAGGACCGCGCCACCGTCTGGGCCGGCTCGCAGTTCCAGACGATCGACCAGCTCGCGGTGGCCGAGACGCTGGGCCTCAAGCCCGAGCAGGTGACGCTCAACACGCTGCCCGCCGGCGGGGGCTTCGGCCGGCGCGCGGTGCCCACCTCGGACTACCTGCGCGAAGCCGCGGCGATCGCCAAGGCCTGGGCGCAGAAGGAGCCGGGCGTGCCGATCAAGGTGATGTGGAGCCGCGAGGACGACATCAAGGGCGGCTACTACCGGCCGATGCATGTGCACCGCGTGGAGATCGGGCTCGACGAGAAGGGCAAGGTGCTCGCGTGGGACCACGCGATCGTCGGCCAGTCGATCCTCAAGGGCACGCCCTTCGAGTCCTTCCTGGTGAAGGACGGCATCGACGGCACGATGACCGAGGGCGTCGTCGAGAACCACTACGGCATGCCGATGCGCCTGCGCGTCAGCCACCCCGAGGCGCCGGTGCCGGTGCTGTGGTGGCGCTCGGTCGGCCACACCCACACCGGCTTCGTGATGGAGACGCTGGCCGACGAGGTGGCGCGCGCCGCGGGCGAGGACCCGGTCGCCTGGCGGCTCGCGCGGCTGGATCCTGCCAAGCACGGCCGCCACATCGCGGCGCTGAAGCTTGCGGTCGACCGGTCCGGTTACGGCAAGCCCTTGCCCACGGGTCACGCCTGGGGCGTCGCGGTGCACGAGTCGTTCGGCTCGGTGGTCGCCTACGTCGTCGACGTGTCGATGGCTGAAGGGCGGCCGAAGGTGCACGCGGTCACGGCCGGCGTGCACGCGAACCAGGTCGTCAACCCGACCGGCGCCGAGGCGCAGATCCAGGGCGGCGCGGTGTTCGGCATCGGCATGACGCAGCCAGGCTTCGCGATCACGCTGAAGGACGGCGTCGTCGAGCAGTCGCAGTTCACCGACTACCCGCCGGTGCGCATCGGCGACGCGCCGAAGGTCGCGGTGCACTTCGTGCCCAGCACCGCGGCGCCCACCGGCCTGGGCGAGCCGGGCGTGCCACCGATCGCGCCGGCGATCGCCAACGCGGTCGCGGCGCTCACCGGCAAGCGGCTGCGCAAGCTGCCCTTCGACGACGTGGCCTGAGGGAAATCCTCCTGTCGTGTGACGCCCGCGGCTTCGAGCCTCGGACCGTCACGCGATGGAGCGTGCACAAGCGCACCTTCTTCAGGGCTGGGCCCTAGGTACAGCACCGAGTTTCGATCACGCGCCGCTCGCGGTCTGATGGGGTCTGCGCCGTCAGGGAGGCGCGGCCCGAGAAGGAGCGCGGCGTGGTCGTGAAGGGTGCGGTTCGGAAGGTGGACGAGGCGGCGGCGGTCGTCGTGGTGCTGGCCGCAGGCCGCGGCACGCGCTTCGCAGCAGCCGCCGGCGACGATGCGACCCACAAGCTCGCGCAACCGCTGGGCGGCGGCAGCACGGTGATCGGCCGCACGCTCACCGTGGTGCTGCAAAGCCGGCTGCCGCTGGTGGTCGTCACCGCCCCGGCGCTGCTCGCCGAAGTCACGCGCACGGTGGCGGCGCGCGACGTGGCGCCGCTGCCGTCGCAGGGCTCGTCGCCCGAAGGCATGGGCACGTCGATCGCGATCGGCGTCGCAGCCCGGCCGCATGCGAGCGGCTGGCTGATCCTGCCCGGCGACATGCCCGCGCTGCGGCCGGAGAGCCTGCGCCTGGTGGCGGCCGAACTGGCCGGGCATCCGGTCGCGTACGCGCAGCACCGCGGCCGGCGCGGTCACCCGGTCGGCTTCGCGGCGGAGCTGTATTCGGAGCTGGTGCAGCTCAGCGGCGACGAAGGCGCGCGGCGCCTGGTCGCGCGTTACCCGGCGCACGGCGTGGAACTCGACGACGAGGGCGTGCTGATCGACATCGACACGCCGGCCGATCTGCGCCGCTTCGCCGGCGGCGAGGCGCAGGCCGTACCGCGTTAGCGCACCAGCCCGTGTGCGCGGGCGAGCGCGAGCTGGCGCTCGACCGTCGCGTCGCGGATGCCGTGCTTGCGCAGGCAGCAGCCGGTCTCGACCAGGTAGTCCAGCGTGCTGCCGAACTTGCCGCGCGCGTGGCGCAGGATGCCCAGCAAGCTCGCGTCGTCGAGCTCGCCGGTGTAGCTGGGGCTGCTGCGGCTCAAGGTGAAGGCGAGCGCGCGCACCGGGCCCTGCGCGGTCTGGCAGGGCAGCCACTTGGGGTCGTAGACGCCGGTGGGCATCTCGCGGTCCCAGAGGCGCTGCATCTCGGCTTCGACGCGGGCGCGCTCGATGCGGTAGACCATGCCGGCGCAGGAGCCGCCGGCGACCAGCGCGAACACGAGCCCCGGCACCTGCGGCGTGCCGCGGTTGATGCGCGAACGCATCTGCAAGGCGCGATGGTGGCCGTGCACGCGCGCGCGGCGCTGCTCGGCCGCGGCGAACTCGGGGCGCCAGATCAGCGAGGCGTAGCCGAACACCCAGAAGTCGCCGCCGGGATGGTGGCGCTGCCAGTCGTCGAGCGTCTTTCGCAGCAGCGGGCGCGGGTCGCGCAGCGGCTCGACGCCGCAGGCCGGCGCGTCGTCGACCGCGGCCGGTGAAGCGTCGAAATCCATGCCTTGCTGCATGGCTCGAAGGGTGAAGTCCGGCCCGCGCCGCGTCAAGCGGCCGGGGGCGTCACGGTCCGCGGAACTGTGGGGTGGAAACGGTGCTTGTCGTGCGCGCGCGTCGAGGGCGAGAAGCGCGTCACGCCGCAGGGCCGCCCGGCCCGCCGCGCGCGCCGGGCACTTCGAGGATGAAGCAGGTGGTCGAGGCATGGGCATACAAGGTCCCGTCGTGCCCGACCAGCCGACCGTCGGCGGTGCCCATGCTGCGGCCGAGGTGGATCAGCCGGCCCTCGGCGCGCACCAACGGGGTCTTGTCGGTCAGCGCGCGCACGAGGTTGATCTTCAGTTCGACGGTGGTGTAGGCCCTGCCCGCCGGCAGCGCGGCGTGGATCGCGCAGGCGACGCAGGAGTCCAGCAGCGTCGCGTACCAGCCGCCGTGCACGGTGCCCATCGGGTTGTAGTGGCGCTGCTGCGGCCGGCCCTGGAAGATCGCTACGCCGGGCTCGATGTGCACCGGCAGGAAGTCGAGCGTCTCGCCGATCGGCGCGAACGGCAGCTCGCCGCGGAACATCGCCTCGAACAGCTCGATGCCCGACAGGTGCGCCACTTCGTGCGGGCGCCGGAAGCCGGCTTGCTGCCCCTTGCTGAGCATCTGTGCGCGCACGCGCGCCTCGTCGGCCTGCCAGCGCTCGAGCTGGGCCTGCGCTTCGGTGTCGTTCAGTCGTCGGTTCATCGCGGGTCCCCGGATGGATGGATGTAGCTGCAAGTATTGCACCTACAATCTTCCGATGGCGATCGACTCCGCGACAGCGCCCTCGCCGCAGGGCTGCACCAACCTCAAGCTGCGCCAGCTCAGCCGCGCGGTGACGCGGCACTACGACGGCTACGTCGGCGCCACCGGCCTGAAGAACACGCAGTACTCGCTGCTTTCGCACGTGGTGAAGCTCGGCCCGATCCAGCCTTCGGCGCTGGCCCAGCGCATGCGGCTCGACCCTTCGACCCTCACCCGCAACCTGCAGCCGCTGCTCGCGGCCGGCTGGGTCGAGCTCGGCCCGGGGGACGACGCGCGCAGCCGCCTGGTCGAAGCCACCGCCGCGGGCCGTGCGCTGCGGGCCGAGGCGCAGCGCGCGTGGAAGCAGGCGCAGCTCGCGCTGAACGCACGGCTCGGCGCCGAACGGGTCGCGGCGCTGCACGCGCTGCTCGACGACTGCCTGCACCGCATCGACACCACCGGGCCCGGCGATGCCTGAGCCCGCCGCGGCCTCGCGTGCCCGGGTGCCGGCGACCGGCCTCGTGCTGCTGGCCGCCGCCGGCTGCTTCGCGCTGACGATGGGCGTGCGGCAGTCGATGGGGCTGTTCCTTCAACATCGTCGGCAGCTTCGCGATGGGCTGGGCCATCGGCTTTCAGAGCGGGCGCTGGCGGATGAAGTCGCTGCTTGCGCTCGTGTATGCAACACGCGGTGTCGCGGTCCTGGCCTTCCTGCTCGCGCCGAAGACCGAGGCGGTGATGCTGGCCTTTGCCGCGGTGATCGGCGTGACCTTCCTGTCCACCGTGCCGCCGACGGCCGGGCTCGTCGCGAAGTTCTTCGGGCCGGCGAACATGGCGACGCTGTTCGGCATCGCGATGCTCGCGCACCAGATCGGCGGCTTCCTCGGGGCCTACTTCGGCGGGAAGTCGTTCGAATGGACCGGCAGCTACGACGCGTTGTGGGTCATCGACATCCTGCTGGCCTTCGGTGCCGCGCTGCTGCACCTGCCGATCCGCGAGGCGCGCGCCGCGCCCCGGCTAGCGCCCGCGAACGCCTAGCCGCCAGCCGCGAGCACCAGCACGCCGAGCAGCGCGAACAGCGCGGCGGCGATGCGGCGCACCCATTGCAGCGGCACGAGGTGCAGCAGCTTGTCGCCGAGCAGCACCACCGGCACGTTGGCGAGCAGCATGCCCAGCGTGGTGCCGGCGGTGACCCACCACACCGAGGCGTACTTGGCCGCGAGCATCACCGTCGCGATCTGCGTCTTGTCGCCCATCTCGGCAAGGAAAAACGCGACGGTCGTGATGCCGAAGACGCCGAAGGCCGAGGCGCGCGGTGTCGCGGTGTCGTCGGGCGCCTCGTCGGGCTTCAGCGTCCAAGCCGCGACCGCGAAGAAGCTCAGGCCCAGCGCCCAGCGCAGCAGCTCGGGCGAGACCGCACGCTGCACCCAGGCCCCGAGCGCACTCGCCGCGGCATGGTTCGCCAGCGTCGCGATCAGGATGCCGGCGACGATCGGCCCCGGCTTGCGGAATCGGGCGGCGAGGAGGAGGGCGAGGAGCTGTGTCTTGTCGCCGATTTCGCTCGCAGCGACGACACCGGTCGAGACCGCGAAGGCGGCCGCGCTCATGAAGGCGAGACGGTGTAGTTCAGTGCGAGCCGGCCGCCGTCGGCATAGACGATCTGGCCGGTGAGATAGCTCGCCGCGTCGCTGGCGAGGAAGGCGACCAGCTCGGCGATCTCCTGCGGCTCGCCGAGCCGCCCGAGCGGCGTGCGCGTGAGGATGCGCGAGCGCGCCGCCTCGCTGGTGAGCACCGCCTGCGCGGCAAGCTCGGTCGCGATCGTGCCGGGGCCGACCGCGTTGACCCGCACGCCGCGCTCGGCGAGCGCCAGCGCCATCGCGCGGGTGAGCTGGTCGATCGCGCCCTTGCTGGCGTTGTAGCTGGCGATGTTCGGGATCGCGAGCACGCCGTTGACCGAACTCATGTTGACGATCGCGCCGCCGCCGCGCTGGACCATCGCGCGCGCGCAGGCCTGGCCGACGAGAAAGTGGCCCTTCAGGTTGACCGCAATCACGCGGTCCCAGTCGGCTTCGGTCACGTCGAGGAAATCGGCGGCCTTGAAGATCCCGGCGTTGTTGACCAGCACGTCGACACGGCCGAAGGCGGCGAGCGTCGCGTCGAGCGCGGCCTTCACCCCCGCAGCGTGGGCCACGTCGCAGCCGATCGCGACGGCCTGCGCGCCCTCGCCGCGCAGGCGCGCGGCCAGCGCCTCGGCCTTCGCGCGATCGATGTCCCACAGCGCAACCGGCGCGCCTTCGCGCGCGAAGCGCTCGGCGCAGGCCGCGCCGATGCCCTGCGCCGCGCCGGTCACGACCGTCGCGCGGCCGGCAAGGCCGTAGTGGGTCGCCGCCTTGACGTTCATGCGCTCGCCTTCGCGGGGCGGTCGAGCCACACGCCCAAGCCCTGGGCGTTCAACTCGACATCCACCGTGATCAGCGCGTCCATCGCCGCGTCGTCGAGCGTGCTGCCGCGTTCGCGCCAGCGCTGGCGGTAGAGCCGGCCGAGGTGTTCGCGCAGGCTGGCGTGCCGGTCGGCGCCGCCGGCCGCGCGCGCGATCGCCACCATCGCGTCGACCTGCTCGAGCAGCTGCGCGCCGAAGCTCGACGGCGTGTCGATGCAGCCGTAGTGCGTGAGGTACATGCGCGCTGGGTTCCTTTCGAGCAACCGGCCGATCGTGTGCTTCATCGCGACGGGGTCGAACTGCACCGGCGTCGTCGTCGGGATCACCAAGCGGTCGTGCGCGCTCGCGAACTCCGGGTAGGAGATGCCGAAGCAGTCGCCGGTGAACCAGCCGCGGCTCGCCTCGTCCCAGATGCCGTGGTGGTGGCGGGCGTGGCCGGGCGCGTCGATGAAATGCAGTGGCCGGCCGGCCAGATCGAGCGTCATGCCGTCGTGCGTCGCGAGCACCCGGTCGGCGGGCACCGGCTGCACGACGCCGTAGGTACGCGCGACCTCCTCGTCGCCATAGACTGCGCTCGCGCCCTTCACCAGCGCGCTCGGGTCGATCATGTGCGGCGCACCGCGCGGGTGGACCACCAGCTTCGCGTTCGGCAGCTCGCGCATCAGGCTGCCGGCGGCGCCGGCGTGGTCGAGGTGGACATGGGTGACGATCAGGTAATCGACGTCGGCCGCTTCGAGCCCCTGGCGGGCGAGCGCCCCGAGCAGCCTCGGCAGCGCGTCGTTCGTGCCGGTGTCCACATAGGCGGCGCGGCCCGCGTGGACGATCAGGTAGGCGGCGTCGAAACGCGGGCGCACGAAGCCGGTGTCGATCGCGGTGATGCCGTGGCCGAGGTCTTCGAAGAGGTCGTCGGGGCGGGCTTGCTGCATCGGCGCGATTCTAGGAATCGGGGCTTCCCCGTCGTGTTGCCTGGGCGCTTTGCCTGAGCGCGCGGCGCGGCCACACTCCGCCCCTCTCACATCCATCAGGGGAGCATGTGCCATGAAGATCTCATCTCTTGTCTCGCGTGTCGCGGCTTGCGCCGTGGTCGGACTCGCCGCTCAGGGAGCCTGGGCCCAAGCCGGAGGCACGCTCGACAAAGTCAAGCAAAGCGGTGCCTTCACGATGGCGTATCGGGAGTCGTCGATCCCGTTCAGCTACCTCGACGACAAGGCCCAGCCGGTCGGCTTCGGCTTCGAGATCTGCAACCGCATCGCCGACGAGGTGAAGAAGGTCACCGGCCGCGCCGACATGAAGGTGAACCTGCAGGCCGTGACCTCCGCCAACCGCATCCCGCTGCTGCAGAACGGCACGATCGACATCGAATGCGGCTCGACGACCAACAACGTCGAACGCGGCAAGCAGGTGGCCTTCGCGACCAACTACTTCTACACCGGCACGCGCTTCCTCGTGAAAAGCAGCTCGCCGGTGAAGAAGCTCGAGGACCTGGCCGGCAAGAACGTTGTCTCGACGACGGGCACGACCAACTACAAGATCATGCGCGGCCTCAACGACGAGAAGAAGGTCGGCTTCGAGTTGCTCGGCGCGAAGGACCACGCGGAGTCGGCGCTGATGGTGCAGAGCGGCCGTGCCGAAGCCTTTGCGATGGACGACATCCTGCTGTACGGCCTGCGCGCCTCGTCGCAGAACCCGGCGGAGCTGGCGGTGGTCGGAGAGCCGATCCAGGTCGAGCCCTACGCGATCATGGTCCGCCGCGATGACCCGGCGTTCAAGGGCCTTGTCGACGGCGTGCTCGCCGGCCTGATGAAGAGCGGCGAATTCGAGAAGCTCTACAAGAAGTGGTTCCAGTCGCCGATCCCGCCGAAGGGCATCAACCTCGGCGTGCCGATGAGCAAGGAACTGCAGGAGAACATGAAGGCGCTGTCGGACAAGCCGGCGGCTCCATAACAGGCGACTTGCGGCGCGGGCGACGCGCCCGCGCCGCGTCGACTCGCGCAGCGCCCGCCGCGGGCACAAGCGGGCCTGAAGCAGCGACGGCTCGCCATTCGAGGGTTTTTGCTCGCGCCTGCGCTCGGGATAGCCTGGCCCCGTGCCACAATCCGTCCGCGCCGCTCGAACAGCGGCGCGTTTCGTTTCTCCGAAGCGAAGCTCGAGCATCGTCACAGTCCGGCCCCCGAGGCGCTTCCCGCGTCTCCTTTTCGAAGGGCCATGGCAACGCAAGTCGCCTTCCGTCTGTGGCCCGATGTATGGACCACCGTCGCGCACTTGCCGCATGCAAGGCGCGACCCGACGGAACCGCCGGTCAAGCCGGCGGAATTGCTTCGTGACTGCCTCTCCCATTTCGACCTTTCAAGAACTCCAACTCTGCGCGCCGCTGCTGCATGCGGTGACCGCGCTCGGCTTCACCCAGCCGACGCACGTGCAGGCGCAGGCCATCCCCGCCGCGATGGCCGGCGGCGACTGGATGGTCAGCAGCCAGACCGGCAGCGGCAAGACCGCCGCCTTCCTGCTGCCGCTGCTGCATCGCCTGCTCCATGCCGGCCCGGCCGAAGCGACCCGCGCGGCGACGCCGCGCGCGGTCGTGCTGTGCCCGACGCGCGAGCTCGCGCAGCAGGTCTGCGCCGACGCGATCGACCTGATGCGCGGCGCCAGCGAACAACTGCGTGGCGAGGCCAAGCAGAACCCGCTGCGCGATGCGCTGCGCACACTGCGAGTGGCCACGGTGGTCGGCGGCATGCCGTTCGGCAAGCAGCTCTACGACCTGCGTGGCGCGCAACTGGTGATCGCGACGCCGGGCCGGCTGCTTGACCTCCATTCGCGCGGGCAGATCGTGCTGTCGCAGACCCAGGTGCTCGTGGTCGACGAGGCCGACCGCATGCTCGACCTTGGCTTCGCCGACGACCTCGCGGCCATCCAGGACGCGACGGCCGCGCGCGAGCAGACGCTGATGTTCTCGGCCACCTTCGCGCCGCGCATCATGGCGCTCGCGACCAAGCTGATGCGCAAGCCGGGCCGGCTCGAACTCGCGACCGCGCAGGACGTGCATGCCGACATCACCCAGACCCTGCATTGGGCCGACGATCTGGGTCACAAGCACAAGCTCCTTGAGCATTGGCTGCGCGATACCGAGGTCGACCAGGCGGTGGTGTTCGCGAGCACGCAGGGCGACACCGAGCTGATCGCCGAGCAGCTGCAGCAGCAGGGCCATAGCGCGATCGCGCTGCACGGCGCGATGCCGCAGGCGGTGCGCAACCGCCGCCTGCAGAACGTGCGCGACGGCCACGTGCGCGTGCTGGTCGCCACCGATGTCGCTGCGCGCGGCCTCGACGTGCCGAGCATCAGCCACGTCATCAACTTCGGCTTGCCGATGAAGGCCGAGGACTACGTGCACCGCATCGGCCGCACCGGCCGCGCCGGCCGCAGTGGCATCGCGATCACGATCGCCGAGCACCGCGAGCGCGGCAAGATCCGCGCGATCGAGGCCTATACGCGCCAGCCGATCGCGGCGCAGGTGATTCCCGGGCTCGAACCCACGCCGCCGAGGCCGCGCCCCGCCAAGCCGCTGCCCGGCCAGCGCCATGGACAACGGCGCCCCGCCGGCCGTGGCGGCAACGGCTACGGCCGCGACCTGCGCCGCGAACCCGCCGCCCGCACCCGTTGACGCGGCGGCGCAGGGACCCTCCCGGTCACGGCGCAGGGTCCCTGCCGGTCAGGCCGGCATCGCCGCCTCTTCGCGCTTGCGCGAGCGGATGCGCGCCGGCACGCCGATCGCGAGGTGATGCGCCGGCACGTCCTTGAGCACCACAGCGTTGGCGCCGATCATCGCGTGGTCGCCAATCGTGATGCGGCCCATCAGCTTGGCGCCGGCGCCGATCTCGACGTGCTTGCCGATCACCGGGGCGCACGGTTCCTCGCAGTGAGCGAGGCCGATCGACACGCCCTGGCGCAGCCGCACGCCGTCGCCGATGACCGCGTAGCCGCTGACGATGATCCCGCCGAAGTGGTCGATGACGACACCGCGGCCGACCTTCGCTTCGCAAGGCAGTTCGATACCCGCCGCGATCTGCACCAGCTTGAACAGCAGCTTGTAGAGCGCCGACAGCGGCTTGCGCAGCAGCGGCGAACGAATGCGGTAGCGCCAGGTGCCGAAGCGGTGCACCGCCAGCGCCCAGAAGCCCTGCGCGCCCCAGCGGCCGCCATGGTTGGCGAGGTCTTCGCGGATCAGGGCCCACAGCCCGGGCTCGGCGTGCAGCGACAAGGTGGAAGGCGGCGGCGTGCGCGTGATCGGTGGATAGCTCATGGGAGCGGAGTCGGGCGGGCGTCGCATCAACGGGGCAGCAAGGAGCGTTCCAGACGATGGGTTTCGTCCAGCAGCGAGGTCGTGAGCACGCTCGAATGCGTCGACCGCGTGGCCGACTTCGCCGAGCGCGCCGCGCCAAGCGCGCCCGCGCTGTCCGCGGCCATGTGGGGTGCCGGCGGAGCGTCGATCGAGCCGCTGCGCGTGGCCGCATAGACGCACAGCGCGCGCTGTGCGGCGGCGTGCGTCAGGCAATCTGCTTCGAGCTTGGGCGGCGTGCGCAGCGTCGGCGGCAGGGCTTCGACGAGTGCCAAGGTCGACTGGCCTGGCGCCACGTCGGCTTCCGGCGTGCTCCATGCCGCAAGCAGCGACAGGCAGGCGATGGCGATGAAAGCCGGGTGACGGCTGGGTGAGAGGTTCACGGCATGGCACCCACAACGAAGGAAGTGCATGACTGTCGCGACCCGCCGCCGGGCGCCGAAGCGGCCGAAGCGCTGACGGCATGTAGGCGTTGTCCGACGTGCCGGTTGTCAGGGCGGGCAGCGCAGGCTCAGCCGCTGGCGAGCAGCCGCTGTACCGCGGCGATGAACTCGTCGCGGCCGAAAGGCTTGGCGAGATGCGCATTCATGCCGGCGCCGATGAAGCGGCGCGTCCTTGCGCCTGCGTCCGACGACACGCCGAGGATGGGCGTCGGCCGCTGGCCCTGGCTGCCCTGATGCGCACGGATGCGTCGGGTCGCGGCCGCGCCCGAAAGCGCCGGCATGTGCTCGTCCATCACGATCGCGTCGTGGCTGCGGCCCTGGCGCAGCGCGCAATCGACGACCTCCTTGCCGTCCGTCGCCTCGTCCACCTCGGCGCTGGCATGGCGCAAGTGGCTGCCGAGGATCAGGCGCACGACCGGGTCGTCGTCGACCAGCAGCACGCTGCGCCCGCGCAGCACGCCCTCGGCGGCCAGCCGCGCGAGCCGCGCGCCCAGCGGCAGCCGCACCGTGTCGTAGAGGCGGTTGTGCACGATGCGGCTGCGGTGCGCGAGGTGGCGCACCAGCGTCGCGCACGGCGTCATCGCGGCGCATCGCCTCGGTGACGATGCCCCGCGGAATGGTCAACAGCAGCGAGGCTTCGTGCGCCATCCCGTCGTAGCGGGTCGGCCCGCCGTCGAACGGCGCGACGAGCCCTTGCAGATCGCCGGGGCGCAGGTAGAGCGCGACGTGCCCGTTCGGCTGGCCGAGCAGCCGGCCCAGCGTCACCGCGCCTTCGACGACGAGCAGCAGCTCGTGGCGTTGGTCGTCGCGGCGGCAGACGAACTCGCCGCGTGCCGCGCGCACCAGCACGCCGCCTTCGACCCACGAACGCACGACCGCCGGCTCGCAGGCTTCGAACCCCGCAATGCGCTGCAACTGCGAGCGATCTGTCGGTTGACCGACAGAGCTTCTAGGGAGGCTGTCGGCGCGGGGCGACAGTCGCGGCGCGATCAGGCGCGGCGCGGGCCTTCGTCGCGGGTGGCGTCGTGCTCGCCGAGCAGCTCGCGGTAGATGCGCCAGCGGCTTTCGCTGATGGCGCCCTGCTGCACTGCCGAGACCACCGCGCAGCCCGGCTCCCTGCGGTGCGTGCAGTTGTAGAAGCGGCAGTCGCCGGCATGCGCGCGCAGGTCCGGCATGCAGGCGACCAGCGAGGCCGGCTCGACGTGCTGCAGACCGAAGGACTGGAAGCCCGGGCTGTCGATCAGCGCACTGCCGTGCTCGCGATCGAGCCAGTACCACTGCGAACTCGTCGTCGTGTGGCGGCCCGAGTTCAGTGCACGTGAGATCTCACCGACCTGCGCGCCGGCATCGGGCAGCAGCGCGTTGATCAGGCTGCTCTTGCCGGCACCCGAAGGCCCGAGCACCAGCGTCGTCGCACCTTTCAGCAGCGGCGCAAGCCGCTCCTGCGCCGCGTCGCGCCGGGTCTT
This sequence comes from Methylibium sp., assembly GCF_035762065.1. Classification (GTDB taxonomy): domain Bacteria; phylum Pseudomonadota; class Gammaproteobacteria; order Burkholderiales; family Burkholderiaceae_C; genus Methylibium. The sequence goes on from NZ_DASTPW010000002.1 coordinate 44,105, forward strand.
CAACGAAAGCTCGACGACCTCGTAGCCCATCGCCCGGTACGGCCCAAGACGCGCGGCCTGCTCGGCATGGCCGGCGAGGTCGGTCTTGTTCAGGACGACGGTCGTCGCGATGCCCGCCGACTCGGCGGCGATCAGGGCGCGCGCGAGCTGCGATTCCCCGAAGCTCGGGTCGACCGCGAGCCAGACCAGCAGCCGGTCGAGGTTCGCGGCGAAGGCCTTGGTCTTCCAGGCGTCCTGGCGGAACAGCAGGTTGCGCCGCGGCTCGATCGCCTCGATTACCGCGCTGGCGTCGCCGGTGACTTCGAAGCGCACGCGGTCGCCGACGACCGCCTCGCTCTTCTTGCCGCGCGGGTGGCCGAGGTGGCGCCTGCCTTGCGCGTCCTCGACCAAGTAATGGCGGCCGTGGCCGGCCACGACGATCGCGATGCCTGCCGCCATCAACGCTGCGTCTTCATGTGACGAGCGCGTCGAACCTGGCGGCGCAGATGAAGTCGTTCAGCGACAACCCGCCCACTGCGTGGGTGTCCAGCCGCACCGCGCAGCGGTCGTAGGCGACGGCGAGCTGCGGATGATGGTCCTCGCGCTGCGCGATCCATGCGAGCGCGTTGACGAAGGCGACGGTCTCGTGCCAGTGCGCGAAGCGGTAGGTCTTCTCGATCGCCTGCGGCGGCCCCTCCACCAGCGACCAGCCCGCGACCATCGCGAGGTGCACCTTGATCTCGTACGGGGTGTAGGCGCTGCCGCCGTCCTGCGGCAGGCAGTGCTGCTCGGCGAGCCGCAGCGTCACGGCGCGGCCGTCACAGGGCACCCATCGCCGCGAGCCGCTCGGAAGCCGGCGGGTGCGAGTAGTAGAAGCGCACGTACAGCCGGTCCGGCGTCAGCGTCGAGGCGTTGTCCTCGTAGAGCTTGAGCAGCGCGCTGCCGAGGTCGCCCGGGCGCGACTGCGCGCAGGCGTAGGCATCGGCCTCGAACTCGTGCTTGCGCGACAGGCCCGCCAGCAGCGGCGTCACGAAGAAGCCGAACACCGGGCCGGCCAGCATGAACAGCAGCAGCGCGAGCGCGTCGTTCGGCGCGCCGAGGTTCGGCGCGACGCCGAGGCCGACATAGAAGCCGCTTTGCGTCGCGAGCCAGCCCAGCAGCGCAAAGCCGGCGAGGCTGAAGGCGAACATCGACAGCATCCGCTTGGCCACGTGGCGATGCTTGAAGTGGCCGAGCTCGTGCGCGAGCACCGCCTCCACTTCGCCGTGCGATAGCTTGGCGAGCAGCGTGTCGAAGAACACGACGCGCTTGGCCGCGCCCAGGCCGGTGAAGTAGGCGTTGGCATGGGCCGAGCGGCGGCTGCCGTCCATCACGAACAGGCCGCGCGCGGCGAAACCGCAGCGCGTCATCAGCGCCTCGACGCGCGCCTTCAAGGCGCCGTCTTCCAGCGGCACGAAGCGGTTGAACAGCGGCGCGATCAGCGTCGGGTAGAGCACCAGCACCGCGAGGTTGAACGCCACCCAGGCGCCCCAGCCCCACAGCCACCACAGCCGGCCGGCGCTGCCCATCAGCCACAGGATCAGCGCCGCGATCGGCAGCCCGAGCAGCGCGCCGACGAGCACCCCCTTCGCGTGATCGGCCAGCCACAGCCGCCAGCCGCTGCGGTTGAAGCCGTGGCGCTGCTCGATGCGGAAGGTGCTCCAGGCATCGAGCGGCAGCTCGAGCGCCATGCCGATCAACGCGAAGCACGCGAGCAGGGCCAGCTGGTAGGCCATGTCGCCAACGACCGGCTGGACGCTCGCGAGCAGCGTGCGGTTCAGCGCGTCGAGCCCGCCGAGCAGCGTCCAGCCGATCAGCACGGCCGTGCCGATCGCGGAGGTCAGCAGGCCGAAGCGCAGCTTGTCGAGGGTGTAGTCGGCGGCGCGCCTGTGCGCCTGCAGCGTCACGGTCTTCGCGAAGGCGTCGGGCACCGCGTTGCGGTGCCTGGCGACGTGGCGGATCTGCCGCGTCGCGAGCCACCACCGCGTGAGCAGCGACGCAACGAGGAAGGCCGTGAAGAGCAGCGTCGGCAGGGTGGACGACATGCGGGCGAGTCTACGTGCCGCTTCCCGCCGCGCGACAATCCGCGCCTTCCACGAAGCCCCTCATGAACAGCAGCAGCACCCCCGCCGCGAGCCTTGCGCCGCACGAGCAGAACCTGATCTGGATCGACCTCGAGATGACCGGCCTCGATCCGCTCGCCGACCGCATCATCGAGATCGCCGTCGTGGTCACCGACCCCGCGTTGGCCGTCCGCGTGGAAGGGCCGGTGTTCGCGATCCACCAGAGCGACGCGGTGCTCGACGGCATGGACGCCTGGAACCAGGGCACGCACGGCAAGAGCGGCCTGACCGACCGCGTGCGCGCCTCGACGATCGACGAGGCGGAGGCCGAGCGCCAGGTGATCGAGTTCCTCGGCCGCTTCGTGCCCAAGGGCAAATCGCCGATGTGCGGCAACTCGATCTGCCAGGACCGCCGCTTCCTCGCGAAGGACATGCCGGCGCTCGAGCGCTTCTTCCACTACCGCAACCTCGACGTGAGCACGCTCAAGGAACTGGCGCGGCGCTGGAAGCCGAAGGCGCTCGAAGGCTTCAAGAAGGCGCAGGCGCACACCGCGCTGGCCGACATCCACGAGTCGATCGACGAGCTGATCCACTATCGCAGCCACCTGCTGGCGCTCTGAGGCGCCGGCCGCAAGCCGCAAGGGGCGTGCGCCTCGCGGCACACGCCCCTCGTTCGCTGCAGCGTCGCGGCTCAGCGGTCGAGCAGGTCGCGCATCTCGTCGGCGTGCTCTTCCTCGTCGCGCAGGATGCCTTCGAGCATGCTGCGCGTGGTCGGGTCGGCGTCGCCGATCAGCTGGATGAGCTGCCGGTACGTTTCGACCGCGATGCGCTCGGCGACCAGGTTGGCGCGCACCATCGCCTTCAGATCGGCCGAGGTGTCGTAATCGGCATGGCTGCGCTGGCGCAGCGTGTCGGGCGCGAAGTCCGGTTCGCCGCCCAGCTGCACGATGCGCTCGGCGATCCGGTCGGCATGCGCCGCTTCCTCGTTCGCGTGCACCATGAATTCCGCGGCTACCGCCGGCGAGGCGAGGCCGGTCGCGGTGAAGTGGTGGCGCTTGTAGCGCAGCACGCAGACGAGCTCGGTGGCGAGCGCGTCGTTGAGCAGCTGCACGATGGCTTCGCGCTGCGGACCGAAGCTGGGCGTGACCGCGCCTTGGTCGAGGTTCTCGGCGGCGGCTGCCTTGATCGCTTCGCGATCGAGCCGCAGCGTCTGGGGGGCGTCGTTCAGGTTCATCGGGACTCCTGGGGATGGTTGAGCTCGGGTCGGGGCGAGCCGGGCCGCGACGCGGGCTGCGGGCGAGGGCGGCGCCGGTCGGGACCGGCGGGTCGTTCAGGTGGCAGTTCGTCGGCGTCGTCATGGCTGGTGGCGTAGAGCCCGAGCCCGATGAACACCGCGAACACGATCACCAGAAGCGCGAACCAGGCCACCAGCGACGGCGAATCGGAGAGCCACTGCAGCACGACATCCATGCAGCCACTCTAGGAAGCCGGATGGTCGGCCGCCATCGGTGTCGAGGTACGGGGCGCGTAGGACGCGCTCGCAGCCACCGGTGCTGCGCTGTCGGACATCGCCTGGTTGCCCGCGCCCGGCGGCGTCGCCGGCCGGGGCGGCATCGGGGCCGCATCCGGCACCGCCGAGCGCGGCGCATGCAGGCCCGCCGTGCGGCGCGCCGCTCCGGCCCCGAAGCTCTTGCGCCAGCCGCCCGACAGCAGCCAGCGCAGGATCTGCCGCCGCGGCAGCAGGGCCGACAGCAGCAGCGAACTCAGTGCCGCGCGGGTCAGCACGCGCCAGGGCCGCACCCACACGATCGCGGCGCCGATGCCGGCGGCGATCGCCAGCACGCGCACCGGGTGCTGCTGCACCTGCGGCCGCAGCGCCGCGTTGGCCAGCGGGCCTGCGACCGCACCGACGTTGTCGAGCGTCGCCTTCAACGGGTGGTGCGACCAGCCGGTCTCGACCAAGCCGCGCATGCGGTACAGCCAGGATTCGTGGGCCTCCGGCTGGGCTTCGGGGTTCGGCTCAGGCCGTGGCGCCTCGGGCTCGCCGATCCAGGAGCGGCGCAGCCGCTCGCGGTTGGCCTGGAGCCTCGCAAGCGCCGGCAGCTGCTCGGCACCCATCTCGGGGCGCGCGTCGCCCGCGTCTTCGTTCATCGCTGCATCCCTTCATGCAGCAGCGCGACGTCCTGCCGCCATTGCGATTTCAGTTCGGCGAACACCGGGGTCGGGCGCTGGGACTGCGCGATCTTCGCGGCCACCAACGCGCCGATCGCACAGGCGAGCGGCACCAGCCACAGCAGCCAGCGTGCGGGCGCCTCCGGCTCGGGCGGCAGTGCGCCCCAAAGCATCAACGCGACACCGCCGAAGCCGATCGCGAACAATCCGGCGAGCAGGCATGCGACGAAGGCGACCAGACGCCGCCGGGCCGTGGCGACCGCGGCGGTGACCTCCTCGGCAGCGAGTTCGGCGTAGGCCTCCGCGTGCTCGACGAGCAGCGGGGCCTGGCCCGCCAGCAGGCGCAGCAGCGGAAACAGGCCGGCTCCAGAAGCTGCGCCCATGGCGAGCCGCCGCTCAGTACGACGAGCGGTTGTTGCGGCGCGAGCGCGAGGCGCTGAGCACCGCCATCAGCAGCGCACCGGCCGCCGCGGCGATGAGGACCGACTTGACCGGCTCGGCCTTCACGTACTGCAAGCTGCGGTCGCTCGCCGCGAGCGCACGTTCACGCAGCTGCTCGCTGCTCTGCCGCGCGGCGTTGATGCCGCGGTGGGCGAGGTCCTCGGCCTGGGTCGCCCAGCGCGACGCGCTCGGCTCGACGCGCTCGCGCAGGCTGTGCACGGCCTGCTCTGCGCTGTCGGCCAGGCTCTCGATCGAGCCCTGCAGGCTGCGGCCGTTCGATGTGGTGGTGGAGGTGGCGGCTTGACGTGCGCTCATGGTCGAGCTCCTGGTTGGGGTTGACGAGGTCGAGGTCGCTTGGAAGGCGATGGGGCCGAGGCCTGTCATCGCCCGCGGCGGATCAGTCCGAAGATGAAGCTGATCACCGCCAGCACGACGAAGATGAAGAACAACGTCTGCGCGATGCCCGCGGCACCGGCCGCGATACCGCCGAAGCCGAACAGCGCGGCGATCAGTGCGATGACGAAAAAGACGACGGCGTAGTGCAGCATGGGGTGCTCCTGTGTGTCGGCGTAGCGCGACGGGATCGCCGCGCCGTGGACACGAATTTAGGAGCGCCCCTGCATGCGGCCCATCGTCCGCGCGCTTGCGGGCATGTCGTCGCTGCCTACCGGGCGCTGTAGGAGCGCGCCCACAGCGCCACTCAGGCCGCGGCGGCCGTCTCGGCCGGCGCAGTCGCCGCGGGCAACCAAGCCTGCACGCGGGTGCCTTGACCGGAGCCGGTCACGACGCTCATGCGGCCGCCGGCCGCCTCGACGCGGAAGCGCATGCCGCTCAGGCCGTGCGCGCCGCGGCGCACCTGCGCCGGGTCGAAGCCGTGGCCGTCGTCGCCGACCAGCAGCTCGACGCCGTGCTCGCGCTCGGCGACGCGGATCTCGACCCGCTTGGCCTGCGCGTACTTCGCGATGTTGGTCAGCGATTCCTGCACGAGCCGGTAGACCGTGAGGTCCTGCTCCTCGCCCAGGCTCACCGGCGCGATCTGCGCATCGACGGCAAGACCCGAGCGCTGCGCGAACTCGCGCGCCAGGATGTCGAGCGAGGCCTTCAGCCCGAAGTGGCCGAGCGCCGAAGGCCGCAGGTCTTCGATGATGCGGCGCTTCAGCTCGACGCCGCTGTTGAGCGCTGCGATCAGGTGCTTGAGGCGCTCGGCCACCTCGGGCGTGGCGGGGCCGAGCCGCGCCTGCAGGCGCGCGACATCGAGCTTCGCCGAAGTGAACAGCGCGCCGAGCTCGTCGTGCAGCTCGCGCGCGAGCCGGCTGCGCTCGGCCTCCTGCGTCGTCTGCAGGTTGCGGGTCAGCGAACTCAGGTCTTCGGTGCGGCGGCGCACCTGCGCTTCGAGGTGGTCGCGTTCCTGCTGCAGCACGGCACGCTGGCGCTCGCGCTCGCCCATCAAGGCGCGCGTCTGGCGCAGGTAGAAGTAGAAGGCCAGCACGCTGAGCACGGTGAGCGTCGCGACGCCGAGCCGGCTGATCAACAGCGACTGCGTCACCTGCTTCTGGTAGCGGGCCAGGCGCCGGTTCTCCAGATCGACGATCGCGAAGATCTGGTCGCGGATGCGGTCCTGGTTCTCCTTGCCGATGCCGCTTTCCACGATGGCCCGCCAGGCATCGTGACGACCTTGCTGGTAGAGCTCCATGGTCTCGGCCAGCTCGGTCATGCGGGTGCGCGTCAGCACGAACAGCTTCGAATAGGCATCGGCCTCGACCGGGTAGCGGCGCACGTGGGCAGCGAGCTTTTCCAGGCTGACGCTCATCTGGCGGTTGGCTTCGCGGTAGGGGCGCAGGTAGTCGTCGCTGCCGGTCAGCAAGAAGCCGCGCTGGCTGGTTTCGGCGTCGATCGTGTAGCGCAGCACGCGGCCGATCTCGCTGCGGTTCTCGTACAGCGACTCGGTTTCCTCGAGCGCGGCCATCGAACGCCGGTAGGAGGTTTCGCTGATGACCAGCAGCGCAAGCGCGGTGATCGCGGCCAGCGCGAAGCTCCAACCCAGCACGCGCACCGGCTCGGGCCGTTCGACCATCGGCAGCTTCATCGCACCCCTTTCGAACGTTCGCGCAGGGACCGACTCCTAGAATCGTTCTCCATCCCTACCCACACCGCATCATGGGCATCCGCATCGCGATCGTCGACGACCACGCCATCGTGCGCGCGGGCTTGAAGCAGTTCCTCGACGAGCAGATCGACCTCGAGGTCGTCGCCGAAGCGTCCAACGGCCGCGAGGCGCTCGACCTGGTGCGCGCCGGCGGATTCGAGGTGCTGATCCTCGACGTCTCGATGCCGGGCCAGAACGGCGTTGATGCGCTCGCGGCGATCCGCGCCCGGCAGCCGGAGCTGCCGATCCTGATCCTGAGCTCCTTTCCCGAGACGCACTACGCGACCGCGCTGTTGAAGCAGGGCGCGAGCGGCTACCTGAACAAGGAATGTGAGCCCGAGGAGATCTGCACCGCGGTGCGCACGCTGGCGCGCGGGCGCCGCTACATCACGCCGGCGGTGGCCGAGCTGCTGGCCGACCAGATCGGCGGCAAGAACGCCGACGCGCTGCCGCACGAGCAGCTGTCCGAGCGCGAGCTGCAGGTGTTCCTGCGGCTGGCGAAGGGCGAGACCATCGGCGCGATCGGCGAGAGCCTGTCGCTGTCGGTGAAGACGGTCAGCACCTACCGCACGCGCGTGATGGAAAAGATGAACCTCAGCACCAACAGCGACCTGACCTACTACGCGCTGAAGAACGGGCTGATCCAGTAGCCGCCCGGCCCGCGCGCGCGCGGCGCGGGTCATGAATGCGCCGTCGAGCCGTTGGCCGTCGATTCGGTGGAGCCGCAGTAGGCGATCAGCTGGTCGATCTCGTTCGACTTGTCGAACACCGCATCGGCGCCGAGCTCGATGCACTTCTGGCGCAGGTCGACCGTCGCGTAGTTGCTGAAGACGACCGCCTTGCGCTCGGGCGCGCGCTCCTTGCACGCCTCGAGCACGCCGAGGCCCGAGCCTTCCTTCAGGAAGATGTCGATCACCAGCAGGTCCCACTCCTGCTCGTGGCCGCGCAGCCACTGCACGGCTTCGGACTTGCGCTCGGCCCAGCCGACCACCGTGACGGGTGCCAGCTCCTCGAGCGTGTCGATCAGGTTCGACCGGATGACCGGGCTGTCCTCGACGATGAACACGCGGCGGGAGGGCATGGGATGAGGCTTTTTGCAGGGGTGGAAGCAGCCGAAGTCTAGGCATGCCAAGCGTTCCGGCCATCGGTAGCGCACGCTCCGCCCTGTAGGACGGCACCTACGGCCAGGCGGTGGGCGTCGTCGGCAGCGCGAGCCGCTCGCCCCAGGCGGCGACCGCGCGCGCGAGCCAGTCGGCGCGCGTGCTGCCGGCCGCCGGGCGGTGCAGCTCGAGCGGCAGGCCGAGCGCGCGCGCGGCGTCGCCGAGCGTCGCGAGCCGCTGCGCCTCGCCGGCCAGGGCGAGCGCGGCCGCGCCGTGGCGCTTGCTGAGCTTCTCCCCGTCGGCGGCGCGCACCAGCGGCAGGTGCAGGTGGCGCGGCGCCGGCACGCCGAGCGCGCTCTGCAGCAGCAGCTGGCGCGGGGTGTTGTCGAGCAGGTCCTCGCCGCGCACGACGTCGGTCACGCCCTGCTCGGCGTCGTCGACGACGACCGCGAGCTGATAGGCCCACAGGCCGTCCGCGCGCTTGAGCACGAAGTCGCCGACCGCCCGCTCGACGTCCTGCGACTGCGCGCCAAGGCGCCGGTCCTGCCAGTGGACGACCGCCGGCGCGCCGCCCTTGCCGTCGACGCGAAAACGCCAGGCGCGCGCTGCGCGGCCGAGCAGGCCGCCGCGCTCCGGACGGCAACTGCCCGGGTAGGCCAGCTCGCCATGGCGCGGCACCGGGCTGCCGCGCCCGGCATGGTCGGCGGCGATCTGCGCGCGGGTGCAGCCGCAGGGGTAGGCGAGGCCGGCGTCGACGAGCCGCTGCAGCGCCTTCGCATAGACGCCGCCGCGCTTGCTCTGCCAGATCGGCGCCTCGTCGGGCACGAGCCCGAGCGCTTCGAGCTGGCCGAGGATCTGCCGATCAGCCCCGGCGATGCAGCGCGGCAGGTCAACGTCCTCGATGCGCACCAGCCAGCGGCCGTCGTGCGCGCGTGCGTCGAGCCAGCTCGCGAGCGCGGCGACCAGCGAGCCCGCGTGCAGCGGCCCGGTCGGCGAAGGCGCGAAGCGGCCGCAGTAGTCGAGCCCGCTGCGCTCGGCAGCGGCGCCGGGCGCGAGCGGTCCGGTCGGTCGTGCGTAGCCTGTGGGCGAGTGCATGGTGGCGGCGTGCGGCCGGGCGGCCGCGGCGAGGCGCAGTATGAGCCCGCGCGCAGGCGCACCGACGGCGGCACAACCGGGGAGGAACGGCGCGAACGACCTCGCTTCGGCCGCTCAGGCCAGCCGCAGCCAGTGGTTGTCGAGCCGCAGCGCTTCGGGCACCGGCCAACGAGGCCCGCCATCGGGCTCCAGCGCGCCGGCCTCGGCGGCGCCGCCGCACCACAGCGCCGCGCCGTCCGGCGCGAGTGCGCAGACCTGCGGCCAGCCGACCTCGCCGACGCGCCGGCCCGCCGCATCCCAGCGCACGACGCGGCCGGCCGCGTTGCCAAGCATGCCGCGGCCTGCCGCGTCGCCAGGCGCCTCGCGGCCGGCCACGCCGGCCCCGGCCGGCGCCCGCGGGCAGCTGACCGCGAAGCCGGCGGCCAGGCCGGCGATGTCGCCGCCGTAGCCGCCGAGCGCCGCACCCGCGTCGGCGCAGCGCAGGTCGTCGCCGTCGAACAGTGCCAGCACCGGGGCGCCGTCCCGCGCGGTCGCGTCGGCATGCTCGGCCTGCAGCGCGATGCCCAGCAGCGGCCGGCCGGCCGCGTCGCGCGACCATGCCAGGTGGCGGATGCTCAGGCGGTCGTCGTCGAGCTGCCAGCGGCCGAGCGGCCGGCCGTCGCGCGGGTCGAGGCGCACCAGCGAGGCGTCCATCGGCGCCTCGCCGAGCTTGCGCCGGCCGGTCTCGGGCCGCGTCGCGATGCCGCCGTTGGCGACGAGCAGGCGCCCCTCGGGATCAAGCGTCAGCATGTGCGGGTCGCGCCCGCCGCTCGGCCACTCGGCGCGCTTGTCGAGGCTCGATGCATCGCGCACGCCGACGAGCCCGGCGCCGGTGGCGAGGTCGGTCTCGCCGGTGAACAGCGTGCGGCCGTCGCGCGACAGCAGCGCATGGCCGGTGAAGGCGCGGTCGGGCTCGATCCAGCACCAGCGCGCCGCACCGGAGCGCGCGTCCCAGTGGAGCAGCCAGTCGCCGGGGCGGCGCGCCACCGCGAGCAGGGCACCGTCGGGCAGGGCGAGCAGGCCGTGGGCGCGCCCCGGCAGGTCGACCGCCGCGAGCACGCCGATGCGAGCCGCACCGATGCCGAGCAGCCCGACGCGGTCGACCGGCCCGGCGCCGGTCCTCGTCCAGGCCGCGGCGAGCACGGCGCTCGGCCGGGCGAACGCCGGCCGCACTCCGCAGCCCGCGGCGAGGCCGAGCGCGGCCTTCAGCAGACGGCGACGTGCCTGCCGCTCAATCGCCGTCCGCATCGGAAAAGCCCAGCGTCACCTGCAGCGCCGGGGCCACTTCGGACTCGACCAGCGTGCGCAGCGCCGCGAGCGCGGCGGCCGCCTGGCGCACGCGCGCCGGCGCATCGGGCCGCAGCCCCTGCATCCGGGCGTCGACCGCGCGCACGCTGCGCGCAAGGCGATCCGCCAGCGGGTTCAGGCCGCGGCCGCGCAGGTAGAGCTCGAAAGGCACGAGCCCCGCGCCCGGTGCCGGCGCTTCGCGGCCGGCCGGCGGCACGACGAGGCTGCGCAACGCCTGCCACTGCTGCTGCCAGCTGGACGCGGTCCGGCCGCTGGTCTCGCGTGGGAAGCCGCGCGCGCCGTCCTTCGCCGGCGTGCGCAGCGGCCGCTCCATCTGGCGGCCGCGCAGCGCCTCGACGCCGCCGAGCCACTGGTTCAGCGCCTCGGCCAGCAGCGCGACGCGCGCCTCGTCGTCGGCCTTCGCGGCTTCGGCGTAGGCCGCCTGCAGCGCGCTCGCCTCGCGGGCGACGTCCAGCGCCACCTGCCGCGCGTAGGCGCAGCGCGCGCTGCCGGAGCCGGGCGGCTGCTTCCACAGCAGCCACTCGAGCGCCGGCAGGCCCTTCGCCGCGCTGCCGACGCGCTCCATCGCCGCGGCGTCGGCGGGCGCTGCGCGGATCGCGCGCTCGATCAGCTCGGGGCGCGTCGGCGCGAAGTCGATCTGCCGCGCCGAGCGGCGCTCGGCGACCGGCCCGACGGCGACGGCTGCGAGCCGCTCCCACGCGCCGGCCGCGTCGCCCCAGCGGCCGCGCGCCTGCTGCAGCGCGCGCGACGCCGCCGGCGCATCGGCCGCCTCGCACAGCGCGCGCAGCGCCGGATCGAGCGCGCCGACGGCTTCGGCGAAGGCCGCCGCGCGCGGCAGCAGCGCGTCGCGCAGCAGGCCGTCGGCATAGGACTCGGCGCTGTAGTAGGGCACCGCCACGACCGGCGCCGCGCGCGCGCCTGCCGCCGCGGCGAGCAGCGCGATCGCGACGAGCCTGCGCGGGCTGCCGGCGCGCATCACAGCGACTCGACGAACTTCACCAGCGCCTCGCGCTCCGCCTTGCTGAAGCGCAGCACCTGCTTGCGGCTCGCGTCGGCCTCGCCGCCGTGCCACAGCACCGCTTCGAGCACGCCGCGCGCGCGGCCGTCGTGCAGCAAGCGCTGGTGCCCGTTGACTTCGGGGATCAGCCCGATGCCCCACAGCGGCGGCGTCTTCCATTGCCGGCCGTTGGCGAGGTAGTCGGGCCGGCCGTCGGCCAGGCCCTCGCCCATGTCGTGCAGCAGCAGGTCGGTGTAGGGCCAAATCGTCTGCCTGGCGAGCGCAGGGCTGCCCGTCTCGGGGTTCGGGCTTGCGCCGGTGACGTAGCTCGGCCGGTGGCAGTCGGCGCAGCCGGCCCGGTGGAACAGCGCTTCGCCGCGCTGCACCGCCGGATCGTCGATCGCGCGGCGCGCGGGCACCGCGAGCGTCGCTTGGTAGAACACCACGTCGGCGAAGGTCGCGTCGTCGATCTCGGGCTGCGGGTCGGCGCTGCGATCCGCCGACTTCGCCGCGTCGGAGGGCCGGCCGCCGTGCGGCGCGGCGCGGCAGTCGGCCTGCGTGGTGGTGCAGGCTTCGTCCGGAAACAGGCTCGAGGTGATGCCCATGTCGCCGACGAACGCGCCGCCGGTCTGGTGCGCGAGCGTCGCCACGTTGGCCTTCCAGCCGAAGCGGCCGACGAGCGTCGAGCGCGCCTTGGCGTCCCACACGCGGTTGGGCATGCCGCGCACCGTGCTGCCGGTGCGCGCGGCGCGTTCGGCCTGCTCGCTCGCGTTGCGCAGGATCTCGGCTTCGGGGATCGCTTCGAGCAGCCCGACGCCCACGAGCTGCGGCGCGACCCGCGGGCTCGTCATCGTGCCGCGCTGCAAGGGCCCGTAGCCGAGGCGGCCGAGCGTGTAGCTCGGCTGGCGCAGCGTGTAGGGCGTGCCGTCGGCGAAGCGGCCGTGCCGCGTGCGTTCGCGGATGCGGATCTCGCCTTCGGGCCGCACGCCCTGCACCGCGGCGTTGTTCAGCTGGTCGCCGTAGACCGGCTCGGGCTTCGGCGCGCCGTGCTCGCCGACGCCGGGCACCGACAGGCGGATCAACAGCGACACCGGCGCGCCATGGCGGCCGTCGGCGCCGATCGGCGGCGGCGCGCCGCGGCCGTCCTGGTCGTGGCAGCCGCCGCAGGAGCGCGCGATGAAGTGCGGCCCCAGCCCGTCGCGCGCCTGCGTCGAGGCGGGCGCCTCGACCCAGTTGCGCCGGAAGAAGGAGTTGCCGATCACGAAGCGGGTGCGCTCCGCGTCGCCGAGGTTGGCCGCCGGAAAGGAGAAGGCGTTGCGGCCGTTGGCCGGCACGGTGGTGTCGCCGCCGGGCAGGTTCGGCGCGTCGCGGGCCGGCTCGCTCGCATGCAGCAAGGCGCCGGCCGGCAGCAGCGCCAGCGCCAGCGCCGCGACAAGGCGCCCGCGGTTCATGCGCGCGCCGCTCACTTCGCCGGCGACACCAGCGTCAGCCGCGTGATGCCGATCGCGTCGGCGGCCTCCACCAGATCCTTCGACTGCTGCACGAGGCTGTCGATCGCCTTCTGCACGCGCGCGCGGCCCGGGGCATCCCTGCCGCCGACGATCTCGCGGTCGAACGGCGGCTGGATCGCGTTCACCGCGGCGACCGAGGCGGCGATCTGCCGCGTCACCTTCTCGGCCAGCGCCGCGTCGCGCGCGGCGACCAGCGCGCGCAGCGACGCGCCTTCGAGCACGCTGCCGTCGCGCCGGCGGTAGCGGCCGAGCCAGACGTTCTCGATGCCCACCGCGTTCGCGACGATGTCGCGGTGCGTGTTGTCGGAGAAGCAGGAGTGCTCGTCCTCCTGGTCCTGCGTGCTCAGCGCGACTTCCATGCGTTCGCCGGCCAGCTCGCCGCGCGAGAGCGAGCCGAGGCCGACGATGATCTTCCGCAGCGATTCCGCGTCGCCGCGCTCGAAGCGCTCGCGGTAGTTGCGGGCCCCCGGCGCCCAGGCCGCGGCCAGCGAGCGCAGGTCGTCGACCAGCAGCTCCGTCACGACGCCGAGGTAGCGGCGGCGGCGGTCGGCGTTGGCCCGCCCGCCGTCGGCGAAATCGGTGTACGGGCGCTTGCCGGGGCCGTCGGCGCTCGCGTCCTGGCCCCACAGCAGGAACTCGATCGCATGCCAGCCGGTGCAGACGTTCTCTTCGCCGCCGCGCTCGTTGGCGCGCGCGAGGGCGGCCTTGGTGATGGGCACACGCTTGTCGTTGATCAGGCCGGCGTTCGGCTTGCCCTCGACGCCGTCGACGTAGGACTCGTCCATCGGCCAGGCGTTGATGCGGCCCTCGGGGCCCTTGTCGTCGTCGATCGGGCCGGCGTAGAAGCGGAAGGCCTCGGTCTGGCCGTACCACTCGCGGGCCGCAAGCCAGGCCTTGCGGCCCGCGTCGAGCCCCTCCTGCGACGGCTCGCGGGCGAAGGCGGCCAACGCCGTCTGCATCGCGAGCGCCGCGGCGAGCACGTCCTCGTAGCCCGCGCTGACCAGCGCCGCGTAGTGGCCCACCACCGCGCGTGGCGTCGGCGCCGCCGGGGCCGGCTGCGCGCGCGCGGCGGGCAGCGCGGCCGCGGCCAGCGGCAGGGCGAGGGTTCGCAGAAAGCGGCGCTTGTGCATCCGGAAGGCTCCGTGCGTCAGTAGGGATCGATGCGACTTTGGATGCTAGCTGCGAACGAATCGCATTTCGGGGGTCTGCGCTTGGCGCGGTCGGGCGGCAGCGCGGCGTCAGCGAAACCGGTAGTCCACCGTGAGCTTCGCGTTGCGCCCTTGCTGCAGATGGATGTTGTTGCCGTGGGTGTCGTAGATGCGCTCGTCGCCCAGGTTGCCGAGGTTGAGCTGCACGCCCAGCGGTCCGCGCTGCCAGCCGGCCGCAAGATCGTGGCGCGTGTAGGCGGGCAGGCGGAACGACGGGTTCTCGAACGAGGAGACGCGATCGCTGACGCGGGCGAGGCCGTAGCCCGCCCACGCGCCTTCGATCCACCGGCCGAGCTGGACCTTCGTGAACAGCGTGAAGTGGTTGCGCGGCGCATCGACGAGCGCGGTGCCGACGTTCGCGGCGTCGGTGTCCTGCGTCACGCGCGCATCGACCCGCGCGAAGCCGGCGCTGAGCTCCCACTCGCGCGTCAGCGCGCCGGCCAGTTCGAGCTCGAAGCCCTTGCTCTGCTGCTCGCCGGAGAGCCGGTTGCTGCGGCCGCTGGGATCGGCAGGGTCGGGCACCTGTACGTTCTTCTTCGTGATGCGATAGACGGCCACCGTGCCGCGCAGCCGGCCCGGCACGAACTCGTGGCGCAGGCCCGCTTCGATCTGCCGCGACTTCTCGGGATCGGCGAACACGGTGCCGGCGGCATCGGAAAAGATCTGCGGCACGAAGCCGGTCGAGTAGTTGGCGAAGACGTCGGTGGAGGGCCGGGGCGTCCACACCGCCCCCAGGCGCGGCGAGACGCCCTGCGTCTTCGGCGCGCCGTAGTCGAAGCTGCCGTCGAGGTACTCGTAGAAGCCGCGCGCCTTGTCGAGCCGCAAGCCGGCCTGCAGCTTCCACTGCGGCGACAGCGTCGCGTGCCAGTCGCCGTAGAGCGCGGCGATGCGGTTGCCGTAGTGCTCGCCGGGGAAGGCGTTGACCAGCTCCGCGCGGTCGGGAAAGCGGTAGCCGCCGTAGCTCGGGTTCGAGACGTTCAGCGGCGGCGCCTCGTCGGCCGGATCGGCGACGCCGAAGAAGCTGTAGCCGAAGTCCGTCTTCGAGAACTCGATGCCGAGCAGCAGCTTGTGCTTCACCGTGCCGGTGGCGAACTCGCCGGCCAGTTCGTGCTGCACCGTCCAGTAGCGGTCGCGCTGGTCGGTGTCGAAGTAGGTGCGCGCGACCAGGCTGGAAGCGTCGAGCGGCCCGTAGGCCTGGTTCAGCTCGTTGATCGCGGCGTTGGTGTTCAACACGCCGACCCGCTGGCGAAGCTTCCAGCCGGAGCCGCCGAGCGCGTGCTCCAGCGTCGAGAAGAAGCTGGTGCTGGTCTGGTCGGACAGCGGCTGGTTCGGCTCCTGGAAGCTGAAGCGTCGCGGCAGCGCGAGGATGTAGTCGAAAGGCGGCAAGCCGCGGTTGAAGCGAAAGCGGTTGCGCAGGTAATTGAATTCAAGGTCGAGCGTCGTGTCCGCGCCCAGCGCGAAGCTGGCCGCGGGCGCGAAGAGGAAGAGCTTGCGGCGATCGAAGTCGCGATGCGCCTGGCTGTCCTCGTAGGCGAGGTTCAGCCGGGTCGCCGCCATCGGACCGAAGGCGCCGCCGAGGTCGAGCTCGCTGCGGTAGGCGTCGTCCTCGCCTGCGATGACGCGCCCGCGCGCCAGCGCCGACGCGATCGGCCGCTTCGTCACGATGTTCAGCGTGCCGCCCGGATCGGTCAGCCCGTACTGGATGCTGGCCGGCCCCTTGAGCACTTCGAGCTGCTCGATGTTGGCGGTGTCCACCGGATGCCCGAAGGCGCCGAGCCGGATGCCGTTGACGAAGGTGTCGGCGCTTTCGAAGCCGCGCGAACGGATGCCGGTGCTGACGCTCGTGTAGGCCGGCGCGACCGGGCGGACGCCTGCCACCGCCTGCAGGGCTTGGTGCACGGTGGTCGCGCCGGTGTCTTCGAGCAACTGGCGCGGCACGACATGGACCACGTTGGCCTGCTCGCGCAGGTTCAGGTCGAGCTTGTTGCCGGCGGTCGAGGGCCTGACCGGCAGGTAGCCGCGGTTGGCGTCGGGCGTCGCCGTCACCGTGACGGGCTGGAGCACCGTCGTCGGCGCCGACGCGGCGCCATCCTGCGGCGTGGCGGCGGTCTGCGCGTGGAGCGGGTGCACCAGCGCCAGAGGGAAGAGGGCGACAAGGCGCCACGGAGGGCGGCCGACCAGGCAGGCGCCGGCAAGCAGCGCTCGGTTGGGTGCGTTCATGAAATCTCGGGTCCCCCGTGGTGCTTCAGAAGTCCACCGTCATCGATGTCCGCCAGGTGCGCGGCGTGCCGAACTGCAGGCCCGCGCCGGCCGAAGCCCAGTAGTGCCTGTCGAACAGGTTGTCGACGCTCAAGGCGAGGCTCGTCGTCCGGCCGGCCCATCGCGTGCGCCAGCGCAGGCCGCCGTCGAAACGGGTCCAGGCAGGGATCGACTGCGTGTTGAGCGCATCGACGTACTGCTTGCCGAAACGGAACGCGCCGAGGTAGGCGCCGAGGCCGGGCACCGCGGCGACGCGCCAGTCGGCGGTGAGGCTGGCCGCGTGGTCGGGCACGCCCACCGGCTTCCTGCCGTTCTGGGACGGGTCGCCGGTCTCCTCCTGCTTCGCGTCGAACAGCGTCAGGCCGCCGATCAGCGAGACCGCGTCGCTCACCGGCCCCGAGGCGAACAGCTCCAGCCCGCGGTGCCGCTGCCTGCCGTCGACGACGAAGCGCGGCAGCGGCAGCTCCTGGTTGGTGAAGGAGAGGGGCCGCTCGATGTCGAACACCGTCGCGGACAGCAGCAGCTTGTCGGTGCTCTCCCACTTCGCGCCCAGTTCCACCTGCTTCGCGACGCCGGCGCCGTAGGCCTGGTTGGGATTGGCGACGCCGGTGTCGGGTGCCGTCGGGCCCGGCTCCAGGCCTTCGGCGTAGTGCGCGTAAAGCGTCATGCGCGGCACCGGCTTGAACATCACGGCCAGCACCGGCGAGGTCCTGCGGTTGTCGTACGAGTCGCTGAGGCTCGCGCCGGGGCCGAAGTAGCTCTCGCCTTCGATCGCCTGGCGGCGCAGGCCGATCAAGGCCGACCACTGCTCGGTGAATGTGATCAGGTCCGACACCGCGATGCCCGAGCCGCGGAAGGCGAGCCCGGTGGCGATCGGCAGGTTCTCGTCGAAGGCCGGCCGCTCGACGAAGCTCGGTGCGTACAGGTTCGAAGGGAAGGGGCCGAAGCTCGCGCCCGAGTCGTCGTAGCTGAACTTGTAGAGGCTGCGCGAGCGGCTCGCGTTGAACGTGAGCTCGTGGCCGACCGGCCCGGTCTGCACGAAGCCGCGCAGCGTGGCGTCGCCGGTCTGGTTGCTCAGCGAGCCGCGCGAGATGCTCGGGAGGACCTCCAGCTCGCCGTTCGGCCCGACCAGCTGCGCGTAGCTGCCGTCGTAGCCGCGCTCCGGCTCCTTGCCGTTGAGGTACTTGACGCTCAGCAGCCATGCGGGCGCGACCTTCCAGTCGGCCTGCAGGAAGCCGTAGCTGCCGCGGCTGAACTGCCGTGCCCAGCGGTTGGTGTGGTTGATGCGCGGATCCGGCGCGGCGGGGATCGCGAAGCCGCCGTTGACGCCGTAGCGGTCGCGGTAGGCGCGGTCCTCGGACTCGTAGGTCTCGAAGGCGGCGCGCAGCGTCAGCTCGCGCGAGACGCGCCAGTCGGTGGCGAAGGCGGCCATGCCGCTGCGGAAATCCTGGCCGTCGATCGGCGTCTCGCCGCGCTGCGTCGCGAGGTTGACGCGCAGGCCCACCGTGTCGCCCTCGCCGAAGCGCCGGCTGACATCACCCTGCGCCAGCACGCGCTGGCGGTCGCTGTAGCCGAGCGTGAAGCGCGTCAGCGGCTGCGCGGTCGGTGTCTTGGTCACGTAGTTGACGACGCCCCCCAGCGGCATGCGCGCCGTGCCGCCGAGCAGGAAGGCACTCACGCCCTTGAGCAGATCGATGCGCTCGACGTTGAACAGGAAGCCGTTGCGCTGGTTCGGCCGCACCGTCTCGGCCTGCAGGCCGTTGATCAGCCCGCCGGCCTGGAAGCCGCGGATCTGCGCATACAGCGCCGAGTCGCCCGGCGACGACGACGACGTCACGGAGGGATCGTTCTTCAGCACGTCGGACGCGGTGACGGCCTGCTGCAGGTCGATCAGCTCGCGGTTGAACGACGAGACCGAGAACGGCGTGTCGAGCTGCGGGCGGTCGCCGAGCACGCCGACCGACACCTCGGGCGGCCGGAAGGCGCGCGCATAGCGCTCGCGCTCCTGCCGCTCGCTGATCGTGACCGGGCTGAGCACCACGGCGGGCTCGGGGGCCGGCGCGGCGTCGGCGGCGGTCTGGGCGCTGGCGCCGGCACAGACGGCGACCGCCGCGACCGCCGCGACTGCGACGAGGGTCCTGCGCGGCTGCGCGGCCGGAGGAAGGAGGTTCGACTTCATGGGCGATCGCGGCAAGTGGGTGGCTGACCCGGACATCCTTCGCGGCGCGTTGAAGGTGTCGCCGGCCAGCTTGGCAAGGGTCGGGGCCCGGCGGACGTCGAAGCCGCGGGCGTCACGGCGAAACCGCCTGCCGCTGCGCGGAGCGCGGTCGAAGGACTTTCGGGTGATGCCATCGGTGTCGGCTTGCGGTTCAGAAGCTCGTGGTCGCCGACACCCGCAACGCGCGCGGACTGCCGAACTGCATCGAGCCGAAGCTCGTCGAGTTGAAGTAGGTCTTGTCGGTGACGTTCTCGAGGTAGGCACGCAAGGTCGTCCGGCGGGCTCCGGACTGCGTGTCGAAACGCGCGCCGAGGTCGAAGCGCGCGTAGCTCGGCACGAACAGCGTGTTCGCCCCGTCCACCGGCTTCCTGCCCGAATGGAAGACGCCGCCCGACAGCGCCAGCCCGGGCACCGCCGGCACGTCGGCGTCGACGAACAGGCTGGCCTGCCGCTTCGCGGTGTTGACCGGCTGCTTGCCGACGAGCGCCGCGTTGGCGGTGCGCTCGACCTTCGGGTCGAGCGCCATGACGCCGCCGACGACGCGCAGGCCGCGCGTCACGTTGCCGCTGGCCGAAATCTCCACGCCCCGATGCACCTGGCGCCCGTCCTGCACGAAGCGGTTGCTGCCGGCGTCGAGGTATTCGAGACCCTTGTCGATCTTGAACACCGCACCGCTCAGCGCCAAGCCCCCGAGCAGATCGGCCTTGGCGCCGAGTTCAAGCTGCCGGCTTTCGAGCGGCTTGAGGAAGATCTCGTCGCGGTTCGCCGCGGTGCTCGGCACCGAGCCGCCCTGCTCGAGGCCTTCGGCGTAGCTTGCGTAGAGCGCGAGCTGCGACCACGGCTTGAAGATCACGCCGGCGCTCGGCGTGGTGGCCTGCTTGTCGTAGCGATCGGTCTCGGTGCCGGCGGTATTGAAGCTGCTGTAGCTCGGCGTCGTGTGCCGCAGGCCGACGAAAGCGCTCCACTGCTCGTTGAAGCCGACGTGATCGGCCGCGAAGAAGCCGCGCTCGCGGTTGCGGCTGCGCAGCACCGAAGCCGAGCCTGGCGCGACGTTCGGCGCCGGCACCGCGCGGGGCTCGAAGAGGTTGGAGGTGCCGAGCACCGGCGTGGCCGAGTCGGCGAAGCGCACCTTGTGGTCCATCGTCGCGACGCCGAAGGCCAGCTCGTGCTTCAGCCCGGCCGTCTCGATGCGGCCCTCGAACACCGTCTCGTGCGTCAGCGCACGGCGCGTCTGGTCGGGCGAGTAGAAGGTCGTGACGTCGAAGTCGCCGTTGGCCTGCAGGCTGCCGGCGCGGATCGCCGCCGACTGCTGGTCGCGCCAAAGGTCGCTGAACTGCACGGCGCTTCGCACGAGCCATGCGTCGCCGAAGGCCCACACGAGGCGGCCGCCGGTGTTCGTGACTTCGGTCGGGTAGGTGCCCCAGCGCTGGCCGAGGAAGGTCTTCGCGCCGGCGGCGGTCGGCAGGAAGGGCGTCACGCCGGTGGCGAACGAGGTGAAGCTAACGTTGACCTGCTGCGGCAGCTCGCGCTTTTGGTGCTCGATCTCGAATTCGGCCAGCAAGCTGGGCGCGACCTTCCAGGTGAAGAGGCCGCTGGCCATGCCGCGCCGGCCCCGGACCTCGCGCACATAGGTCGCCTCGCGCTCCGCCACGAGGTTCACGCGGTAGCCGAACTGCCCGGCTTCGCCGAACGGGCCGCCGAGATCGGCATGCGCGCCGAAGCCGCCGAACTCGTTCGCCTGCAGCGTCAGCTCGGCCAGCGGCGTGGTGGTCGGGCGCTTGAGCACCCAGTTGACGATGCCGCCCGGGTTGGTGAAGCCGTAGCGCAGCGCCGAGAGGCCCTTGACGATTTCGAGCCGCTCCTTGTTCTCGACCGGCTGGCTCGCCTGGTTCGCGAACATCAGGCCTTCGCGGCGGTAGCCGGACCAGTTGTTGAGCTCGAAGCCGCGGATGCTCACGCCGTCGTAGTAGCCGGGCATCGCGTTGCTCGGCGTCACCGCCGGGTCGTTCTTCGCGATGTCGATCAACGAGCGCGCGACCTGGTCGCGCATCAGGCGCTCGGTGAACACGTTGACCTGGAACGGCGTGTCGAGCAGCGACTGCTCGACGAAGCCGGCGCTCGACTGCGCGCGGGCTCGGTAGCCGTCGCGATCGCGGCTCTCGACGGCCTTGACGGCGGGCAGCGTTTCGGCGGGCGCGGAGACGGCGGGCTCGGCGGGCGCCGGCGCGGTCTGCGCATGCGCCGCCGTGCCCACGGTGAACAGGGCTGCTCCGACGCAGCGAGCCATGGACTTCATCGATTGCTTCTCCTTCTGATGAACGGCCGGCGCCTCCGCGCGCCGGCAATGAACGGCGGCGTCAGCCGTCGAGCCCCCAGGCCAGTGCGGCGGCAGCCAGCACGCTCCAGCCGGCGCGCAGCAGCGAAGGCGCGCGATGCGGCCACCACGCGAGCAGCAGCACGACCGCGAAGCCGCTGACGCCGAGCCACGCGACGGCCGACAGCACGCCGAACGACCAGCCTTCGTGCGCGATGGCGATGACGCCGGCGGCCAGCAAGAGCGCGGCGGCGAGCGCTCGCGCATGGCGGCTCGCGCTGCGTGGTGCCGCGGTGCCTGGCGCCGCCGCGTCGCGATGCCGCTCGAGCGTCAGGGCCCAGGCCAGCCAGCCGGCGAAGCCGGCGGCGGCACAGGCGAGCTGCGCCCAGGCGCTCACGGCGCGGCAGCCCCGGTGGGCGAGGACGCCTCGGCGGGCGCACCCCGCTCTTCCGGTGCGGCCGTCCTGCGGCTCGACGGCACCGTCGGCCGCCGCAGCCGCTGCACGACGCAGGCGGCGAGTCCGGCCGTCGCGAGCAGGCCGAGGTCCACGCCCGCGACCGCGCCCATGCCGCTGCCCAGCGTCTTCAGCAAGTGGTCGCCGGTCGTGGCCGCGTTCAGCACGACGGCGGCGAGCGCCAGCAGCGCCACGGCCGCGCACTGCTGCGCCCAGTGCCGCCGCGCGGGCGTGCGCCCATCGACGAAGGCGACGACGAGCGCATGCAGGAGCGTCGCGATCCACACGCCGAAGAAGACGCGCATCTCGAGCCCGAGCGGATCGGCGAGGCCTGCCGGCAGCAGCCGGTTCGCGCACAGCATCGCGAGCGTGGCGACGATCAGCCCGACGGTGCCGGCCACGTTGATCGCCTCGACGATCGTCGCGCCGAGCCGGCCGTGGCGTGCATGACGCGCGCGCCGCTTCTCGCACCACACCAGCGTGCCGGTGAGCAGCATCGCGCAGCCCGCCGCGCCCATCGCGAAGTAGAGCCAGCGCAGCGGCCAGTGGTCGAACTGGATGAAGTGCAGGCCGCTGATCCAGCGCTGCACCTTCGTCGCGGCGGGCATGCGTTCCTCGTGCAGCACGCGGCCGTCGGCGGCGCCGAACCAGACGGTGTCGGCGGTCAGGGACACGCGGTTGCGGTAGGCGCGGCGCACGTCGACCACCGCGTTCGCGTCGCGCGGGTTGCGCACGATCACGAGTCCCGGCTCGCCGGGCTCGCCGCGCGCGGACCAGCGGCGCTGCGCTTGCGTGACCATCGCTTCGAGCGGCGCGATCGTTTGGAGCGGCTGCTTCGCGAGCGGGCGCGTGTAGCTCGAGAACGCCTCGCGGTTGAAGCGCGCGCGGTCCTCGGCCTCGCTGCCGTAGGCCGCGAAGATGCCGGCCTTCATGTAGATGCCGAAGAAGATCACCAGCCCCGACAAGGCGATCGCGAAGTGGAAGGGCAGCGCAAGCACCGCCGTCCAGTTGTGCAGATCGAGCGCGCTGCGCTGCAGCGGCTTGCCCGGCCGGAAGGTGAAGAAGTCCTTGAGGATGCGCCGGTGCGTCGCGACGCCCGAGACGATGCCGACCAGCATCGCCATGCCCGCGGCGCCGACCAGCCAGTAGCCCAGGTCCAGCCGCTTCCAGTGCAGGCTGAAGTGCATCGGGAACATGAAGCGCGTGCCGATCGCGCCGCCTTGCTGCGGGCGCAAGGCGCCGGTGGCGGGGTCGAGGTCGCGCACCTGGAGCTCCATGCCGCCGCCGGACCAGCCGATGCGCAGGCTCGGCACACGCTCGCTCGGCGGATAGATAAGCCAGTTCGTGGCCCTCGGATCGGCCAGCTCGCGCAGATGCGGCAGGGCGGCATCGAGTGCCGCGCGTTCGACGCCGCCCGCGCCGCTTCGCGAGGCGGGCTGGGCCCAGCGGTCGATCTCGCGGTCGAAGCACGACAAGGTGCCCATGAAGAAGATCGCGAACAGCAGCACGCCGAACAGCAGGCCCGACCACGTGTGCACCCAGTCCATCGACTCGCGAAAGCCGTGAGGGGCAGGCGGCTTCGGGGTGTCGAAGTCGCGCGACGCGTGCGGCGTCCTCATGCGGCAAGCCTTGCGGCGGCCGGCACCGGCAGCAGTGCGCACAGCGCCGCGAACACGGCGCTCAGGCCCAGCGTTTCGGCCACCGCCCGCGGCGCCGAACGCAGCGCGAAGACGCGCACGACGACCACCAGGTAGACGACGAAGCTGAGCATGCTCGCCGTCATGACCGCGTCGCTCGCGGCCATGCCGAACAGCGCCGGCAGGGCGCGTGCGAGGCAGGCGGTGAAGCACCAGGCGAGCGCATAGCCGCCGACCACCGCGCAGGCGGTGCGCAGCGCGGCATCGGCCGGGGCGAAGGTGGCGCGGCTCATCGCCGGCTCGCTTGCAGGCGGGAGGGCGGCAGGCGCGGCGGGCGTGCCGAAGCGGTTGGCGGCATGGGTGCGGGTCGATGCCGCGCGCGGCATGCGGCGCGCGGCGGTCAAGGCACCCGGAGTCCTGGCGGCGGCTAGCGAGCCCGGGAAGGAGGCTGCATGCTATCGCGAATCGTTCTTATTCGACAGCCAGCGGCGGCGTGCTCGACCCCGCCGCTTCAGCGGGCGTAGCCCTCGAGCAAGGCCTTGCGCGTCGCCTCGCTGCGCAGCTGCGCCAACCACCACTGCAGCGCCAGCCCCGGCGTCGCGCTCGACGCCGCACGCCAGGCGTAGTGCAGCGGCGAGTTGCGCGGCGGCAGCGTCGTCTTCTTGCGCAGCAGCCGGCCGGCGGCAAGATGCGAGCGGATCGCGGCCTCGGGCACCGAGCCGCAGCCCAGGCCGCGCAGCATCGTCTCGATCTTCATCGCGAGCGAGGGCACGGTGAGCACGTCCTGCCCGACCTGCACGCCGACGGTGATCGGCGCGAAGTGGCGCGCGCTGTCGGCGATCGCGATCACGCGGTGCCGGGCGATCTGTTCGGCGGTCAGAGGCTCGCTCGCGCGCGCCAGCGGATGCTGCGGCGCGACCGCGAAGACCAGATCGATCGGCCCCAGCGCCTCGCACTGGAAGCCGCCGCCGGCCGGCTCGAACGCGCCGCCGATCGCGAGGTCGCCTTCGCCGGTGGCCAGCGCCTCCCAGGTGCCCGAGAGCACCTCGGTGCGCACCCGCAGGCGCGTCGGCGGCGGGCTGTCCGGCGCGTCCTTGGTGCTGACGCGCAGCTGGTAGAAGGCTTCGATCAGGTCGAACACCGGTTCGCGCGCGACGATGTCGTCGAGCACGATGGTGAACTGCGCCTCCCAGCCGGTGGCCACGCGGCGCACGCGGTTCGCGACCGCGTCCATCTCGATCAGCAGGCGGCGCCCTTCGTGCAGCAGCTCGTCGCCGGCCGCGGTGAGCTTGGCCTGGCGCGAGCTGCGGTCGAACAGCAGCACGTCGAGCGCGTCCTCGAGCTGCCGCACGCTGTAGGTCAGCGCCGAGGGCACCTTGCCGAGCTCGCGCGCCGCCGCCGCGAAGCTGCCGGTGCGGGCGATCAGGTCGACCATCGTCAGCGCCTCGGGCGTCAGGACGTTGCGGCGTTCCGGCATCGATCGATGATGCCATCGGGCATCGTGCGCGCCGCGCGGCGGCGACGGCTCGGCGGGATGGACGCGACCGCCACGGCCGCCGCATCGGACGCACGGGCCGCGCCGTCGGCGGTTCAAGCGCGCTGAACGCTGTCTTCGAGCGGCCCGACTCCCGGCGGCACGGCTTGGCGGCACGATGGCGGCACGCACCGACCTCCACCTTCCGGTGCCGCGAAGGAGCCCCACGATGATCACCCTGCGACCCGCCGCCGAACGGGGCCACGCCGACCACGGCTGGCTGCAAAGCGCCCACAGCTTCTCGTTCGCCGACTACCACGACCCGGCCCACATGGGCTTCGGCAACCTGCGCGTCATCAACGACGACGTGATCGCCCCCGGCGCCGGCTTCGGCACGCATCCGCACCGCGACATGGAGATCGTGACCTACGTGCTCGAGGGCTCGCTGGCGCACAAGGACAGCCTCGGCAACGGCGCCGAGATCCTGCCCGGCGAAGTGCAGCGCATGAGCGCCGGCACCGGCATCCTGCACAGCGAGTTCAACGCCGAGCAGTCCAGGCGCACGCACCTGCTGCAGATCTGGATCCTTCCCGAAGCGCGCGGCATCGCGCCCGGCTACGAGCAGAAGAAGTTCGACGACGCCGAGAAACGCGGCGTGCTGAAGCTGGTGGCGGCGCCCGACGGCCTGAGCCAGAAGCACGGCGCGGTGACGATCCACGCCGATGCCGCGATCCACGCCGGCCTGTTCGACGGCGACGAGGCCGCGACGCTCGCGCTCGACCCGAAGCGGCTCGCCTACGTGCACCTCGCGCGCGGCGAGCTGACGGCGAACGGCCGTGCCCTGAAGGCCGGCGACGCGCTGCTGCTGAACGGCGAAACCGAGCTGAGGCTGGGCCAGGGCCGCGCCGCCGAGGTGCTGGTCTTCGACCTCAAGCGGCTCGTCTGAGCGCGGCTCTGCCACGGCCGGGCTTGCCCTTGTCGCGGGCAGGCCCATCGCGAACGCGGCGATGCTCGCGCCGCCTTTCCAACTTCATCTTCCTATCCTTCAGGAGCCCGACATGTCCGACAACAAGATCGCCGTCGTTTTCCACAGCGGCTACGGCCACACCAAGCGCATGGCCGAGTCGGTCGCGCAGGGCGCCGGTGCCGAGCTGATCGCCATCGACGCCGAAGGCAACCTGCCCGAGGGGGCCTGGGAGAAGCTGGCCGCCGCCGATGCCATCGTCTTCGGTTCGCCGACCTACATGGGCACCGTCAGCTGGCAGTTCAAGAAGTTCGCCGATGCGTCCAGCAAGGTCTGGTTCGGGCAAGGCTGGAAGGACAAGCTGTTCGCCGGCTTCACCAACAGCGCGACGATGAACGGCGACAAGCTCTCGACGCTGCACTACCTGTTCACGCTGGCGATGCAGCACGGCGGCCTGTGGGTTGGCACCGGCATGATGCCGGCCAACACCAAGGCGGCGAAGCGCGACGACCTGAACTACGTCGGCTCGTTCGCGGGCGCGATGGCGCAGAGCCCGTCGGATGCGAGCGTCGAGGAGATGCCGCCCGGCGACCTCGAAACCGCGCGCCAGTTCGGCGCCCGCGTCGCCGCCGCGGCCCGGCGCGTCGCGGCCTGAGCCGCCTGCCTGCCCGGAGCCTTCGATGTCCAAGGTCCTCGTCATCCCCGGCAGCCAGCGCAAGGGCTCGCTGAACCTGCAACTGGCGACGCTCGTCGCCGAACGCCTGAAGCAGCACCAGGCCCAGCCGACGCTCGTGGATCTGCGCGCGCTCGCGCTGCCGATCTACGACGGCGACCTCGAGGCCGAGCAGGGCGTGCCCGTGGGCGCCAAGGCGCTGGTCGAGCAGTTCGCCGCGAGCGACGCGGTCGTCGTCGTCTCGCCCGAATACAACGCCTTCCCGCCACCGCTGCTGATGAACGCCATCGACTGGGCCACGCGGGTGCCCGAACACAAGACGGCGATGGGCGGCAAACCCTGCCTGCTTGCCAGCGCCTCGCCCGGTGCCTTGGGCGGGCTGCGCAGCCTGCTCGCTCTGCGGCAGTTCCTGGCGCTGAACCCGGGGCTGGTCGTGATGCCGATGCAGTTCGGACTGCCCCAGGCGAACAAGGCCTGGGCCGGCGACACGCTGGCCGATGCGAAGCAGCTGGCGACGCTCGACGGCGCGTTGCAGGCGCTGGTCGACGCGGCCGCGAAGCTGCGGTCGCGCTGAACGGCAGCTCGTTCGAAGGGGCCGCAGGCTCCGGCCGCAGCCCGGCTGGTCGGCGCGCCCCCGTTGCGCCGCGACGCTTGCTGCGGCGATGGACGGCGGCGCCTCGGCGCCCGGCTTCCGGCCGAACGCTACTGCGGCTGAAAGCCGCTCGCCTTGATGATCCGCGCCCAGCTCTGCGCGTACGCGCGCTCGCGGCGCGCGAGCTGCGTCGCCGGCATGAACTCGACCGCGAGCCCCATCGCCGTGAGCCGTGCGCGCATGCTGCGCTGGTCGAGGGTTTTGCGCAGCGCGGCCGAGAAGGTGTCGATGGCCGCCGCCGGCGTGCCGGCCGGCGCGAACACGCCGTAGTAGGGCAGGTCGTCGAACCCCGGGATGCCGAGCTCGGCGAGCGTCGGCACGTCGGGCAGAGCCGGCTGGCGTGCACCGCCCAGCACGGCGACGACGCGCAGCTTGCCGGCGCGGTGCTGCTCGATGAGGTCGGGCACCGAGCCGACGCCCGCGGCGATCTGGTTGCCCAGCATGTCGCCGATCATCGGCGCGCTGCCGCGGTAAGGCGCGGGCACCAGGTCGAGCCGGTAACGCTCGCCGAGGACCTTGACGAGGAACTCCGGCGTCGAGGCAGGCGCAGGGATGCCGACGGCGCCCTTGCCGCCGCCGTTCGTCTTCACCCACGCGACGTACTCGGCCAGGCTCGCCGCCGGCGTCGCGCCCGAGACGGCGAACGCGTTGACGAAGCTCGCAAAGCCGGCCACCGGGACGAAGTCGCGCGCGGGATCGAAGCCGGGCGTCTTCACCACCAGCGGCAGGATCGAGATCGTGTGGTCGTGGCTCAGGAAGAAGGTCGTGCCGTCGGGCGCGGCCGCCTTCAGCGCCTGCGCCGCGAGCTGCCCGCCGGCGCCGGGCCTGTTCTCGACGATGACGGGTGCGCCCAGCTCGTCCTTCAGGTGCTCGGCCAGCAGCCGCGCGATCGCGTCGGTGCCGCCGCCTGCCGGGAAGCCGACGATCACGCGCACGGTGCGCGCCGGTTGTGCGCGAGCGGCCCCGGCGACCGCCAGCGCGACAAGCACGCCAGCGCGCAACAACATGCGGCGACCCGAGGTGGGCATCGGCAACTCTTGGTGCGTGGCAAAACAACCGTCGCGATGCTGGCAGAGCCGCATCTCGCGTCAATCGGTAGCGCCGTGGTGGTCGCGGAAACGGGAAGAGCCACGACGCTCGGGCGACTTTCGCGGTGATGCAACGTCGTCCTGGAACCAGTGCACGGGGATAACCCGGGGAGCGTACGGTCACCGCGCGCCATGCGCGATCACCGCCCGTGCTCGATGGACCGGCGCTCGGCGCGCTGCTTGAATCTGCTTCACCTGCAGAAGCAGGAATTCAACAAGAAAGAGGGGATTTCATGGGCAAGAAGAAGCAGCTGGTGGCGGCGGCACTGACAGGTTGGGCAGGAGTCGCTTGCGCGCAGAGCGTGACGCTGTACGGCACGCTGGATCAATACCTCAACTACATGCGCAGCGACTCCGGCGCCTCGCTGAAGACCCTGAACGACGGCGCGCTGTTGCGCAGCCGCTGGGGCTTGCGTGGCAGCGAAGACCTGGGCGGCGGCCTGGTCGCGAAGTTCCAGCTCGAGCAGGGCTTCTCGGCGGACACCGGCGCCGCCGCGGATGGCACGCGTCAGTTCGACCGCCAGGCATGGGTCGGCCTAGGCTCGCCGGCGTGGGGCGAGGTGCGGCTGGGCCGCCAGAACACGGCGATCTTTTTCCGCGGCGACTACGTCGACTACACGGCGCGCACCCTTGGGTCGGTGGTCAACGCTTTCGGCGTGCCCTCGCGCTACAACAACGACATTGCCTACATCTCGCCCCGCTGGGCGGGCGTGCAGGTCGAAGGGCACTTCGCCTTGGCGGAAGTCGACGGGTTCGGTGACCAGGCCGTCTATCAGGCGGCGATCGACTATCTCGCCGGACCGGTGCGTGTGGGTTACGCCGGGCTCATCGGCAAGGCACCGGATGGTGCGGCGTTCAGCGAAGACGTGAAGTACCACAACTTCTACGCCAACTTCGACTACGGCCGCGGCAAGATCTACGGCGTCTTCGTGCGCACCAACAACAGCACGTCCAGCGGTGCCGGCGCGGCGCTGATCAACAACGGCGGCTCGATCCTGGGCGGCGTCGGCGGCGTCGTCGCTGGCACCAACGCCGACGTGAATCGCGACTACGACATCTTCCAGATCTCGGCCGACTTCCTCGTCACGCCGGCGCTGCGCGTCGGCATGCTGTACGGCAAGATCAAGGACAAGTCCGGCAGCGGTCGCGACGCGGACGGCGGATCGATCGGCGCGTACTACGCGCTGTCGAAGCGCACGACGCTGCATGCCTCGATCGAGACGCTGACCAACGACGACAACGCCGGCTTCCGGCCGGCCGGCTCGGCCGCGGTGAATCCCAATTTCACGCAGTCGGTCGACGTGAACGGACGCGGCATCAGCGGCGTTCACGCCGGCGTCGTGCACCGCTTCTAAAGGGGAAGCGCCGCCCGCTGGTTAGCGGGCGGCACACAAGCCGTTTAGGGAACCGGGCCGCTGCGACGGCCCCGGGCTCAGATCAGAGGTCTGAGTGACTGCGCCACGTCGTTCAACAACGGCAACATCCGATCGATCACCTGCTCACGCGTCAGCGGCTGGATAGGCAGGGTCACGCCGACGGCGCCCTGGCACTGACCGTGGCGGTTCTTCAGTGCGACCGCGATGCCTCGCAGGCCGGTATCGAGGTACTGCTCGGAGATCCAGTGACCAAGCGTTCGCGCTTCGCTTACCATCGATCGGAAGCGGGTCGCATCGGTGACCGTGTGCGGCGACAGCGCCGCGAACTCGTGT
This sequence comes from Methylibium sp., assembly GCF_035762065.1. GTDB lineage: Bacteria > Pseudomonadota > Gammaproteobacteria > Burkholderiales > Burkholderiaceae_C > Methylibium. The sequence goes on from NZ_DASTPW010000002.1 coordinate 73,645, forward strand.
TCCGCGCACCAGGCGTCTAGAGCGTCGTCGCGCAAGCTGGCGAGGATCACCACCCCCGGCGCCACCACGTGGGCCGGGATGCGTGCCCCGACCTGATAGCCGATGCTCACGACTCGTGGACTGTTGCTGCGGGCGATGTAGATGACCTCGTGGCCGTCGAGCACGCTGACGTTGACCGTCTCGCCGCAAGCCATCGACACACGCTGGATGAACGGTTGCACCAGGCGCGGCAGCCGTGCTGTACCGAGGTAGCTCTGCCCCAGCCGCAGCACGCGCGGAAGCAGCCAGAAGAGCTTGCCGTCCGTGGCGGCGTAACCGAAGTGAACCAGGCTCAGCAGGTAGCGGCGCGCCGCGGTTCGCGTGAGCCCGGTGCGATGTGCGGTCTCGCTCGGCGAGAGCCGGGGGTGATCGTCGTCGAAGGCCTCGATCACGCGCAGGCCCTTGCCGAGTCCTTCGATCAAATCTTTCGGATCGATGCGAGCCGGGCTGTCCACGGTCGTCGGGGGGCAACTCATGCGGCGAATGGAAGTGGTTGGCGTTGCTGTCGTTTCGTGACGCGAGGCCGCCACGTGCCTGATGCTCAGTCCGCCTCCGCGATAGGCGGCAGATCGGGGCTCTTCCTAGGCTTGGATCCGCTTGTCGACCCGGGCATGCGCTCCGGCGCCTGGGAATCCTTCGACTCCGTGATCGCGGGCAGGCCGGGCACCCACCGCGTCTTCTGCTTCGGCGCAAGTGTCGCCGATGCCGACGTCGATGCCGTGGAGGCGGGCGTTCCAGCGGGCGACGCCACCGCGGGTCGAATGCCCGGCGGAATCGGACGACGCTCGGCCAGCGGCCCATCGACGATCGGATTGGCTTGCGGAACCTGGATCATCGTCTTGCGACTCTCGCCCGCATAGGTGGCCTGGGCCTTGACGAAGTAGTCGAGGCCGACCTGCACGGTGCTGCGCGTCGAGTTGGAGACGTGCATCAAGGCCACGCGCCGTGCGTCGGGATCGGTGAACAAGCGGTCGAGCAGCGCTTCGGTCGCTTTGACTGCAGGCGCGTCCCCGCGCCGCGCAGCGAACCAGGCTTCGCGGTGGAGGTGATCGATCTGGGGGTCGAATTCCGGCAAGAGGATGTCGAAGGACACCGCCGTCGTCGTCTGGTTGCGCTTGCCGATGGCCTGCGCTTGCGAGACCAAATCGAGGACGAACTTCTCGCCTAGTGCATAGCGGTCCTCCGGTGGAATGCCCTGGGGCGCCCGGATCGCCGCCAGCTCGGCCCATTGCGACAGCCGCGCCAGCGTGCTGTCGCGGAACATCTTCATGTCGTTGACCTCGTAGCCACGGGCCGCCCAGTCGTAGAAGTGCTCGCCGTCGAAATAGGTCTGCTCGCCGAGCCGGCGGTTGACGCGGGTCACCACTTCGGAGTTCGTCGTGATGCCGACCGGAACGCCGGCCAGGCTGAACACGGTCGATGTCTCGGACGGCGCAGCCGCGGCCGGTGGGCCGCCTTCGGTCGGCGCGGGTGTGGCCGGTGGGGTGCGGGTTTCCGTATCCCGGATAGGCAACGGCGACCAGCCCAGGTTGCCCTGCATGGTGACCTGGGTCGTGATCTTGGAATCCGCATTCGGCCAATGGACGTAGGCCGTCGGCTGGGTGGTGCTGTTGGCGGACTCGCGGCGACGGCGGACCCCGCCGTTGAAGCCGAGCCCACCGAGGTTGCCAGGGAAGCCCAGCGACAGGCCGCCTTCCACGAGGCCTTCGGAGGACAGCGCATCGCGACGAACCTTCTGCGGTCCGAGGCTGGCTTCGGGCTGGGCAGCGAGCAGCTCGCCGAAGAGATCCGCGGGTCGGCCGTCGGCCGAAGGCCGACCGTCGCGCGCGATGCGAAGCAGGTCATTGACCAAGCTCAAGAACTGGTCGTGCAGACGCGCTTCGTGCCCGAGGTAGCGAGGCACGCGCAGCGACACGCCATCCTCGACACTGGCTTCGTAGCGGCCGCGGCCCTCCGCATAGACGCGCAGGCTGCCCTGCAGCTTGGCGTCGCTGTTTTCAGTCGCAGCTGCTGCCGGTTGAGCGCCGGACGCCGGGGCCGCAGGCGCTGGCTCGCCCGCTATGAGGTCCGTGCTGAAGCCGACGCCGATGCCCAGGCCGCCTTCGCCGCTCACGCCGTTGCGCACGCCGAACACCAACTGCGGACCAGCCGGAGACGACATGAAGGTCTCGAACACCGCTTCGCGCCGTTGGTCGAGGCCGACGATGAACTTGCCCTGCACCGAGAGAAACGGTACCGGCGTCGGGACTGAGAAGGCGCGGTCGGTGTTGAGGCCCACGGTGGTGCTCGACGACAGCCGGCCGCGATCGCGCCAAGTCATGTTCGTGAGCGTGTACTTGAGCGTGTCGAGCAGCTCGTCGGCGTTTCTCGGGGGCGGCGCATGCTTGATGCGGTCCTGCGACTCGGCCAGCCCGACGGCGGCGTCGAAATCGGCGACTGCCGGCGCGGCGCTGGAAGAGGCGAACGCCGCCATGTGCGAACGTGCATGCGACATCAGCCCGGCGACGCTCATGCCCTCGGCTTGCGCGTGCTGCCACATGGCCGTGAAGGCATCACCCACGGCGGCCTGCCGACGCATCGAGGCGTCGGCCCGCCACGTCGCCAAGGGCAGCGCGTGGCTTTGCTGGAGCGGACGCGACAGCGCCCGGGGATCGTGCGCCACATCGCTGGACAGACCATCGACGAGCGCCCGGGCCATGTGCAGCGAGTGCAAGCCCGGCAGCGACCGGCTCAACGCGTCCAGCCTGCGCTGCAGTTCAGGCAGCCGCGCCGATACGGCTTCATCGCCCGCGCGTCGTCCGGCGGCGGCTTCGTCTTCGCCGAGCAGGGGCAGGAGTTCGCGCACCAGCTCGCTGCCCGACAGACGATGCTCGAAGTCGTGCAAGTGCTCGACGAGTTCGTGGACCGCTCGCGCATCGGCCGGCAGCGCTTCCAGCTGGTCGCGCGTCAGGGTCGGTCGCGGCGGCAACGCGAGCAAAGCGCTCGCAAGCAGATCGCTGGCGCCGATGGCGGCATCCGGCGCTTGTCGCGCGCGCTCCAGCGCCAGGTCGAGCGACGCCAACGCCCCGGCTCGGGGATGTTCGGCGGTCAGTGCATCGACGAAGCGGCGGATCGAGTCGATGTCGGCGCTCTCGGCATAGACCGCAGGGTTTGTGCGCTTCATGGCGTTGCGCAGGCCCTCGAGCACGGCATGGCCGGTGACGTGGCCGTCTTCGAGCGCCTTGTCGAGCAGGCCGTCGAACGCGAACTCGGCGGCGCTGCGCCCTGCGGCGCCGGCGGCCCGCTCCCGTGGGTCGGCATCCGGTTCCAGACCCTGAGCCTGGGCCGCCGCGCGGGCGCGCTCGAGCATCGCCGGGTCGATCTTCAGGGCGCCCACATCGACGCGCTCGCCCTGAGCGGCGACCTCCTGCAGCAAGCTCAGCAGCGCCGTGCGCTCGAACGATGCGAAGCCGGGAGGCGCACCGTGGTGCACGATGCTCACGAGGTTGTCGTTGGCAGTGCGCACCATTTGGTCGTGCACGCGGCGCACGGTCGGGTTGCCGGTGGTGTCCATCACATGGATGGCCTGCTCCATCGCGATGAACGGGGTCAGCGCATGCAGCCCGGGCGTGTTCATCGCCCGCAGCCAGCGGCTCAATTCGAGCATCGCATCGTTCGCTTTGGCATAGGCGGAGCCGGGCGCGTTGTGGTCCATGCCGTTGCGCATCGCATGGAAGGCGGCTCGTTGCGCGGTGGTGGTGCGAGCGAGCGCCGCGCGCGGATCGTCGGCTGCCGCCGCGATGGCGGCAGCCTCGCCGGCGCGGCGACGGAAGGCGGCGACCTGCGTGCGAACTCCCTCCGGCCATTCGGGCGGATCCTCGAAGTCCGCCTGGGACCGCAGGAAGATCTTGACTGCCTCCAGTCTCGGATCGGGCGGCCGGCTGCCTTGCACGAAGACCGGGCCGGCGTCGCCGGTCAGGTGCTGCAGGATCTCGATGCCGCGTGGCACCCGCGCAAGCAGCGAGGCTGCGCGGCGCGCCGCCGCCTCGGCGGGGCCGGGCGTCTGCGCGGGGCGCGCCAGGTCGACGAGGCGCGTGCGAGAGAGGTGGATGGCAGCGGCCGTCGCGAGGGCCAGGTCACCCTCGCTGGCCATCGACAGGGCGCGCATCGCGCCGCCGACCACCATCGCCGGGGAGGAAGCGCGAGCCTCGAGGTCCGTCCGCGCGGCGATGCGGTCGTAGACGCCCATCAAGGCGTCCTTGAAGGCTGCGACGTTTCGCGGGGTGTAGGAGGCTGCCGCCGCAAAGCCGTGCTGCGCAGGCGCGCCGAGCATGTGTTCGGTCGCGCGGCGCTCTGCGGCGCGCGACCGGGCGGTCGCCGCTTGCAGTTCGGTCTCCAGCGCCTCGACGCCGTGTTCTTGCGCCTGCAGGTGCAGTCGCATCGCGGCAAGGTCCTCGGTGATCTGGGCGACATCCGCGGCGGCGGCTTCGCGCAGCGCGGCGGCACGCGGGCCTGAGGCAGCCGCGGGGAGGCTGTGGCGAACACGTACCGCCTCGAAGAACGCCGCCGCGCCGCGTTCGATCATCGGCATGCGGCCGGCGCGCACGGCCAGCGTGCCGGCGCGTCGCAGCAGGAGCCGGGTGTCGGCGTCGAGCGAAGGTGCCCCGTCTTCGGCGGCAGATGTGGCCTCGTCGACCGCGGCATGCAGCGCAGGAGCGAGACGTGCGAGGGCGCGCAGTGCGGCACGCGCGTCGGGGCCGTCGAGCTCGGCCAGCGCCTCGTGCAACGGTGACTTGGTCGAGCTCGACTCCGGCAGGGACTGCATGGCGTCACGCAGTTCAAACAAGTCGGCCGCGAGCGTGTCGGCCACGTGATGCACGTAGCGCGAGACCGTCTGGGGCGACAGCCGCGCCACGGCGTCCTCGACCAGCTCGCGCTGCCGATGCGCGTCGATCTGGTGGAGTTCCACATCGCGCTCACGCACCGCCATGAGCTCGCGCACGGTGACGCCCTCCACGACCTCGTCGGGACGGCGCGCGCTCAAAAGAGCGAGGCTGCGCTCGGCGCCCGCAAGCTGCATCTGGCAGGCGCGCAGGTCCTCCCTGCGAGCCGCGAGCTCGGCGACGTCGAGCAAGCCGGCGTCGAGCAGACGGTCGCGCTCGGGCATCGCGTCGCCGTGCAGCACGACATCCAGAGCCGCACGTTCGCGCGCTGAACTGGTCAGGTTGCGCACGCCGATCAGCGTCTGTTGCGCATCGACGAGATTGCGCTCGGCCTTCGAGATGTAGGCCTTCGAACGCTGGCATGCGACCTTGGCGATGCGCAGCTGTTCCTGGCCGGTCATCCGCGCCATCAGCCGCTCCTGCTGCTGACTCAGCTGTTGCGACGTGGCGGCTTCGAGCCGTCCTTCGCCCGGCACAGGGTCGTCGTGACGCTGCCGCTGCAACGCCTGCACCCGTCCCATCAATCGCTCGTGGCTCAGCGGCCCGGCCATCCGGCCGAGCAGGCGCTCCAGACGGCCTTTGGACGGCGGCACGTAGGCCCCGGTCCCGTCGAACTCGGAGGGCGGATCGGTCAGGGCCGTGCGCAGGCGGCGGGTGTCGGCGGCCGGGTCCGGCTCGGGGAAGCGGTTGCGAAAGCGGCCGATCTCGGGGTTGGCAGCGCGTTGCGGCTCGAGCGCGCTGCGCAGCGCATCGCTCAGCCGGTCCTCGCGTTTCAGTTCCTCGTTGACGGCCCGAAAATCCATCGCCGGAATGACGGGCGGCAGCTGCGCGGTACGGCCCTGCGCATGGGTCACGTCCACGCCGCCGCTCACGATGGCGCTGGAGGCTGCGGCAACCGGCCGCACCTTGCCGGGACGTTCAGCCTCGGTCGCCCGGCGCGAATCGCGGTTCATGTTGCGTGGCTGCGCGAACACGCCAAGGCGCTCGGTGACGTCGGGCCGCTTCTCGCGCCAACCGGGTGCCATGCGACGCAGCGCCGAGAAGCCGGCGGCCAGGGGACTGCGCGGTTGGCGTCGTTCGGGCGCTGCGGCCGGGCGCGGTTCGCGCGGCGGTTCGGCGTAGGCCGCATTCAACTCGCCGCCGGCATGCTTGTAGGCCTGCGCGAAGGTCGCAGCGGTTTGGGTCGGCCTGCGCTCGACCTCGGATGCGGCGGCCCCGCCGCTGCGCCGTATCGAAGCGCTTCGTGACGGCGTGGCCCCTCCAGCCCATCCAGCGCCGCCCGGCGGCGTGCCTTGCTCCCCCTTGGCCGTCGGCGCCGTTCCGTGGCTTCGGGACCGGAACTGCGTGCCGTCGCTTCGCTCGCGGTAGCGCCTGAGCATGTCAAGGTCGCTGGCGGAGCCCTCGGTTGTTTCTCCTTCCGGAGGACCACCGTCGCCCACGAGCGGCAGATGGAAGCTTGGCGGCGTGCCTTGCTCCCCCTTGGCCGTCGGCGCCGTTCCGTGGCTTCGGGACGGGAACTGCGTGCCGTCGCTTCCTCCGCGGTAGCGCCTGAGCATGTCAAGGTCGCTGGCGGAGCCTTCGGTCGTTTCTCCTTCCGAAGGACCACCGTCGCCCCCGAGCGGCAGATGGAAAACGGTAGGCTGGCGCGGGCGCTCTGCCGCCGTGGCGTGCGCATCGGAACCACCACGACGACCCAGGCCTTCCGGCCGCGAGGGATTGCGCTGAAGCTCGATGCCCTGCGGCTGTGCAGCATCCGGCACCTGCGCGGCGCCTGTTTCTATGGGCAACGAAGAAAGACGACCGTCGACGCTTTGCATAAGGGGCAACCAGGACTGAGGCGCTTCACGGCTCGAGCACGCGGCCCGATCCACCAGGCGCGACTGGTAGCTTGACGATGGCAGCTCCGTGCTGCGGCGACGCAGAGCTTCTGAATCGATGTCGGTCGAAACGAAAGTCGCGCGCCGGCGAACGGGGGTGAGCAGCGTCGACGGCTGAAGCCATGCGACGCTTCGGCGCCGGCGGTTCGAAGAGGCCGGTCGAGGCCGTGTGGCGACGGGACCGCGGCTTCGCTCGGCCACCGTCGGCGGGTGGAAACCCCAGATCCGAACGCGGGGCGCGCGCCGCGCGCGATCATCGCGCGCCGGGCGATGATCGATATGGGCAACCACAGCGAAGCTGCCTATCGTCCGCCCCCGTCAAATGCCCCGCAAGACTTGCATGCACATCGACGGTCGGACACGCGTCTTTCTCATCCTCGGCGATCCCGTCGCTCAGGTGCGGGCGCCGGAAGTCTTCAATCACCTGTTTCGGCGCCACGGCATCAATGCGGTCCTGGTGCCGGCCCATGTGCCGCCGGCCGAGTTGCCCGGCTTCGCGCGCGCTGTCTTCAAGGCCGGGAACATCGACGGCCTGTGGCTCGCCATCCCCCACAAGACCGCGATGGTCGGCCTCCTTCAGCAGTGCGACGCGCTCGGCAGCATCGCCGGGGCCGTGAATGCCGCGCGGCGCAACCCGGACGGTTCGACCAAGGGCGGATTGTTCGACGGCGTCGGCTTCGTCAAGGCGCTCGATCACTTCGGCCTGCCGCCGGAAGGGCGCCGGGCCTTGGTGGTTGGCGTCGGCGGCGGCGGTGTGGCGATCGCGGCCTCGCTCGCGCAGCGCGGAGTGAGCCGGCTCTCGCTGTTCGACGCGGTGCCCGGCCGGGCCGTCGAAGTCGCGCAGCGTGTCCGTACCGCTTTCGACGTCCGCGTGGAGACGCCAGCGACCAGCGATCCCTCGGGCCACGACCTGGTCGTCAATGCCTCGCCGCTTGGGCTGCAGAACCACGACCCCTTGCCTTTCGACGTCGAACGCGTCGACGGCGGTGCTGCGGTGGTCGACATCGTCATGAAGAACCAGCCGACGCCGCTTCTACGCGCCTGCCGTGCGCGCGGCATCAGCGCCCACCCGGGCTTCGAAATGCTGGTTCAGCAGGTGCCCGAATACCTCGCATTCTTCGGCTTCCACGACGCGGCGCGCGCCGTGCAGGCCGACGCTTCCGACGTGCGCGCGTTGATGCACAACGCCTAGGCACGTCTTTTTCGCCCACCAAGAACTTTCAGGAGACCCCCGATGACGCGCATTCCCTCGATCCTTCTGGCCGCTGCCGCGCTGACCTTCGGCGCCGCCTCGGCCCAAGCTCAGGCCCTCAAGATCGCCGTGCTGCAAGAGCTTTCGGGGGCCGGGGCGACCGCAGGCACGAATGCGAAGAACGGTGTGCTGCTGGCGATCAAGGAGATCAACGCGGCCGGGGGCATCCTCGGCAAGAAGATCGAAGTCACGGTGTCGGACACGCAGTCGAACCCCGGCGTTGCGAAGGGCCTCGCGGTGAAGGCCATCGACGACGGCGTCTTCGCGGTGATGGGTCCGACCTTCTCCGGCTCGATCATGGTCAGCATGGCCGAGACCAAGCGCGCCGAGACGCCCAACTTCACCGGCGGCGAGGCGGCCGCGATCACGCAGCAGGGCAACCCCTACATCTTTCGCACCAGCTTCACGCAGACCACGGCGATGCCGAAGGTTGCCCGCTACATGGCCAGCAACCTGAAGGCCAAGACCGTCGCGGTGCTCTTCGTCAACAACGACTTCGGCAAGGGCGGCCGCGATGCGTTCGCGAAGGCGGCCGCGGCTTCCGGTCTGCAGGTGGTCGCCGACGTCTCGACCGAGTCGGGTCAGGTGGACTGGTCGGCGCCCGTGCTCAAGGCCAAGCAGAGCAACGCCGATGCGGTATTCATCTACACGAACGAGGAGGAGTCGGCGCGTGCCCTGCGCGAACTGCGCAAGCAAGGCTGGACCAAGCCCATCGTCGGCGAGACGACGCTGGTCGGCCAAAAGGTTATCGAGCTGGCCGGCGAGGCGGCGAACGGCGCCGTGGCGCACGTCGGGCTGACGGTCGATGCGCCGAATCCGTTGATGCTCAAGTTCAAGGCCAAGTTCTTCCAGGAATACAAGTACATCTCGGATCACAACGGCATCAAGGGCTACACGGGCATGTACGTGCTGAAGGCCGGCATCGAGAAGGTGGGCAAGCTCGATCGCGTCGCTGTCGCCAAGGCCCTGCACGGCTTGACCGTCTCGGCGGCCAAGGAGCCTGGCGTCATCATGGATGTGAGCGTCGACCAGAACGGTGACCTCGACCGCGAGAGCTTCATCGTCGAAGTCAAGGACGGCAAGCAGGTGGTCAAGGAAGTGCTGCCGGCGCTCGCCAAGAAGTGACGGATCGAAGTGCGCACCCCGCCCCTGAGCGGGCGGGAGCGCGAGGTGCTGGGCGCCGCCGCAGGGCGCGATGGAGGGCGTCGAAGCCCTGAAGACATGACCGACTTTCTTCAACTTTTTATCTCGGGTCTCGCCACCGGCGCGATCTACGGGCTGGCCGCGCTTGGCTTCACGCTGCTGTGGCAAGCCTGTGGCACGATCAACTTCGCGCAAGGCGAGTTCGTGATGCTGCCGGCCTTCGCGATGCTGGCCTTCGCAAGCTTCGGCGCGCCGCTGCCGCTCAGCTTCATGCTGACGTGCGTGGTGGCGGTGCTGGTGCTGGGCTACGCCTTCAAGCGGGGCATCGCCGACCCGCTCTTGCGCCACGGGCTGATGCCCGTCGTCGTGGCGACCATCGGCCTGGCGATCGCAGTGCGCAACGGCGTGCGCGCCGGCTATAGCGCCGAGGCGCATCCGTTCCCGAGCCTGTTCGCCGACAAACTGTTCACCATCGCAGGCGTCACGGTGACGCTGGCGGATGTGGGGACGCTGGTGACTGCGCTGGTGCTGGTCTTCGCGACACAAGCGTTCCTGCAGAAGACCGTGACGGGTCGCGCGATGCAGGCCGTGGCGCAGAACACCGACAGTGCCACCGTGCTCGGCATCAATGTGCCGCGCATGATCCTCTACACGTTCGCCATCAATGCGCTGCTCGCCTGTGCGGCGGCGCTGCTCATCACGCCGACCTACCTCGCCAAGTTCGACATGGGCGAGCCGCTCGGCACGAAGGCGTTCTTCGCCGCGATCATCGGCGGCTTCAACAACTCGCGCGGCGCGCTGCTCGGCGGGCTGATCGTCGGCGTCAGCGAGAACCTCGCCGCCGCCTACATCTCGGCGGCCTACAAGGACGCCGTGGCTTTGGTGGTGTTCATGGTCGTCATCCTCTTCAAGCCGCAGGGACTGCTCGGCAAGAAGGTCGAGCGCAAGGTTTGATGAGGTCGCTATGAAGAAACTCCATCTTGCAGGCCTCGTCCTCGCCGCCGTCGTGATGCTCGGCGTGCCGCCGCTGCTCAAGAGCTACGGCATCTACCTGTTCAGCTACTGGCTGGTCTTCATCATCGCGACGATGGGGCTCAACCTCACGGCCGGCTACGCCGGCCAGAAGTCGCTGGGTCATGCGGCCTTCTTTGGCATCGGCGCCTACACCGTCGCCATCCTGATGCAGGCTGGCTTGAGCTTCTGGGTCGGCCTTCCGATCGCGATGCTGGGCTGCTTCGTCATCGGTCTGGCGATCGGCTTTCCCGCCCTGCGCGTGCAGAGCATCTACCTCGCGTTCGCGACGCTGGGTTTCAACACCGCGGTGTGGCTCGTGATGCGCAACGAGGAGTGGCTCACCGGCGGCACGTTCGGCATCAACAACATTGCGCGCCCCAGCTTTTTTGGCCTGAGCCTCGACAGCCATCTCGCGTACTACTACTTCGTGCTCGGCATGACGATGCTGCTCGCCGCCTTGCTGTGGAGGTTGCTGCGCTCGCCGTGGGGCAAGGCGTTCACGGCGTTGCGCGACAACCCGATCCGCGCCGAAAGCCTTGGTGTCCACGTGCAGGCCTACACGCTGCTGAGCTTTGCGATCGGCGCCGTCTACGCGGGCATCGCCGGGGCGTTGTTCGCTAGCCTCGTGCAGTTCATCGAGCCGGCGCCGTTCTCCGTGGGCGCATCGATCATGATGTACCTGATGGTGGTGGTCGGCGGCCCCGGCTATTTCTTCGGACCGGTGGTGGGCGCGGCGGTGGGTGTGCTGCTGCCCGAGTGGCTGCGCTTCGCTCAGGCCTGGTACCTGTTCGTCTTCGGCGCGGCGGTGATCGTGCTGATGCTGTGGCTGCCTGACGGCCTGCTCAGCATCCCCGACAAGCTGCGGGCCAAGCGCATGGCCCGCGAAGCGTCGGCTCAGCGCAGCGCAGCAGCGGCGCAGTTGGGGGCACGGACATGAGCGCGGCGGTGTTGAAGGTCGAGGGCTTGAAGAAGGCCTACGGTGCGATCAAGGCCGTCGATGACGTGTCCTTCGAGGTGATGCCCGGCGAAATCTTCGGCGTCATCGGGCCCAACGGTTCGGGCAAGACGACGATGTTCAATAGCGTGCTCGGGCAGATCGCGCCCGACGCCGGCAAGATCGAGCTCCATGGCAGGGACATCACCGGCGTCTCGCCGACGCAGCTCAATCGCCTGGGCGTCGGCCGCACCTTCCAGACCCTCCAGGTGTTCGGCAAGATGACCGTGCGCGACAACTTGATCGTCGCTGCGCAGGAGCACCGCGGCACGATGACCAGCCGCATGTTCGCGCCGACCGATTCCGGCCTCGGCGCCAAGGCCGATGCGCTGATCGAACAGTTCCGCATCCGTCACGTCGCGGACAAGAGGGCGGGCGAACTCAGCTACGGCCAGCAGAAGCTCGTCGACATCGCGATGGCCTTCATGAGCGAGCCGGCGCTGGTGCTGCTCGACGAGCCCTGCGCCGGCGTCAACCCGAGCCTCGTCGGGGGCATCAGCAGCCTGCTCAAGGAGTTGAACCGCACCAGCAGCAGTTCCTTCATCGTGATCGAGCACAACATGGACTTCGTGATGGACCTCTGCCACCGCGTGATGGTGATGGTCGAAGGGACGGTGATGGCGATCGGCACGCCGGCGGAGATCCGGGCGAACAAGCAGGTGCTCGACGCCTACCTGGGGAGCTGACATGGCCGGAGACAGTTGCATCGAATTCGACGACGTCGTCGCCGGCTATGGCGACTTCATGATCCTCAACAACCTGAGCTTCAAGGCGAAGCGCGGCAAGATCACCTTGCTGCTCGGCCCGAACGGCGCCGGCAAGAGCACCGTGCTGAAGGCACTGTTCGGCATGCTGAAGGTGCGCCAAGGGCGCATTCGTCTCGACGGCAAGGACATCACCGGCGCGTCCGCGAAAGACCTCCTTGTCCAGCACGGCGTCGCTTTCGTTCCCCAAGGGCGCAACCTGTTCGGCCAGCTCTCCGCCTACGAGAACCTCGAACTCGGCGGCATCACGCTGGGCATGAAGACGACGCGCGAGCGCATACCGGAGGTGCTTGAGCTTTTTCCCCGCATCAAGGAGCGGCTCCACAGTGCGGCCTCCTCGCTTTCGGGCGGCGAGCAGAAGCAACTCGAGGTCGGCCGCGCGCTGCTGCTGCGGCCCAAGGTGATCCTGATCGACGAGCCGTCCATCGGGCTGTCGCCGCTGGTGGTGCGCAACGTCTTCGTGCTGCTGCGTCAGCTGGCAGAAGCCGGTACGACGGTGCTGATGGTCGAGCAGAACGTCAAGAGCGCGTTGAAGATGGCCGACGAGGCCATCGCCCTGGAATCCGGGCGATTGGTGCTGCACAAACGGGCCGACGAACTGCTGGCCGATCCGCACATCGAGCGGCTGTTCCTTGGTGGGGCTGCCGCATTGACGACCTCCTCGGCAGCATGAACGCACATCCGGGGCCGTCGAAGGCCCGCCTTGCGATGAGCGGGCCCGCCTTGACGCTTAACCTCACCATGCCGGCGTGATCGAGCCCTGATCGCCGCGCGCCGAGGCCGCTGGCGCGGCGCGGTCCAACTCCCCGTGACAGGTCATCATATGGACACCGTCGAAAGCCGCGAAGCCGTCATACCCACCGCCAATCCACTGGGACTCGACGGCATCGAGTTCATCGAGTACGCGACCAGCCGTCCGCAAGCGCTGGGCCAGCTGCTCGAGCAAATGGGTTTCCGTCCCATCGCGCGCCACCGGTCGCGCGAGGTGCTGCTCTACCGGCAGGGCGACATCAACGTGATCGTCAACGCGCATGACGCGCCGGGCGCCGCAAAGGGCGCGGGCACGCTGGCGGAAGCGCCGGTCATCGCCGCGATCGCGCTGCGCGTGCGCAACGCCGCGGCGGCCTACCGACATGTGCTCGAACGCGGCGCCTGGGCCGTGCCGACGCACGTCGAGGTGATGGAGCTCAACATCCCCGCCATCCACGGCGTTGGCAGCAGCCGCATCTACTTCGTCGATCGCTATCGCGAGTTCTCGATCTACGACGTCGACTTCACGCCGATCCCTACGGTCGAGATGCATCCTCCGGCGTTGACCGGACTGCACTTTTTCGGCGTGGTGCAGTACGTTGGCCTCGATCGCGTCGAAGACTGGACTGAGTTCTATACCGAGCTGTTCGGGTTCACCGCCATTCCCGACAGCGAGCGTTTCGGCGTCATGCCGCGCGGTCGCGTCCTTAGCAGCCCGTGCGGACAGTTGATGGTGCAGCTGATCGAGCCCGAAGTCGGCCAGTTCGATTTCGACCACAGCGAACTCCTGCAGCGCATCGGCCTGGGCACCCCCGACGTCGAGACGACCGTGGCGGCGCTCAGGCAGCGCGGCGTCGGCTTCATCGAGTCGACCGGCGTGCAGACGAGCCCGCGCGGCGCGTTGACGGAAACGCGGCTGGGCAGCGTCGTCTTCGAACTTGTGCGCAGCATGCGAGGGGCCGGCGCGTGAATCCTCGAATCGGCAACATCGAAGGTTTCGGCCTCGACACCATCTCGCTGGCCGGCTCGTTGTCGGCCAAGCTCACCGCGGTACGCGATGCGGGTTTCGGGCAGCTGATGTTGTCGGCACGCGACCTGACGACCCATCCCGAGGGGGTCGACGCCGCGATCGCGGCAGTGCGCGCCAGCGGACTGCGCGTCACCGGCTTCCAGGTGCTGCGCGACTTCGAAGGGCTCGAGGGGCACCTGCGCGACTACAAGGTGGACGTCGCCAAGTCGATGCTCGAGCTGTGCGCGGCGGTACGGGCGCCGGTGCTGCTGGTTTGTTCATCGACGTCCAAGCATGCAAGCGCCGATCTCGACGTGATCGCGGCCGACCTGCGGCAACTCGCGATGCTGGCCGTTCCGCTGGGTTTGAAGATCGCCTACGAGGCGTTGTCGTGGGGCCGCACGGTCAGCGACTTTCCGATGGCGTGGGACGTGGTGATGCGCGCCGACGCGCCGAATCTCGGCCTCGGCCTCGACTCGTTTCACCTCTTCGCTACCCAGACGCCGATGGACGGCATCGACGAGCTCGACCCGCGGCGCATCTTCCTCGTGCAGCTTGCCGACTTCATGTGGCAGGAGGTGCGCTCGATCGAGGAGCGCATCGCCACTGCACGCCATTTCCGGGTGTTTCCCGGCGAGGGCGTGCATAGCGATCAGGTGGCCGAACTGGTGACGCGGCTGGACCGCCTCGGCTACCGCGGGGACTACAGCTTCGAAGTCTTCAACGACGATTACCAGCAGATGCCACCGGCGACGGTGGCGGCGCGCGCATTGCGCTCGGCGATATGGCTTGGAGAGACGGTGCTCCAGCGTTCCGTCCCGCTGCCGGGTCGCATCCGCCTGCGCCGCCCCGGCTGAGCGGTGCGTCGCCGGCGACGCGCCCGGCGCCGTGGTCATTCGGGTTCTGGTGGCTTCGACGGCTTTGCAAGGTCAGGGTCTTGCAGGTCATCGGTCTTGAAGCGAACAGGAATGATGCGGACTTCGGCGCGTTCGACAAACTTGGTGATCGGGGTATCTTCCTTGAACATTCGATCCTCCAGGGACTTGACCAGGGAGAAGTGCTTCATAAGCACGCCGGCCAGAAGTTCGTCCAGCTGCTTGCTGTCGGCTTCATAGACACCATGGTTCGGTTCGAAGATCCGGAAACGATCGCCGAGCTTCTCGCACGTGATGGCGTGTGCCCCGGGGGATGGAATCAGCAGGTGGGATGTCGGCGCGTTGGGGCGTTGCAGGCGAAGAGCCATATGCCCCGCGACATCTGCCAGAGTGCTTCCCTTGCCAGCCCGATGCGTCGAGTACTTGCTGAACTGGATGCCTCGGACGTCTTCGGACTTTTCGCTGAGTTCCTTGAGGGGGTGATAGTTGCGAAAGGGCAATTCGTCGTGCAGTCGATTGCTTTGATCCTGTACCCGACGAATCCTTGCGGCGTTCTGTGGATCGAAGTCGGCGAGTCGTTGCTCGATAGACTTCGACGGCTCGTCGTGGACCGAACGAAGCCAATCGAGGCTGAGCCCCAGGCATACGCCGTTGTGATTGGGTGATGGCAGATCATCTTGCTTGAACGTCGCTCGCCGATACGGTCCCAATGCAGCATCTTGCCGCTCGAAAGCGGCCAAGGTTTCACTGAGGAAACGTCGGGCGCGTTCCCGCGGGTCGGCGATGCCGGGTCCTTGTGTCGGCACATCCTCTGTATCCGAGGCCTCACTGTCACTTTGATAGTGGTCGGGGCGGGCTCGGAAATCGGTGCCGTACTCGTCCATCTTGCTCGACGTGTACTCGCGAAGGTCGAACCATGGACCGGCTCTGTCCCGCCAGCTGTTCGCCGAGACGTCCCTATCGCGCTGGCGGTCAACGCCGGGTTCGGCGGTTATCGGCGACCTGTTTTTCCTCCCCGGGTCCGATGAACTCCGCAATGGACCGGGTCGCTGGGAAAGCTCTCCGACCGCGGCCGATTTCGGTGGCAGCCGCGACGTGCGGAAAGGTGCAGTGCGGTCTGCGGCAGTGCTCGATACCGGCACCATCGTCGCCGCACTGGCGGGCAGGCCGACGATCTTTTTCATTCTGATCCTCCTTCGATTGCTCCAAGTGGTCTCGCTGTCGAGATCCGTCGCAATGCTGCGGGGTACGGCCGCGCCAAAATCAGCTGCCGCGAAGCCATGAGCATGCTTGCGAACTTCTCAAACCTGGCGCCGCAATGAACACCTCATTACCCATCGTGATGGCGCTGCTGCCGCTTCTCGACTGGCTGGCCGTCGTCGTGTTCTTCGCCGGCTGGAGCGGCTATGCCTGGTTCGCACGGCGCGAAGCGCATGCGCACCAGAACTCGATCCTCGCGGCCACCAACCGCATCCGCCGGCAATGGATGCTGCAGGTCACCTACCGCGAGGTGCGCGTGATCGACGGCGTCGTGGTCCAGAACCTGTCGACGAGCCCAAGCTTCTTCGCCTCGACCACCATCCTGATCATCGGCGGCTTGCTCGCCGCACTCGGCGCGAGCGAGAAGGCAACCGAGCTCGTGCGCGAGATCCCGTTTGCGGTGCGCACCTCCGTACTGGTGTTCGACCTCAAGCTGCTGCTGCTGACGGTGATCTTCGTTTACGCCTTCTTTCGCTTCACCTGGAGCCTGCGCCAGTACACCTTCGGTGCGCTGCTGGTGGCCTCGGCGCCCGAGGCGCGGGCGTTCGAGTCCGACGAGGCGCTGTCGCGCGAGGCGTTCGCCGACCGCGCGGGCCGCGTCGTCGGCATGGCCGCCGAGACGTTCAACGACGGCCTGCGCGCCTACTACATGGCCTTCGCGGCGGTCGGCTGGTTCTTCTCGCCGCTGATCTTCATGGGCGCGACCGCCGGCGTGATCTACGTGCTCTACCAGCGCGAGTTCCGCTCCGAGGTGCTGCAGGCGCTGCGCGGCAGCTGAGGCTCAGTCGCCGAGCCGGGCCGCCAGCGCGTCGAAGTCGTCCACCGCGATGTCGAAGTCGGCGTCGGGCGCCGGCGTGAAGGGCTCGCCGAGGCCATATTCGAGCGGGCGGCGGACGTAGGCGGTGCGCAGGCCGGCGTCGCGCGCGGCGTGCAGGTCGGACGGGTGCGCCGCGACCATCGTCACCTCGTGCGGCTCGAAGCCGAGCAGCGCCGCCGCGCCGCGGTAGACCTCGGGCTGCGGCTTGTAGGCCTGGAACAGCTCGGCCGACAGCACGCAGTCCCACGGCAAGCCGCCGAAGCGCGCCAGGTCCACCAGCAGCGCGACGTGCCCGTTCGACAGCGTCGCGACGATCCGCCCGGCCTTCAGCCGCGCGAGGCCGCGCGGCACGTCCGGCCAGGGCGCGAGCCGGTGCCAGACGCGGTTGAGGTGCTCGCGCTGCGCCGGCGTCAGCGCCTCGAGCCCGAACTCGGCGATCAGGCCGTCGAGGAGCTGCCGGTGCAGCTCGTCGACGTTGACCCAGCCGATCGATCCGTCCCGGACGCGGCTCAGCGCCGGCTGGTAACCGGCGCGCCAGCGGCGTGCGAACGCGGGCCAGTCGATCGGCCGGCCGAGCTGCGCACCGAGCAGCTCGCCTTCGCGCACGATCGACGCATGCCAATCGACGACGGTGCCGAAGACATCGAAGACGAGGGCGCGGTGCGGAGGGTCAAGACCCGTCATTTGAGACCTCCGGACAGGAAGGCGCGCAGCCGTTCGCCCCGGGGCCTCGCGAGCACCTCGTGCGGCGGGCCCTGCTCCTCGACGACGCCCTGGTGCAGGAACAGCGTGTGGCTTGACACCTCGCGCGCGAAGCCCATCTCGTGCGTCACGACGATCATCGTGCGGCCTTCGGCGGCGAGGTCGCGCATGACCTTCAGCACCTCGCCGACGAGTTCGGGGTCGAGCGCGGAGGTCGGCTCGTCGAACAGCATCACCTCGGGCTCCATCGCGAGCGCGCGCGCGATCGCGACGCGCTGCTGCTCGCCGCCGGAAAGATGCGCCGGGTACATCGCCGCGCGATGGCCGACGCCCACGCGCGCGAGGAGCGCCTGCGCGCGCTCGGTCGCTTCGGCCTTGCCCAGGCCGAGCACCTGCGTCGGCGCCTCGATCACGTTGTCGAGCGCGGTCATGTGCTGCCAGAGGTTGAACGACTGGAACACCATCGACAAGCGTGCGCGCCAGCGCTGCAGCTGCCTCGCGTCCTTCGCGCGCAGTTGCCCGTCGCGGTCGGGCACGAGCGCCAGTTCTTCGCCACGCAGGCGCAGCGTCGCGCGGTGCGGCTGCTCGAGCAGGTTCAGGCAACGCAGCAGCGTGCTCTTGCCCGAGCCGCTGGAGCCGATCAGCGTGATCACATCGCCGGCGTGCGCTCGCAGGCTCACGCCCCTGAGCACCTCGTGGCTGCCGTAGCGCTTGTGGAGGTCGAGCGCCTCGAGTTGCGGGGCGGACATCGGCTCGTCAGTCGCCCAGAAGCTTGCCGGTGCGCGTGGCGTCGCGCCCCGCCACCTTCGCGAGCCGTGCGCCGGCGGTCGCGAAGCGGATGGTGTCGAGCGCGTAGAGCACGCCGTCGGTCTCGCTGCGCAACTCGCTCGTCGTGCCTTCGATCGGGTCGATGACCTCGCCGAGCAGGTCGCCGCGCTCGACGCGCTCGCCGGGCTTGCGATGCCAGGCGACGACGCCGCTGGTGGGCGTGCGCACTTCCAGCGAGCCGGCCAGCGGCGTGGCTTCGGCGATCAGCGGGGGCAGCGGCGCGCTCGCGCGGTCGGTGACCACGCCGCGATGGCGCAGGTATTCGATCAGCGCGTCGGCGTCGGCCTCGGCCAGCGCATGGCTCACGTCGGCGCTGCCGCGCAACTCGACCGTGACCGAGAAGCAGCCGAGCGGGATCGGCCGCGCGGCGCCGGCCTGCCCGGCGAGCTGCCACCAGATCTGCGAGCACGCTTCGTCGAAGGGGTGGTCGCCGGACTCGGTGGCGAGCAGCGTCGCGTGCGCCCCGAGGATGCGCGCGAGCGGCTCGCAGGCCGGCCATAGCGGCGTCAGCGTGTAGAGGTGCAGCACGGCGTCGGTGTCGCAGTGCAGGTCGAGCACGACGTCGGCGTCGCAGGCCAGGCCGAGCAGCTGCCGGCGCCACGCTGCGAGTTCGGTGTCGGCGGGCAGCGCGGCCAGCGCGTCGCGCAGCGCGGCGCGCGCGAGCTGGAGGTTGGCTTGCGCATCGGCACCGAGCTGCGGCTCGATGCGTGCCCACACCGCGTCGCGCAGCGCCGGGTAGTGGCGGTTGAAGTTCTCGCCGGTGCCGAGGTCGAAGCGGCCCTGCACGCTGTGCAGCAGCCGCTGCGCGACGCCGATCGGGTTCGCCAGCGGCACAACGACCACCTCGCCGCGCAGCGCGCCCTGCGCCTCGATCGCCCCGAGCCGGCGGCGCAGGTGGTGCGCGACCAGCATGCCGGGCAGCTCGTCGGCGTGCAGCGAGGCCTGCACGTAGATCTTCTCGCCGCTGCCGGCGCGGCCGTAGTGGAAGCTCGTCAGCGTGCGCTGCGTGCCAAGGGAGGCGGGCGGCAGGGGGTGGTCGCGACGTTCCATGTGGAGAAGGGCGGTTCAGGCGATGCGCGGGCGCAGATGCGCGAGCCAGCGGCGCTCGGCCGCGTGCAGCGCGGCCACGAGTGCCAGCGTGATCCCGAGGTAGATCGCACCGGCGGTGACGAAAGCTTCGAAGGGCAGGTAGTGGCGCGAGTTCACCTCGCGCGCGGCGCCGGTCAGGTCGACCAGCGTGACGACGCTCGCGAGCGAGGTGCCGTGCAGCATCAGCACGATCTCGTTGCCGTAGGCGGGGATCGCGCGACGCAGCGCCGACGGCCAGAGGATGCGGCGCCACACCTGCGGGCGCGACAGGCCCATCGCCCGCGCCGCCTCCACCTCGCCGGCCGGCGTGGCGCGTAGCGCGCCGGCGAGGATCTCGGTGGTGTAGGCGCAGGTGTTGATGCCGAAGGCGAGGCAGGCGCAGAACGCGGCCGACTGCAGCCACGGCCAGGCGAAGCTCGCGCGCACCGCGTCGAACTGCGCGAGGCCGTAGTACACGAGGAAGAGCTGCACCAGCAGCGGCGTGCCGCGGATCGCGTAGGTGAACAGCCAGACCGGCCCGTGCAGCACGCGCGAAGGCGCGACGCGCAGCATCGCGAGCGGCAGCGCGACCACGAGGCCCGTCGCCAGCGAGATCAGCAGCAGCTGCAGGGTGACGGCGAGGCCGCCCGCGTAGAGCGGCAGGCTGTCGTGGATGACCTCGAAGTCCATCGCCGGCGCGTCGTGCTCAGAGCCGCTGCGTTCGCACGCCGAGCTGCAGGCGCCGGTCCAGCAGCTTGAAGCCGAGCTCGCTGGCGCCCGTCACCGCGAGGTAGAGCAGCGCCGCCGCGCCGTAGAACACGAAGGGCTCGCGCGTCGATCCGGCCGCCTGGCCGGCCTTCAGCATCACGTCGTTCAGGCCGATCACCGAGACGATCGCGGTGCTCTTGACCAGCACCAGCCAGTTGTTGCTCAACGCGGGCAGCGCGTGCCGCAGCATCTGGGGCAGCTCGATGCGGCGCAGCACCGTCATGCGGCCCATGCCGCAGGCGAGCCCCGCTTCGCGCTGCCCGGCAGGCAAGGCCAGGAAGGCGCCGCGGAAGGTCTCGGCGAAGTAGGCGCCGAAGACGAAGCCGATCGTCAGCACGCCCGCGACGAAAGGGTCGACGTCGATGAATTCTTCGTGGCCGAGCCTGAGCGCCACCGCGTTCAACGCCATCTGCCCGCCGTAGAAGACCAGCAGCATCAGCACGAGATCCGGCACGCCGCGGACCAGCGTGGTGTAGGTCGCGGCGGTGCCGCGCAGCACGCGCGAGCGCGCGAGCCGCGCGCTCGCGCAGGCCAGGCCCAGCACGCCGGCGATCAACAGCGAAGCGAGCGCGACCGCGAGCGTCAAGCCCAGGCCTTCGAGCAGCGCCGGTGCGTAGCCGTGGAGCATCGGCGTGGCGCCGTCACTTCGACGCGTCGCCGTACACGTCGAACGCGAAGTACTTCGCCTCGATCGCCTTGTAGCGGCCGTCGGCGCGGATCGCCTTGATCGCGGCGTTCAGCTCGGCCTGCAAGGCGGTGTCGGCCTTGCGGATCGCGATGCCGGAGCCCTCGCCGAAGATCGCCGCGTCGTTGTAGCTCGGGCCGGCGAACGCGAAGCCCTTGCCCTGCGGCGTCTTGAGGAAGCCGAAGTCGGCGGCGACGCTGTCCTGCAGGGTCGCGTCGATGCGGCCGGAGGCGAGATCGAGGAAGACCTCGTCCTGCTTGGTGTAGCGCACCACCTCCGACTGCTTGAAGGTCGCGCTGAGGAAGCGGTCGTGCGTCGTCGAGCGCTGCACGCCGATGCGCTTGCCCTTCAGGCCTTCGGGCGAGATCGTGATCGGGCTGCCGGCCCTGACGACGAAGCGCGCCGGCGTGTTGTAGTACTTGTCGGTGAACGCCACCTGCTTCTTGCGTTCCTCGGTGATCGCCATCGACGCGACGATCGCATCGACCTTGCGCGACTGCAGCGCCGGGATCATCCCGTCGAAGTCGAGCTTCACCAGCGTGCACTCGGCCTTGATCTGCGCGCACAGCGCCTTGGCGATGTCGATGTCGAAGCCCTTGATGCTGCCGTCGGGAGCGACCTCGCTGAACGGCGGGTAGGCGCCCTCGACCGCGACGCGCAGCTTGCGCGCTTCGGCGGCCTGCGCGGCGAGCGCGAGCGCGGCGGCGGCAAGGATCGAAAGGCTCAGGCGGCGTCGGTTCATGCAGGTCTCGCAGGGCAGGGTGGCGGTGCGCCGATGCTAGGGGTCAGCGCGCCGGTGCCGGGTTGCGCACTGGCGCCGCGGGGGCGCCGGCGGCGGGCAGCGATGCCGGCGGCGCGGCGGCGTTCATCGGTTCGTAGAGCGGGCGGCGCATGCGCACCGGCGTCACGTCGAGGTTCAGGTTCAGCACCGTGTAGTCCTCGCCGCCGAAGGCGCCGGTGTACCAGCCGCGGCTTTCCGGTCCGCGTTTCAGGCGGAACTCGAAGCCGAGGTCCGGCTGCGGGTCGTCGGCCAGCGGGATGCCGGCGAAGGCGAGACCCAGCGCCTCGTTCTGCCGGTTGTCGATCAGGTTGCCCATGGTGTTGGCGATCGCGTTGTCGCCGAGGATGTCAGGCACGAAGGGCATGCGGCGGAAATACGGCCGGAAGTCGGCCGAGCCCGGATCGATCGCGCTGCCCGCGAGCTTCTCCTGCGAGGGCGTGGTCACGCCGGTCTTGAAGTCGTGGCGGTCGCCCTTGTCGAGGTAGGTGATGCGCGCGTTCTTCAGGTTGAAGAAGGGCAGCGCGGCATCGCTGCTCGCCGCGCTCAGGTCCACCAGCAGCACGCCCTTCGCGCCGATCACCTCGATCTCGTGGCCGCGCACGATCGCGCCGGTGTTTTCCTCGACGCCGATGCCGAGCTTGTAGCCCTTCTTCACCATCAGCGGCAGCATGCGGCCGATGCGCCCGCGCTTGAGGAAGTGCTGATCGACGAACAGCTCCGGCCCGACGAAGCCGAGCCCGCGGTCGATCTCCTTGCCCTCGTCGAGCTTGCCGGTCTTCAGCACGCGCAGCACGTCGGTCGCGTCGCGGAACATCGTCTCGCTCATGATCGCGGCGCCCGCGCTGGTGCCGGCGACCACGCCGCCCGCGTCGAACAGCTCCCAGATCGCCTCGAGCAGCGGCGTGCGTACGCCGCCCGGCTGCAGCACGTCGACGATGCGCTCCTGCGCGCCGCCCGCGAAGAACACGCCATGCGCCGCGCGCACCTTCGCCACCAGCGCCGGGCTGCGCGCATCGGCCGCGGCGTCGCGCTCGGCGAGGCGCGGCGAGATCGGCAGCACCTCCACCTTCGCCCCTTCGCGCTTCAGCGCTTCGGCGATGCGGCTGCCGGTGCCCATCGGATTGCCGGCGGCGGTGGGCACCACCACCCAGCGCGCGCCTTCGCCGCCCGACAACTGCACCAGCCGCGACCAGACCTCCTGGTTGTCGTACTTCAGCGCGCCGCCGATCGGCACCGCATAGCCCGGGCCGGCCTGATGGGGCACCGGGTCGCGTTCCTCGACGCCGTCGCGCGCGACGCCGCTCGATTCGGCGACGGCGCAGGCGCCTAGGCCGGCGAGCAGCGGGAAAAGCAGCGCGCGCAGCAGCCTTCGGCCGTACGCGAGGGGCAGGGATGCGAAGCTCATGCGCCGAAGTATCTCGGCGTGACCGCGACGCTTCCGACGCTCGGGTTAGCGCGGGCTTGCAGGCGCCGATCGGCAAGCGCGTGCCGCAAGTGCTCCACTCGATCCAGGGGGTGACGGCCGGTGCGGCCGCGCGCCGTGGAAAGCACGGCCCCGGAACACGGGGGCTCGGGCCGCGAGGCAGCCGTTATGGTCGACGGGCGCCGCGAAGGGCGCATCGAAAGCCACGACGTGTCGACCTTCCCGAGCCCGCTGCACGGGCCTGTTCCGAGCCGCCGCGAAGCGCGGCCGGCGCGGCATGCGCGGGCGCGGCGGCTGCTCGCAGGGCAGGCGCTGGCGGCGCTCGCGTTCGACCTGGCGATCTTCGTCGCGATGGCGCGCCTGGGCTGGGAGCTGCTGATGCCCTGGAGCCGTGCGCTCGACGCGGCCGACGGCCTGTGGCTCGTCGGCCTGCTGGTGTGCGCCGGCCTGTGGGCCGCCTTCGTGACGCGGGATCTGTCGCGCTGGCAGCGGCTCGCGCGGCGGCGCCGCTGAGCGCAGGCCCGCCGGTCAGAACCCGAGGCTCGCGAGCAGGTCGTCGACCTCGCTCTGGTTCTGCACCACGTCGTTGCGACCTTCGGGGTTCACCACCGGGCCGTTGAGCAGCTCGAGCTCGGCCTTCGGGGCCGGCTTCGTCTGCAGCTCGGCAGGCGCGACCTGCATCAGCAGCTTCACGAGGCTGTCCTCGAGGTCGCTCGCCAGCTTCACCACCTTGGTGACCACCTGGCCGGTCAGGTCGTGGAAGTCCTGCGCCAGCATGATGTCGGTGAGGTGCGCGTCGATGCGCTCGGTCGCGGCCTCGACGTCGCCGACGAAGTTCATCACCCCGCCCGAGGCGACGGCCTTCACCGGATCGGCCACGATGGCCTTGGCCATGCGGCGCGTCTCGGCGGCGATGTTGGCGTGCTCGAGCTTGGCCTGGTCGACCGAGTTCAGCACCTTGTTCGCGGCGGCGGTGGTCTTCTCGGCGATGTAGTTCAGGCGGCTGCGCGCATCGGGCAGGCCGTTGGCGGCGTCCTGCAGCTTGGGCATCACGCCCAGGTGCTGCAGCGTGTCGTGCAGCTGGCGCGTGATCGCGCCCAGCTGCGCGAAGACTTCCGGCGAGGCACCCGAGGGCAGCGCGGCCGCGACCGCGGCGCGCTCGGGCGTGGCGAGGTTCATGTTCATGCAGGGCTCCTTCTTGCGGCGGGCTCAGGCGGTCGCCGCGAGCTTCTGCATGATCTTCAGTACCTTCTCCTCCAGCGTCGCCTTGGTGAAAGGCTTGACGATGTAGCCGGCCGCGCCGGTCTGCGCCGCGAGCACGATGTCCTCCTTGCGCGCCTCGGCCGTGACCATCAGCACCGGCAGGGCCTTCAACGCCTCGTCGGCCTTGATCGCCTTGAGCAGGTCGAAGCCGTTCATGTTGGGCATGTTGATGTCGCTGATGACGAAGTCGTAGTGGTTCGTCTTCAGCAGCTGCAGGGCGGCGGCGCCGTCCTCGGCCTCGTCGGCGTTGTGGTAGCCGATCTCCTTGAGCAGGCCGCGCACGATGCGGCGCATCGTCGAAAAGTCGTCGACGATCAGAAACTTCATGTCGGGGTTGCTCATGGCGGGGCGTCCTTGCAGGTCCGGCGGATGCGAAAAAGAGATGGGTGTCTATCGGCCGCCGGCCTCGGCACTTGAGCCGGGCTGCGTGGCGTTCACCACCGCCTGCGCGACGTCGAGCGCAGGCGGCTGCACCGAGTTGCCGCGCGCGGCGAGGTGGAAGCGGTCCTCCGCATCGCGGTTCATCACGATGATGCTGATGCGGCGGTTGATCGGGTTGAGCGGGTTGTCGTGGTCGAACAGCGCGCTGGCCGCGAGGCCCTGCACGCGCAGCATCTGGCCGTCGGCCAGGCCGCCGGCGATCAGCTCGCGGCGCGAGGCGTTCGCGCGGTCGGACGAAAGCTCCCAGTTGCTGTAGCCCACCGCACCGCCGCCGAAGGCCGCGGCATCGGTGTGGCCTTCGAGCGTCAGCTTGTTGGGCACCTGCGCGAGCACGCCGCCGATGGTGCGCAGCAGCTCGCGCATGTAGGGCTGCACCACCGCCGAGCCGCTGGCGAACATCGGCCGCGATTGCTCGTCGACGATCTGGATGCGCAGGCCGTCGGGCGTCATGTCGAGCCGGATCTGCGCACGCAGCTCGGCGAGCTTCGGATCGGCGGCGAGCTGCTGCTCGACCTTGCGGCTCAGCTCCTGCAGCCGCTTTGCTTCGGCCGCGGCCTGCTGCGCCTTGATCTTCTTCACCTCGTCGGCGTTCGGCGCATGCTCCGCCGCCTTGCGGGTCTGGCCGACCTGCTCCTTGATGTCGCGCCCGCCGCCCTTGATGACCGAGGTGGTGTCGCCCGAGCCCTGGCCGCCCATCAGCGAAACCTTGACCGGGTTGTTGAAGTAGTCCTGGATGCCCTTGCGGTCGCCCTCGGTGGTGGAGCCGAGCAGCCACATCAGCAGGAAGAAGGCCATCATCGCCGTGACGAAGTCGGCATAGGCGATCTTCCATGCGCCGCCGTGCGCGGCATGGCCGCCCTTCTTGATCCGCTTGACGATGATCGGCTGCAGCTTCTTTGCATCACCGGCCATGGCATGCCTCCTTCAGTCGAGCGCTCTCAACCGAGGTCCGCCGCGGATCCGGCTTGGCCGGGCCGCCAGCGGCGCCCCCTCGGGAGGCAGGAGCCGTAATCGGCGACGTGGGGGCCGACATCATTTCTTCCCCTTCACGTGGCCTTCGAGTTCCGCAAACGTCGGGCGCTCCGTGGAGTACAGCGTCTTGCGGCCGAACTCCACCGCGATCGCCGGCGCGTAGCCCTGCATCGACGCGAGCAGCGTCGTCTTGATGCACTGCAGCTCCTTCGTGCCTTCGTCGTTCTTCTGCTCGAGCAGGCCGCCCAGCGGCTCGACGACGCCGTAGGCCAGCAGGATGCCGAGGAAGGTGCCGACCAGCGCCGAGCCGATCATCCCGCCCAGCACCGCCGGCGGCTGGCCGACCGAGCCCATCGTGTTCACCACGCCGAGCACCGCGGCGACGATGCCGAAGGCCGGCAGGGCGCCGGCGAGCCGCATGATGGCCGCGGCCGGCGCGTGCGCCTCGTGGTGGTGGGTGTCGATCTCGCTGTCCATCAGCGACTCGATCTCGTGCGGATTCAGGTTGCCCGAGACCATCATGCGCAGGTAGTCGGTGATGAACTCCACGACATGGTGGTCGCTGCCCACCGTCGCGTACTTCTGGAACAGCGCGGAGCTGTGCGGATCCTCGACGTCCTTCTCGATCGCCATCAGGCCTTCCTTGCGGGCCTTCTGCAGGATGTCGAACAGCAGCGCCATCAGCTCCATGTAGCGCGCCTTCGTGTACTTCGAGCCCTTCATCAGCTTCGGGATCGCGCCGAGCACGGCTTTCAGCACCTTGGGCTGGTTGTTCACCACGAAGGCGCCGAGCGCGCCGCCGCAGATCGCCATCAACTCGGTGGGCATGGCATGAAGGATCACGCTCATGTTGCCGCCGTGGATGGCGTAGGCGCCGAAGATGCAGCCCAGCGCAACGACGTAGCCGATGACGAGGAACATGGTGCGTACAACTCCGGGTGCGCCGGCCACGGGCGGGCCGACGGAGGCATGGATGCAGTCGAGGTGCCGGTGTTATCGGCTTGCGGTGCCCCGACTTGAACGGTGTCTTGCGGCAGGTCTCCGTCGGAAAAAGAAGCGGCGGACCGTTGCCGATCCGCCGTCGAAGGCACACGGGAGTGCCGGAGGAGACACACACAGGAAAACGGAACCGAACTCCTTATCGGCGTTCGCGCCGTGGGCCCGAAGCGCGCGGCATGCGCACCGCGGCCGGCCGCGTGAACGATGCCGCGGCCCGCGTGGCCGGCGTGGCGAACGGCGCGCGGTAAAGCCAGAGCGCGCGGCCGTCGGGGGTGTTGAGCTGCTTGTCGGCGCTGAGCTCGAGCGCCGGGAATTCGAGGCTGACGAGCCAGGCGCCGTCGGGCAGTTCGGCCCGCGCCTTCGCCACCGCGCGCGGCAGGCTCTCCGGCCGCTGGAACAGGTAGACCATGCCGAGGCCGCGCCAGTCGCAGGCCCACATGTCGGCGTGCCGCACCTGCGCCAGCGCGCGGCGCGAGAACAACCGCGCGAGCAGCGCGACCGGCGCGCTGCGCTCGCTGCCTTCGAGCCGCGCCTGCGGGTAGGCGCGGCGCAGCGCCGCAAGGCCGTGGCCGAGGCCGCAGCCGGCGTCGTGCACGCGCGCGCCGATCTCCAGCGGCGCGTGCAGCGCCAGCGCGTCGAGCGCGCCGGCGGGCGTCGGGAAGAGCGGCGCGTCGCGCCAGGTCGAAGCGGGATAGACCAGCGCGAGCAGCACGAGCGGCGCGAGCCAGGCCCAGGCCGGCAGCCCCGCGAAGGCGGCGGCACCGAGGCCCGAAGCCAGCAGCGATAGCGGAAAGCCCAGCGCGACGATCGCGCGTCGCGTCGCGGTCGCCGCGAACAGCATCCACAGCGCGCCGAGCGCGGTCGCGGCGCATGCGGCCACGGCAAGCGGTGCACCGCAAGCCTTCAGCGCGGCGAAACCCAGCCAGGCCGAGCCCCAGGCCAGCAGGGCTTGCAGCGGCCAGCGTGCCGCGAGGCCCAGCCAGCCCGCGCGCGCGGCCTTGGCCCGCGCCGCGTCGCGCGGCGCGTCCAGCCGCGCCTCGTTCGCCGCGGTCGTGGCGAAAGGCAGGGCGCCGAGCCCGGTGCGCAGCGCGGAGAGGGTCGCGCGGGGCATGGTCGGCGCCTGCTCGTGTCGATCGCGAGGACTCAGTGCATCTGCAGCGAGCCGGCCGCCTTGCCCTTGCCCGCGCGCGCTGGCGGATTGCACAGGCCGCAAACGAAGTGCTTGCCGATCTCGTGCGGATGGGTGACGAAGTGGCCGTGGCACTTGCTGCACTCGGTCATCGTCAGCATGCCGTTGTCGACGAACTTCACCAGGCGCCAGGCGCGCGTGACGGACAGCAGCGCTTCCAGGCCCTGCGACTCGGTCTGCTCGAGGTAGAGCCGGTAGGCCTTGATGACGGTGTCGATCTCGTCGAGCTCGGCCACCTTGTTCAGGTACTCGTGGATGTTCAGGAACAGGCTCGCGTGGATGTTCGGCTGCCAGGTCATGAACCAGTCGGTGGAGAAGGGCAGCTGGCCCTTGCTCGGCGACTTGCCCGCGACTTCCTTGTACAGGCGCAGCAGGCGCTCGTAGCTGAGGTCGGTCTCGCTCTCCAGCACCTGCAGGCGCGCGCCGAGGTGGATCAGCGTCACCGCACGCTCGATCTGCTTGGCTTCGGTGAGGATGCTTTTCTGGCGGGCCATGGTGGACTTTCGGTGAGGTTAGACAGTCAGATCGCCGGACCGAGCGCCGGGCCGCTCCCAAGCCGGGCCGGCCCCTCTCGGAGGGTGGCGCGGTACGCCGCGCCGGGTGTCGTCATCAAGCGGCTTCGCGGTGGCGCCCGGCCATCAGGATGTTGGCGTGCAGGCGGCTGACGCCGTCGTTCGCCGCGCTCTTGCCGTGGTTGGTCAGCAGGCTCCAGACCATGTCGTCGTCCACGCGCATCTTGCACAGCAGCGTGTTG
This sequence comes from Methylibium sp., assembly GCF_035762065.1. Taxonomy (GTDB): domain Bacteria; phylum Pseudomonadota; class Gammaproteobacteria; order Burkholderiales; family Burkholderiaceae_C; genus Methylibium. Next base: position 102,234 of record NZ_DASTPW010000002.1, read on the forward strand.
CCCGAAGCGATCTTCATCATCTGCGCCGGGCTCAGCAGGCCCAGCACGTCGGCGGTGTCCTCGCTGATGCCCAGACGGAACAGCGCCTCGTCGCGGTCCGAGCGGATGAGGCTCTGCGCCAGCATCAGGTAGGACAGGTTCGCTTCGCGGATTTCCATCAGGATCTGCTCGGTGTTCATCGCTTCGGTCCTCGGTGTGCGGCGCGGTCAGGCGTTGCGGTTTGTTTGGTCGGTGTTTGCGGTGTTGCTTTCGCGTTCACCGTGAGACGAACTGTAGAAACCGCCCCGCGGAACTTGAATCAGGCAAGCGCTGTTCGCGCAGGGCCGCGCACCCGACAGGCTTGTCGGCGAACTTCCTACAAGGGCAGGTCGGCGCGTGACGAACGTCACGCCCGTGCGCTCACCGGCGCTTCAGGCCAGTGAACGGCAGGCGTCGCGCACCGCGTCGATGACCGCGGCGACCTGCGCCGGCGCGAGGGTGGGGCCCATCGGCAGGCTCAACACCTCGCGGGCCCAGTGCTCGGCCAGCGGCAGCGGCTCGCGCAGCGCGAGGCCGGCGTAGGCGGCCTGCGCATGCGGCGGCGTGGGGTAGTGCACCAGCGTCGCGATGCCGCGCGCGGCCAGCGCCGCCGCGAGCGCGTCGCGCCGAGCATGGCGCACGACGAACAGATGCCAGGCCGACGCGAAGTTCTCGTCGTCGGCCGCCGGCAAGGCCAGGCCAGGCATGCCGGCCAGGCCTTCGAGGAAGGCGCGCGCGACCTCGCGGCGCTGCGCGTTGTCGGCGTCGAGCGTCGCGAGCCGCTCGCGCAGGAACGCGGCCTGCAGCTCGTCGAGTCGCGAGTTGACGCCCGCCACCTCGTGCGCGTACTTGGTGCGCGAGCCGTAGTTGCGCAGCAGGCGAAGGTGATCGGCCAGCGCGGCGTCGTCGGTCGTGACCGCCCCGCCGTCGCCGAGCGCGCCGAGGTTCTTGCCCGGATAGAAGCTGAAGGCCGCGGCGTCGCCGAGGCTGCCGCAGCGCTGTCCCCGATAGCGCGCGCCGTGCGCCTGGGCGGCGTCCTCGAGCAGCTTGAGGCCGTGGTGCCGGGCGATGTCGCGCAAGGGCGCCATGTCGGCCGGCCGGCCGTAGAGATGCACCGCGACGATCGCGCGGGTGCGCGACGTGATCGCCGCCTCGACGCGGCCCGCATCGAGGTTCGCGCCGTCGGCCTCGGGCTCCACCGGCACGGGCCGGGCGCCGGTCTGGCTGACCGCCAGCCAGGTCGCGATGAAGGTGTGCGCGGGCACGATCACTTCGTCGCCGACGCCGACGCCCCAGGCCCGCAGCACGAGGTGCAGTGCATCGAGCCCGTTGCCGACGCCCACCGCGTGCGCGGCGCCGCAGGCCGCGGCGAACTCGCGCTCGAAGGCGGCGGTTTCGTCGCCCAGCACCAGGTGGCCGCCGTCGAGCACGCGCGCGAGCGCACGCAGGTAGCCCGCGCGGTGGCGCTCGTTGATCGCCGGCAGGTCGAGGAAGGGCAGCATGGCCGCAACCGCGTCGGTCGCCATCGCGCTCGCGTTCAGCGCGGCTTGCGCCGGCGGTCGTGCACCGCGACCATGAAGTCGCTGTAGTCGCGCAGGTAGTCGGATTCGGCGAAGTGCTCGGAGGCCAGCACCATGCACACGCTGCCCGACGAGAAGTTGTCCAGCTCGCGCCAGGTCATCGGCGGGATGTACAGGCCGCGGTAGGAGCGGTTCAGGTGGATGCGCTTCTTCTCGAAGCCGTCGTCCAGCACGATGTCGAAGCTGCCCGACATCGCGATCACGAACTGGTGCAGCGCGAGGTGCGCATGGCCGCCGCGCTCGGAGCCGCCCGGCACGTCGTACAGGTAGTAGACGCGGCGGATGTCGAACGGGATCTGCCGGCCGGCCTCGATGAAGCTCAGGTTGCCGCGCGGGTCGGCGATCTTCGGCAGGTCGATCAGCTTGCATTCGCTCATGTGCGAAGCCGGCGCCTCGAGAGGCCGTTCGATGTCGATCACGCTGCTGCTCGTCATGGCGGATTCCGCGTTGGAAAGATCGAGGCTCAGTCTAGGCAGCCAGCGGTGCGCGGCTCGCCGGATCAGCGGGTTCAAAGCGGCGCTCTTCCCGTGCGAGCGACTCCTGCGCGGCCAGCTTGAGCCCCTGCACGATCTGGTCGGACAGCGAGGTCGCGAAGGCACCGGCGCTCGCCGCCAGCGTCTCGATGCCGGGCAGCACCTCGAGCATCCGCCTGCGTTCGCCGGCCTGCGCCGCGAGCGCCGCGGCGCTCGGCAGCGGCAGCGCGGCGGGCAGGTCGAGCAGCTTCGCGAAGCGCGGCTCGATCGCGTCGCCGGCGACCAGACCAGCGCGCGCCAGGTCGCGCAGCAGCGCCGCGACGATGGCTGCTTCGTCCTTCAGCGGCCCGTGCGCTTCGGCGCAGCGTTGCGGATGGGCTTCGATCGCGAGGCGCAGCTCGCCGGCCTCGCCGGCGCAGTCGCTCACGTCGGTGACGCGGTAGAAGCCGCTCGCCGGATCGATCGAGTGGACGATGCTGAAGGGCTGCGCGCGCGCCGTCGCCGAAAGCCGCAGCAGCAGCAGGCGCAGCGGCAGGCGTTCGTCGGCCGCCGGGCCGAGCGCCTCGCCGGCGGCAGCCAGCGCCTGGCGTGGCGCGTTGGCCCAGGCGAGCCGGGGGGCGTCGAGCCGGCCCCTGCGTTCGAGTTGCAGCGCGAAGCCGCGGCCGCTGCGTTCGAGCGCGGTGACGCGGTCGTCGATCAGCGTCACCCGCGCATCGCCGCGCAGGCGCTCGACCAGCGCCGCGCACAGCTCGCCGGTGCTCGCACGGACGGCGTGGCTGTAGACGGTGGGTGCCAGGCCGCAGGGCCGGCCTTCCAGCGCGGCGAGCAGCGTCTCGGGCCAGTACAGCGGCAGCCAGGGCATCCGGTGGAAGCGCGCGACGATGCCGCTCGCGGCGGTGTTCATCACTTGCTTCGCGAACGGCGCGAACACCGCGTCGTGCAGCACGCTGCCGTGGTTGATGCGCGAGACCGCGTCGTAGCCGGGGCCGTCGTCGCCCCAGCCGTCCTTGCGGCGTGCGTGCCAGCGCGAGGCGCTGCGCTCGGCAAGCGTCGCGCGAAGTTCGGCGCGCGCCGCGTCGGCGCAGGGCAGGGCGGTGAGCGCATCGAGCCGGTTGCCGAGCAGCAGGTCCGGCAGCCGATGACGGCCGGTCCACATCGTGATCGGCTGAACGTCGCGCATCGGCGCGCGCTCCTCAAGCCAGCCGCGCACCGCCGCGGTGAAGCGGCCGATGTCGTTGCGCAGGCCTGCGTCGTAGCTTTCGATCGCCGGCGGCTGCGCCGGCGCGCGGAACGAGGTGAACTCAAGCAGCACCGTCCCCAGGTCCCAGCGCCGGCCGTCGGCCTGCACGCCGGCGAAGTAGCCGCCCCACGGGCCGCCGGGATTGACGACGATCGTCGACCGCCCCTGCTTCGCGCGCGCTTCGGCGCAGACCAGCGCCGCCAGCGCCGCACCGACGATGACCAGCGGCTCGCTCATGAACCGGCCGCCGCGAGCCGCAGGTCCACATGGATCTCCGCGCCGAGCCCGGGCAGATGGCGTTCGAGCCCGCACAGCCCGTCGAGCATGCGTTCGTCGAGCAGGCCGTCGCGCGCCAGCCCAGCCATCTGCCGGTGGGTGAAGGGCTTGATGAAGTAGGAGCCGCTCGCCTCGATCGCGAAGCCGGCGTCGCGGCAGGCGGCGCTCAACGTGTCGAGGTCGTAGGTGCGCGTCTGCTGCAGCGCGCGCTGCTGGTCGGAGATGGCGTGGATCGAATCGATCAGTCCCATCTCCAGCGCCAGCAGCCGGTGCAGCGAGCGGGCGTTCGGCACGTTGACGTGCACGCGGGTGGCCGGCGTGCACAGCGCCGCGGTGGCTGCGAGCAGCGCCGCGGGCTGCGGCACCTCGTGCAGCAGGCCGCTGAGCAGGATGAGGTCGAAGTCGCCGCCGGCCAGCTCGGCGCCGGCGTCCTCCAGCAGCGCCTGCACCACCCGCACCCGCTCGCCGAAGCCCCGGCGCTGCGCGTGCTGCCGCGCCAGCGCCGCGAAGCCCGCGCCGGGCTCGACCACGCACCAGTGCTCGAAGTCGGCGTGGTGGTTGAACAGCGCGTCGTCGGCGCAGCCGACCTCGAGCACGCGCCGCGGTCGCCAGCGCGCCAGCGCAGCGAGCAGCACGCGCTTGCGCAGCCGCGCCATCGTCGGCTCGAAGTCGCTGGCGGCGTAGGCCTGCTGGTAATCGTCGATGTCGCGGGCGATGGCCATGGTGCGGATCCGTGTTCAGTCGAGGTCGATTTCGTAGGTCGGCATGACGGTGGTGCGCCCACCGAACATCTCTTTCTGCGCGACCAGGCCGGCGTTGAAGCCGCGGCCGCCGTCGAGGGTGGAGCTGCCGAAGCTAAGCCAGCGCTGCGTGGGCGCGGCGGCGTCGATCAGGTGCGCGATCACCGCGTCGAGCGCGCCGTGCTCGCGGCCTTCGTCGCCGCACGCCAGGTACTGCGTGTGCAGTGCGCCGGGGTAGCGGTAGGTCAGCGCGCCGGCCAGCGGCGCGGTGCCGTCGGGGCGGCGTGCGACGTGCAGCGCGATGTCCTCGGGAAAGCGCGCGGCGAGCGCCACGATCTCGTCGAGCCGATGCGTCGGCGCGGCGCCATGCCGCGCGGCGAGCACGCCGCTCAGCAGTTGCCAGTAGCCGGCCAGGTCGTCGCTGCGCTCGACCTGCAGGCCGGCGCGCCGCGCCTTCGCGAGCGCATGGCGCCGGCCCTTGGCCAGCGGCGGGCGGCGCGCCAGGTCGATCGTGGTCGCGGCCTCCATGCGCACGCAGCGTGCGCCGGCGCGGTGCAGCGCGAACAGTTCGTCCTCGGCCGGCAGCCGGTGCAGCGCATGCGGCACCGGCTTCGTCCGCAGCCGGCGCAGGCCGCGCGCGCGCAACGCGGCGGTCAGCGCGTCGAAGGCGTCGAGTGTCTCGTCGAGGCCGCCGGCCTCGTGCAGCAGCAGGCCGCCGAAGGTCAGGCCACCGTGTGAGACGAGCGTGTCGCCGCTTCGGTGCGCGGGCAGCGCCGCGCGTACCTCGCCGTTTCGCAACAGCAGCAGCGAGGCGTCGTCGAAGCGCTCGGCGTGGTAGTCCATGTAGCCGCGCTCGAACAGGAACAGGCCGTTGCGGGCGCGGCGCACGAAGGCATCCCAGCGTGCGGCCGCGGCCGGATCGTGGCGGTCGTGGTCGAGCACCTGCCAGCCGCTGGCGGCCGGCGGCGCGGCAAGGGCCGTGGCGAGGTCGAGGACGGCGCTCATGCGGCAGTCTTGCGCGCCGGCGAGGCGTGCGATGCGCGGAAATGGCGGCCGGGGCCGGCGCTGTTTCGCCGGACTCAGGCGCCGACCAGCGCCTGCAACGTCCGCTTGAACCGCTTGCGCGAGAAGCCGTCGTCGTAGAAGGCGCGCGCGCGCTGCGAGAGTCGCGCGTGCGTGCCCGGCTCGCCGAGCCGCGCCAGCCGCGCGGCCAGTTCGTCGAGGCTCGCCCAGCCCCATTCGGGGTCGGCGTACGACGAGTAGTCGGCCAGCAGCGAGCCTTCATCGAAGCCGCGATAGCAGAGCGTCGGCAGCCCGCAGCCCTGCGCCTCGATCGCGCTGCGCCCGCCTGAGACCGGCGCCGAGCCGATGTAGACCGCCGCGTCGATCGTCTTCAGCGTCCGCCACACCGAGGGCACGGTGCCCAGCGACACGAAGCGATCGCCGGCGATCCCACAGGCCTCCAGGTGGGCACGGATGTCCGCGAGCCAGCCGTCGTCGAGCGGGCCGATGTGGAAATGCCGGCCGTCGATCGCCGAGAGCGCGGTCGCCGCGATCCGTTGCAGCGACAGCGCGCCGTCGCGCGCGAACTTGGCCGGGTGGCCGGCCGTCGCGACGCCGTAGCCGCGATCGGCGACCGGCTTCGGGAACGCCTTGCGGCCCTGGTCGGCGACGAACAGCGCGAGCCAGGTCGCCGGCTCGGCGCGCCGCTCGCCGCACAGCGCCTGCAGGCTCGAGATCAGGTCGACGTGGCGGACGTCGGGCAGCGTGCAGCCGAGGCTCGGGTTGTGGTCGCCGTGGTGCATGAACAGCCGGCGCGGGCCGGGCTGCGCGAGCGTCCCGATGAAGGGAATCGGGTCCTGGTGGTGGTTGAAGTACAGCGTCGCACGGGGTACGAGGCGCAGCACCAGCTGGCGCAGCATCCGGCACTTCTCCCAGAGCGGGACGTCGGGCAGCACGATGAACTGCGTGTGCGCGAAGCGCTGGCGCAGCGCGTCGATCCGCGCCGGGTCGCGCGCGCCGTTGCGGAACAGGTCGGTCAGCACCAGCACCGGCTGCTTCATTTCGTGCGAGACCTCTTCGAGCACGCGCGTATGGCCGCCCAGGTCGTAGAGCTCGGTGGCGATCAGCAGGGGCACGCCGGGGGCGCCGCTGCGCGCGGTGCCGGGCTCGCGGCCCAGCGCCTGCGCGAGCTGGCGCATCTGGTCGTCGAACGCCGGGATGTAGAGCGCGCGGTGCCTGACGCCGGGCTGCGTGTAGCTGGCATGCACCGCCTGCACGATGCCGGTGGTCGCGCCCTCGTGGTCGCCCGCGTCGATGCGGGCCTGGATCGTGCGGGTCGCGGCCGGCAGCTCGAGGTCGCGATCACGCACGCGCCACGGCGGCTCGGCGCTCGCAGCCATGGCGGCTCGCGCGGGGGGCGCCACCGCCGGGCTCGCGGCGGGCCTGGCGGCCTCGACCCGCACGAAGTCCGCCGGCCGCGCGAGGAAGCGCTCGTCGATCGTCGCGCACAGCGTGGGGATGCTCTTGAAGGCCGGGTACTTGGCCGCGAGCGTCGTGGCCGAGCGCATGAAGGCTTCCGGCAACTCGTAGTCGGTGACCGAGTTGTGGAACAGCGGCAACCGCACGATGCGCGCGAACTGCCGGTGCTCGCAGATCGACGCGAGGCACAGGTCGGTGGCCCACAGGTGCCAGCCGAAGGTCGGATCGATGCGGTGGATCGAGCGGCGCGAGACGACGATCGCGACCTCGTCGATCGACATCGCGCGTTCGCTCGGCGGGTGATCGACCGTCTCGAGCCGGTCGACGACGAAGCCCGCCGGCTCGTAGTCGTGGGTCGTGGCGTTGACGCCCATGCCGACGAAGCCGATCAGCGTGCGTTCCCGCTCCCCGGCCGGCACCGCGGCCAGCACCGCGGCGAGCCGGTGGCCGAAGCCTTCGGGGAAGAAGGCGTCCTGGTGGCAGATCAGCACCCAGTCGGCTTCGCAGGCGGGCAACGAGCTCTCGAGGGCTTCGGCCGCGTGCGCGGCGCCGCGGCAGACGACGATGCGCGCTTCGACCTCGGCCAGCCCGGGCGAGGCTTCGACGTTGAGCCGCAGCTGCCGCTCGCGCGTGACCGGCACGACGACGTCGAAGCGGCCTTCGGTCGAGCCCGGCGGCGCGGCGTCGAAGGCGCGGCGCGCGGTGACGATCCATTCGTCGATGCCGAGCGTGCGCTCCACGGTGCCGTGCGGGATCGCGAGCGCGTCGGCGATCGAGAGCGCGGCCTGCGCGGTCGCGGTCTGCACCGGCGCGGCCGGGCGGCGCCCGGCGAGCGAGGGCATCCAGCCCGCGTCCATCAGACGCTTGTAGAGCGAAGAGATCGAAGGGGCCGCGCCGTCGCCGCCGTCGTCGGCGCTCAGGTCGCCTTCGACGATGCGCTCGATGCGTTCGAGCGACGCGCCGTTGGCCGCGCGCAGCACCAGCGTCGCGTTCGGCGCGGCATGGCGGGCGAGGGCGGTGAACAGTGCATCGAACGGGAGCGCGGCAAGGCCGCCGTGGCCGAGGCGCGGGCCGAGGACGATCAGGTCGAAGGCTTCGGCGTTGCCCGGCGGCAGCGCATCGGCTTCGTGCCAGCGGGCTTGCGGGTGCTCGCGCAGGTAGGCCTCGCGCAAGCCGCTGGCGGCACAGCCGAGCGCGAGCACGCGCGCCGCCGGCGGCATCACCGCGGTCAGCGCGGCGTCGACGCGCGCCGCGGCGCGGCCTTCGCCGCGGGCGCGGCGCAGTTCGATGCGCGGCGCGGCGGCGCGGGTCGCTTCGCGCGGCAGTGGCATGTTCATGGCGGGCTTTCAGGCGATGGCGAGCGTCGCGCTCGGGCGAGGGCTCAATGCACGAGGTTGACGCCGGCCTGCGCCGGCCCGAAGTGACCCGGATGCGCGCCCGGCTCGTCGAACGAGCCGGCTTGCGAAGGCAGTTCGTCGTCGGGCAGCGCGAAGTCCGCGCGCATCGTGCGCGCGACCGTGCGCTCGCGCGGCGTCGTCTCGATCTTGCGCAGCGTGATGCGCATGAAGGCGGCGCGCTCGTGCGGGCAGGGTTGCACGTTCACGTCGAGCCAGCCGGAGCGCGCGATCTCGAAGCGGTGCTCGAACCAGCCGAGGTACCAGAACCAGTCGGTGTAGTAGAGCCAGGAGTTCTCGTTCATCGCGCGCAGGTGGGTCGGGTCCTGCCAGGCGGTCAGCGCGCGCTCGTAGGGCACCTCGATCTCGACGGTGCCGCCCGGCGCCAGCAGGGCGAGCAGGTTGGTCATCAGCAGCGGCAGGTCGGGCACGTGCTCGAGCACGTTGTTCGCGTAGATCGTCTCGACGCTGCCTGCCGCCAGATGCAGCGGGCTGCCGTAGCGGGTGACGGCCTCCACCGGCCACTGCACCTCGCGGCCGAGGTCGAGCACGAGGTCGGGCTGGGCCCGGTCGATCACGTCGAGGTTGAGCCAGCCGGGCTTGTAGTCCTTGCCCGAGCCGAGGTTCACCTGCTTCGGCCGCCAGGCGCCGGGCTCGCGACGCTGTGCGTGGCCCTGCGCGAAGCCGCAGGCGAAGGCGAGCAGATCGGCATAGGCCTCCGTCGCGTCGGTGGTGCGCCAGGCTTCCAGCTTCGTGCGGGCCGCGTCGAAGAACGCCGCCGTCTTGAACTGCTGCGCGAAGAAGGCCTCGGGCGCGGCGGCATCGAACCAGAACACCGTGTCCTCGAAGGCGGCCGGCGGCAAGGTGTTCGGCCCGCGCTCGCTGATCACCGGCGTGCCGAGCGAAAGGCAGTGCGATGCGCGCACCTGCTCGAAGCGGCTGCTCTCGTAGAAGTGCATGTTCAGGACGGCCTTCGACTGGCGGATCCAGTCGTCGCGCTCGGGGCCGTACAGCGGCGCATCGAACAGCGCGACCTGCGTGCCGCCCGCCTCGATGCGCTCGATCAGCTTCGCGCGGCGCTCGTTCATGCTGCCGAAGAACAGCAGGTCGATCGGGCGCTGCTCGAGCGGGATCGCTTCGACGCCGGCGCCGAGGTAGGGCGCGTGCAGGAAGGGGACGATGGGCACGTCGGCCGCATCGACGCCCGGCGCGAGGTAGGCCGCGACGTTGGCCGCGTCGTAGTCGGCCACCGCGGAAGTGCGCAGCAGCTCCAGGTAGGCCGCGCTCACCTTCGCGCCGCCAGCGCCCAGCTGCTCGAGGTTGAAGAACACGCAGGCGTGGCGCGTCGTCCATTCGACCGGGAAGCCAAGGTGCGCGCCGAAGACCAGGTTCACCGCGTCCTCGCGCAGGCGGTTCTTCGCGATCGTCACCCGTGCGCCGAAGCGGCGGAACTGGTGGCGCAGGAAGCGCGCCTGATCGACGAAGCCGAGCGCGTGCACGTAGCCCGCGGGCTGCATCACGCAGAGATGGAGGTCAGGCAGGGAAGACATGGTGGAGGACGCGGCGAGCCGAGGTTGGCCCCCATTTTTCGTGGGCGGGGTTGCGGCGCATGCCCGGAACAAGCGCCGCTTTGCCCGGCAGTTCCGCGTCGGTAGGCTCGTGCCGGGCCGGCTGCACGTGCTCGGGCACACCGATTGCCGCTGGCGCCGGTTGGACGCACGAGCCGCAACTCCGGGGGGAAGCAAAGCGATGAAGAACGAGCAGACGGCGGCAACAACTCCAGCGCTCCTGAGCACCGGCGCGCAAGGCCTGGACGACGTGCTCGCCGGCGGCCTCGCCGCGAGCCGGCTCTATCTGCTCGAAGGCGTGCCGGGCGCGGGCAAGACGACGGTCGCACTGCAGTTCCTGCGCGAAGGCGCGCGCCAAGGCGAGCCGGTGCTGTACCTGACGCTGTCCGAGACGATCGAGGAGCTGCACGCCGTCGCCGCCTCGCACGGCTGGACGCTCGACGGCGTCCAGATCCGCGAGCTGCTGCCGCCGGTCACTTCGCTCGACCCCGACGAGCAGCACACGCTCTTCCATCCGTCGGAGCTCGAACTGAGCGAGACGACGCTGAAGATCCTGGAAGACGTCGAGCGGGTGGAGCCGCTGCGGGTGGTCTTCGATTCGCTGTCCGAGCTGCGACTGCTGGCCGGCAATTCGCTGCGCTACCGGCGGCAGATCCTCGCGTTGAAGCAGTTCTTCGCCGGCCGGCAATGCACGGTGCTGCTGCTCGACGACATGACCGCGGTCGAGCACGACCTGCAGGTGCAGTCGATCGCCCACGGCGTGATCCGCCTCGAGCAGCACAACGTCGACTACGGCATCACGCGCAGGCGGCTCATCGTCACCAAGTACCGGGGCCGCGCCTACCGCGACGGCTACCACGACTACCGCATCCGCCGTGGCGGGCTGCAGGTCTTCCCGCGGCTGATCGCCTCCGAACACACGCCGCCGCTCGCGCCGACGCAGATCACGAGCGACAGCGCCGCGCTCGACGCGCTGCTCGGCGGCGGCCTGGAGTCCGGCACCAGCACGCTGATCGTCGGCGCGCCGGGCACCGGCAAGTCGACGCTCGCGGCGCATTTCGCCGCCGCCGTGAGCAAGCGCGGCGCGCACGCGGCGATGTTCATCTTCGACGAGGCCGTCGCGACGCTGCGCACCCGCTGCAAGGGCATGGGCATCGACCTCGGCCCGGCCATCGATGCCGGCCACCTGACGGTGCGGCAGGTCGATCCGGCCGAGCTGTCGCCGGGCGAGCTGGTGCACGCGATCCGCGAGCGCGTGATGGAGCACCAGGCGAAGCTGGTCGTGATCGACAGCCTGAACGGCTACCTGAACGCGATGCCCGACGAACGCTTCCTGGTGATCCAACTGCACGAGCTGCTCACCTTCCTGGGCCAGCAGGGCGTGATCACCATCCTGGTCGGCGCGCACTCGGGCCTGATCGGCACGCACATGCAGGCGCCGGTCGATGCGAGCTACCTTGCCGACTCGGTCGTGCTGCTGCGCTACTACGAGCTGTACGGCGAGGTGCGGCAGGCCATCTCGGTCGTCAAGAAGCGCGCCGGGGGGCACGAGCGCACGATCCGCCGCCTGCAGTTCAGCGCCCAAGGCATCGACATTGGCGAGCCGCTGCGCGACTACCGCGGCGTGCTCTCGGGCACGCCCGAGCCGGTCAAGCCGCAGCCGCCGCAGGAGGAGCTTGCCGGTGAAGCCTGAGGCGGGCGATCTGCTCGCGCTGCCGGCCGGCCCCGCATCGCCGACGGAGCTCGAGCAGCGCGTGCTCGCGCGGCTGGCGACCGCGAAGGACGCGCGCGCCGCCTCTTCGGTGCTCGAACGCGCGGGCATCTTCTGCCGCGAATGCGCGGACATCGCCGAGATGCTGCGCGAGATGCAGCACGGCGTCGGCGCGCTGATGCTGGCCGAGGAGACCCTCACCGGCCCCGGCGCGGCGGAGCTGCTCCACGCGCTGGCCGCGCAACCGCCGTGGTCCGACGTGCCCGTGCTGGTGCTGGCGCGCCAGGGCGCGCATTCCAACGCGATCCGCGGGCTGGTCGAAGCGGCGGTGATGCCGAATCTCACCGTCGTCGAGCGGCCGGTGCGCGTCGCCCCGCTGATCACCGCGCTGCGCTCGATGCTGCGCGCGCGCGGGCGCCAGCTGGAGCTGCGCGACGTGCTCGAAGGCCTGCACGAGGCCGACCGGCGCAAGAACGAGTTCCTCGCGACGCTCGCGCACGAACTGCGCAACCCGCTGGCGCCGATCAGCACCGCGCTCGCGCTGCTGTCCGACGCGCGCGTGGGCGCCGCCGAGCAACCACGCATCCACGCGATGCTGCGCCGCCAGCTCGACCACATGGTGCGGCTGGTCGACGACCTGATGGAGGTCTCGCGCATCACCCGCGGCAAGGTCGACCTGCAGCGCGCGCCGCTCGAGGCGGCCGCGGTGCTCGGCGACGCCGTCGAGCTGAGCCGCCCGGCGATCGAAGGCCGCGGCCATCGGCTGGTGGTCGACCTGCCGTCCGAGCCGCTCGCGCTGCACGGCGACGCGGTGCGGCTCACGCAGGTGTTCTGCAACCTGCTCAACAACGCGGCGAAGTACACGCCGGCGGGCGGCCGCATCACGCTCGCGGCGCGGCGCGAGGGCGCGCAGGCGGCGGTGAGCGTCAGCGACGACGGCATCGGCCTGGCCGCGACCATGCTCGCGCCGATCTTCGACATGTTCGTGCAGGCGGGCGACAGCGCGCGGCCCGCGCAAGGCGGCCTGGGGATCGGACTGACGCTGGCGAAGACGCTGGTCGAGATGCACGGCGGGAGCATCGAGGCCGCGAGCGAGGGCCCGGGCCGCGGCGCGACCTTCACCGTGCGGCTGCCGCTGTCGGCCGCCGACGCTCGCGGCGATGGCGTGCCGGCCGCCGCCGGCCCCGCCGCCGCGCGGCCCGCGCTGCCGCGCAGCGTGCTGGTGGTCGACGACAACCGCGACGCCGCGGACAGCCTCGTCGAGCTGCTGCGCGGCATCGGCACCCGGGCCGAGGGGGTCTACGACGCCCAGCAGGCGCTGCAGGCCGCGCACAGCCACGACTTCGACGCCGCGGTGCTCGACATCGGCCTGCCCGGCATGGACGGCTGCGAGCTCGCGCGGAAGCTGCGCGAGCGGCAGCGCGCGCCGCTCAAGCTGATCGCGCTGACCGGCTGGGGCCAGGACCGCGACCGCGAGCGCATCGCCGCGGCCGGCTTCGACCGGCATCTGCTCAAGCCGGTGGAGCCGGCCCAGCTGATGGAGGCGCTGGGGGTCTGAGCAGCGTGGCGGCACCGCACGACGCGCGGCGGCTCCTTGGTCCTGGAGCCGGCGCGCCGGTGCGAACGCTCAGCCCGTCGCGGCCGGCAGGTGATCCGGCGCGAGTCCCGCGCGTTGCCTTTCGGCCATCCGCTCGTACAGCGCTTCGAGGTCGCGCGCGAAGCGCCGGCCGTCGAAGAGCGGGAAGCTCGTGCGGCCTTGTTCCAGGTGCGCCCGCAGCCGCGCCAGCCGTGCCGGGTCGCGCGCGAGTGCGATCGCGGTGGCTTCGTAGCCGGCGACGTCGTCGCTGACCAGTTCGCCGAGGCCGACGGCTTCGAGCAGCCCGGCCGCGACGCGCGACGCGAAGATCGCGCCGGTCTTGGTGACCATCGGCACGCCCATCCACAGCGCGTCGCTCGCGGTCGTGTGGGCGTTGCAGGGCCAGTTGTCGAGCATGAAGTCGGCACAGGGCAGGCGCGCGAGGTGCACATCGACCGGCACGCGCGGCGCGAACACCAGCCGGCGTGCATCGATGCCGGCGCGCTCGGCCTCGCGCCGCAGGTTGTGCGAGGCCTGCGCGTTGTCCTCGAGCAGCCACAGCACACCGTTCGGCACGGCGCGCAGGATGTTCATCCACGCGGCGAAGTTGTCGGGGCCGATCTTGAAGGCCTGGTTGAAGCAGCCGAGCACGATCGCGTCTTCGCCGAGGCCCCAGTCGGCGCGCCGCGTCGGCGCGGGGCGGAAGCGCCGGCTGTCGTTCGGCTGGTAGCTGTGCGGCATCTGCGCGAGCTTCTCGCTGTAGTGCGCGGCGTGCTCGATGGGCGTGGTGAAGCGGTCGCCGATCATGTAGTCGATGAAGTCGGCGCCGCAGGTGCCGGGAAAGCCCAGCCAGGCCACCTGCACCGGCGCCGGCCGCCACGCGAACACCGCGAGCCGGTTGCCGAAGGTGTGGCCCTTCAGGTCCACGAGGATGTCGATGCCGTCGGCGGCGATGCGCTCGGCCATCTGCCGCTCGTTCATCGCGCGCATGTCGACGTAGCGCTCGCAGGCCGTGCGGATGCGCCGTTCGATCGGCGAGCCGTCGTCGGGGCTGTGCGAATAGAGCGTGACCTCGAAGCGCTCGCGGTCGCGGTGCTCCAGGGCTTCGACCATCAGCAGCGCGGTCGCGTGGTTGTGGAAGTCGCCGGAGACGTAGCCCACGCGAAGCTTCGATGACGGCGGCTTGCCGTCGAGCGCATGCGGCACGCGCTTCGCCAGCGGCGATGCCGCCGCGTGCGCCGCGTACTTGCGCGTGATCGCCGCGCAGGCCGACTTGAACAGCAGCGGCGGATGCTCGATCGCCGCGAGCGCCCACACGGCGCCTTCGCCGCGCTGGTCCTCGTCGCGCTCGATGCGCGCCATCGACTCGACGATGCGGGCGCTGTCGGCCTCGAAGCCGTCCCACTGGCAGGCGAACTGCCGCATGTGCACGACCATCAGTTGCGCGGCGAAGCGGCTCGGGTCGAGCGTCTCTGCGGTGCGAAAGCTTTCGGCCGCTTCTTCGAAGAGCTTCAGGTCCTTGAGTGTCAGGCCCAGGCGCATGTGGATCGCCGGGTCGGCCATCTCGAGCACCATCGCTTCGAGCAGCACCGGCACCGCGTCCTGGTGCCGGCCCAGCTGCTGCAGCGTGACGCCGTGGTTCACGACGAAGTCGTAGTGCTGGCGCGCCGGCCCGCTGGCGAAGCGCTCGAAGATCGGCAGCGCCTCGGCCCAGCGGTTCTGCACCACCAGCGTGAGCGTGGCCATGTGCGCGGCCTTCGCGTTGCCGGGCTCGATCGCGAGCGCCCGCAAGGCGGCCTCGTGGCCCGCTTCGATGCGGCCGGTCTTGTAGCGCGCGCTCGAAAGCGCGACCCAGTCGTGCGCCTCGAAGGCCGCATCGCCGGCAAGGCGTTCGAAGCGCTGCATCGCGCCGGCCCAGTCGTTGGCGAGCACGGCCTTGTAGGCCTCGTTGCGCGCCGTGATGAAGCCGTGGCGTGACGCAGGCGGCGGCGCGGCGCTCGCGCGCAGGCGTGAATGTCGAGGGCTTGGGTGCGAAGGCATGGGCGATGAGCGTCCTGGCGCGAAGCAACGCGCGGCCCGTGCAATCTAGCCAGCAAGTCGGACTCGCAAGCGCCGATAAGCAGGCGCTTCACCCTCGTATCCCGCGTCTCGATGCTTCGCTCGATCCGTCGAAGCGCGATGAAGTCGAAAGGCCTCAAGTTCGGCGCGAGGCCCACCGATAAGGGCTTCAACGAGGCCCGGACCCCAGGGCTTCGTGGTCCGGAACAGCGACCGAAGAACCGACACAACCCACGACGTCGGGCTCATCGATGAACTGCCCCGGGCGCAGCCGGTCAGCGGCGAAGGCGAGTGGAAGCGATTCCGCAAGCCCGAGTTGGCGACGGGCGCGAATGGGGAGGGCGACTTCCCCACAAGTGTCAAGGCCGGCGAATCGCCGGGAGTTCATCAACTTAGGAGTTATCGATCATGGCAATGACCATCAACACCAACGTGGCGTCGATGACGGCACAGCGGAACCTCACCGCGTCGCAGAGCACCCTCGCGACCTCCATGCAGCGCCTGTCCTCGGGCCTGCGTGTCAACAGCTCGAAGGACGACGCCGCCGGCCTCGCCATCGCCGAGCGCATGAACGCCACGACGCGTGGCCTGAACGTCGCGGCGCGCAACGCCAACGACGGCATCTCGCTGGCGCAGACCGCCGAAGGCGCGCTGGGCAAGGTCGGCGACATGCTGCAGCGCATGCGTGAACTGGCGGTGCAGGCCTCCAACGCCACCAACAGCGCCGACGATCGCAAGGCCCTGCAGGCCGAAGTCGGCCAGCTGCGCGACGAGATCGATCGCGTCGCGAAGCAGACCTCGTTCAACGGCACCAAGCTGCTCGACGGCAAGTTCGCCGCGGCGACCTTCCAGGTCGGCGCCGGCGCCGGCGAGAACATCACGGTCGCCGCGCTGACGGATTCGTCGTCGAAGGGCCTGTCGAAGGTCATCTACGGCTCCGACACGGTCGTGACCGGCACGTCGGGACAGATCACGACGCTCACCGCGATCACCGACGGCTCGCTGGCGATCCAGGTCGCCGGCACGACGTACTCGCTGGGCAACCTCGCGGTCGCCCGCACCGGCGAGGAGCGCATGGGCCAGGTCGTCGAAGCGATCAACCGCCTGAGCGTGGACACCGGCGTCGCCGCCTACCTGAAGCCCAGCGCGACGGCCGCCTCGGCTGGCCAGTACGAGATCGAGTTCCGCTCGTCGAAGCTGGATTCCAGCGGCAGCGCGGTCGGCGTCTCGGGCGTCGGCTTCACGGTGGCCAACAGCGGCATCCTGGCCAGCGACCTCGCGATCACCAACGGCTCGTCGACCTCGGCGGCCGGCCTCGACCAGCTGACGGTCGAAACGGTCGAAGGCGCGTGGCTCGCGATCAAGCAGATCGACGACTCGCTGAACCAGGTCAACAGCGCCCGTGCGACGCTGGGCGCGGTGCAGAGCCGCTTCGAGAACGCGGTGGCCAACATCGCGATCCAGGCGGAGAACACCTCGGCCGCCCGCGGCCGGATCGTCGACGCCGACTTCGCGGCCGAAACCGCGAACCTGTCGAAGTCGCAGATCCTCCAGCAGGCCGGCACGGCGATGGTGGCGCAGGCCAACCAGCTGCCGCAGCAGGTGCTGTCGCTGCTGCGCTGATGCGCGACGGCAAGCGTGGCCGGCGACGGCCACGCTCCTTCCAAGCCCGGCTCCGGCCGGGCTTTTTCGTTCTGGGCCTCGGGCTTCGGCCCGGCTTGTTCTCCGCTGCGCGTGCAGCGCGGCGCGGCGGCGAATTGGCCGGCCCTTGCGCCGTTTATCGGGCTTTTGCACGCGCCGGCCCGGCCGAAGATTCACTCCACCTCAACGGGTTTCCGGCTGTCGCCGGGCCATGCCTAGCGACGCAAGCCAAGGAGTGCTTCCATGCCCCAGACCATCAACACCAACATCAACTCGCTGACCGCGCAGCGCAACCTGAACATGTCGCAGAGCGCGCTCTCGACGTCGATGCAGCGCCTGTCCTCCGGTCTGCGCGTCAACAGCGCGAAGGACGATGCCGCCGGCATGGCGATCGCCGAGCGCATGAACACCCAGGTGCGCGGCCTGAACGTCGCGGCGCGCAACGCGAACGACGGCATCTCGCTGGCGCAGGTGGCCGAAGGCGCGCTGGGCAAGCTCGGCGACATGCTCCAGCGCATGCGCGAGCTCGCGGTGCAGGCCTCCAACGCGACCAACAGCGCCGACGACCGCAAGGCGTTGAACGCCGAAGTCGGCCAGCTGCGCGACGAGATCAACCGCGTCGCGAAGCAGACGGCCTTCAACGGCCAGAAGCTGCTCGACGGCTCGTTCACCGCCTCGACCTTCCAGATCGGCGCGAACTCCGGCGAAAGCATCACCGTCGCCGCGTTGACCAACGCCTCGGCGAGCGGCTTGTCGAAGGTGGTCTACGGCGCCGACACCGTGGTCACCGGCACGTCCGGCCAGATCACCTCGCTGACCGCGATCACCGACGGCTCGCTGGCGATCCAGGTCGGCGGCACCACCTATTCGCTCGGCAACCTGGCGATCGCCCGCACCGGCGAGGAACGCCTGGGCCAGGTCGTCGAGGCGGTCAACCGCCTGACGGCCGACACCGGCGTCGCGGCCTACCTGAAGGCCAGCCCGGTCATCGCCTCGGCCGGCCAGTACGAGATCGCGTTCCGTTCGTCGAAGCTCGATTCGGCCGGCAGCGCCGTCGGCGTCAGCGGCGTCGGCTTCACCGTGGCCAACAGCGGCTTCGTCGGCACCGACCTCGCGATCGCCAACAGCTCGGCGACCTCGTCGGTCGGCATCGAGGTGCTGACCATCGACACCGTCGAAGACGCCTGGCTCGCGATGAAGCAGATCGACGACGCGCTCAACCAGATCAACGGCGCGCGCGCCACGCTGGGTGCGGTGCAGAGCCGCTTCGAGAGCGCGGTCGCGAACATCATGATCCAGAGCGAGAACACCGCGGCCGCCCGCGGCCGGATCATGGACGCCGACTTCGCGGCCGAGACCGCGAACCTCTCGCGCGCGCAGATCCTGCAGCAGGCCGGCACCGCGATGGTCGCGCAGGCCAACCAGCTGCCGCAGCAGGTGCTGTCGCTGCTCAAGTGACGGGCGCGGGCCGGCCGATGCCGGCCGACGCCGGATCCTCCAAAGACGGCCTGCCTCGCGGCGGGCCGTCGCGTTGAAGGGCTCAAGTTTTCGCGCGGGCCGCCGAGAACCCGCTGTCAAGGAAAGCATGCAATGGCGACCATCTCCTCCCCCGGTCTCGGCAGCGGGCTCGACGTCAAGAGCATCGTCAGCCAGCTGGTCGCGCTCGAACGCAAGCCGATCGAGACGCTGCAGACGCAGAAGGAGACGCTGCAGGCCAAGCTGTCGGCCTTCGGGCTGATCCAGAGCTACACGACCAACCTGCTCGACGCGGCCAACGTGCTCACCAAGGCCGACACCTGGCGGCCGACCAAGGCGAGCAGCCCCGACGCGAGCTCCGTCGCGGTCACTTCGACGACGAGCGCGGTGCCGGGCAGCTATGCGGTCGAGGTGACGCAGCTTGCGCAGTCGCAGTCGCTCGCCTCGGGCGTCTACACCTCCAACATGGCCACCACCGGCAGCGGCACGCTGCGCATCGAGCTCGGCGGCTGGGACGCCGGCCGCACCACCTTCACGCCGAAGACCGGCGCGACCGCGGTCGACGTGGTGATCGCGCCGGGGCAGGACACGCTCGAGGCGGTGCGCAGCGCGATCAACGCGGCCAACGCCGGCGTCAGCGCCTCGATCGTGCGCGATGCGAGCGGCACGCGGCTCGCGATCCGCTCGATCAACTCCGGCCTGGAGAACTCGGTGCGCATCACCGCGACCGCCGACGCGCCCACGACGCCCGGCGGCCCGACGCTCGCCGGCCTCGTCTACGACCCGCCGAACGCCGTGCCCGGCGCGCTGGCCGAGACGCTGGCCGCGCGCAACGCGACCGGCACGGTCAACGGCCTCGCGATCTCGTCGAACTCGAACGTGCTGAGCGACGTGGTGCAGGGACTGACCATCACGTTCAACAAGGTGACGACGACGCCGGTGCAACTGTCGGTGCAGACGGACAACACGGCGATGCGCAAGTCGCTGGAGGATTTCGTCAAGGCCTACAACGACATCAACAAGTACATCCGCGACCAGACCAAGTACGACGACGAGAGCAAGAAGGCCAGCACGCTGCAGGGCGACCGCGCGACGCTGGCGCTGCAGTCGCAGCTGCGCGCGATGCTGGGCTCGAGCAGCAACGCCTCGGCGCGCTACGGCCGGCTGTCCGACGTGGGCGTGGAGCTGCAGCCGGACGGCAACCTGAAGGTCAACGAAACCCGATTCACGCAGGCCAGCTCGTCGGCCAACCTCGCCGAACTGAGCCGCGCGTTCACGGCCGACGGCCCGCGCGACGTCGAGGACGGCTTCGCGGTGCGCATCAAGACGCTGGCGACGCAGCTCAACGGCAGCGGCGGCGTGGTCGAGACGCGCACCAACGGGCTGCTCGCGAGCATCAAGCGCAACGACGAGCGGCAAAAGCGCGAGGAGACGCGCGTCGCGCAGGTCGAGGCGCGGCTGAACCGCCAGTACAGCGCGCTCGACACCAAGCTCGCGACGCTCAACGGGCTGAACACCTACATCAGCCAGCAGATCACCAGCTGGAACAAGGGCAACTCCTGAGCGGTTGCAGGCCGGCGAACACCGGCCAGATCCCCGGATCGCGGGATCTCAAGTCATGAGCCCGGTGTGCCGATAACGAAGGCACACGACGAACGCGGAGCGACATGACCATGTTTTCCCCTCACAAGAGCTTTGCAGGCACCTACCAGCAGGTCCAGGTGCAGACCGGCATCGAAGCCGCGAGCGGCCCGAAGCTGGTCGGCATGCTGTACGACGGGGCGCTCGAGGCGATCTCGACGGCCCGCGGCGCGATGGCACGCGGCGACATCGAACTGAAGGGCCGGCAGATCGCGCGGGCCGCGCGCATCGTCGAAGAGGGCCTGCTCGGCGGGCTCGACCGCGACCGCGGCGGCGAGCTGGCCGCGAACCTCGACCGGCTCTACCGCTACCTGGCGCGCCGCCTGACCGAAGCGAACCTGCGCAACGACGACGCGGCGCTCGGCGAATGCGCCGCGCTGCTCGCGCCGCTGCGTGATGCGTGGAGCGAGATCGAGCGGCCGGCCTGAGGCCCGCCGTGCGAACCGCGCGTTGTATCCATCCCAGAAACCGAGCGTTGACCATGAACCAGGGCGCATTGATCCAGTACTACGAGGCCATCGAGCAGGCGAGCGAACAGATGCTGGCCGCTGCGCGCGGCGGCGACTGGGACCAAGTGATCAAGCTCGAAGGCGCCTGCGCGGTGCTCATCGGCCGGCTCAAGCAGGCCGGCGCCGAGAAGGAGCTGGGCCGCGACGAGCGCGTGCTGAAGAGCCGCATCATGAAACGCATCCTCGTCAACGACGCCGAGATCCGCACGCTCGCCGAACCCTGGCTCGAGGACCTCGACCGCCTGATGGCCGGCAAGCCGCACGTCCTGCACTGACGACCACCCCGTTGCGGCTTCGCCGCTCCCCTCAAGGGGCGCCGCTGGCGGCCCGGCAAAGCCGGATCCGCGGCGGCACTCGCGACAAGCCGATACCACGCCGCCTACCGCCAAGGAACTCGAGATGCAAACGATGCCGGCACCGCTGGACGCGCTCGAGGCGAGCTCGGGCCTGGGCGAATTCCTCGTCGGATCGCAGGCGGAGATCGTCGCGCTGCTGAAGAACTGCGCCGACGGCGACGTGGTGCTCAACCTCAGCTCGCCGCGCGGCGCGCACTACAGCTCCACCGTGTGGGCGGTCGACGCGGCGCGCGGCACGCTCTCGCTGACCGCCGAGCCGAACGACGTGCAGCTGCAGAACCTGCTCGAGGACGGCGAGGTCGTCGCCGTCGGCTACCTCGAGGCGGTGAAGCTGCAGTTCGACCTGACCGACCTGATGCTGGTGCGCGGCGTCGGCGGCTGCGTGATGAGCGCGCGCCTGCCGCGACGCATGTACCGCTTCCAGCGGCGCAGCAGCTTTCGCGTCAAGCCGATGGGCAACGCCAGCCCGGTCGCGGTGCTGCGCCATCCGGCGGTGGCCGACATGCGGCTCGCGCTGCGCGTGCTCGACGTGAGCATCAGCGGCGTCGCGCTGTTCCTGCCCGAGGACACGCCGCCGATCGAGCCCGGCACCACGATCGGCCTCGCGCAGATCGAACTCGACGGCGACACGCGCTTCGGCGCCAGCCTCGTCGTGCACCACGTGACCCTGCTCAACCACGAATCGAAGGGCGGCCGGCTCGGCTGCGAGTTCGCCAAGGTCGAGCCGGGCGGCGAGCGGCAGCTGCAGCGCTACATCGACCAGACGCAGAAGCGCCGCCGGCTGTTGACGCTGTAGCCGGCGAAGGGGGCGCGCGCATGCGCTTCCTAGAATCCCGCGGATGAGCGCCGCGCCCCGATTCGTCCATCTCCGCAGCCACACCGAGTACTCCGTCGTCGACGGCATGCTACGCATCGACGCGATGGTCGAGGCCGCCGCGGCCGACGGCCAGCCGGCGCTCGCGATCACCGACCTGAGCAACCTGTTCGGCGCGGTCAAGTTCTACGAGGCCGCACGCAGTGCGGGCGTGCAGCCGCTGATCGGCGCGGACGTCTGGCTCGAAGACGCGGGCGAGGTGCAGGCCGGCGCGGAGGCCCGCCCGCCGAGCCGTCTGCTGCTGCTAGTGCAGGACCGGCGCGGCTACCTGAATCTTTGCGAGCTGCTGTCGCACGCCTGGACGCACAACGTGCGCAAGCACCTCGCCTGCGTCGCCTGGGAGCGGCTCGCGCAGCATCACGAAGGCTTGATCGCGCTGTCGGGCGCGGAACTGGGCGCGGTCGGCCAGGCGCTGCTGGCCGGCGATGCGGCGAAGGCCGAGGCCACGGCGCGGCGGCTCGCTTCCATCTTCCCCGGCCGCTTCTACCTCGAGCTGCAGCGCGCGGGCCTCGCGCGGCAGGAGACGCACGTGCGGGCCGCGGTGCCGCTCGCCGCGAAGCTGGGCCTGCCGGTGGTCGCGACGCACCCGCTGCAGTTCCTGGAGGCCGACGACTACGAGGCGCACGAGGCGCGCGTGTGCGTCGCCGAAGGCTCGACGCTCGGCGATCCGCGCCGCGTCAAGCGGTTCGGCCGCGAGCAGCACTTCCAGACGCAGCAGCAGATGGCCACGCGCTTCGCCGACCTGCCTTCGGCGCTGGCCAACAGCGTCGCGATCGCGAAGCGCTGCCACCTGGTGCTGGAGCTCGGCAAGCCGCAGCTGCCGGACTTCCCGATCCCGCAGGTGAACGGCGAGCGGATGGCGCCCGAGGCCTGGTTCCGGCACGTGTCGTTCGAGGGCCTGGAGCAGCGGCTCGTGCAGCTGTATCCCGATGCCGCGCTGCGCGAGCGGCGCCGCGCCGAGTACGTCGAGCGGCTCGAATTCGAGATCGCGACCATCGTGAAGATGGGCTTTCCCGGCTACTTCCTGATCGTGGCCGACTTCATCAACTGGGCGAAGGCCAACGGCTGCCCGGTCGGCCCCGGCCGCGGCTCGGGCGCGGGCTCGCTGGTCGCCTACGCGCTCGGCATCACGGGGCTGGACCCGCTCGCCTACCAGCTGTTCTTCGAACGCTTCCTGAACCCCGAGCGCGTGTCGATGCCCGACTTCGACATCGACTTCTGCCAGGCCAACCGCGAGCGCGTGATCGACTACGTCAAGCAGCGCTACGGCCGCGACGCGGTCGGCCAGATCGCCACCTTCGGCACGATGGCCGCGAAGGCCGCGCTGCGCGACGTCGGCCGCGTGCTCGGCATGGGCTACGGCCACGTGGACAGCATCGCGAAGCTGGTGCCGGCGCCGCCGGGCAGGACGGTCACGCTGCGCCGCCCGCCGCCGGGGCACGACCCGAAGAAGGACTCGACGGTCTACGCCCGCCTGGAGTCGCCCGAGATCGGCGAGCGCGAGAAGAAGGAAGAGGAAGTCGCCGCCCTGCTGGCGTTGGCCGAGCGCGTGGAAGGCACGGTGCGCAACGTCGGCATGCATGCGGGCGGCGTGCTGATCGCGCCGGGCAAGATCACGGACTTCTGTCCGCTGTACCAGCAGCCCGGCAGCAGCAGCGCGGTGAGCCAGTACGACAAGGACGACGTCGAGGCGATCGGTCTCGTGAAGTTCGACTTCCTGGGGCTGGCGACGCTGACCATCCTCGAGCTCGCGCGCGAGTTCCTGCGGACCCGCTACGCCGACAAGCAGCACTTCGACTTCGATGCGCTGCCGCTCGACGACCGCAGGGTCTACGCGCTGTTCTCCGAAGGCCTGACCGAGTCGGTCTTCCAGTTCGAATCGAGCGGCATGCGGGCGATGCTCAAGCAGGCCAAGCCGAGCCGCATCGAGGACCTGATCGCGCTGAACGCGATGTTTCGCCCGGGGCCGATGGAGAACATCCCGAGCTTCTGCCAGCGCAAGCACGGCAAGGAGGCGATCGACTACCCGCATCCGCTGCTGGAGAAGGTGCTCGGCGAGACCTACGGCATCTTCGTCTACCAGGAGCAGGTGATGCAGGCCGCGCAGATCCTCGCCGGCTATTCGCTCGGCGGCGCCGACCTGCTGCGCCGCGCGATGGGCAAGAAGAAGCCCGAGGAGATGGCCAAGCAGCGCTCGATCTTCCGCGAGGGCTGCGCGAAGAACGGCATCGGCCAGGCCAAGGCCGACGAGGTGTTCGACCTGATGGAGCAGTTCGCGGGCTACGGCTTCAACAAGAGCCACGCCGCCGCGTACTCGGTGCTGGCCTACCAGACGGCCTGGCTCAAGGTCCACCACCCAGCCGAGTTCTACGCGGCCAACATGACCGTCGAGCTCGACGACGCCGACAAGCTGCGCGTGCTGGTGCGCGACGCGAAGCATTTCGGCGTGGCCTTCGACGCGCCGGACATCAACGCCGGCACCTGGCGCTTCGAGCCGATCGAGGCGAAGCGGGTCAGGGGCCACGAGGGCGCACGCCATGGCGTGCGCTGGGGCCTCGGCGCGATCAAGGGCACGGGGCAGGGCGCGATCGAGGCGATCGTGCAGGCGCGTGGCGACCAGGCCTTCACGAGCCTGTTCGACTTCTGCGTGCGGGTGGATCGCACGCGGGTCAACAAGCGGGTCGTCGAGGCGCTGATCAAGGCGGGCGCCTTCGATGCGCTGCACGGGCACCGTGCCGGCTCGCCCCAAGCCGATGACACCTCTGCCGGGCGCAGCGCCGCAGGCGCGTCGGAGCGTTCCTCCATGCTTGCGAGCGTCGGCCTCGCCTTCGAGTTCGCCGACACCCGGGCGGCGCATGCCGACCAGGGCGGCCTGTTCGACTTCGACGATTCGCATGCCGCCTCGACGCAGGAGCCGGCGCTCGTCGCCGCCGTGCCGTGGGGCGTGCGCGAGCGGCTGATGCAGGAGAAGCAGGCGCTGGGCTTCTACATGTCGGGCCATTTGTTCGACGAAGTCGAGGCCGAGGTGCGGCGCTTCGCGAAGCGGCGCATCGCCGATCTGGTCGATGCGAGGGAGCCGCAGCTGGTGGCGGGGATCGTCACCGAGCTGCGCATCGTCAACGGCCAGCGCGGGCGGGTCGCGCTGTTCCGGCTCGACGACGGCAGCGACGCGATCGACGCGGTGGTCAACGAGGAACAGTTGCTCGTGCATCGCGAGCTGCTCGCCGAGGACGCGCTGATCGTCGTGCAAGCGCGGCTGCAGCCCGACCGCTTCTCCGGCGGGTTGCGGCTCAACGTGCAACAGGTCTGGGACATGGCGGCCGCGCGCTGCAAGTTCGGCCGCTTCCTGCGCGTGCCGGTCAACGGCGCGGCGCCGCCGGTCGACGAGTTGCTGCAAGCCTTTCCGCCACGTGCCGTGGAGTCGGAACAGGGCAGGACGCCGCTCGGGCTGGCGGTGCGGCTCGCGTTGCGGCGCGAGCGCGTCGAGGCCGAGCTCGACCTCGGCGACGCCGCACGCTTTTTCCCGAGCGACGAAGCGCTGTCGCGCTGGCGTGCGGGCAGTCACGGTCAGGCCATGGTCGTCTACGAATGACTCACGAGCGGCAACGAAACTTCACCGTCGGGCGTCGTCGGCGCGCCGGCGCACGCCGTTGTTCGGGGATCGCAATGCTTGGAGTCCGAATGAAGAAGATCACTGGGGCCTTTTGCGCCGCCGCCATGCTCGGCGCGGGGCTCGCCGCGCTGCCGGCGCGGGCGGCCGATGTCGGCGTCTCGGTCAGCGTCGGCCAGCCCGGCTTCTACGGCCGCATCGACATCAACAACCGGCCGCCGCCGCCCTTGATCTATCCCCAGCCGGTGATCGTCGCGCCGGCCCCGGTGGCGGTGATGCGCCAGCCGATCTACCTGCGCGTGCCGCCGGGCCATGCCAAGAACTGGGGCAAGCATTGCGCGCGCTATGCCGCCTGCGGCCAGCCGGTGTACTTCGTGCAGGACGGCTGGTACGAGGAGCAGTACGTGCGTCCGTATCGGCGTTCGCGCGGCGGCTACGAGCGTGGCTATCGGCAAGGCTACGAGCGCGGCTACGAGCGTGGCCATGACGACCGGGGTCACGGCAAGGGCCACGGCAAGGGCCATGGGAAGGGTCACGGCAAGGGTCGCGACGACTGAGGCCCCCACGGCCCCTTTCGAGGGCGCCGCAAGCGCGCCGCATGCCACGCTCGGTGCCGCCTTTGGAAGGGTTGCCGAGGGGCCGCGAACTATCCTCGCCGCGTGAACCCGACCGTCGGCCTCGTACTCACCGGAGGTGGCGCACGCGCCGCCTACCAGGTCGGCGTGCTGTCCGCGGTGGCGCGGCTTCGGCGCGAAGCTGGCGTGCGCGGCGGCAACCCCTTTCCGGTCATCGCCGGCACCTCGGCCGGCGCGATCAACGCCGCGGCCTTGAGCTGCGGTGCCGACGACTTCGAGCGCGCGGTGCGCCTGCTGCTGCGCGTGTGGCGCAATTTCGAGGCCGGGCAGGTCTACCGCGCCGATGCCTTCGGCGTGATCCGCACCGGCGCGCGCTGGCTCACCCTGTTCACGGCGGGATGGGCGCTGGCGAAGTGGCGGCGGGCGCGGCCGCGTTCGCTTCTCGACAACGCCCCGTTGCAAGAGCTGCTCGCGACGCTGCTGCCGATGCACCGTGTGCCGGCGCTGATCGATGAAGGCCATTTGCTCGGCCTGGCGATCAGCGCTTCGAGCTACAGCGCCGGCGACCACGTCACCTTCTACGACGCGCCGCGCGAGCTGACGCCCTGGACGCGCTCGCAGCGCGTGGCGATGCGCGCCTCGCTGGGCATCGAGCACCTGATGGCCTCGTCGGCGATCCCGTTCATCTTTCCCGCGGTGCCGCTGGCGCGCGGCCATGCCGACACGGCGCTCAGCGAGTACTTCGGCGACGGCTCGATGCGCCAGGCTGCGCCGATCTCGCCGGCGGTGCACCTCGGCGCCGAGCGCATCTTCGTGATCGGCGCCGGCCGCATGCACGAGCCGGCTGCGCCGAAGCCGGTGGCGAACAGCTACCCGAGCCTCGGGCAGATCGCCGGGCATGCGCTGTCGAACATCTTTCTCGATGCGCTGGCGGTGGACATCGAGCGGCTGCAACGCATCAACAACACGCTGGCCCTGCTCGGCGGCGAGGCGCGCGCGCGCACGAGCCTGCGGCCGATCGAGCTGCTGGTGATCGCACCGAGTCAGCGCATCGACTCGATCGCCGCGCGCCATCTGCACGCACTGCCTGCGCCGGTGCGCGCGATGCTGCGCTCGGTGGGGGTCAGCGAGGACGCGCCCGACTCGACCAAAGGCTCGGCGCTCGCGAGCTACCTGCTGTTCGAGGCGCCGTACACGCGCGAGCTGATCGCGCTCGGCGAGGCCGACACGATGGCGCGTCGCGACGACGTGCTGAAGTTCTTCGGCTGGGACACGAGCAGGCAGCAGGCACTGCCGCTGTCGGCGTGGCAGCCGTTCGCGGACACGAACGTCTCCAGCGACGTGTGAGCCGCAGCGCCCTCTCCCGCAGCCGGGAGAGGGCCTGAGCCGAACGGCTGCGCCGTACGACGACGGCGCATGGCGGCGGCGGATTACTTCGCAGGCTTGTCTGCGGGCTTCGCCTTCGCGGCGAGCGGCTTGTCGGCCTTCGCCGCCGCCGAGTACGGCGCGTCGTTGACCGTCAGCCCGGCGGTCGAGAAGCGCTGCGCGTTGCCCGGCCCGACGCCGCCAACGCGCTCGATCAGGTCGGGCCAGTCCTTGAACGCGGCCTTCTTGCGTTCGGCCAGCAGCTTGGCCGAAAGGCCTGGGCCGATGCCCTTGACGCTTTCGAGCGCGGCCTGATCGGCCTTGTTGACGTCGACCGCGGCGAAGGCCGCGAACGCGTGCAGCGCGAACAGCGCGGCGACCAGTTTCTTCATCAGCATCGATCTCTCCCTGAGGTGGCGGCCGCGTCGAAGCGAAGCGGCTTTCGCCACTGTAGGAAGACGGCGCTGCGGCGTCTTCGCTCGCTCGGGCCACTCTGCGGGCGGCCCCTGGGCGGGCGGCAGTGGCGCTCAGGTCGCGGGCTGCGCGGCGAGCCAGTCGATGTAGCGATCGACGCCGGTGGCGACGTCGGCGAAGACCACATCGCAGCCCGTCGCCCGCAAGGCGCTCAGGTCGGCTTGCGTGTGGCACTGGTACTTGCCGACCAGCGCATCGGGGAAGGGGATGTATTGCACGAGGCCTTGTGCGACTTGATCGGCCAGGCTCAGTGCCGGCCGACCGGCGAGCCGACGGCAGGCATTCACCGTGGCCTGTGCCACGTCGTTGAACGGCTGCGCGCGGCCGGTGCCGAGGTTGACGATGCCGCGCGCCGCCGGATGCGCGAAGAACCAGAGGTTCACCGCGACCACGTCGTCGACGCTCACGAAGTCGCGCTCCTGCAGGCCCGGCCCGTAGCCACCGTACTCGCCGAAGAGCTTGACGCTGCCGTGCTCGCGCAACTGCTGGAAGTGATGGAAGGCGACCGAGGCCATGCGGCCCTTGTGCGTCTCGCGCGGGCCATAGACGTTGAAGTAGCGGAACCCCGCGACCTGGACCGAAGCCGTCTGCAGTTGCCGGCGCACCACCTGATCGAACAGCAGCTTCGACCATCCGTAGACGTTGAGCGGCCGCTCGTTCGCGGGCGTCTCGATGAAACCCGTGCTGGCGCCATACGTGGCCGCCGAGGAGGCATACAGCAGACGCACGCCGCGCGCGAGGCACGCATCGAGCAGGTCTTTCGATGCCCGGTAGTTGGTGTCGAGCATGTAGCGGCCGTCGTGCTCCATCGTGTCGGAGCAGGCGCCTTCATGGAACACCGCATCGACTTTGCCGAACTCGCCGCGTGCGAAGCGGGCGTAGAAGTCGGTCTTGTCGAGGTAGTCCGCGATGCGCGCATCGACGAGGTTGCGGAACTTGCCGGCGTGCGTGAGGTTGTCGACCGCGATCACGTCGTCGATGCCAAGCCGGTTGAGCCCGAGCACGATGTTGCTGCCGATCATGCCGGCCGCGCCGGTGACGACCACGCGGGTCATGCCGAACCCCCACGATCGCCTGCGGCGCCCGGTGCCCTCGGGAGGGGGGCCGCGCTCGGGAGACCGTCGCCGCTCATGAAAACCTCCTCGTAGCTCGCGCTCGCGGTGCCGAACTTGCTGACCACCACGCTGCCGGCCTTGTTGGCCCAGGGCATCGACTCGCGTGCGTCGAGGCCGCAGGCCATCAGCGTCGCGAGCGTCGCGATCACGGTGTCGCCGGCGCCGGTGACGTCGAAGACCTCGCGCGCCTGCGCCGGCACGCTGGCATCGCCACCGGCGTCGAAGACCGTCATGCCTTCTTCGCTGCGGGTGACGAGCAGCGCGGCCAGGTTCAGCTCGGCACGCAAGGCTTGCGCCTTCGTGCGCAGCTGCGCTTCGCCGCTCCAGCTGCCGGCGACCTGCGCAAGCTCCGCGCGGTTCGGCGTGATCACGCTCGCGCCGGCGTAGCGCTGCCAGCTGGCGCCCTTGGGATCGACCAGCACCGGCTTGCCCGCCGCGCGCGCGAGTTCGATCATCCGCGGGATGTGCTCGAGCCCGCCCTTGCCGTAGTCCGAGAACAGCACCGCGTCGTGCTTCGCGAGCGCGGTCTCGTAGTCGGCCAGCATGCCGGCGAGCACCTCGTGATCGGGCTGGTTCTCGAAGTCGACGCGGATCAGCTGCTGCGAGCGGCCGATCACGCGCAGCTTGACGATGGTGTAGAGCTGCGGATCGCGGCCGAGCAGCGTCGCGACGCCGTCGCGTTCGAGCAGGCGTTCGAGCGTGCGCGCGGGCTCGTCGTCGCCGACGACGGTGAGCAGCGTCGCCTGCGCGCCGAGCTTCTTGACGTTGAGCGCGACGTTGGCCGCGCCGCCCAGGCGCTCCTCCTCACGGTTGACGCGCACCACCGGCACCGGCGCCTCGGGCGATATGCGTTCGACGGCGCCGAACCAGTAGCGGTCGAGCATCGCGTCGCCGACCACGAGCACGCGCGCGGCGGCGATGCGCTCGCGACCTGGAGCGACGATCGGGATGGTCATTGGTCTTCGAGCCGCGTCGGCGGATAGCTGTCCCAGCTGTGGCAGCCGGGGCATTGCCAAAAATAGTTCTGCGCCTCGAAGCCACAGGCGGCGCAGCGGTAGCGGCGCAGCGGCCGCGCAGCGGCGGCGAGCACCTGCTGCAGGCGGCGGGTTTCGGCGGCAGTGGGCGTCGAGCCGAGCGCGTCGCGATGTTGCAGCAGCGCTGCGGCGGCCGAGGGCGTCGGATGGCGCTCGAGGTGCGATGCCAGTGCGGCGAAGCCGTCGCTTGCGGCCGGCTCGAGCGTGCGCAGCGCCTGCAACAGATCGAGGCAGGGCTGGCGTTCGTAGGCCGCTTGCAGCAGCTTGCGGCCGGCGGCGAGGTCAAGCTCGGAGCCCGCGGCTTTCGCGCTCGCCGCGATCTCGCCGGCAACGAGCGCCAGCGCCGGCGGCTGCACCTTGAACAGATCGCCCCATGCGGCGAGCGCATCGCGGTGGCGGCCCGCCTGGGCGAGGCGCTGCGCTTCGATCACGCGCGGCCGCGCTGCCTGCGGTGCCGCTTCGCGCGCCTTGCGCAGCTCGGCATCGGCATCGTCGGGCCGCAGGCGCGCATCGGCCTCCAGCGCCAGCTCGCAGTGGTGGTGCGCGATGCGCTGCGCGAACGAGCCGGCGCCAGCCGCTTCAAGCTTGCGGGCGACTTCGATCGCCGCATGCCAGTCCCGCGCGTGCTCGTGCAGCAGCAGGCGTTCGAGCCGCGCATCGGTCGCGAAGGCGGTGCCTTCGAGCCTCCGAAAGGCTTCCTCGGCGCGGTCGAACAGGCCGGCCTTCAGGTAGTCCTGTGCAAGCGCGTGCTGGGCGCGTTCGCGTTCGGTGGCGGAGAGGTCGCCGCGGCCCAGCAGGTGCTGATGCACCCGCACCGCGCGCTCGTACTCGCCACGGCGGCGGAACAGGTTGCCGAGCGCGAAGTGCAGATCGGAGCTGCCGGGATCGTGCTGGACCGCTTCGATGAAGGCGTCGATCGCCTTGTCCTGCTGTTCGTTGAGCAGCAGGTTCAGGCCCTTGAAATAGGCTTTCGGCGACTCTTGCTGCTCGCGCTTCCACTGGCGCAAATCGAAGCGCGACGCCAGCCAGCCGAGCGCGAACGCCAGCATCAGGCCGACGAGGGCCAGCGTCAGCGAGTCGAAGGGGTCAAAGTCCATCGCGCGGCGGGTGGTCGAGCGCGACCGGTTCGGTGGACGCCGCCGCCGGCGGCGCCGTGCCCGGTGGGAGCGACGACGCGGACCGTGCCGGTTGGCGCGCGCGCCACCAGCTCGGCAGCATCCCGGCGACGCCGGCCGCACAGCCCGCGCCGAACGCCGCCAGCACCACGAAGATCATCGGCGAGCGCCATTCGCGTCCGAAGAAGGCCTTCAGCGCGACCTCGTGCTGGTTGTTCAGCGCGAAGGCGAACAGCGCGACGAAGACGACGATCCTCAGCAACCAGACGAGCACGCGCATCGGCCGATCGTAAGCGCGCGATGCGACTCAGCAGCCTGCGCTGCGCACCGGCCGCGTCACTCGCCGACCGCGCGTGCGCGCTCCGGCGGCTCGACGGGCTGGCGGTCGACCGCCTCGCGCAGCGCCTTGCCCGGCTTGAAGTGCGGCACCAGCTTCTCGGGCACCGCGACCTGTTCGCCCGAGCGCGGGTTGCGCCCCGTGCGTGGCGGCCGGCGGTTGACCGAGAAGCTGCCGAAGCCGCGGATCTCGATCCGGTGCCCGCGCGCCAGCGCGTCGCTCATCGCGTCGAGCATGGTCTTCACCGCGAACTCGGTATCCCGGTTCGTCAGTTGCGTGAAGCGCTCGCCCAGCAGGGCGACGAGGTCGGAGCGGGTCATGGCGGCTGGTCAGCCGCGCCTCGAAGCCGGGGCTCCGGGGCGCGGCTGCGGCGTGGCTCACTCGCGGTTGTCGAGCTTGGCCTTGAGCAGCGCGCCCAGGCTCGTCGTGCCGGCGCTCTCGCGCTCGCTCGACTGGTGCAGGCGCTGCATCGCTTCCTGGCTGTCCGCCGAGTCCTTGGCCTTGATCGACAACTGGATCGAGCGCGTCTTGCGATCGACATTGATGATCAGCGCCGTCACCTCGTCGCCTTCCTTCAGCACGTTGCGTGCGTCCTCGACGCGGTCGCGGCTGATCTCGGAAGCGCGCAGGTAGCCGGTGACGTCGTCGGCCAGCTGGATCTCGGCGCCGCGCGGATCGACGGTCTTGACCTTCCCGGTGACCGTCATGC
This sequence comes from Methylibium sp., assembly GCF_035762065.1. GTDB lineage: Bacteria > Pseudomonadota > Gammaproteobacteria > Burkholderiales > Burkholderiaceae_C > Methylibium. The sequence goes on from NZ_DASTPW010000002.1 coordinate 134,180, forward strand.
CGCGGTCGTTGACCGAGGTGTAGGTCGCGAACGGGTCGCCGTCGAGCTGCTTGATGCCCAGCGAGATGCGCTCGCGCTCGACGTCGATCGCCAGCACCAGCGCCTCGACCTCCTGACCCTTCTTGTAGTTGCGCACCGCCTGCTCGCCCGGCTCGTGCCAGGACAGGTCGGACAGGTGCACCAGGCCGTCGATGCCGGCGGCCAGACCCACGAACACGCCGAAGTCGGTGATCGACTTGACGGGGCCCTTGAGCTTGTCGCCGCGCTTGTGGTTCTGCGCGAATTCGTCCCAGGGATTGGCCTTGCACTGCTTCATGCCCAGGCTGATGCGGCGCTTGTCCTCGTCGATCTCGAGGACCATGACCTCGACCTCCTCGCCCATCGTGACAAGCTTGCTCGGCGCGACGTTCTTGTTGGTCCAGTCCATCTCCGAGACGTGCACGAGGCCCTCGATGCCCGGCTCGATCTCGACGAAGGCGCCGTAGTCGGCGATGTTGGTGACCTTGCCGAACAGGCGGGTGCCCTGCGGGTAGCGGCGCGAGACGCCGACCCAGGGGTCGTCGCCCATCTGCTTGAGGCCCAGCGAGACGCGGTTCTTCTCGGCGTCGAACTTGAGGACCTTGGCGGTGAGCTCCTGGCCGACCTGCACGACTTCCGTCGGGTGGCGCACGCGGCGCCACGCCATGTCGGTGATGTGCAGCAGGCCGTCGATGCCGCCGAGGTCGACGAACGCGCCGTACTCGGTGATGTTTTTGACGACGCCGTTGACGAAGGCGCCTTCGCGCAGCGTGCTCAGCAGCTTGGCGCGCTCCTCGCCCATCGAAGCCTCGACCACCGCGCGGCGCGACAACACGACGTTGTTGCGCTTGCGGTCGAGCTTGATGACCTTGAACTCCATCGTCTTACCTTCGAACGGCGTCATGTCCTTGACCGGACGCGTATCGAGCAGCGAGCCGGGCAGGAAGGCGCGGATGCCATTGACGAGGACGGTCAGGCCGCCCTTGACCTTGCCGTTGACGGTGCCGGTGACGAAGTCGCCCGACTCGAGCGAAGTCTCGAGCGACATCCACGAGGCGAGGCGCTTGGCCTTGTCGCGGCTCAGGATGGTGTCGCCGTAGCCGTTCTCGATCGCGTCGATCGCGACGGAGACGAAATCGCCGACCTCGACCTCGAGCTCACCCTGGTCGTTCTTGAATTCTTCGATCGCGACATAGGCCTCGCTCTTCAGGCCGGCGTTCACGACGACGAAGCTGTGCTCGATGCGCACCACCTCGGCGGTGATCACTTCGCCGGCGCGCATGTCGGAGCGCTTGAGCGACTCCTCGAACAACGCGGCGAACGATTCCATGCCTTCGGCCGAGGCCATTGCGGTTTGACTCATGTGGTTTCCTGGGGCCGGTGGTGGCCGGCGTTGCCGCAGAAGCGGCGGGTCGGTGGTTGCAACAACCGCCGCTTCGGTGGGCCCCCGCCATTGCAGCGGAGAGCACCGAGGGGAAGCGACGGACCGGGATGCGTTCTGGGCCTGTCCTTCAACCGGCTTCGAACGGCCGCACGGCCCTCCACCAGCGGAGCACCTCGTCGACCGAGGCTTCGATCGTGAGGGCCGAGTTGTCGAGCCGTTGCGCCTGCGCGGCGGGCTTCAGGGGCGCGACGCTGCGGTTTTTGTCCCGTTCGTCGCGTGCTTCGAGGTCTGCGCGCAGGGCCGCGATGCTAGCAGAAACACCCTTGGAAGCGAGCTGCTTGTGCCGCCTCGCGGCGCGGGTTTCGGCGCTTGCCGTCAGGAAGACCTTCAATGGGGCGTCGGGGAATATCACCGTGCCCATGTCGCGCCCATCGGCGACCAGCCCGGGCAGGCGCCGGAAGGCGAGCTGCAGATCGACCAGCGCGGTGCGCACCGACGGCAGCGCGGCGATGCGCGAGGCCAGGCTGCCGACCTCCTCCTGGCGCAGTGCGTCGGTCACGTCTTCGCCAGCCAGCAGCACGCGCTGCTTCTCGAAGCGCAGTGGCAGCGCGCGGGCGAGGGCGGCGAGCGCCGGCTCGTCCGCGCCGTCCGCACCTGAGCGCAGTGCCGCCAGCGCAGTCGCGCGGTACAGCGCGCCGGAGTCGAGGTGGTGGTAGCCGAGGCATTGCGCCAGCGCATCGGCAAGGGTGCCCTTGCCGGAGGCCGTCGGGCCGTCGACGGTCAGCACCGGGATGTCGGCCGGCGCCGCCTCGGCCACCGCGAACAGCGCCTCGAAGTACTCGGGGAAGGTCTTGCCGACGCAGCGGGGGTCGAGCACGCGCACCGGCTGGTGTCCGCCAGCAGCAGGATTGAACGCCGCCAGCGAAGCGCACATCGCCATCCGGTGATCGTCGTAGGTGCGGATCGTCGCGGCACGCCAGGCGGCGGGCGGCTTCACCTCGATGAAGTCCGCTCCCTCCTCGACCTCGGCGCCGAACTTGCGCAGTTCGGCGGCCATCGCCGCGATGCGGTCGGTTTCCTTGACGCGCCAGCTCGCGATGTTCGTGAGCCGCGTCGGCCCGTCGGCGTAGAGGGCCATTGCCGCCAGCGTCATGGCGGCGTCGGGGATGGCATTGCAGTCGAGCGTGATGCCGGCGAGCGGCCAGCGCCCGCGTCGCACGGCGAGCGCGTTCGGCTCCTCGCGCACGTCGGCCCCCATCGCGCGCGCTGCATCGACGAAGCGGATGTCACCCTGAATTGACGCCGAGCCGACGCCTTCGATTCTCAGCGGCGCAGCGGTCGCCGCGATCGCGCCGGCCGCGACGAAGTAGCTGGCCGACGAGGCATCGCCCTCGACGTGCACCTCGCCGGGCGACGTATACGCCGCGCCGGGCGGGATCGTGAAGCGCTGCCAGCCGTCGCGCTCCACCGCGATGCCGAAGCGCGCGAGCAGCTTCAGCGTGATCTCGATGTAGGGCTTGGAGATCAGTTCGCCGACGACCTCGATCTCGATCGCGCGTGCTTCGGCCACCAGCGGCAGCGCCATCAGCAACGCGGTCAGGAATTGGCTGGAGACATCCCCGCGGACGCGGATCGGCGCGTCGAGCCTCAGCGTGCCGCCGTCCAGACGCAGCGGCGGGTAGCCCTCGTGGCCGAGGCAGGTGATCGCCAAGCCCAGCGGGCGCAACGCATCGACCAGGTCGCCGATCGGCCGCTCGTGCATGCGAGCGACGCCGCTCAGTTCGAAGCGGCCGCCCTGCGTGGCGGCCAGCAGCGCGAGCGCGGCGGCGAGCGGGCGCATCGCGGTGCCGGCATTGCCGAGGAACAGCTTCGCCTCCTTGACGGCCAGCCGGCCGCCGAGGCCGTGAACGAGATGCACGTCGCCGTCGCGCTCGACGCGGCAGCCGAGCGTGCGCAGCGCGTCGAGCATCACCCGCGTGTCGTCCGAGTCGAGCAGATCGTGCACGCGCGTCGCGCCGGCGCTCAAACCCGCGAGCAGCAGCACGCGGTTCGAGATGCTCTTCGAGCCGGGCAGCCGCACCGTGCCGGCGACGCGGCGCAACGGGGGGATGTCGAGGAAGGCAGGGCCGCTCATGCTTCGTATGCAGCGCGTGATCGCGCCACCAGCAATTCCTTCAAGCTGGCAGCCGCCGCAAATCCCGCTCGGCCGGGCCGCGGAGCGGCGCCCCGTGCAGGGACCGGCGAAGCCCCAACGGCCGAGTCGTCATCTTTTCGGCGTGCTCATCTGCCACCCGAGCCGCATCTCGGACGCGCTGCGGATCAGGTCTTCGAGCGCATCGCCGTTGCCTTGCTTGATCACGTGCTCGAGCGCATCGAGCGTGTGGCGAAAGCGCAGCGACTGCTTGAGGATCTCTTCCCGGTTGGCCATCAGCACGTCGCGCCACATCTCCGGGTCGCTGGCGGCGATGCGGGTGAAATCGCGAAAGCCCGGGCCGGCGAGCGAGAGGAACTCGCGCCCGGCGGGCTGCTTGGCGACCGACGAGAAATACGCGAAGGCCAGCAGATGCGGCAGATGGCTCACGGCCGCGAAGGCCGCATCGTGGTTCTCCGGGCTCATCTTGAGCACCTGCGAGCCGATCGCCGACCAGAGGTCGGTCGCCTTCTGCACCAGCTCCGGCCGCGTCTGCGCGATCGGCGTCAAGATCACCTGCCGGCCGCCGTACAGCTGGCCGTCGGCGTGATCGATGCCCGAGACTTCCTTGCCGGCGATCGGGTGCGCGGGCACGAAGCAATCGACCCGATCCTTGAGCACGCGCCGGGCGGTATCGACGACGTCGCGCTTGGTGCTGCCGACGTCCATGATCAGCACGCCGGACTCGACCAGATGCCGGATCGCCTTCAGCGTCGCGTCGATCGCCGCGACCGGCACCGCGATCAGCACCAGGTCCGAGCCGGAGACGGCCAGCAGCGCCGATTCCGCCGCGATGTCGATCACGCCGAGCCGCTTCGCCTTCTCCGTCGTCGAGGGCGACTTGCTGTAGCCCACGACCTGCCGCACCAGCCCCGCGCGCTTGAGCGCCAGCGCGAAGGATCCGCCCATCAGGCCGCAGCCGATCACACCGAGCTGATTAAACATCGCGCCTTGCCCTCTCGGCTGCACGCGGCGCTCGACATGCAAGCGAGGCCCACTGCGCAGACGCCGCGGGTCCGGCTTTGCCGGTCGGCCAGCGTCGCCCCCTCGAGGGGGAGCGGCGGAGCCGCAACGGGGGTGGTCCCATCAGTGCGCGTCCAGGGGATAGGTGCCGAGCACCTTGAAGAACGAACAGACCGCCCGCAGCGAGCCCATGGCGGCCGCGACCTTCGGCTCGTCGGGATGGCCCTGAAGGTCGATGTAGAAGTAGTACTCCCATTGATCGGCGCTGCGCGCGGGGCGCGATTCGAAGCGCGTCATCGACACGCCGTGCTCCTTCAACGGCACCAGCATGTCGTGCACCGCCCCGGGCCGGTTGTTCACCGAGACGACGAGGCTGGTGCAGTCGTGCCCCGAGGCCTTCGGCGCCGGATGGCGCTGCGGGTGCGTCACGATCGCGAAGCGCGTGCGGTTGTGCGGGTCGTCCTGGATCGCCGGCGCGACGACGTGCAGGCCGAACTCGCTGCCCGCGCGCTCGCTCGCGACGGCCGCGAGCGAGGCGTCCTGCGCCGCAAGACGTGCGCCTTCGGCGTTGCTTGCGACCGGCCGGCGTTCGACGTCGGGCAGGTGGTAGCTGAGCCAGCCGTGGCACTGCGCCAGCGCCTGCGGATGCGCGCAGACGGCTTGGATCTGCGCGAGCGAATCGTTGAGCCGCAGCAGGTTGTGGCGCACGAAAAGGCTGGTCTCGCCGATCACGAACAACGGCGTCGTCAGCATCAGGTCGAGCGAGCGTGCGACGACGCCTTCCGTCGAGTTCTCGACCGGCACGACGCCGAAGTCGGCCGCACCGGCGGTGGTGCTGCGAAACACCTCGTCGATGCTCGCGCAAGGCACGCGCACGATCGAGCTGCCGAAATAGCCGAGCGCCGCAAGCTCGCTGAAGGTGCCTGCCGGGCCGAGGTAGGCGACGCGCGTCGGCGTCTCGAGCGCACGGCAGGCCGACATGATCTCGCGCCAGATCGGCGCGACGCTGTCGCTTTGCAGCGGGCCCGGGTTCGCGGCCTTCATGCCGTCGATCACCTGCGCTTCGCGTTCGGGCCGGAACACGACCGACCCTTCGCGCTTCTTGATGCCGCCGACCTGCTGCGCGAGCGCCGCGCGGCGGTTCAGCAAGGCGAGCAATTCGCGATCGACGGCATCGATCTGCTCGCGCAGACCGAGCAGCGCGGGGTCGATCGCAGCGTTGGCGCGCGGCTCAGCCATGGTGTGCCGCGAATTCTTGCATGCAGCCCACGAGCGACTGGACACCCGCCAAGGGCATCGCGTTGTAGAGCGAGGCACGCAGGCCGCCGACGCTCTTGTGACCTTTCAACTGCAGGAGCCCGCGCTCGCGCGCCGCGTCCAGGAAGGCCGGCGTGAGCGAGTCTTCGCGCAGGAAGAAGGGCACGTTCATCCGCGAGCGGCAGTCGTGCGCGACGCGGTTGACGTAGAAGCCTTCGGAGCCGTCGATCGCCGCATACAGCAGCGCCGCCTTCTCGACATTGCGCTGCTCGATCGCCGCTATGCCGCCCTGTTGCGCAATCCACTCGAACACCAGGCCGGCGATGTAGATGGCCCAGGTCGGCGGCGTGTTGAACATCGAGCCGTTCGAAGCCACCGTCGCGTAGTCGAAGGCGCTCGGGCAGACCGGCAGCGCGTGGCCGAGCAGATCGTCGCGCACGAACACCAGCGTGAGGCCGGCCGGGCCGATGTTTTTCTGCGCGCCCGCGTAGACGAGGCCGACGCGATCCCATGCGATCGGCCGCGAGGCGAGGTGCGAGGAGGCGTCGATCACCAGCGGCGCCTCGCTGCCCAGCGCGCGCAGGTCGGGCAGCTCGTGGACTTCGACGCCGCCGATCGTCTCGTTGCTGCATAGGTGGACGTAGCTCGCGTCGGCGCTCAGCTGCCAGCTCGAAGGCGCGGGCAGCGTCGTGTGACGCGTCGCCTCGTTGCTCGCAGCGACGTGCACCTGGCCGTAGCGCTCGCCTTCGCGGCTCGTCTTCTTCGACCAGGTGCCGGTGATGACGTGATCGGCCCGCCGCGCCGGCCGGCGCGCGATCAGGTTCATCGGCACCACCGCGTTCTCGCCGATGGCGCCGCCCTGCATGAACAGCACGCGAAAGTGCGCGGGCACGGCGAGCAGTTCGCGCAGCCGCGCCTCGGTGCGCTCGAAGATCTGCGCGAACTCGCGGCCACGGTGGCTCATCTCCATGACGCCGACGCCCGAACCCTGCCAGTCGAGCATCTCGGCGGCGGCCTGGCGCAGCACCGGCTCCGGCAGCGTCGCGGGGCCGGGCGAGAAGTTGTGGGCGCGGGCCACGGCGCTTCGCGTCAGGGCTTCGGCGCCGGCTTGTCGGCCGGCTTGTTGCCGCCCAGCGGCGTGCTGCGCGTACCGCCCGGGCTCAGGCCGCTGCCTGCCGGCATCGATGCCGACTTGTCGGCCGGCCGCGCCGCGGGGTTCATCGGCACGCCGAGCGCCTTGGCGACCGAGGTGTCGAGCGCCTTGAGCTTCGGATCGATCTGCGGCCGGGTCTGCTCGACCAGCTTCGCGGCCAGCCCCTGGCTCAGCTCCGGCAGGCTCTGCTGCAGCTTGCGCTGCGCCGGCGATTCGAGGAACAGGACGATCTGGCGCAGCTCGTCCTCGGTGAAGCGCTCCTCGACGGCCGGCAGCAGCACCGATTGCGCGAGCTTGTTCGCCTGCTCGCGCACGATCGGCGTGGCGCTGTCGACGTACTTGCGCACCTCGGTCTGCACCTGCTTGATCGCGGCCTCGCGCTTGTCGGCCGGCACGCGCGTCATCAGCACCGGATCTCCGGCGGCCATCAGTTGACGCGCCGGGCTTTCAACGAGGTTACGCACCAGGTTATCGATCGACGGCTGCTGCAGCAGCACGAAGCGCTGCGCGAACTCGCGCTTGCTGGCGGTCGGCGCCAGCGGGATCGGCATCGAGGCGGCGGGAGCGGGCGAGGATGCCGGCTGCACTTTCGAGCCGGCGGCCTGCTGGGCGGGCGATGCGCTTGCGGCGACGACGAACACGAGGGAGGCGAAGCGCGCCACGGCGAGCGCCGGACGGCGAGCGCAGGTCATGCCGAATCGACGGGGGCGCCGTCGCTCGGAGCATCGTTGGAGTTGCTCGATTCGGGCGCTTCGCCGGCGTCGTTCTCGACGATGCGCTGCAGGCCGCCGAGCTGGGAGCCGTCGTCCAGTGCGATCAGCGTGACACCCTGCGTCGCGCGGCCCAGCTCGCGGATTTCGCTGACGCGCGTGCGCACGAGCACGCCACGGTCGGTGATCAACATGATCTCGTCGGCCGGACGCACCAGCGTGGCGGCGACGACCTTGCCGTTGCGCTCGCTCTGCACGATCGCGATCATTCCCTTGCCGCCGCGGCCGTGACGCGTGTACTCGACGATCGAGGTGCGCTTGCCGAAGCCGTTCTCGGTGGCCGTCAGAACGCTCTGCGTTTCGTCCTCGGCGACCAGCAGCGCGATGACCGTCTGCCCGGGTTCGAGCGTCATGCCCCGCACGCCGCGCGCGGTGCGGCCCAGCGGGCGCACTTCGTCCTCGGCGAAGCGCACGGCCTTGCCGCCGTCGGAGAACAGCATCACGTCGTGCTTGCCATCGGTGAGCGCGGCGCCGATCAGGTGGTCGCCCTCGTCGAGGTCGACCGCGATGATCCCGGCCTTGCGCGGATTGCTGAACTCGTCGAGCGCCGTCTTCTTCACGGTGCCGAGCGCGGTCGACATGAAGATGTAGTGGTCGGCGGGGAAGCTGCGGAACTCGCCGGTCAGCGGCAGCACGACGGTGATCTTCTCGTCCGGCTGCAACGGAAACATGTTGACGATCGGCTTGCCGCGCGCCGCGCGCCCGCCCTGCGGCACCTCCCACACCTTGAGCCAGTAGACGCGGCCCCGGTTGCTGAAGCACAGCATCCAGTCGTGCGTGTTGGCGATGAAGAGCTGCTCGATCCAGTCGTCTTCCTTGGTCTGCGTCGCCTGCTTGCCGCGCCCGCCGCGCTTTTGCGCGCGGTACTCGGCGAGCGGCTGGCTCTTCACGTAGCCGGTGTGGCTCAGCGTGACGACCATGTCGGTCGGGGTGATCAAGTCTTCGGTGCCGAGCTCTTGGACGTTGTGCTCGACGACGCTGCGGCGTGCGGCGAGCTTGGTGCCGCCGAACTCCTGCTTCAGCGCGAGCAGCTCGTCCCCGATGATCACCGCGACGCGCTCGGGCTTCGAGAGGATGTCGAGCAGATCGGCGATCTGCGCCATCACGTCCTTGTATTCGCCGACGATCTTGTCCTGCTCCAGGCCGGTCAGGCGCGCGAGGCGCATTTGCAGGATTTCCTGCGCCTGGTCGTCGGAGAGGCGGTAGAGGCCGTCGGACTGCATGCCGTAGTGCAGCGGCAGGCCCTCTGGGCGGAAGGACTCGCGTCCGCCCGGCGCTTCGCCTTCGGCACGGGTCAGCATCTCGCGCACCAGCGACGAGTCCCAGCTCCTGTCCATCAATGCCTGCTTGGCCAGCGGCGGCGTCGGCGAGTTCTTGATGATCTCGATGAACTCGTCGATGTTCGCGAGCGCCACCGCAAGACCTTCGAGCACGTGGCCGCGTTCGCGCGCCTTGCGCAGTTCGAACACGGTGCGGCGCGTGACGACCTCGCGGCGATGGTCGAGGAAGACCTCGACCAGGTCCTTGAGGTTGCACAGCTTCGGCTGGCCGTCGACCAGCGCGACCATGTTGATGCCGAAGCTGTCCTGCAGCTGGGTCTGCTTGTAGAGGTTGTTGAGCACGACCTCCGGCACTTCGCCGCGCTTGAGCTCGATGACGACGCGCATGCCGGACTTGTCGGACTCGTCCTGGATGTGGCTGATGCCTTCGAGCTTCTTCTCGTGGACGAGCTCGGCCATGCGCTCGAGCAGCGTCTTCTTGTTCACCTGGTAGGGGATCTCGTCGACGATGATCGACTGGCGCGCGCCCTTGTCGATGTCCTCGAAATGGACCTTCGCGCGCATCACGACCTTGCCGCGGCCGGTGCGGTAGCCCTCGCGCACGCCGTTCAAGCCGTAGATGATCCCGGCGGTCGGGAAGTCGGGCGCCGGCACGATCTCCATCAGCTCGTCGATCGACGCTTCCGGGTTCTTCAGCAGGTGCAGGCAGGCATCGACCGTCTCGTTGAGGTTGTGCGGCGGGATGTTGGTCGCCATGCCCACCGCGATGCCCGCGCTGCCGTTGATCAGGAGATTCGGCAGCCGCGTCGGCAGCACTAGCGGCTCTTTCTCGCTGCCGTCGTAGTTGGGGCCGAAGTCGACCGTCTCCTTGTCGATGTCGGCCAGCATCTCGTGGGCGATCTTCGAGAGGCGGATCTCCGTGTAGCGCATCGCCGCGGCGTTGTCGCCGTCGACGCTGCCGAAGTTGCCCTGGCCATCGACCAGCATGTGGCGCAGCGAGAAGTCCTGCGCCATCCGCACGATCGTGTCGTAGACCGCGCTGTCACCGTGCGGGTGGTACTTGCCGATGACGTCGCCGACGATGCGCGCGCTCTTCTTGTAGGGCCGGTTCCAGTCGTTGTTGAGCTCATGCATCGCGTAGAGCACGCGACGATGCACCGGCTTCAGGCCGTCGCGCGCGTCAGGGAGGGCGCGGCCGACGATCACGCTCATCGCGTAGTCGAGGTAGCTGCGGCGCATCTCCTCTTCGAGGCTGATGGGCAGGGTTTCCTTGGCGAATGAGCTCATGCGACGGGACCGGAACGAGAGGCTATGTAGGACGGCACCGACCGGTTTTCAGGGGGCTGTCCGACGCGAGGATTCGCAGGAGCGAACTGGCATGAATTCTATGTGTCGGTGCTTGTCGTTCGACAGCAACAGCACCTCGCGAAGCCGCATGGCGCGTGGCTTGCCGCTTGTTCGCAGGAGGCCCTATGGCAGAATGCCTCGTCGATTTTCAGCGGCGCGTGCTCTTCAATGCCGCTGATGCATTCAAGCAGTCGGTCGACGTTTGCCGCACGATCGCGGTCTACCCGAGAGGAGAAACATGAACAAGTTAAACCAGGTGGCAGCGCTCTTCGCGGTTGTCGCGCTTGGCGGTTGCGCTTCTTCGCCGAGTACGCCTGCGGCGGGCTCGACCGACAACTGGAAAAACGTAGACGGCAACGTCTGGAAGAACGGTACCAACGAACTTTGCTGGCGTGACGGCTTCTGGTCGCCGGCCACCGCCGACAAGCGTTGCGACGGCGCGTCCCCGCCGCCCCCGCCCCCGCCGCCGCCCCCGCCGCCGCCGGCTCCTGCTCCGGTCGCGCCCCCGCCCCCGCCGCCGGCGCCGCCTGCGCCGGTCAGCGAGAAGGTCACCTACGCCGCCGACGCCTTCTTCGACGTCGACAAGGCCGTGCTGAAGCCGGACGCCCGCGCGAAGCTGGACGACTTGGTCAGCAAGATCAGCGGCATGAACCTCGAAGTCGTGATCGCCGTGGGCCACACCGACTCCGACGGCTCGGACGCCTACAACCAGAAGCTGTCGCAGCGCCGCGCCGAGTCGGTGAAGGCCTATCTCGTGTCGAAGGGCATCGAGCAGAACCGGATCTACACCGAAGGCAAGGGCGAGAAGCAACCGGTCGCGGACAACAAGACCCGCGAAGGCAAGTCCAAGAATCGCCGCACCGAGATCGAGGTCGTCGGCACGCGCAACAAGTAAGCCTTGCTCGATCGGCCTCGAGCCGAGATCGGAACCCCGCTGCGGCGGGGTTCTTTTTTGCCTGCTCGCAGCGGATGGCTAAGCGCGTCGGCGCGATGCCTCCGGCTAGCATCGCCGCCCATGACGACGACCAATGCCGACCCGCGCGAACTCGCCAAATTCAGCGAACTCGCGCATCGCTGGTGGGACCCGGAAAGCGAGTTCCGTCCGCTGCACCAGATCAACCCGTTGCGGCTCGAGTGGATCGCCAGGCAAGTGGGCGGGCTCGCCGGCAAGCAGGCAGTCGATGTGGGTTGCGGCGGTGGCATCCTCTCCGACGCCATGGCGCGCGCGGGTGCCGAGGTGCTCGGCATCGATCTCGCCGGCAAGGCCTTGAAGGTCGCGCAGCTGCATGCAATGGAGGCGCAGACGCCGTCGGTCGCTTACCGCGAGATCGCCGTCGAGGCGCTGGCCGAAGAAGCGCCGGCCAGCCGCGACGTCGTCACCTGCATGGAAATGCTCGAACACGTGCCCGACCCCGCGTCGACGGTGCGCGCCTGTGCCGCGCTCGCGAAGCCGGGCGGCCACGTCTTCTTTTCGACGCTGAACCGCAACCCGAAGTCCTTCCTCTTCGCGATCGTCGGCGCCGAGTACCTCCTGCGGCTGCTGCCGCGCGGGACCCATGAGTACGCGCGCTTCATCCGGCCAAGCGAGCTGGCGCGCTGGTGCCGCGACGCCGGCCTCGAAGTCACCGCCACGCGCGGGCTCCAATACAACCCCGTGACGCGGCGCTACCGCCTGAACGACGACACCAGCGTCAACTACATGTTCGCGTGCCGCAAGCCATGAACGCAGCCTCGGATGCATCCCGTGCGAGACGTCCGCGCTTCGCCGTGCGCGCGGTCCTGTTCGACTTGGACGGCACGCTGGCCGACACCGCACCCGATCTCGGCGGCGCCCTCAATCGCATGCGCGAGCGTCGCGGCCTTGCGGCCCTGCCGATCGCGCAGCTGAGCCCGGTCGCGTCGTCGGGCGCGCGCGGCATGCTCGCCGCCGGCCTGGACGTGCACCCCGGCATGCCCGACTACGAAGCGCTGCGCGAAGAGTTCCTGAACGAGTACGACGCGGCGCTCGACCGCGACTCGGTGCTGTTCGACGGCGTGCGCGCGAGTCTCGACGCGCTGGTCGAGCACGGCTTCGCCTGGGGCGTGGTGACCAATAAGGCGGAACGCTTCGCGCCGCGCGTGCTCGCCGGCCTGGGCCTGCGCACGCCCACGCTCATCTGCGGCGACACCACCGCGCATGCCAAGCCGCACCCGGCGCCGCTGCTCGAAGCCTGCGCGCGGCTCGGAGTGCGGGCGGACGAGGCGATCTACGTCGGCGACGACCTGCGCGACGTGCAGGCCGCTCACGCCGCCGGCATGCCGGCCGTCGTCGCCGGCTACGGCTACCTGGGCGCCGCGGCCGAGGTCTCGACCTGGCAGGCCGATGCGGTGATCGCGACGCCGATGGCATTGCTCGAGCTGATCGAGCTCGCAAGCTGAAGCGATGAACACTCCGGCGCTGGCCTCGATCCGGCAGCGCCTCGGCGGGCGGCGGCTGCGCATCGCGGCGGCGGCGCTGATCGTCCTCGCGCTGTCGTGGACGCTGCTCGCCGGCTGGGCGCTGCCGCTTCTCGCGAAGCCGCGCATCGAGGCCGCCGCGAGCGAAGCGTTGGGCGCGCCGCTGACGATCGAGCGGCTTTCGTTCGCGCCGTGGTCGCTGCGCGCGACGCTCGAAGGCCTGCGGCTCGGCCCAGCCGAAGCGCCGTGGCTGCGCATCGCGCGCATCGTCGCCGACGGTTCGACCGAATCGCTGTGGCGTTTCGCGCCGGTGCTCGAACGCGTCGAGGTGAACGAGCCGGTCGTCGAACTTGAACGCCTGCAGGCCCGGCGCTTCAACGTCTCGCCGCTGCTCGATGCGCTGGCGCGCCGCCCGCCGGCGCCGGCCGATGCGAAGCCGGCGCGCTTCGCGCTCTACAACCTGCGACTCGCGGGCGGCCGCATGCGCTTCGTCGATCGCGTCGCCGGCACCGAGCACCTGCTCGACGGCCTGAGCCTCGGCGTGCCCTTCGTCTCGAACCTGCCGTCGAAGATCGCGATCGACGTCGAGCCGCAACTCGTCGCCACGCTCGATGGCAGCCGCATCGACGTGCAAGGCAGGACGCTGCCCTTCCAGCAGGGCCTGCGTTCGAGCATCGACGTGAACCTGAGCGGGATCGACGTGGTGGCCTGGGCCGAGGCGCTCGCAAGCCAGTTTCCGCAGCAGCTGGGTGCGCTGCCTTTCGAGCCGCGCGGCGGCCGGCTCGATGTCGCGCTCCACATCGACTTCGAACGGCGCGACGCGCCCGAGCCGCCCTTGCTGCGCGTCACCGGCAGCGCGGCGCTGTCGGGGTTCGCGGCGCGCGTCGCGCAGCCCGCGCTCGACCTTGCGGTCGATCGGCTCGCGGTCGAAGGGCTCGACCTGCGCCCGCTGGCCGGCGAGGCGCGGATCGCGAAGCTGCGCGTGCATGCGCCGAAGCTCGAGGCCGATCTGGCACGGCTGACAGCGAAAGCCCCGCCCGAGGCGACCAGCGCGCAAGCCGCCGCGCCTGCCCGCGGCGCCAAGACGGCTTTCGCCTGGGCGATCGACGCGATCGAGCTCGACGCCGGCGCACTGGCGCTGTCCCACGGCGCCTGGCTGCAGCCACGGCGCTTCGCGATCGAGTCGCTGCGTGTCGACGGGCTCGGCGATCGCAGCGGTGCCGCGCCGGCGGCGCTGCTGTTGCGCGGCGCGGACGACGAGGGCGCGAAGCTGCAGCTCGAGGCGCGCATCGCGCTCGCCGAGCGCCACGTCGCGGCGAAGGCGCGGCTCGAACAGTGGGCCCCCGCCGCCTGGCTCTTGCCGTGGCGCGATCTTCTGCCGGTGCGCATCGGAGCCGGTCGCATCGACCTGCGTGCCGAAGTCGACGCCAGCCCTGCCGGGTGGACGGTGAGCGACGCGAGCGCGCAGGCCGTCGGTATCGAGGTGCGCGCGACGGATGCGGCCGGCGCCGCCGTGCACGCGTTCAAGCGCATCGACGCGAAGCTCGCGGGTGCGTCCAGCGACATGGCCCGGCCGGTCGCCTTCGAGCTTTCCGCCGAAGCCGGCCGCTCCGGCCGCATCGAGCTGAAGGGCGAGGTCGTGCCGCAGCCGCTCGCGCTGGCGAGCCGCGTGGAGATCGCCGCCTTCGATCTCGCGGGCCTGCAGCCCTACCTCGAGCCGCGGATCAACGCGACGCTGCAGTCGGCCAAGCTCGACGCGAAAGGCGAACTGAAGCTCGAGGGCACCGCCCTGCAGCCGCTCGCTTCGCTGCGCTGGAAGGGCGCCGCCGCGCTGCGCGAGCTGCGCGCGCGCGACAAGCTCAACGACGCGGAACTCCTGCGCTTCAGGCGCCTGAGCCTCGACGGCAGCGAGCTGCTGTGGCGCGCGAGCCCGACCGCCGACGCAGCCGCGCCGCTGCAGGCCGACCTCGGCCGCGTGAGCCTGGAGGATTTCTACGGCCGCGTGATCATCGATGCCGAAAGTCGCGTCAACCTGCGCGACATCGTTGTCAAGGAAGGCGGGGATCGGCGCTCGCTGACGCGGGCCGAGAACGCGGCGCCGGGGTCCGCACCGGCCGCGGCGAAGCAGCCGGAAGCGCCGGGCGCGCAACTGCGCTGGCAAGGCATCCGCGTCGCGCGCGGCGAGATCGATTTCACCGACAACTTCATCCGTCCCAACTATTCGGCGCGGCTCACCGGCGTGGCCGGCGAGGTCGCGGCGCTCGCATGGAGCGATCCCCAGCCGGCGGCGGTCAAGCTTGCCGGCCGCGTCGACGGCAGCGCGCCGCTGGAGATCGGCGGCAGCATCCATCCGCTCGGCGCGCGGCTCGCGACCGACATCACCGCGAGCGCGCGCGGCATCGACATCACGCGGCTGAGCGGCTATTCCACGCGCTACGCCGGCTACGGCGTCGAGAAGGGCACGCTGACGATGCGGGTGCGCTACCGCATCAAGGACGGCCGGCTCGAAGCCGAGAACCAGCTGGTGCTGGACCAGCTCACCTTCGGCGACCGCGTCGAGAGCCCGAACGCGCTGAAGCTGCCGGTGCAGCTCGCGGTCGCGCTGCTGAAGGACCGCAACGGCGTGATCGACGTGAATCTGCCGGTCAGCGGCAGCCTCGACGATCCGCAGTTCTCGATCGGCGGCGTGATCGCGCGGGTGCTCGTCAACCTGATCACCAAGGCGGTGACGGCGCCGTTCTCGCTGCTCGCGAACGCCTTCGGCGGCGGCAACGGCAAGGCCGACGACCTCGGCCACGTCGCTTTCGCGCCCGGATCGAGCGAACTCGACGACGCGGCCACCCAGCGGCTCGATGCGCTTGCGAAGGCCTTGATCGATCGCCCGGCGCTCAAGCTCGAAGCCACCGGCCATGCCGACCGCGCCGCCGACGAGGCCGCGCTGCGCCAGCAGCATGTCGAGCGGCTGATGCGCGCGGCGAAGGCGAAGTCGCTCGGCGAGCTGCCCGACGGCGTGACGCTCGGTGCCGACGAGCGCGACCGCTGGCTCGCCGCCGCCTACAAGGCGGCCGAACTCAAGACCAAGCCGCGCAACGCGCTCGGCTTCACGAAGGATCTGCCGCCCGCCGAGATGCGGTCGCTGCTTGCCGCGAGCGCGCCGATCGACGATGCCGCGTTGCGCGCGCTGGCCGACCGCCGCGGCGATCGTGTCAAGGCCGAGCTGGTCGCGCGCGTGCCGCCCGAGCGGGTGCTGCTCACCGCCTCGAAGCTCGGCCGCGACGGCCTGAAGGACGACGGGCCCACGCCGCGCGTCGATTTCGCCCTGCGCTGAGCAAAGCCTTCAGCGGCGCCGTGAACATGGCGCCTCCTAGAATCGCGTTCTTGGGCCCGACCTGGTTTCGACGTGGGTGCGGATCTGGAATGGGGCATGCCGAGCATCAGTGAGCTCGTAAATCCAGCTGAAACAAACCAACTGCGAACGAAGATCGTTTCGCCCTCGCCGCTTAAACACCGGTGAGCGTCTCAACGGCAGGCCGATGGGCCGGGCCCAAGCCGCAAGGCCGAAGGCTGAGACGTCATGCACATCGGCTGGTCTTGCGTCGGGTCACTTGGCGCAAGGCGAGATCTAGGTGACTGGCGCCTCCCGCAGCGTGCACCTGCGCGGCGATGGCGTGAGATCCAAACCAGGCCGCTAAGCATGTAGATCCACCCGGTGATGGCTTGCGGACGGGGGTTCGATTCCCCCCGGGTCCACCATTCTTTCCAGCGCGGCTGTCCAGGAGCCGCGCTTGCCATCTGGCTTCAGCGGCGGCCCGTTTCGCCGCAGGAGAAACCGATGGTCATGCTGCTTCCCTTCTGGCTTCTGCTCGCTCCCGTCGTCTGGGCCTTGCTCACCCTGGGCAAGCGTTGAGTCGGCGCCCCTCGATGCCCGCCACGGCGGGCGAGGGGCAGCGCGCAAGGATGCTCGCCGGCGAGCCTTACTTCGCCAGCGACCCGGAGCTCGTCGCGGCCCAGGTGCGCGCGCAGACCCGGGTCGACCGCTTCAACGCAAGCGCGTCGGGCGCCGAGCCGGAGCGCCGGGCGCTGCTCGAGGACCTGTTCGCCCGCTTCGGCGAAGGCTCGGTGCTCCGCCCGACACTGCGCTGCGATTACGGCTTCAACATCTCGATCGGCGCGCGCAGCTTCATCAACTTCGGCTGCGTGATGCTCGACTGCAACCGCATCACGATCGGCGACGAAGTCCAGATCGCCCCCGGCGTCCACCTCTACACCGCGACCCACCCGATCGACGCCGCGCTGCGCCGTGCCGGCTGGGAATCGGCGCTGCCGGTGACGATCGCCGACGGCGTCTGGCTCGGCGGCGGCGTCATCGTCAACCCGGGCGTCACGGTGGGCGAGAACTCGGTCGTCGGCGCGGGCAGCGTCGTCACGCGCGACGTGCCCCCGGGCGTTGTCGCCGCCGGCAACCCTTGCCGCGTGCTGAGGCGCCTGAACGATTGACGCGAGCGCCCGGCCCGCAGCCGGTGCGCGGCTTGCCCGCCACGGCCCAGCCCTCGCTTCCGAGATCCGCCGTCATGTTCGAGCATCTGCTGAGCGCCTTGCCCGAGGCCGCGCGCGCCTGCCGCGCGCTGTACGACCTGCCGACCGGCGGCTACCACCTGCCACCGCGCCACGAGCATCGCCCCCTTTCGATGGACGACGTGCCGGCCTGCCGCCAGCAGTACACCCGCGTGCAATTCGATTGCGTGGAGGTGCCTGTCGCCGACCTGCTCTACACGCTGGTCGTCAACACCGCGAGCCGCCGCCTGCTCGAGACCGGCACCTCGCGTGGTTTCTCGACCTGCCACCTGGCCGCCGGCGCGCGCTTCGACGGCGGCGAGGCGGCGCAGCTGGTCACGATCGATCCACAGCCGACCGCGCATCCGATGTTCGAGGGCAGTGCGCTCGCCGGGTCGATCCAGCCGCTGCACGCCGATTCGCTGCAGCTCGACCCCCGCGCGCTGGTCGCGCAGGGTGAGTTCGATTTCATGTTCTTCGACTCGCTGCACACCTACGCGCACCTGTCGGCCGAACTCGCGCTCTACTTGCCGGCGCTGAAGCTCGGCGGGCTGTTCATGCTGCACGACACGCTGGTCTACGACGACCTCGGCCTCGTCGTGCTCGCGGCCTCGGCCTCGCGCGCGCTCGAAGTGGTGTCGCTCGCGACGCACCGCCGCCACGACGAGCCCTCGAGGCGCCCCGGCGTCAGCGTCTTCCGCAAGATCGCGCCGATCGCGCCCGGCGCACTGCGCTTCCCGGACCTGGGCGGCATCGTCGAAGGCGAGCGCAAATGCGTGCGGCAACCGGCGGCGATCATTGATCGCAGCGGCATGGTGTTCACCGATGCGCGCTACACCGCGCACCGCCTGCATCGCGACGGCGCGCGCAGCGACTGGAGCCCGGCGCTGCTCGAACCTGCCGCCGACTGAAGGCGGCGAGGCCGCCGGCTGACGCGCCGGCGGCCTCGCGTCAGGGGATCAGGCCGCCATCCGCCGTTCCTTGCCGGTGTAGCTGCCCACCGGGTTCATGCGCCGCTCCGGGCCTCGGTAGACCGGCCGCGCCATCGCGCCGGCCATGCCGCCCACGCCGCTGCCGGCCGCTGGCTGGTCGTGCAGGCCCTCGACCTCGACGTCGCTGCGGCGCACCGAGTCCCGAATCGTTTCCGTCCGGCCGGTGACCTTCTTGCCGACCTGCACCTCCTCGACCACGCGCGCGGTCTTGGAGACCACCGGCTCCTCGCGACTCTCGCGCACCTCGATCGTCTGCTCGCTGAAGGCGTTCTGCAGGTCGGCCGGCGAAGCCTGGCGGTCGACCGGGCGGCGATCGACCACCGCGCGCTCCTCGCGCAGCTCGATGTCCTCCTCGACCGGCGTCTCGATCAGGCGGCGGTGCACGCGCACGCCGCCGCTCTGCACGGTGCGCTTGCCCACCGCCAGTTCTTCCTGCACGACTTGCATCGAGCCGCCGTCCTTCACGCCGGCGTAGGCCGCGCGCTCGCGCTCCATCTCGTCGGCGCCGTAGGGCTGCGCGGTGGGGTCGTAGCCGGTGTAGCCGCCCGAGCGCCAGTACTCGACGCGCCGGTCGATGTCGTCGGCGCCGTGCTTCTCGAGGATGGAACGCACCTCGTCGGCGCGGTCGTCCTGCGTGTCGTCGAGCCGCACGCTGAGCAGCGTGCTGCCGCGACGCACCGCCTCGGCGTAGTGGCCCGAGTCGTCTTCGTCTTCGCCCAGGCCAAACAGCTTCGCGAAGAAGCCGCGGCGGTCCTGGTGAGGCGTGGTGGTCGACGGCGTCTGCGTCATCCGCGTGCCGTCGGAACTGAGGTTGATCGCGTCGGGCGCGATGCCCGTGTCGCGTAGCGCCTCCGCGGCGCGCTCCGCGCTGCTGTAGTCGTCGAACATGGCTACGACCGTGCTGCTCATTTCAGATCTCCTTGATGCCTCGCTCCGCGGCGTTCGCACGGAGCCTCGGCGATTGCGGCACTGCAGGTGCCGTGACTGGTGTGGGTGTTGGACGATGCGACGACGCTTCCCGCCCGAGAAGTTCGGCAATGGGCATGCCGCCCGTTCAGTCGCGCGTGGTCGACCCGTCCGGCGCGACGTCGCGGTGCTCGACGCTCACCCGCTCGCGCCGCCGGCTCAACTGCAGCGTCCGATCGAAGGGCACGCGGCGCAGGCTGACGTGCAGTTCTTCGGCGAGCACCAGCTCGCGCACGATGCGCACGCGCTCCTCGTAGACCGGCACGATCGTCACGCCCCGCTCGGTGCGCGGCGGGCTGGCGGCATCCACCACGCGGCCGATCGGCACGCGGCGCACCTCCGCGTATTCCTGGAAGCCGGTTTCATGCAGCGCCTCGGTCTCGTCGTGCACCGTCTTGTGGATGTGCAGGACGCCGGTGACGACGCGCTCGCGCCCGATCCGGGCTTCTTCCTCCAGCACGCCGATCGTCGACGGCTCGTCGCCCGCGGCAGGCTGGGCGGCGGCCGGAGGCGGCGGTGGCGAGGAGGGCGACATTGGGGACGGGCTCATTGGCGTCGGCTCGGCAACGAAGACGCAACGGCCCGGTCGGGCAAGGCGCATGCCGCGCCGGGGCGCGCCTCAGCCGTCCGCGACCGACACCGCTGCCTCGGGCTGCGTCGCGGGCGCCGGCGCCCGCGACGGCGCGGGCCGGTAGGTGCGGCGCCAGAACGCCGCGGTGCTCATCTCGGTGACGCCGCGCTCGTAGGCCTGCTGCAGCGGCCCGAGCCGGCGCCGGAACGCGAACCAGGTGGCCACGAAGGCGCGCAGCTCGGCGAAGAAGCGCTTGCGGTCGAAGTGGGCGAGGTAGCCGGTGCCGCTGCCGGCGTGTTCGTAAAGCACGTGCCGGTAACGGAACACCGCGCTCGCGCGGCCGTGGAAGCTCTTGTCGAGCACGGTGGTGCGGTCCATCAGCAGCGCACGCGGCAGCACGAAGCCCTGCAGCGTCAGCGCACGCGCCAGCCGGCGCAGCGGCGACTCCTCGCGCCGGCGTGCCGGCCGCAGGCCGCGCTGCCCGTGGTCGAGCGGCGCGAGCTTCTCGCGCGGCAGCCAGGCGCCGATCTCGGCGCGCACCGCATGCAGATCGAGGTGCTCGCGGAAGAAGTCGGGGCCCTGCATCACGTGCCGCAGGGCGAGCGTCACCGCGCGCGCGCTGCTGTAGTGGTAACTGGTCAGCGCCTTGAGGAACAGCCGGGTCGCGACCCAGCGCACCCGCGACGCCGCGCCCGCGCGATCGAGCAACGCGAGCACCAGGTGGTAGCGCGCGTCGAGGTAGGCGGTCAGCGGGCTGTGCTTGACGCCGAAGTCCTCGCCGAAGCAGCCGACGCCGTTGAGCGTCGCGATCGTGAAGCGGTTCGCCAAGCCGAACTGGATGTCGTCGCCGCGCACGAAGAAGGGGAAGGGGAAGTGGCGCACCTCGCGCAGCGGGAAGGCGAAGAACCACCAGGCGCCGTAGTCGGGCGCCGCGCTCGCGCGTTCGGCCCGCAGCAGGTCTTCGACGCGGCGCATGTCGAGGCCAGGGGAGATCGGGCGCACCTGATGGTCGAAGCGCGCGCCCTTCTCCAGCAGGTGCCAGGGCGCGGCCTCGCGCAGCAGCGAGCCGGCGACCGCCTGCTTCGGATCGCGCGCGTGCTCCAGCAGCGCGAAGCTGCGCGCGATCGACTCGCTCTCGCAGGAGGCGTCGTCGTCCATGAACAGCGCGTGGCTGTGCTGGCCGCCGTCGATCAGCTCGAGCAGGCCGCGCGCGAAGCCGCCGGTGCCGCCGAAGTTGCGGTTCGTGATCACCGTGGTGCCGGGCTGCGACACCGCCGGCAGATTGCGCGAGTTGTCCACCACGGTCAGCGTGACGCGGCCCTGCAGGTCCGGCCGCGCGAGCACCTGGCGGCCGATGCGCTCGATCGCCGGCATCACCTGCGCGACGCGGTCGAAGTGCGTGATCACGAGGCCCAGCCGCACCGCGTTCGGCGGCTCGTCGTCGGTGACGTAGCGGGCCGCGTCGAGCACGCCGGCCTCGAGCGAGCGCAGCCGGGCGAACAGCAGCCCGTCATGCAGCGTCGCGAAGGCCGGAAGCTCGATGCGATGCGCCCGGCCCGGCTCGAGCCTCACCGCCTGTTCGGCGAGCCATGCCGAGGCCTGGCCGAGCCGGTGCAACCCGAAGCTCACCACGAACGAGCCTTCGCCTTCGAGCTCCATCGCGAGGCTGCGCACCGCGCAAAGCCGGCGCCAGACGCCGACCGTCAGGCCGTTGTAGAAGGTGTCGGTCGAGGCGACGCCGCCGCGCTCGAACAGCAGCCTCGGCGTGCCGAGCACCGCCCAGGCCCGGTCGTTCAGCCGCAGGTACATCGACTCGTCGGCCGCCACTTCGAGGTTGGGCAGCACCAGGCTCTGCAGCGTGTGGCTCATCGCTCGTCCTTCAGTCGATCGCCTGCGCGCGGACCATCGCGGCATAGATGCCGCCGCGGGTCATCAGCTCTTCGTGGCGGCCGCTTTCGACGATGCGGCCTTCGGCCATCACGTGGATCGCGTCGGCATGCCGCACGGTGCTCAGCCGGTGCGCGATCAACAGCAGCGTGCGCTCGCCGCGCCAGCGCTCGATCGCCTGCTGCACCAGCCGTTCCGACTCGCTGTCGAGCGCCGAGGTCGCCTCGTCGAAGACCCAGACGCTCGCATCCTTGTAAAGGGCCCGCGCGATCGCCAGGCGCTGGCGCTGGCCGCCGGAAAGCCGCCCGCCGTTGACGCCGATGGGCGTGGCCAGACCCTCCGGCAGCGTCTGCACGAAGTCCCAGATGTCGGCGGCACGCAGGCAGGCTTCGAGCTTCGCGTCGTCGCGCGGCTGCGCGTAGGCGACGTTGTCGGCCACCGGCGCGTCGAACAGCACGATGTCCTGCGACACCACCGCGAACTGCCGGCGCAGCGCGGCCTTGCGCAGGCTCGCGAGATCGATGCCGTCGAGCCGCACGCAGCCCGAGCGCGGCGCGACGAAGCCGAGCAGCGTTCCGACCAGCGTGCTCTTGCCCGAGCCCGAGGGCCCGACCAGCGCGACGGTGTGGCCGGCCGGGATGTGCAGATCGACCTCGTGCAACGCCGGCCGTTCCGCGCCGGCATAGGCGACGCTCGCCTGCTCGAAGTGCAGCTCGCCGCGGGCGCGGGCCAGCTCGCGCGTGCCGGTGTCGGGCTCGCTCGGCGTGTCGATCAGCGCGAAGCAGGCGCGTGCCTGGATCAGGCCGCCGACGATCGGCTGCGTCACGTCGGTCAGCCTGCGCAGCGGCGCGATCGTCATCAGCAGCGCGGTGAGGAAGGCGACGAACTGGCCGACGGTCGCGCCGCCGTTGCGCGCATCGACCAGCGCGAGCGTGACGATCAGTGCGACGCCGGCGCTCGACACCAGCTGCGTCAGCGGCGTCATCAACGCGCCGGCGGTCACCGACTTCAGCGTCTGGCGGCGCAACTGCTCGGCCTCGGCGCCGAAGCGCCGCCGCTCGAAGGCGTGGGCGTCGAAGCTGCGCACGACGCGCCAGGCGCGCGCGATGTCGTCGACGATGCCGGTCAGGCGCACCTGCGATTCGTAGGAGCGGCTGCCGGCGGCGATCACCCGCCGCTGCACCCGGCGCACGACGAAGCCCAGCACTGGCGCGGTCACCAGCGACACCAGGCTCAGCTGCCAGTTCAGATAGAAGAGGTAGCCGAGCAGCGCGATCAGCGTGACGCCGTCGCGCAGCACCGAGGTCGAGGCGCCCACGAGCGCGGCGGTCGCGTTCTGCGGATCGTTGATCACGCGCGCGGCGGCGACGCCGGGGCTCAGGCTCGCGTAGAGGCTGGCGTCGGCGCGCATCACCGACTCGATCAGGTCGCCCCGCAGCGCGAGCACCGCGCGCGAGGTCGCGCGCGCGAAACCGACGTTGCCGGCGAAGGCGAACAGGCCGCGCAGCCCGAACAGCCCGATCACCGCGACCGGCACCAGCCCGATCGGCCAGGCGGGGCTCGGCTGGAAACCGCGGTCGATCAGCTGCGCGAGCAGCGCCGGCAGCAGCGGCTCGAGCGCGGCCGAGACGAAGAAGGCCAGCATCGACAGCGCGACGAGGCCGCGCTGCGGCCGCAGGTAGCGCAGCAGGCGCCGGCCGGCGGCGCGCAGCGGCGTCTCGCCGTCCATCGCGGCCGCCGCGCCGCCATGGCCGCGATGCACGACGCCGGCGGGCGGGCCGCTAGCGCGCGGCAAGCTGCTTGCGGCGTCCATTGAGTCGCTTGAGCCAGTAGAGCAGCCGCCGGTGCACCGGCAGCGGCAGCGCGGCAACGCGCCGCGTGATCGAGTATTTCGCGACCGCGCGCACCTCGGCCAGGCCGTAGCGCGCGATCAGCCGCGCGGCGTCGGCGCGCGGGTCGAGCTCGCGGTTGCGCCGGTAGAGCTCGCCGCCGGGCGGGCGGGTGTGGCGCACCGGGGTCGCGTCGATCACCGCGATGCCGCTCAGGCCCGCCTGCGCGCACAGGCGCGGCCAGATCCAGTCGAGCCCCCAGCCGCTCGGGCTTTCCTTGAAGCTCGCGCGGCAGGCGCGCAGCGCCGCGCGGCTGAACAGTGGGGCCATCACCTCGATGAAGCCGGTGTGGCGCAGCAGCGCGCGCGGGTCTTGCCGCAAGGTGTGCCAGGTGCAGGGCGAATCGCGCGTCAATGCCGGTTGCGCGAGGCACAGCTCGTGGGCGCGGAAGAAGGCGAACAGCCGGTCGATCGTGCCGGTGTTCGCGCTCAGGTCGTCGTCGGGAAACCAGACGGCGTCGTAGCCGTCGATCCAGTCGTCGTGCTCGTCGAGCAGCGCGGCGATGCCGGGCCATTTGGCGCCGGGGCGGTGCTCGTAGAAGTCCGCATCGGCCTGGTGGCGGCCGGGCGTGTCGCCGTAGTAGCTGATGAACAGATCGAAGTCGCGCCGCGCGTCGGCGATCCACTCGCGATGCAGCGATCCGTCGCCGGCCCGCAGCACCACGAGCTGGCGCGTCGGCCGCTCGATCATGACTGACGCGTCGCCGCGCGGGTGCCGGTGCCTGCTGCCGCGGCGGCCGGCTCGGCACGCCAGCTCGGAGGCCGGCGTGCCTGGCAGGCGCGCGCGTTCGCGATCGAGTAGTCGAGCTGCAGCGCCAGCTTGTGCAGCCGCGCGCCGAGCCCCGGGCGGGCCACCGCGCGGCCGTGGATCGTGGAGTCCCGGCTCGACGCGGCCTCGCGCACCGGATAGGGCTGCACGCCGAACAGGTTCAGCTCGCACTCCCACCAGTGGCGCAGGTCGACGTCGACCGGCCGGCCGACGCGCGCGCGGCGCTTCAGCAGCTTTTCGGCGCCGGCGCGCGAGATCACGTAGCCGCTGGTGCGGCAGGGCACGCGGCGGTACTGGATCAGCGTGTGCTCCCAGGCGAGCGGCCGCTGGGTGTCGATTTTCTCGACCGCGCGACCGGCCAGCTTGACCATGTCCCAGCCGCGCGGCATCTGCGCGATCGCGCTCAGCACGCGCGGCAGTTCGGGTGCGAGCTCGACGTCGTCCTCGAACACGCCGGCGCTCGGCGCACCCGAGGCGAGCAGCCGTCGCCACAGCGCGCGGTGGCTGGCGTAGCAGCCGATCTCGCCGTCGCACAGCGCACGGTGGTATTGCCGGCGGTTCAGCGCCGCGTCGAACAGCGCGTCGCGCTCCGCCGCGGGCAGCTGCGAGCCGTCGCTCGCCTCATGGCGTTCGCACGCGAGGCCCATCGCTTCGAACTGCCGCGCGACGGCCTGCCAGCGCGCCTCGTGCGCCGCGAGATTGATGACGAAGAGTTCCATGGCCCGATCCGTTGACGAGCCGGCTGGGGCAACGCCCGTGCCGCGTCGTGCCGAGCGTTCGTCCAGGCGCGGCGGCAGGCGGTGCGCGACGCTCAACGGCGCATCGGCCGATCGCCGTGCGCTCGTGCATCGGCCGAGTGGTGGTGCTCGCGCTGCGACTTGCGCACCTTCAGGTACTGCCAGATGCCGATGGCGATCGCGACGATCAGGGTCATCGCGAAGAGGTAGGGAATGATGGCGTTGCTGGACTCCATGGCGCGGCTCCGGTGGCGATGGAGAAGTTCGGCAACCGCTGTGCCCAGCGTCGGCGCGGGCGCCGCGCGCGTGCCGCCGAGGATCAGCGGCTCGGCAACTCGACGTTCGCGGCCGGCTCGGCCGTGACGGTCACGGGCTCGCGAGAGCGCAGGCCCCATTGCCAGAGCTTGTCGAACGGCAGCGGCAGCACCAGGAACCAATGCTCGAGGATCGCGAGCGACAGCAGCCCGGCGTTCAGTGCCGCCGCGGTCGCCTCGAACGGCGTGGCCGCCGGCGACAGCGCGGCCTGCCACAGCGGCACCGCGAACAGCGTCGCCGCCGTCACCGACAGCGGGAACAGCGGGTTCATCCAGTGCTGGCGGAAGTAGCTGCCCAGGTACTTCAGGTGCGCGGGCAGGAAGCTTTCGTTCAGGTTGCGCACGCCGAGGAAGATGTTGAGCTTGGCGCTCTGGCGCATCGTCCACAGGATCACGAAGGTCCACCAGCCGGTCTGGTTGGCGCCGCCCGCGGTGGCGGCGAAGACCGCGATGCCGAGCAGCAGCAGCCCCAGCTCGTGGTGCTGCACCGTCTGGAAGGCATGCCAGGCGCGGCGCCCGCCGCGAACGCCGCGCTCGCACGCGCTGCGCCGCGGGCCCGTGACGAAGCCGAGCAGGAAGGCCACCTCCTGCCAGGCCCACACCAGCAGCGCGCAGGTGAAGCCGCAGTAGGCCGAGGCGACCGACGTGTGATCGCGGCTCGCGTACAGGCCGGTCAGCGCGAACAGCAGCATCACGCTCGCGCCGAGCATCGTCCAGCTGAAGGTGGTGCGCCGCAGGCCGACCAGATGCAGGATCACGCCGGTGCTGAACCACCAGGCGAAGACGGTGAAGCCGAGCGCGGCCAGCAGCGTCTGCGCGATGTCGGACATGTCAGGCCCGGGCGGCCGGCTTCACCACGCCGGTGCGAGCCGCATCTGCTCGGGCAGCGCGTGCCGCTGAACCGGCAGCAGGTAGAGCCGGACGAAGGTCGCGCCGGCCGCAAGCCCCAGCGCGAGCCGCTTCGAGGCGCCGACCAAGCCGCCGCGCTCGCGTGCCGCGGCGCTGGCCTCGGCGATGCGGCGCAGGCGTTCGAAACCCGTGCGCAGGCGCGGATCGTCGAGGTTCAGCGTCACCGGGAAGACCTGCTTGGCGATCTCGGTCGTGATGCGGAAGACCTGGAAGTCGTAGTCGCCCGGCGTGACGCCCAGCGCGGCGTGGAATTCGGGCCGCGCGTGGTCGCGCACGTACATCGTCGCGAAGACCGCGAGCAGGAAGAAGCGGATCCACAGCAGGTTGCGCCCGCGCAGCAGTTCGGGGTGCGCGCGCATCAGCAGCGCGAAGGCTTCGCCGTGCCGGAATTCGTCGTTGCACCAGCGCTCGAACCACTTGAAGATCGGATGGAAGCGCAGCTCGGGATGCCGGTCGGTCTGGCGGTAGATGGTGATGTAGCGCGCGTAGCCGATCTTCTCGGACAGGTAGGTCGCATAGAAGATGAACTTCGGCTTGAAGAAGGTGTACTTCTTCGCCCGCGCGAGGAAGCCGAGGTCGACGCCGATGCCGAAGTCCTTCAGCCACTGGTTGATGAAGCCGGCGTGGCGGCTCTCGTCGCGCGCCATGTAGCCGAACAGCGCGCGCATGTCGGGGTTGGTCACGCGCTTCTTGATCTCGGCATAGAGCACGCAGCCGGAGAACTCGCTGGTGACCGAGCTGATGAGGAAGTCGACGAACTCCTGGTACAGGCCCTCGGGCAACTTCGAGTAGTCCTGCTCCAGCATGTCGGGCGGGCGCTGGAAGTGCTCGCGGTTGGTGTCGGCCTCGAACTCGGCCATCAGCGCGTCCCACTGCGGACGGATCGCCTCGATGTTCAGGCGGTCCATCGCGTCGAAGTCGGTCGTGTAGAAGCGCGGGTTGAGGACGGTGTCCTCCTGCGCGCGCTGCGTCGCTTCGTTCGGCGCGCGCTCCGGCGTCGCGGCAAGGGTGGCGGTGGTCATGACGGGCTCCTCGAAGACGAAGACGGGCGTGGGCTGCGCGCCGGGAAGCGCTGGGAGGTGAAGCTCACCTCGTAGAGCAGGCCGAGCTCGAAGCGCGCGGCGATGCGCGTCCACAGCCGGCCGAGCCAGCTCGCGCGCGAGACGGTCGCGCTTGCCGCGACCACGCGCCGGCTGCCCCAGGCGATCTGCGTCGGCGCGCCGTGCACCAGCACCTCGTCGCCCGGGCCGACCTCACAGCCTTCGAGCACCACGTGGGCATGGCAGTCGTCGGCGGTGTGGGCCAGCTCGATCGAGCACGGCACCTGCTCGCGCCGGCCGCGCGAAGGCAGGCGCGGCGGCGCGGCGATCGAAGCGGCGCCGGGGCGGTTCATCGACGCGCTCCGTCGCGGGCTTCGAGCAGCAGCGCGAACTGGGCCGCGTTGACCGGCCCGAACGATTCCAGATCGACCAGCCGGCCGGTCGCCGGATCCTTCAGCGTCAGCCGGCCGTCGGCGCGCGCGATCAGCTCGAAGGCCGGCTGCGGCCCGAAGCCGGCGCGCTGGCGCTCGCGTGCGAGCCCGCGCAGCACGCCGCGCACGAAGCCGTGCTCGCCGACGTAGCGGTGGATCAGGCGCTCGCTGCGCGCATCGGTCACCGCGATGCTGCCGTCGGCGGCGTCGGCGAAGCGCAGCTCGCGCGTCGCGACCGCCGGTGCGTCGGGGCTGCGGATGTCGGTGCCCGACCAGCGCACCGCCGCGGTTGCCGCGAGGCTCACCAGCAGCATCGCCGCGATCAGGTCGCCCAGCCCGAAGGGCCGGCCGAAGCGGGGCAGGCGCAGCAGCATCGTTGGTCCTCGGTGCGTCGGTGGTGCGTCAGTGCGCCGCGAGGCCGCGTACCGGGCGCAGCGCAGCAGCGGCGCTCGGTGCGGCCGGAGCCTGCGCCTGCAGGTCGACGGCGCGCCCGTGCACCCGGCCCCAGGCCTCGCCGACCAGCGCGGCGACGCGCTGCGCGTCGGGCACCGAGATCAGCATCGGCTCGGGCCTCGCCAGCCGCCACGCGCGGACATGCGGCCACAGGTGCAGATAAGCGATCTTGTCGGGCGCGGCGAGCACGAGCGGCAGGTGGCCGCTGCCGTCGGCATGCAGCTTGAGCGCGGCCGACTCGATGCGCGCGAGCGGCAGGTTGAAGCTCACGCTCAGCACGATGCCCACCCGCAGCACGATGCGCCGGTCGGTCAGCGTGTAGGCGGTGGTGCGCGCGGTGAGCCAGGCGATGCCCGCGACCAGGGCGAGCCCGAGCGCCGCCAGCCCCGCGAAGCGCGCGATGCTCGCGATCGACTCGGCCGCCGAGGCGCCGCCTTGCCAGTCGACGACGCCGCGCAGCAGCAGCATCGCCGCGAAGTAGGCGGCGAGCTTGCGCAGGTGGAACACGTGGCGCGCGACGCTTGCGAAATCCGGTGCGCCCTGCCACAGCAGCGTCTCGCCCGGCGGCAGCTTCTGCGGCAGGCCCGGGTCCGGCTCGAAGTCGTGCTCCGGGCCGTTGGTGTGGCGGTGACCTTCGCTCATCGGGTGCTCCTGCCGGACGTCAGAGGAGTGACTCGGCGCGGCCCGGCTCGGCGTAGAGCGTGCCGGCGCCGTAGTAGGCGGTGATGCGGTCCTCGTCGAGCGAGGTCACTTCGTCGGGGTGCCGCAGGCGCGGTACGTCAGCGAACTGATGGCCCATCAGCGCGCGCACCGTCACCGCGTCGCGGCCGATCTTCGCGAAGCCCATCGGCAGCAGCACCTGCGGCCCCTTCGCGCCGTTGGCGATGTCGAGCTCGAGGTAGCGCACGATGAACTCGGCGCGATCGAGCCAGATTTCGCGCACGATGCCGCCCACTTCGCCGTCGGCGCCGAGCACCGGCAGGCCGCGCGGGTCGATGTCCTTCGGACTGACCGTCATGCCGGGCGCGCGGCGCAGCGGCACGATCACCGTCGAGCCGTCGGACAGGCGCTCGGGGAAGTCGAGCCGGCGGGTCCAGGCGCCCGGGCCCACGCCCGCGTGCATCGGGTTGCCGATCG
This sequence comes from Methylibium sp., assembly GCF_035762065.1. GTDB lineage: Bacteria > Pseudomonadota > Gammaproteobacteria > Burkholderiales > Burkholderiaceae_C > Methylibium. The sequence continues at coordinate 163,627 of NZ_DASTPW010000002.1, forward strand.
GGTCGAGCGGCGCGCCAGGGAAGGCGGCGACCGGCTCAGCCGCCAGTGCCTGCGGGAGCATGTCGCGGTCGTGCGGCGCTTCGCGCGTGCTGCCGTCGGCCATCAAGTAGGTCTTGGTCGGCGGCATGTCGAGCAGGCCGTCGACGTACGCGCGGCCAGGGCGGTCGCTGTGCATCGGGTAGCCCTCGCGCTTGCTCTCGCGCTGCAGCCAGTAGATCAGCCCGAAGAAGAAGATCCAGAACGCATACAGCACGAGCTGCGCGACGTCGATGTAGGAAGTGATCGCTCCAGTGCCCATGGGGGTTCTCCTCTCGTTGCGTGACCGGTGTGTGCGTGGGGGACTAGCCGGGAAAGTCGGCCAGCCCGAACTTGTCGGAAGGCTTCGCGCCCGCGGCGGCCCGGGAGCGCCGCACGAGCGGGCCGAGCACGACGAGCGCGATGAACAGCAGGTACATCTCGCAGTGGTAGACGAAGCTGTAGCCGGTGGCCGGGCTGCGCAGCGCCTCGCCGAGCGCGCCTTGCATGGCGAGCGCGCCGATGCCGTCGCGCACCGCGCCGCCGAGCGCGATCGCGATACCGGCGCAGGCGGCCTGCACCGCGCCCCAGGCTCCGAGCGCCATCCCGTGGAGGCCCTGCGTCTCCAGGCTCATCGCCGCGGTCAGCGTGCCCACCGCGAAGAGCCCGCCGCCGAAGCCGATGAGCGCCGCGCCGACGACGAACAGCACCGCCGAATGCAGCGGCTCCGCGAAGATCACCGCCGAGAACGCGACGACGCCGGCGACGAGACCGAGGGCGGCGAGCCGGTGCGCATCGAGCCCGCGCCCCAGCAGCCGCGCGGCCAGCATGAAGGCAGCCAGCGCGCCGAGCGAGATCGTCGCGGTCAACGTCGTCGTCGCCGACACCGACAGGCGCAGGATCTCGCCGCCATAGGGCTCGAGGATGATGTCCTGCATGCTGAACGCCGCGGTGCCCAGGCCCAGCGCGACGAGGAAGCGCAGCGAGCGCCCGGTGCGCGCGAAGCGGCGCCAGGTGCTGCGGAAGTCGGGGCGCGCGACGGCGGCCGAGGTACGCGACGGGTCGCGTGCCTCCTGCTTCCACATCGCCACCAGGTTCAGCGCAAGCGTCAGCGCGGCCGCGCCCTGCACGACCTGGATCAGCCGGATCTGCGTGAAGTCGGCGAGCAGCAGGCCGAAGACGATGCCGCTGGCGACCATGCCGACCAGCAGCATCACGTACATCAGCGCGACGACGCGCGGGCGCGTCTTCTCGGTGGCGAGGTCGGTGGCCAGCGCGAGGCCGGCGGTCTGCACCGTCTGCATGCCGGCGCCGGTCAGCAGGAAGGCGAGCGCGGCGCTCGCCGGGCCGAGCCAGGCCGGGCCGCGGCTGTCGCCCGACAGCAGGATCAGCGCGAACGGCATGATCGCCAGCCCGCCGAACTGGAGCCAGGTGCCGGCCCAGATGAAGGGCACGCGCTTCCAGCCGAGCACCGAGCGGTGGGTGTCGGAGCGAAAGCCCACCAGCGCGCGGAAGGGCGCGACCACCAGGGGCAGCGCGACCATCGCCGCCACGAGCCAGGCCGCGACGCCGAGCTCCACGATCATCACGCGGTTGAGCGTGCCGATCAGCAGCACCGCGGCCATGCCGACCGAGACCTGGAACAGCGCGAGCCGCAGCAGCCGCCCGAGCGGCAGTTCGGTCGACGCCGCATCGGCGAAGGGCAGGAAGCGCGGCGCGACCTGGGTCCACGTCTGCCACACGTGGCGACGCAGCGTCGGGGTCGCGGCGGCGTGCTTCATCGCCGCACCAGCTCCAGCGCCTGCGAGATGTAGAACCCGCTCGCGACACGCTCGCAGCGGCCCGGCTGCCAGCCCGAAAGCGCGGGTTCGGCGGCGATCAGGCGGCGCAGCCTGGCTTCGCGCACCGGCTCGATCGCGGGCGCCCGGTCGCCGCGCGGGAACAGCTTGCCCAGGCTCATCATCGTGCCGAGCAGCGGCGTGCTCGGCGCGAAGGTGAACAGCAGCGAGCGGGTGCTGCGCGGCGCGATCGAGCCGAGCACGCGCACCGCGTCCTGCGGGCGGTAGTGGATCAGCGAATCCATGCCGACGACGTGATCGAAGTGACCCAGCTCGGGGTCGAGCATGTCGCCGGCGAGGAACTGGACGCTGCCGCCTTGCGGCTCCTCCGGGCGCAAGGCCGCGCGCGAAAGCTCCGGCGGCGTGCGCTCGCGCGCCAGGTTGACCAGCGTCGGCGACAGGTCGATCGCGACGACTTCGGCGCCGCGCCGCGCGGCCTCGATCGCCAGCGCGCCGGTGCCGCAGCCGGCATCGAGGATGCGCCGGCCGCTCAGGTCGTCGGGCAGCCAGGACAGCAGCGTCGCGCGCATGCGGTCGCGCCCGGCGCGCACGGTGGCGCGCACGCCGCTGACCGGGGCGGTCGAGGTCAGCCGGGCCCAGGCCTCGGCGGCCGTGCGATCGAAGTAGTGCTCGATCGCGCGGCGGCGTTCGCGGTAGGAGAGGTCAGTCATAGCCGAGCAGGTCGAAGATCTCGCGGTCCTTCAGCGGCACCGAGGGCAGCGGATCGGAGCCGAGCCACATCGACGCGGCCAGGCGCAGGTACTCCTTCTGCACCGCCTCGATCTCGGGCGTCGCGTCCATCTCGAACAGCGTGCACTTCTTCAGGCGGCTGCGGCGGATCGCGTCGAGGTCCGGCAGGTGCGCCGCGAGCTTGAGGCCGGTGCGCTCGTTGTAGCGGTCGATCTGGTCGGTCGCGGCGCTGCGGTTGGCGATCACGCCGCCGAGCCGAACGTTGTAGTTCTTCGCTTTCGCGCCGATCGCCTGAACGATGCGGTTCATCGCGAAGATCGAGTCGAAGTCGTTGGCGGTGACGATCATGGCGCGGTCGGCATGCTGCAGCGGTGCCGCGAAGCCGCCGCACACCACGTCGCCGAGCACGTCGAAGATGACGACGTCGGTGTCTTCCAGCAGGTGGTGCTCCTTCAGCAGCTTCACCGTCTGGCCCACCACGTAGCCGCCGCAGCCGGTGCCGGCGGGCGGGCCGCCGGCCTCGACGCACATCACGCCGTTGTAGCCCTCGAAGACGAAGTCCTCGGGGCGCAGTTCCTCGGCGTGGAAGTCGACGGTCTCGAGGATGTCGATCACCGTCGGCAGCATCTTCTTCGTCAGCGTGAAGGTGCTGTCGTGCTTCGGGTCGCAGCCGATCTGCAGCACGCGCTTGCCCATCTTGCTGAAGGCCGCGGAGAGGTTGGAACTCGTCGTGCTCTTGCCGATGCCGCCCTTGCCGTAGATCGCGAAGACCTTGGCGGTGCCGATCTTCACCTTCGGGTCCAGCTGCACCTGCAGGCTGCCTTCGCCGTCCTCGCGGGGATTCGCTCGCGGCGCGGGACCGCGGCCGATCTTCTCGATCGGGATCGCAACTTCACTCATGCTGTGGCTCCTTCGAAGACACCTTCGAGGCGGTCTTCCAGTTCGTCGGATGCATTGCGCAACGCCGCGAGCGTCGCGTCGTCGGGCTGCCAGTACTTGCGCTGCGAGGCTTCGAGCAGCCGCTGCGCCACCTTCACCGACGCCGTCGGGTTGAGCTTCGCGAGCCGATCGCGCATCTGCGCGTCGAGCATGAAGGTGTCGGTGATCTGCTTGTAGACCCAGGGCGCGACCTGACCGGTGGTGGCCGACCAGCCCATGGTGTTCGTCACGTGCACCTCGATCTGCCGCACGCCTTCGTAGCCGTGGGCCAGCATGCCCTCGTACCACTTCGGGTTGAGCATGCGGGTGCGCGTCTCGAGCGCCACCTGCTCGGCCAGCGTGCGCACGGTGCCGCCTTCGTTGCCGTTGCGCGTCGCGTCGCCGATGTAGACGGCGAGCTGCGCATCGCGGCCCTGCTCGCGCTGCGCACGACCCACCGCCTTGCTGATGCCGCCCAGCGTGTCGAAGTAGGTGTCGATCGTCGTGACGCCGAGCTCGACCGAATCGAGGTTCTGGCAGGCGACCTGCACGCCGGCAAGGACCGTGTTGAGCAGCTTCGGCTGCGCGAGCGGCCGGCCGCTGACGCCGTAGGCGAAGCCCTTGCGCCGCGTGTAGGTCTCGGCGAGCTCGTCGTCCTCGGACCACGCGCCGCTGTCGACGAGGTGGTTCACGTTCGCGCCATAGGCGCCCTCGGCGTTGCCGAACACGCGCAGCGCGGCGCACTCGATGTCGCCGCCGTGCTCGCGCTGGTAGGCGAGCGCGTGCTTGCGCACGAAGTTCAGGTGCTCGGGCTCGTCGGCCTGCGCCGCGAGCAGACAGGCCTCGGCAAGCAGCTTGATCTGCAGCGGCATCAGGTCGCGGAAGATGCCCGAGAGCGTCATCACCACGTCGATGCGCGGCCGGCCAAGTTCGGCCAGCGGCACGAGCGTCGCGCCGGCGAGCCGGCCGTAGCTGTCGAAGCGCGGCAGCGCGCCGAGCAGCGCAAGCGCCTGCGCCAAGGGCGCGCCTTCGGTCTTCAGGTTGTCGGTGCCCCACAGCACGAGCGCGACGGTCTCGGGCAGCGCATGGCCGTCGGCCGCGTGACGCTCCAGCAGCTTCGCGGCCTGGCGCGCGCCGTCGCGCAGCGCGTAGGCGCTGGGGATGCGGAAGGGGTCGAAGCCGTGCAGGTTGCGCCCGGTCGGCAACACGGCGGGCGTGCGGATCAGGTCGCCGCCGGGGGCCGGGCGCATGTAGCGGCCGTCGAGCGCGTGGACGATGCCGTCGAGCTCGCTGTCGGCGGCGAGTTGCCGGGCGACGGTCGCGAGTTCGCGCAGCCGCGTGAGCCGGGCTTCGTCGTGGCCTTCGATCGGGCGACCGGCCACGACCGCGTCGATCGTTGCCGCGTCGATGCCGCGATCGACCTCGCTGGCCGGATCGAGCATCGCGCTCAGCATGTCGGCCCGTTGCGCGGCGCTCGGCACGCGGCCGACGACGTGCAGGCCGTGCGGGATCAGCGCGTGTTCGAGTTCGGCGACCTGCGACACCAACTGGGCCGGCGGCGCCGCGCGCAGCTCGAGCTCCGCCGCCTGCGTCGCGATCAGCGCTTCGAGGTCGGCGCGCTCGCCGTGCGCCTGCGGCTCCAGAGTGCGCCAGCGCTCGAGCGACGCCTTCAGATCGACGAGCCCGCGGTACAGCCCGGCCTGGGCGACCGGCGGCGTCAGGTAGCTGATCAGCGTCGCGCCCGCGCGGCGCTTGGCGATCGTGCCTTCGCTCGGGTTGTTCGAGGCGTAGAGGTAGAAGTTGGGCAGGTCGGCGATCAGGCGGTCGGGCCAGCAGTCGCCGCTCAGGCCGGTCTGCTTGCCGGGCATGAACTCGAGGGCGCCGTGCGTGCCGAAGTGCAGCACCGCGTCGGCCTTGAAGTCTTCGCGCAGCCAGCGGTAGAAGGCGCTGAAGGCATGCGTCGGCGCGAAGCCCCGCTCGAACAGCAGGCGCATCGGATCGCCTTCGTAGCCCATGCCGGGTTGCACGGTGACGACGGCCTGGCCGAACGATGCGCCGAGCACGAAGATCGAACGGCCGTCGCTCAGCAGCCGGCCCGGCGCCGGGCCCCATTGCGCTTCGATCTCGCGCAGGTGCTTTTCGCGGCGCACGTGGTCGTCGGTGGCGATCCTCGCGAGCACGTTCGCGTCGGCGCCCAGCTTCTCGGCGTTGCCGTGCAGCACCGTGCAGCGCAGGGCGTCGACGCTTTCCGGCAGGTCGATCGCATAGCCCTCGGCGCGCAGCCGTTCGAGCGTCGCGTACAGGCTCTCGAACACCGCGAGGTGCGCGGCGGTACCGGTGTTGCCGGCGTTCGGCGGGAAGTTGAAGACGACCAGCGCGATCTTGCGGTCGGCGCGCGGGCGCTGCCGCAGCGCGACGAGCTTCGCGGTGCGCGCGGCCAGCATCGCGGTGCGCTCGCTGCACATCTGCATGTCCGGCGTGCCGTCGCCGGCGCGGCCGGCGTAGACCATCGGGCAGGTCGCGCCGTCCAGCTCGGGGATCGCGACCATGATCGTGCTCTCTACCGGCAGCAGCCCGCGCTCGCTGCCCCGCCAGGCGGCGAGCGTCTGGAACTCGAGCGGATGCGCGGCGAGGTAGGGCACGTCCAGCTTCGCGAGCACTTCCTCGGCCGCGTGCGCGTCGTTGTAGGCCGGCCCGCCGACGAGCGAGAACCCGGTCAGCGACACCACCGCGTCGACGCTGGCCTTGCCGTCGTTCAAGAAGAACCGCTCGATCGCCGGCCGCGCGTCGAGCCCCGCGGCGAAGGCCGGCACGACCTGCAAGCCCTGCACTTCGAGCGCGGCGATCACGCCGTCGTAGTGGCGCGTGTTGCCGGCCAGCAGGTAGGAGCGCAGCAGCAGCAGGCCGATGCGGCCGCGGCGCTGCGCCGGGGGCACGACGGCGGGAAGCTTCGTCGCGTCGTCGCCGATGCGCGCCGGCAGGCTCGACGCGAGGCGCGGGTGGTAGACGCCCACCTCGGGGTACTCGACCGGTGCTTGCGACGCGAGCTTGCCGCGCAGCGCGGCGCGCGGCCCGGCCGCATAGCGATCGACCAGGAAGCGGACCATGTTCGCGACGTTGTCCTCCGAGCCGCCGAGCCAGTACTGCAGCGTCAGGAAGTAGGCCCGAACGTCCTGCGCGGTGCCTGGAATGAAGCGCAGCAGCTGCGGCAGCCGGCGCAGCATGCGCATCTGCTGCGCGCCGCCGGACGAGGCCGCCGGCTTGCCGTCCTTGCCTGCACCACCGCGCAGGCGCTTGAGCAGGGCGAGCGGCCCGCTTGCCGGCTTGGCCATGTCGAACTTGCCCATGCGCGTGAGCTTCGCGACCTCGCTCGCCGACATCGCGCAGACCATCGCGTCGCAGTGCTCGCGCCGTGCCTGCAGCGCGGGCAGCACCGGCAGGAAGTGGTCTTCCATGAACAGCATCGTGACGATCACGAGATCCGACACCGCGATGTCCGCGACGCAGCGTTCCAGGGCCTGCGCGTCGGCGCTCCACTCGCTGGCCGCGTGCATCGAGAGCTTCAGGCCCGGCGCCTCGCGTGCGAGCGCGGCACGGGCGCGCTCGGTCGCGCTCGCGAGATGGGTGTCCATCGTGACGATGCACACGCGCATCGGCGTGCCGCCGGCGCGTGCCGCTTCACCGGCCGAAATGCGCTTTGGCGTCATACAAGGTCTCGACGGTGATGGTGGCCACGCCGCGCTCGGCGGCGAAACGCTCGGTGTTGCGGCGGGCCTTGCCGCGCACGAAGAACGGGATCTTCTGCAGCTCCTTCTGCGCATCGGGCGCCCAGTCGGCGAGCGCGATGACGTTGCTCGCGGTCACTGCGGCGCCGGCCTCGACCGGCTCGGCACGCTGCGGCGCGCGATCGGTGCCATGCGGCCTGGCGGCGCCGTGGCCGAGATGCGAAGCCGCGGCGCCGTCGTGGAACTCGAAGTCGTCGCGGAACATGTGCAGCAGGTGCTCTTCGAGCCCCATCACGAGCGGATGCACCCAGGTGTCGAACAGCACGTTGGCGCCTTCGAAACCCATCTGCGGCGAGTAGCGCGCGGGGAAGTCCTGCACGTGCATCGGCGCGGAGATCACCGCGCAGGCGACGCCGAGGCGCTTGGCGATGTGGCGTTCCATCTGCGTGCCGAGCACCAGCTCGGGCTGGAGTTCGGCGACGCGGGCCTCGACGTCGAGGTAGTCGTCGGTGATCAGCGCCTCGCAGTTGTGCAGCTTCGCCGCCTCGCGAACTTCGCGCGCGAACTCACGGCTGTAGGTGCCGAGGCCGACCACCTCGAAGCCGAACTCGTCGCGGGCGACGCGCGCCGCCGCGACCGCATGCGTCGCGTCGCCGAAGACGAACACGCGCTTGCCGGTGAGGTAGGTGGAGTCGACCGAGCGGGCGTACCAGGTGGAGCGCGAGCGGGCCTTCGCTTCGATGCGTTCGAGCGCGGCCTGCGCATCGAGGCCGGCGAGCGTCGCGACTTCGCGGACGAACTCGCGCGTCGCGCCGACGCCGATCGGCACCGTCCTCGTGGCCTTCTGACCGTACTGGCGCGCGAGCCAGGCGGCGGCCTGGTTCGCGACTTCCGGGTAGAGCACGACGTTGAAGTCGGCCTCGCCGAGCCGGGCCAGATCGGCCGGGCTCGCGCCGAGCGGCGCGGTCACGACGATGTCGATGCCGATGGCTTCGAGCAGTTCGCTGATTTCGCGCACGTCGTCGCGGTGACGGAAGCCGAGCGCGGTCGGGCCGAGCAGGTTGCAGCGCGGGCGGCGCGGCGGCTCGGCATGCAGCGTGTCGAAGTGGCCGGCGTGCGCCTCGGCCGGGGCCTCGGCGCGCGGCTTCGCGAGCGCACGCACGAGTTGGTAGAAGGTCTCGGCGGCGCCCCAGTTTTCCTTGCGCTGGTAGGCCGGCAGCTCGAGCGGGACGACGGGCACCGGCAGGTCGAGCGCGCGGGCGAGTCCGCCCGGGTCGTCCTGGATCAGCTCCGCGGTGCAGGAGGCGCCGACGATCATCGCTTCGGGCTTGAAGCGCTCGTAGGCGTCGCGCGCGGTGGTTTTGAAGAGCTCGGCGGTGTCGCCGCCGAGGTCGCGCGCCTGGAAGGTGGTGTAGCTCACCGGCGGGCGGCGCGGCAGCCGCTCGATCATCGTGAACAGCAGGTCGGCGTAGGTGTCGCCCTGCGGCGCATGCAGTACGTAGTGCAGGCCGCGCATCGCGGTGGCGACGCGCATTGCGCCGATGTGCGGCGGGCCTTCGTAGGTCCAGAGCGTCAACTGCATCGCTCGTGTCCTCTTGCGTTCAGGCGACCAGCTTCAGCCGGCGCGCCAGGGGGCGCGTGAACAGCTCGGCCAGATCGCTCGCCTGCTCGTAGCCCTGGATCGGCGTGAAGACCAGCTCGATCGACCACTTCGTCGTCAGCCCCTCGGCTTCGAGCGGATTCGCGAGGCCGAGGCCGCAGACGACGATGTCCGGCCGTGCGGCGCGGCAGCGGTCGAGCTGGCGCTCGGCGTCCTGGCCTTCGCTCAGCTGCGTGCCCTCGGGCAGCCAGGCGAGCTCCTCGGCGAGGTGCTGTCGATGCAGGTAAGGGGTGCCGACTTCGATCAGTCTCACGCCGAGTTCGCGAGCGAGGAAGCGGGCGATCGGCAGCTCGAGCTGCGAATCGGGGAAGAAGAAGGCGCGCTTGCCGGCCAGTTGCTGCGCGTGGCGGCCGAGCGCGCGCTGCGCACGTTCGCGCGGCGCAGCAGTCACCGCGTCGAAGCGGGTGGCGCCGACATGCCAGGCCTCCGCGGCGGCACGCAGCCAGGCGGTCGTTCCCTCGACACCCAGCGGGAAGGGCGCCGCGATGCGCGTGGCCCCGCGGGCTTCGAGCGCGCGCGCGGTGTCGGCGAGAAAGGGCTGCGCCAGCAGGAAGCGCGTGCCGGCGCCGACCGGCGGCAGTTCTCCCGCGCGCCGCGGCGGGAAGAAGCGTACGGGCCCGATGCCGAGTTCGTCGAAGAGGCGTCGGAACTGGTCTTCAACCACGTCGGCCAGCGCGCCCACCACCAGCAGCGCGCGGTCCTCGTTCCTCGGCAGCGCCGGCACCAGCGAGGCGAGGCAGGCGTCCTCGCCTTGCGTGAAGGTCGTCTCGATGCCGCTGCCGGAGTAGTTGAGGATGCGCACGCCGTCGGCGCTGAAGCGCTGGGCGAGCCGCTCGGCCGCGCGCGAGAGATCGAGCTTGATCACCTCCGACGGGCAGGAACCCACCAGGAACAGCAGCCGGATCTCGGGCCGGCGTTCGAGCAGCCGGGTGACGACGCGATCGAGCTCGGCGTTCGCGTCCGCGAGGCCGGCGAGATCGCGCTCGTCGATGATCGCGGTCGCGAAGCGCGGCTCGGCAAAGATCATCACGCCCGCGGCCGATTGCACGAGATGCGCGCAGGTGCGCGAGCCCACCACGAGGAAGAAGGCGTCCTGGATCTTGCGATGCAGCCAGGTGATGCCGGTCAGGCCGCAGAACACCTCGCGCTGGCCGCGTTCCTTCAGGACGGGCGGCAGGGCGGTCGGCGCGTCGCGGCAGCCGCCCGCGGCGTGGATCGGGATGACGGGCGGCGACATCGTGGCCACTCCGTTCAACCGGCCGCCGCGGCCAGCGCGCCGCCTTGCAGCCGCGCCTGGCGCAGCTTCCACAGGAACTGGCCGGCGTTGATCAGGTAGGCCGCATAGGCAGCGAGCGCAAGCAGCATGCGCGTGCGAAGGTCGAAGGCGTCGGCCAGCAGCGCGAGCAGGTAGGCGGTGTGCAGCGCCAGCACCAGCATGCTGAACACGTCTTCCCAGAAGAAGGCCTCGGCGAACAGCCAGACGCCGAACACCGCCTTCTCCCAGACCGAGCCCGTGACCATGATCGTGTAGAGCACGAGCGTCTTGACGACGACCGACGCGGTCGCTGCCGCCTCGCCTTCGCCGCCGGCGAGCCAGCGCAGGATCAGCGCGAGGCTCACCAGGAACACGACGAACTGCAGCGGTGCGAGCACCGCCTGCACCGTGGTCCATGCGCTTGCGTCGCGTCGCCGGCGTTGCTCCGCCGTGTACAGCGGCGCCCCGCGAATGTTTTCGCTGTCGCTGTCCGCTTTCGTTGCACGACGCCCCATGACGGCGAATCTAGGCCGAGCCTCGGGGCGTGTCAATTGGAATTGACGTACATCAAACTTGACACTAGGCTCCTCGCAGAGTCGAGCCTTTGCGCGCGGGTTTGCAAGGGCTTGACGCACCTTTCATCACGCAACCAAAGTGGGAGCGCGAATGGGAAACCGTGCCGGCTTCGAAGCTCTCGGTCCTGAGTTCGCCCAGCGTGAAGCTGGCGGCCGGTGGGTGAGCGAGACCTCGTGGAAATGGCGGGGCCCCCGCCAAGAGCAGTACTTCGAGAGGAGGGGCCCGATGGCGAACAGGCCGCACGACGGTCGGCAGTCCGACACGAGCGCGGCGGAGCGCTACGCGCGGGAGTCATGGGACGGCGGGTCCAAGATCGGCGGCACAGGCGGCCTCGCCGCCGGGCCGGAGCGGGCGGCGAGGCTCGACACGCCGGCCACCTGGCTGCTGCAGGCGATCCAGACCGAGATCATTCCGCGCTTGATGCTGGCGCACCGCGAATCGCCGCTGCCTTCGCTCGCGGCGGGCGTCGCACGCCACGTCCCGGGACCGGACGACGTCGCGCTGCTCGCGAAGTTGGTGCTCGGGCGCGACCCGAACGAGGCCTCGGCGCATGTCGAACGGCTGCACGCCGAAGGCATGTCGCTCGAAATGATCTACCTCGACCTGCTCGCGCCCACCGCCTGCCGTCTGGGCGAGCTGTGGGAATCCGACGACTGCGACTTCTCCGAGGTGACGATCGGCCTGTGGCGCCTGCAGCAGGTGATGCACCAGCTGAGCCCGGAATTCCTCGACCGCCCGCAACATGCGACGGCCGAGCACCGCGTGCTGCTGGCGCCGGCGCCGGGCTCGCAGCACACCTTCGGCCTGCACATGGTCGCGGAATTCTTCCGGCGCGCCGGCTGGAAGGTGCTCGACCATGCCGAGTGCAACGACGAGCAACTGCGCCGCACCGTGGGCGGTGAGTGGTTCGACGTGATAGGGCTGTCGGTCGGCAGCGAAGTGCATATCGAAGGGTTGGCCGCGGTTATCCTCGACTTGCGTCGGCTCTCGGCGAATCCCGCGCTCGTCGTGATGGTCGGCGGGCCCCTGTTGGTCAAGCATCCGGAACTGCTCGCGCGCCTGGGTGCCGACGCCACGGCCCGCGACGCGCCGCACGCGGTAGCCCAGGCCCAAGACCTGCTCGCCAGCCGCGGGCAAGCTCAGGCGCGCGGATGACACGGGCGCCGACGGACCCTCCCGCGAATCCCTTCAAAGCAGTCGTCGAAGCTTCGCTCGCTTGATCCGGAAGACTTCGGTGAAACACTCAGAAGCGCCGCGGCACCTGCTGGCCGGCCTCGATGCCAAGGCCACCGCCTCCTTGCTCGCCGTCGCCTCCGACCTTGCCTTGGTGCTCGATGCGGACGGCGTGATCCGCGACGTTTCGGTCGGCGCCGAAGACCTGCAGGACGCGAGCTGCGCCGACTGGGTCGGCCGCCGCTGGAGCGAAACCGTCACCGTCGAGAGCCGCCCCAAGGTCGCTGCGCTGCTCGAGGAGGCCGGCGCCTCGAAGGCCGAGGCCGCGCGCAAGTGGCGCCACATCAACCACGCACAGGGCACCGGGCCCGACCTGCCGCTGTTGTATTCGGCGATCCGCGTCGGCGGCAACGGCCAGGTGGTGGCCTTCGGCCGCGACCTGCGCGCGAACTCGTCGCTGCAGATCCGGCTCGTCGAAGCGCAGCAGGCGATGGAGCGCGACTACCTGCGGCTGCGCCAGATGGAGACACGCTACCGGCACCTGTTCCAGCAGGTGCGCGAGGCGATCGTGATCGTCGCGGCCGAGACGCTGAAGATCGTCGAGCTGAACCCGGCCGCCGAGCAACTGCTCGGCAAGGAGGCGGGCACGCTGGTCGGCCGCTCGATCGCCGAAGGATTCGGCGTCGCGGCGCGTGATCGCGTTGCCGCGCTGCTCGGCGGCGTGCGCCTGTCGGGCAAGGCCGACCACGCGATGGACGCCGAGCTCGACAACGGCATGCCGGTGGAAGTCGCGGCCTCGCTGTTCCGCCAGTCCGAAGGCTCGATGCTGCTGGTGCGCCTCACGCCGCCCGCGGCCAAGACGCTGCGCGTGGTCGGCGGCCTCGCCGCGCCGCGCCAGGCGGCGCCGAACGAATCGGCGGCATCGCTGCTGCAGCTGGTCGAGCGCATGCCCGACGGCTTCGTGGTGACCGATCCACACGGCATGGTGCTGGCGGCGAACAGTTCGTTCATCGAGATGACGCAGCTCGCGACGCGCGACCTGGTCGTCGGCCAGCCGCTCGCGCGCTGGCTCGGGCGCTCCGAAGTCGATCTCGGCGTGCTGCTGTCCAACCTGAAGCAGCACGGTGCGCTGCGCTTGTTCGCGACGCGGGTGCGCGGGGCCTACGGCGTCGATGTCGACGTCGAGATCTCGGCCGCATCGGTCGCCGGCGGCGAGCACCCCTGCCTCGGCTTCACCGTGCGCGATGTCGGCCGCCGGCTGAACCCCGACGCGCTCAAGCGCCGCGAACTGCCGCGCTCGGCCTCGCAGCTGATCGAGCTGGTCGGCCGCGTGCCGCTGAAGGACATCGTCAGCGAAACCACCGACCTGATCGAGCAGATGTGCATCGAAGCCGCGCTCGAGCTGACGCAGGACAACCGCGCGTCGGCCTCCGAGATGCTCGGCCTTTCGCGCCAGAGCCTGTACGTGAAGTTGAGACGCTATGGGCTCGGCGACCTGGGCACCGAGGGCGGCAAGTAAAGCTTGCGCTGCGGTCGCGCCGGCGTTGACGCGCGCGGCGCCGGCCGGCGCTTCCGTCGCCCGCGCCGGCGCCGGCCATGACGCCGTCGCCCGGGAAACCGCGCTCGTGCTGTTGCTGCAGATGAAGCGCAGCGCCCGCCTGTGGGGTGCGCTGCGGCTCGTCGTCGGCCGCTTCGCGTTGCGGCGCGTGCCGGGCCTCGCGTTCTTCAAGGTCCTCGGCAGCGGCCACGAAGGCGGCTTCGGTCTGCGGCCCAGCGCCGACCGGCTCGGGCTCTTCGCCTTGTTCGCCGACGAGGCCGCCGCCGATCGCTTCGTCGCCGCAAGCCCGGTGATGCAGGCCTGGGCCGCGCATGCGCGCGAATGCGCCTGGCTCAAGCTCGCCTGCTGCTCGGCGCGCGGCGCCTGGGCCGGGCGGGCGCTCGTGGTGCGGGGCGAGCCGCCCGCCGACGGCCCGATCGCGGTGCTGACGCGTGCCTCGATCCGCCCGCGCAGCGCCTTCGCGTTCTGGCGGCTCTCGCCGGCCGCCGAGCACGCGCTGATCGACACCCCCGGCTGCCGGCTCGCCACCGGCCTCGGCGAAGCGCCGCTGCTGCGACAGGCGACCTTCAGCGTCTGGCGGGATGCCGCGAGCGTCGAGGCCTATGCGCGGCACGGCCCCCATCTCGCCGCCGCGCGTGCCGCCTACCAGCACGGCTGGTTCGCCGAATCGTTGTTCGCGCGCTTCGTCGTGCTCGATCAAGGCGGCCGGTGGAAAGGGCGCGACCTTGGCTGATGGCCCCGTGCAACGCGCATACCCGGCCGAGCGCCACGTGCTTGTGATCGGCGCGGGCATTGGCGGCCTCGCCGCCGCGCTGCGGCTTGCATCGCGCGGGGTGAAGGTCACGGTGGTCGAACGCGCCGCGGCGCCGGGCGGCAAGCTGCGGCAGGTCGGCCCCGGCATCGATGCGGGGCCGACGGTCTTCACGATGCGCTGGGTCTTCGACGAGCTGTTCGACGCGGCCGGCCTGCGCTTCGAAGATCGTGTCGGGCTGACGCCGCTCGGCGTGCTCGCGCGCCACGCCTGGCGCAGCGGCGCCCGGCTCGATCTGCATGCCGACCGCGCGTGCTCAGCGGCGGCGATCGAAGCCTTCGCCGGCGCCGACGAGGCAGGCCGCTTCCTCGGCTTTTGCGCGCAGGCCGAGCGCGTGCTGCGTGCGCTCGAAGGGCCGTACATCCGCGCCGGCCGGCCCAGCGTCGCAAGCCTCGGAGCCGGCCTGGGCCCGCGCGGGCTCGGCGCGCTCGCGAGCCTCGGGCCGCTGCGCAGCCTCTGGTCCTCGCTCGCGCGCCATTTCCGCGATCCGCGCCTGCAGCAGCTGTTCGGTCGCTACGCCACTTACTGCGGCTCGTCGCCGTTCGAGGCGCCGGCCACGCTGATGCTGATCGCGCAGGTCGAGATGGACGGCGTCTGGAGCGTCGCCGGCGGCATGCATGCGCTCGCGCTGGCGACGATGCGTGCGGCCGAGGAGCGCGGCGCGCGCTTCGTGTTCGGGCACGAGGCGACGCAGCTGGTCGTGCGCGACGGCCGCGCCGTCGGCGTGCGCGTTGCACCGGTCGGCGAGGGCGCCCGGGCTCGCACGATCGACGCTGATGCCGTCGTCTTCAACGGCGACACGGCCGCGCTCGCCGCCGGGCGGCTCGGCGCCGAGGCCGCGCGCGCGGTCCCGGCCGCGGCCCGCGCGCGCTCGCTGTCGGCGCTGACCTGGTGCCTGCAGGCGCGCACCGCCGGCTTCCCGCTCGCGCGCCATACCGTCTTCTTCGACGACGACTACGCCAGCGAATTCGACGACGTATTCCACCGTGGCCGGCTGCCGCGCCGCGGCACCGTCTACGTCTGCGCGCAGGACCGGCTCGGCGACGAAGCCCCCGAAGGTCCCGAGCGCCTGCTGATGCTCGTCAATGCCCCCGCGCTCGGCGACCGCGGCGCACCCACCGAGATGGAGATCGACGCATGCGAGAAGGACCGCCTGGCTTTCCTGTCGGACTGTGGTCTGCGGATCGAGCCCTCGATCTCGACGACGCGCACCGGCCCGATCCAGTTCGAAGCGTTGTTCCCGGCGACCGGCGGGGCGCTCTATGGCCGGCCCTCGCACGGGTCGATCAACGGTTGGATGTCGCCGTTCCGGAGGCCGGGCGCGACGAGCCGCCTGCCGGGCTTGATGCTCGCGGGCGGCAGCGTCCATCCGGGCGCGGGCGTGCCGATGGCGGCGCTGTCCGGCCGCTGGGCGGCCGAGGCGACGATGGCGCACCTTGCTTCGATGCGCCGGTCGCGCCCGGCGGCTACCTCTGGTGGTACGTCGACGCACTCAGCGACGACGGCCGTCACGGACTGAGCCTGATCGCCTTCGTCGGCAGCGTCTTCTCGCCGTACTACGCCGCCGCGCGCGAGCGCGATCCGCAGCGCGATCCCGAGCGGCACGTCGCGCTCAACGTCGCGCTCTACGGCCCGGCCGGCCGGCGCTGGGCAATGACCGAGCGCGGCCGGCGCGAACTGCAGCGCCAACGCCATGCGCTCGCGATCGGCCCGAGCAGCGCGCGCTGGAACGGCAGCGCGCTCGTCTTCGACATCGACGAAGTCGCGGTGCCGATCCCGCGCCGCTTGCGCGGCCAGGTGCGCGTGATGTTCGAAGCGCCCTGCGAGCACGTCACCGCGCTCGACGCCGGCGGTGCGCACCGCTGGGGGCCGATCGCGCCGTGCGCGCGCGTCGAGGTCGATCTCGCGAGTCCGGCGCAGCGCTGGTCGGGCCATGGCTACCTCGACTGCAACGAAGGCGACGAGCCGATCGACCGGCCCTTCCTCGCCTGGGACTGGTCACGCGCGGCGCTTCGAGACGGCGGCTGCGCGGTGCTGTATGACGTCCGGCACCGCTCGGCGCCGGGCAACGTCGAGCGCCGCGGTCGCGGGCGCAGCAGCGAGGTGCTGGCCTTGCGCTTCGATCGCCACGGCCGCGTCGAACCCTTCGCCGCCCCGCCGCGCCGGGAACTGCCGCGCAGCCTGTGGCGGCTCGCACGCAGCACGCGCTGCGACGACGACGGCAGCGGCTTCGAGCCGCGCGTGCTGCAGCGCCTGGAGGACGGCCCGTTCTACTCGCGCGAGCTCATCGCCTCGCGGCTGCTCGGCGAGGAGGTGCTCGCGGTGCACGAGAGCCTCGACGTGACCCGCCTCCTCGCGACCTCGACGCAATGGATGCTGCCGTGGCGCATGCCGCGGCGGGCCGGCTGATCAAGCGGTGCCGGCGGGCGGTTCGCCGTCGCGTTCCCCGTGCGCCGCCTGCGCTGCCTGTGCTTCGCGCGCCGCGTCCTCCTCGCGCGTGCGCCGCATGTCGCGCTTCAGCGTCACCGTCTGCCAGATGGCGAAGGCCACGAGCGCGACGACGGTCAGCCCCAGCTCGTAGACGATCGGGTTCGAGAAGTCCATCGCCGCTCAACCCTTCGATGCGAACGCCGACACCGGCGGCAGCACCGATTCGAGCGCCTTCGCCGACGACAGCACGCCCGGCACGCCCGCACCTGGATGCGTGCTCGCGCCGACCATGAACAGGCCGTCGATGTCCTCGCTGCGGTTGTGCGGGCGGAACCAGGCGCTTTGCAGCAAGTGCGGCTCGAGCCCGAAAGCGGCGCCCTTGAGCGACAGCAGGCGATCGCGGAAGTCGAGCGGCGTGGTCACCCGCGACGTCGCGAGGTTGTCGCCCAGGCCGGGCAGCACGCTGTCTTCCAGCACCCGCTCGATGGCCTGCCGATACGGCTCGGCCTGCGCGCGCCAGTCGGTGCCGCTGTCGAGGTGCGGCACCGGCGCGAGCACGTAGAAGGCGTCGCAGCCGGGCGGCGCCATCGACGCATCGGTCGCGGTCGGGCGGTGCAGGTAGAGGCTGAAGTCTTCGGCGAGCCGGTGCTTGCGGAAGATGTCGTCGAGCAGGCCTTCGTAGCGCGGCCCGAGCAGCATCAGGTGATGCGGCACGTCCGGGTACTGCCGGCGCGTGCCGAAGTACCAGACGAACAGGCTCATCGAATAGCGGCCGGCGTCGATGCGGCGGTCGCTCCAGTGCCGGCGATGCTCGGGCGCGATCAGGCGGCGGTAGGTCCAGGCGGTGTCGGCGTTGCTGACGACGATGTCGGCCGCCAAGCGCGTGCCGTCGGCGAGCGTCACGCCCGTGGCCCTCGAGCGGCCGCCCTGCGGCTCGCAATCGATGCGCGCGACTTCGGCGTTGCAGCGGATCGCGACGCCGCGCGATTCGAGCAGCCGCGCCATCGCCCGCACGATCGCGCCGGTGCCGCCCATCGCGTAGTGCACGCCCCAGCGGCGCTCCAGCGACGCGATCAGGCTGTAGACGCAGGTCACGCCGAACGGGTTGCCGCCGATCAGCAGCGACTGCAGCGTGAACACGGTGCGCAGCTTCGGGTCGCGGATGTGCGAGGCGACCATGCCGTGCAGGCTGCGCCAGGCGCGCATCCTCGTCATCGCGGGCACCGCGGCGAGCAGGTCGGCGAAGCTGTCGAAGGCCTTCGAACCGAGGTCCTCGAAGCCGAGCGCGTAGCAGCGTTCTGCCTCGGCGAGGAAGCGCTCGTAGCCTGCCACGTCGGCCGGGTTGAAGCGGGCGACTTCGGCGCGCATCGCCTGGGCGTCGCCGGTGTAGTCGAACCAGCTGCCGTCGGCGAAGCGGATCCGGTAGAACGGGCTGACGACGCGCAGCTCGACGTCGTCGGCGAAGCGCCGGCCGCACAGCGCCCACAGCTCGTCGAGCAGGAAGGGCGCGGTGATGATCGTCGGCCCGGCGTCGAAGGTGTAGCCGTCCTGCCGGTGCACGTAGGCTCGGCCGCCGGGGGCATCGAGCTTTTCCAGCACCGTGACGCGCCAGCCCAGCGCCGAGAGCCGGATCGCGGCGGCGAGCCCGCCGAAACCGCTGCCGATCACGACCGCATGCGGTCCGGCCGGCGCCGCGGGAGCGAAAGCCGCGCCGCGCGGCTCGGCGTTCAGGACCGCGGACAAGCGCGTGGCTCCATCAGGACTCCTCCGACAAGCTGGGACGACACGTTCAATGTAAACCCAAGTTGACGCTCGATGAAGCGAGTCACAGAATCGATCGCATGTCTCGCCTGGCTGTCCGCTTGTCCGCCGCAACCGAGTTGTTGAAACCGATCACGTGGTTTCCGCCGATGTGGGCTTTCGCCTGCGGCGTCGTCGCTTCGGGCTTGCCGGTGGCCGACCGCTGGCTCGCGGTGCTGACCGGCGTGCTGCTCGCCGGCCCGTTGGTGTGCGCATCGAGTCAGGCGGTCAACGACTGGTTCGACCGCCACGTCGATGCGATCAACGAGCCGCAGCGGCCGATCCCTTCCGGCCGCCTGCCGGGTCGCTGGGGCCTGGGCATCGCGATCGGCTGGACGCTGCTGTCCGCGGCGGTCGCTGCGACGCTGGGGCCCTGGGCCTTCGTCGCCGGGCTCGTCGGCCTCGCGCTCGCCTGGGCCTACAGCGCGCCGCCGCTGCGCCTCAAGCGCAATGGCTGGTGGGGCAACGCGGCCTGCGGGATTTCGTACGAAGGGCTGGCCTGGGCGACCGGCGCCGCGGTGGTCGCCGGCGGAAGCCTGGGCGACGTGCCCGGCGGCCGTTCGCTGCTGCTGGCGCTGCTCTACAGCGTCGGCACGCACGGGATCATGACGCTCAACGACTTCAAGGCCATCGAAGGCGACCGGCGCATGGGCATCGCCTCGCTGCCGGTGCAGCTGGGCGCAGTCAACGCGGCGCGTTCGGCCTGCGCCTTCATGCTCGTGCCGCAGTGCGTGGTGCTCGGCCTGCTGCTCGCCTGGGGCGCGCCCTGGCATGCGGCCGGCATCGGCGCCCTGATGGCCGGGCAGCTGGTGCTGATGCGGCGTTTCCTCGCGCAGCCGGTCGAGCGCGCGCTGTTCTACAGCGGCTTCGGCGTGCCGCTGTTCGTCGCCGGGATGATGGTCAGCGCCTTCGCGTTGCGCTCCCTCGCATCACCATGAACGCCGCCACGAACTTCGGCTGGCAGCAGGTCGCGCGGCTCGGGCTCGTGCAGGCGGCGCTCGGCGCGATCGTCGTGCTGACCACTTCGACGCTGAACCGGGTGATGGTCGTCGAGCTCGCGTTGCCGGCCCTGCTGCCGGGCCTGCTCGTCGCGCTGCACTACGCGGTGCAGCTGACCCGCCCGCGCATGGGCCACGGCAGC
This sequence comes from Methylibium sp., assembly GCF_035762065.1. GTDB lineage: Bacteria > Pseudomonadota > Gammaproteobacteria > Burkholderiales > Burkholderiaceae_C > Methylibium. The sequence goes on from NZ_DASTPW010000002.1 coordinate 183,217, forward strand.
GACGAAGGCCGGCGCCGCACGCCGTGGATCGTCGGCGGCATGGCAGTGCTCGGCCTCGGCGGCGTGCTGGCCGCGGTCGCGGTCGTGGCGATGGCGACCGCGCGCGGCCCGGGCATCGCCCTCGCGGTGTTCGCCTTCGTGCTGATCGGCCTGGGCGTCAGCGCGACCGGCACCTCGCTGCTGGTGCTGCTGGCCAAGCGGGTCGTGCCCGAGCGGCGCGCCGGCGCAGCCACGCTGGTGTGGCTCATGATGATCTGCGGCTTCGCGGTCACCGCCGGCGTCGCCGGCAAGCTGCTCGACCCGTACTCGCCGGCGCGGCTGCTCGCGGTGATGGCCGGCGTCGCGATCGCGGCCTTCGCGCTCACGCTGCTGGCGCTGCGCGGGCTCGAAGGCGCGGCATCGAACGCGGCCGAGCCCGCGGCCGAAGCGCGCACGCGGATGCCGTTTCGCGCGGCGCTCGCGCAGGTGTGGGACGAGCCGGCCGCGCGCCGCTTCACCGTCTTCGTGTTCGTCTCGATGCTGGCCTACAGCGCGCAGGACCTGATCCTCGAGCCCTTCGCCGGCAGCGTTTTCGGCTACACGCCGGGGCAATCGACGTCGCTGGCCGGCGTGCAGCACGGTGGCGTGCTGCTTGGCATGTTGATGGCCGCATTCGCCGGGCGGCAGCTTCCCGGGCGTTGGCAAGCCCGCGACTTCGGCAGCCTGAAGGCGTGGACCGTCGGCGGCTGCCTCGCCTCGGCGCTCGCGCTGTTCGGGCTGGTGGCCGGTGGCGTGCGCGGCGGCGCATGGCCGCTGGCCGCGACCGTGTTCCTGCTCGGCGCCGCGAACGGCGCGTTCTCGATCGCGGCGATCGGCTCGATGATGCGGCTCGCCGGCGTCGGCCACGCACGGCGCGAGGGCGTGCGCATGGGCCTTTGGGGCGCGTCGCAGGCGATCGCCTTCGGCTTCGGCGGCCTCGCGGGCGCGGCGGCGAGCGATGTCGCGCGGCGTTTCATCGCCGACATCGGCAGCGCCTACGCCCTGGTGTTCTTCGTCGAGGCGCTGATGTTCCTCGCAGCCGCGGTGCTCGCATCACGCATCGAGGTGCCGCCGGCTGCGCGGCCCGTCCCCAGGCAAGACCTGTCGCTCGCGGGCGCGAACGGCTGATGACGATGGCATCGCAAGGAGATGGCGCGATGGATGACAAGCACCATGACGAGCTCTATGACGTGGTCGTCGTCGGCGGCGGTCCCGCCGGCGCCACCGCGGCCAACGACCTGGCCCGCCGCGGTCGCAAGGTCTGCCTGCTCGACCGCGCCGGCCGCATCAAGCCCTGCGGCGGCGCGATTCCGCCGCGGCTGATCCGCGACTTCGAGATCCCCGATGCGCTGCTCGTCGCCCGCGCGACCTCGGCGCGCATGGTCTCGCCGAGCGACAAGCGGGTGGACATCCCGATCGAAGGCGGCTTCGTCGGCATGGTCGACCGCGACCAGTTCGACGAATGGCTGCGCGCGCGAGCCGCCCAAGGCGGTGCCGAACGCCGCATCGGCAGCTTCGACCGGCTCGTGAGCGAGCCCGACGGCCACACGACCATCCACTTCACCGAACGCGACCGGCACGGCCACGGCGAGGGCCGGCGCGCGAGCTTGCGCGCCCGCGCCGTCATCGGCGCCGACGGCGCGCGCTCCGCGGTCGCGCGCCAGGCCGTCACGGGCGGCGAACCGAACGAGTGCGTGTTCGCGTACCACGAGATCGTGCGTGCGCCTGCGGTGAAGCCGGCCGGCTACGATGGCTCGCGCTGCGACGTGGTCTACCGCGGCAGCCTCTCGCCCGACTTCTACGGCTGGGTGTTCCCGCACGGCGACACGCTGTCGATCGGCACCGGCAGCGCCGACAAGGGCTTCTCCCTGCGCGGCGCGGTCGGCGCGCTGCGCGAGGCCAGCGGACTGCAGGGCACCGAGACCCTGCGCCGTGAAGGCGCGCCGCTGCCCATGAAGCCGCTCAAGCGCTGGGACGACGGCCGCAACGTGCTGCTCGCCGGCGACGCCGCCGGCGTGGTCGCGCCGGCTTCGGGTGAAGGCATCTACTACGCGATGGCCGGCGGTCGCATCGCCGCCGAGACGGTCGACGTGTTCCTGCAGACCGGCGACGCCCGCGTGCTCGCCACCGCGCGCAAGCGCTTCATGCGCCTGCACGGCAAGGTGTTCTGGGTGCTCGGCGTGATGCAGCGCTTCTGGTATTCGAGCGACCGCCGCCGCGAACGCTTCGTCTCGATCTGCCGCGACCGCGACGTCCAGCAGCTCACCTTCGAGGCCTACATGAACAAGGAGCTGGTGCGCAGGAAGCCGATGGCACACGTGCGCATCTTCTTCAAGGATCTGGCGCACTTGATGGGGGTGGTGCGGGCATGAGCCGCGCGAGAGGGGCCCCGCGCAGTGGGGATCGAAGCGAGCGAATGCACGCTCTTGCCGACGGAAGTGCGGGTCGGTGATGTGCTCTGTCGTGGAGGCGAGGGCATGAGTCTTGCGGCCGCGAGCCGCCGCAAGGCGATCGTCGGTGCGGCGCTGGCGGCGGTGGCCGTCGCGGTGCTGGGCGGGCTCGCGACCGACATCGGCCCCTGGTACCAAGCCCTGAAGAAGCCGAGCTGGCAGCCGCCGGACTGGCTGTTCGGCCCGGTATGGACGGTGATCTTCGCGCTCACCGCCCTCGCCGGCTTGAAGGCCGCGATCGCCGCGCCCGACGCCGCCGCGCGACGCACGATCGTCAAGGTCTTCGGCGCGAACGCGGCGCTCAACGTGCTGTGGAGCCTGCTGTTCTTCCGCCTGCACCGGCCCGACTGGGCACTGGCCGAAGTGGTGGTGCTGTGGCTGTCGATCGTCGTGCTGATCGTCGTGGTCGCCCGCCATTCGGCGCTCGGCGCCTGGCTGCTCGTGCCCTACCTCGGCTGGGTCGCGTTCGCGGCCTTCCTGAACTACACGATCGTCGCGCTGAACGGCCCGTTCGGCGCGCCGATGGTTGCCGGCGGCATCGCGCGCTGAAGCAGGCCCCCGCGATGGACGCCGCCCTCGCATCGTTGTCCGCCGCCGACTTCGTCGACGCGGTGATCGCGATCACGCTGCTCGAATGCGTGGCGCTGGCGCTGTGGTCGAGGCGGCGCGGCGGCGTCGATCTCGCGGCCCTGGCGCCGAGCCTCGTCTCGGGGCTGCTGTTGATGCTCGCCTTGCGCGCCGCCGTGGCGGGCGCCGCGGCGGCGTGGATCGCGCTGCCGGTGGCGCTGGCCGGCCTCGCGCATCTCTGGGACCTGCGCCGTCGTTGGCCGCGCGAGGCGCAGCGGGCCGCTGCGCAACCGATCCGCTGACAAGGAGTTCGCGATGGCCACACCGTTCCCGTTCTCGGCCATCGTCGGCCAGGAGGAGATGAAGCAGGCGATCCTGATCGCCGCGGTCGATCCGCAGGTCGGCGGCGTGCTCGTCTTCGGCGATCGCGGCACCGGCAAGTCGACCGCGGTGCGCGCGCTCGCCGGGCTGCTGCCGAAGATGCGCGCCGTCGCCGGCTGCCGCTACGGCTGCGATCCCGAAGCGAGCGCGCTGTGCGACGACTGCGCCAAGCTGGGCCGCAGCCTGCGCAGCACGCTGTTGCCAGTGCCCGTGGTGGACCTGCCGCTCGGGGCAACCGAAGACCGCGTCGTCGGCGCGCTCGATCTCGAACGCGCGCTCGCGCAAGGCGTCAAGGCCTTCGAGCCGGGACTGCTCGCGCGCGCGCACCGCGGCTTCCTCTACATCGACGAAGTCAACCTGCTCGAAGACCATCTGGTCGATCTGCTGATCGACGTGGCCGCGTCGGGCGAGAACGTCGTCGAGCGCGAGGGCCTGAGCGTGCGCCACCCTGCGCGCTTCGTGCTGGTGGGCAGCGGCAACCCGGAAGAAGGCGAGCTGCGCCCGCAGCTGCTCGATCGCTTCGGGCTTTCGGTCGAGGTGAAGACGCCGCAGGAGCTGGGCGCGCGCGTCGAGGTGGTGAAGCGTCGCGATGCCTTCGAGCGCGAGCCCGCCGCCTTCGTCGAACGCTGGCGCAAGGACGACGAGCGCCTGCGCCGGCGCCTCGTCAAGGCGCGCGCGGCGCTCGGCGCGGTCGACGTCGACGACGCCGCGCACGAGCAGGCGGCGCGGCTGTGCATCGCGCTCGGCACCGACGGCTTGCGCGGCGAGCTGACGCTGATCCGCGCGGCGCGCGCGCTCGCGGCGCTCAACGGCCGCGCGCGGGTCGGCGACGCCGAGCTGCGCGCGGTCGCGCCCTCGGCGCTGCGGCACCGGCTGCGCCGCGATCCGCTCGACGACAGCGGCTCGAGCCTGCGTGTCGAGCGCGCGATCGACGAGGTCTTCGGCGTGCTGCGCGCCGCGTGATCGCGATGCATGCGCCCGCCTGGCCGGACGCGCTCGACATCGCCGCGCTCGCGGCCGTCGATCCCGGCGGCCTGGGCGGCGTGCTGCTGCGCGCACGGCCGGGGCTGGTGCGCGATGCCTGGCTCGAAGGCTTCGAATCGCTGCTCGCCCGCGGCACGCCCGTGCGCCGCCTGCCTTCGCATGCCGACGCGAGCCGGCGCCTGGGCGGCCTCGATCTCGCGGCGACGCTCTCGAGCGGGCGCCCCGTCGCGCAACGCGGCGTCTACGCCGAAGCGCACGGCGGCTGGCTGTTCGTGCCGATGGCCGAACGGCTCGATGCCGCGGTCGGCGCCGAGCTGTGCCGTGCGCTCGACACCGGCGAAGTCGTCGTCGAGCGCGAGGGTGTGTCGCGCACCGACGCCGCGGGCTTCGGCGTCGTCGCGTTCGACGAGGGCGAGGCGGCCGACGACGCGCGCGCAGCCCCTGCGCTGCGCGATCGGCTGGCCTTCGAGCTCGACCTCGCGTCGCTCGGCTGGCGCGACACGCTGGCCGCGCTCGACACCCACGACCGCGACGCCGTGCAGGCCGCGCGGCAGCGCCTGCTTCGCGTGACGGCCGGCGACGACATCGTCGAAGCGCTCTGCGCCGCGGCGCTGGCGCTCGGTGTCGGTTCGCTGCGCGCGCCGGCGCAGGCGCTGCGTGCGGCGCGCGTGCTCGCGGCACTGAAGGGTCGCGACGAAGTGAGCGCCGAGGACGCGGCGCGTGCCGCGCAGCTGGTGCTCGCGTCGCGCGCGACGCGGCTGCCGAACGCGAACGACGAAGCGCAGACGCCGCCTCCTGCCCCGCCGGGCCATGACGCGTCCGGCGACTCGAACGACGTGCCCCGCGACGCCGAAGCCCGGCCGCTCGACGACGTGGTGCTCGAAGCCGCGCAGGCAGCGATCCCGGCCGATCTGCTCGCCGCGCTGCTTGCGCCGCGCGCGCCGCGCAGCCCGGCCGCGTCGGCCGGCGGCCGTGCCGGTGCGCTGCAGGCCTCGCGCCTGCGCGGCCGGCCGCTCGGCGCGCAGCGCGGCGAGGTGCGCGGCGGTGCGCGGCTCGCGCTGGTCGCGACGCTGCGCGCGGCCGCGCCGTGGCAGCCGCTGCGGCGCGCGTCGCAAGGCACGGCGGCGCGCGCGCCGCGCCGCGTCGAGATCCGCCGCGACGATCTTCACGTGCGCCGCTACGCGCAGCGCCGCTCGACGACGACGGTGTTCGTGGTCGACGCCTCCGGTTCGTCGGCGCTGCATCGCCTGGCCGAGGCCAAGGGCGCCGTCGAGCGGCTGCTCGCCGACTGCTACGTGCGCCGCGACAGCGTCGCGCTGATCGCTTTCCGCGGCGCGGGCGCGCAACTGCTGTTGCCGCCGACGCGCTCGCTCGTGCGCGCGAAGCGCGGCCTCGCGGGCCTGCCGGGCGGCGGCGGCACGCCGCTCGCGGCGGGGCTCGATGCGGCGTCGGCGCTCGTCGCTTCGGTGCGACGGCGCGGCGACACGCCGGTGCTGGTGCTGCTGACCGACGGCCGCGCGAACGTCGCGCGCGACGGCCGGCCGGGCCGCGAGCAGGCGCTGGCCGATGCGCTCGCATCGGCGCGACTGCTCGGCGCCATGGGCGTGGCAGGCTTGGTGATCGACACCGCGCCCTGCGTTCTCGGCGGGGGCGCATCACCGCCGACGGCGCGGCTCGCCGAGGCGCTGGGTGCGCGGCACCTCTCGCTGCCGCAGGCTGGCAGCGGTGCGATGTCGGCCGCGGCGCGCGCGGTGGCGCTCGAGGCGACGCGCCCGTGAATGCGCCGCTTGCCGTCGTCGCCGATGCAGCGCCGGCTTCCCCCGTCGCGCTGCGGACGCCGCCGCCATCCCCAGGCGACGCGATGAGCCGCGCCTCGACCGAGGATCTCGTCTGGGACGTCGACGGCCGCGGCTGGCCGCTCGCCGAGCACAGCCGCTTCGTCGAAGCGGCCGGCCTGCGCTGGCACCTGCAGCGGCTGGGCCCGGCGAACGCGCCGCGCGTGCTGCTGCTGCACGGCACCGGCGCGTCGACGCATTCGTGGCGCGAGGTCGCGCCGGCCCTCGCGCTGCGGCACGAGGTGCTCGCGATCGACCTGCCCGGCCACGCCTTCACCTCCGCCGGGCCGCCGGGCGCGCACACGCTGCCGGGCATGGCCGCCGCGATCGCCGCGCTGCTGCGCACGATCGACTTCGTGCCGGCGTCCATCGTCGGCCACTCGGCCGGCGCGGCCGTGGCGGTGCGCATGGCGCTCGACGGCCTCGCGGCGCCGCGCGCGATCGTGTCGTTCAACGGCGCGCTGCTGCCCTTCGGCGGGCTTGCCGGCCGGCTGTTCATGCCGGCCGCGCGGCTGCTCGCCTCGCAGCCGCTGGTGCCGAAGCTCTTCGCGGCGCACTCGCGCGACCGGCGTGTGGTGCAGCGACTCGTCGGCAGCACCGGCTCGCGCCTCGACGAGCAGGGCTTCGCGCTCTACGCGCGCCTGGTGCGCAGTCCGGCGCACGCGGCCGGCGCGCTGGCGATGATGGCCCGCTGGGACCTGCGCCCGCTCGAGCGCGACCTGCCCGGGCTCGCCGCCTGCCTGCACCTCGTGGCGGCCGAGCGTGATCGCACCGTGCCGCCGACGGTCGCGCAGCGCGTGCGCGCGCGGCTGCCGCAGGCCCGGCTCGTGCGCTGGAACGGGCTGGGCCACCTCGCACACGAAGAAGCCCCCGAGCGCGCCGCCGCGCTGATCGAAGCTGTATCGAAGGAGTCCGCATGACGGCCATGTCGTACGCCCAAGCCGCGCGATCCTGGGACGAACCCGCGACGCATGCCGCGGACCTCGCCGCCTGCCGCGACACCCTGCGCGGCGGCTCGCGCACCTTCCTTGCCGCATCGCACCTGCTGCCGGCCGCGGTGCGCGATCCGGCCTGCGCGCTGTATGCCTTCTGCCGGCTTGCCGACGACGCGGTGGATCGCATCGACCCGGCGGTCGCCGATCCCATCGCGGTGCTGCGGCATCGGCTCGCCGCCATCTACGCCGGCCAGCCGGCCGATGCAGCGGCCGACCGCGCGTTCGCGGTTGTCGTGCGCCGCCACGGCATCCCGCGAGGCTGGCCCGAGGCGCTGATCGAAGGCTTCGAGTGGGACCGCGCCGGTCGGCGCTATCGCAACGAGGCCGAGTTGCTCGACTACGCGATGCGCGTCGCCGGCACCGTGGGGGCGATGATGGCCGCCGTGATGGGCGCGACGCGCGGCGGGCGCAGCGCCGAGGCGGTCGCCCGCGCCTGCGAGCTGGGCTGCGCGATGCAGTTGTCGAACATCGCGCGCGATGTCGGCGAGGACGCGCGCATGGGCCGGCTCTACCTGCCGCTCGACTGGCTGGCCGAAGCCGGCATCGATGCCGAAGCCTGGCTCGCGCGGCCGGTGTTCACGCCGCGGCTCGCGCAGGTCATCGAACGCTTGCTGCAGCGTGCCGATGCGCTCTATGCGTGCGCGGCCGAAGGCGTGGCGCTGCTGCCGGTGGCGTGCCGGCCGGGCATCCACGCCGCGCGCGTGCTGTATGCCGAGATCGGCCAGCAGGTGCGGCGCAACGGGCTCGATGCGGTGAGCCGGCGCGCGGTCGTGCGCCCGGCGCGCAAGCTCGGCTGCCTCGGCGGGCTGCTCGCGCCGCGGCGGCGCGCTCGGCTCGGTGCAGGCGTCGCGCTGCCGGCCACCGCTGCGCTGCTCGAGATGCTGGCGCAGGCGCCGCGGCCGCCCGAAGCGCCCCGCCCCACCGTCCACCTGATCGATCTGTTCGAGCAGCTCGAACACCGCCGCATCGAACGCCGCTCACTGCAGTTGCGCTGAAGCCGCCGGATGTCATTCACGATTGACAACCCGTGGTGTGCTGCTAGATTGACCCAAGCGCTCGTCGAGCGCTGAGCCGGAGAAGACCTATGCAATCGCGCTCGAGCATCGAGAAGGCACTTGCCGCGGCGATGGCGGCGATCGACGAAGGGCGCGGCCCGCCGAAGCTCGCCGCGGCGCTTCGGCACGCGGTGTTTCCGGGCGGCGCCCGCATCCGGCCGCAGCTTTGTCTGGCAGTGGCCGATGCCTGCGGCGACGATGCGCCTGCGCTGTCGATGGCGGCCGCCGCGGCGGTGGAGCTGCTGCACTGCGCCTCGCTGGTCCACGACGACCTGCCTTGCTTCGACGACGCGCCCACGCGCCGCGGCCGCGCCTCGGTGCATCGCGCTTTCGGCGAGCGTCTGGCCGTGCTTGCGGGCGACGGGCTGATCGTGCTGGCCTTCCAGACGCTGGGACAGGGTGCCGCGGTCGCGCCGCAGCGGCTCGCGCCGTTGCTCGCGACCCTGGCGCGCGGGGTCGGCGCGCCCGACGGCATCACCGCCGGGCAGGCCTGGGAATGCGAGTCGCAGGTCGATCTGCGCGAGTACCAGCGCGCCAAGACCGGCGCGCTGTTCGCCGCGGCGACCATGGCCGGCGCGCAGGCTGCCGGGGCAGGCGCCGAAGCCTGGCGCGCGCTGGGCGAATGGCTCGGCGAGGCCTACCAGGTCGCCGACGACATCCGTGACGCCGGCGCCGATCCGCGCTGGATTGGCAAGCCGGTCGGCCGTGACCGCGCGCTGGGTCGCCCGAGCGTCGCGGTCGAGCAAGGCCTGAGCGGCGCGGTGCAGCACTTCGATCGGCTCGTGGCCGGCGCGGTCGCGGCGATCCCGCCCTGTCCGGGCGCAGGCGCCTTGCGCGCGCTGGTGCGCCACGAGTCCGAGCGACTGGTGCCGCTGGCGTGGTCGAGCGAGCTGCTGCCGAGCCTGGCCCGCGTGGCGGCTTGAGGCCCGAGCGCGCCGCGCGCCCGGCGCCGGTTCGCGCCGAGCCCGCCGGCGCCGCGCAGGCCGCGCCGCTCGAAGCGCCCGCACCGGCCCATCGGGCCGCCGACGGCGAACGCAGGACGGGCATGCGGCTGCCGCGCTGGTGGCACCGCCTCGAAGACCGCCTGCTCAGCTGGCGCGACGCCCGCATCGCCGACCCGACGTTCCGGCATCGCGCGGCCGGCGCCTGGTGGGGGCGCTGGATGGCGCGCCGGCGCGCTTCGCAGCTGTTCGATCTGGTCGCGGGCTTCGTCTATTCGCAGGTGCTGCTGGCCTGCGTGCGGCTGGAAGTGTTCGAGCGGCTCGCGCAAGGGCCGCAGCGCATCGAGGCGCTCGCGCCGCAGCTCGGACTGGCACCGGAGGCGACGCGCCGGCTGGTCGCCGCGGCGGTGTCGCTGAAGCTGCTGCGACGCCGGCGCGACGGCCGCATCGCCTTGGGTGCGCTGGGCGCGCCGATGGTCGGCAATCCGGCGGTCGCGGCGATGGTCGAGCACCACAGCGCGCTCTACGGCGACCTGCGCGATCCCGTGGCGCTCCTGCGCGGCGAGGCGGCCACCACACTGGCCAGCTACTGGCCCTATGCCACCGGCTCGCGAGGCGCCGGGGCGATGTCGGCGGAGCGCGTCGCGGCGTACTCCGCGCTGATGTCTGCCTCGCAGTCGATCGTCATCGACGAGGTGCTGGCGGCCTATGACTTCGGCGCCCACCGCGTACTGCTCGACGTCGGCGGCGGCGAGGGCCGCTTCATCGCAGCTGTGGGGCGCCAGGCGCCGGCCCTACGGCTGATGCTGTTCGACCTGCCGCCGGTCGTCGAGCGCGCTGCACGGCGTCCCGAGGCCCAGGCGCTGGGCGACCGGCTGCAGCTCGTGCCGGGCGACTTCTTCTCGGGCGCGCTGCCGCGCGGTGCCGACGTGATCTCGCTGGTGCGCGTGCTCTTCGATCACCCCGACGAACGCGTTGCCGCACTGCTGCGCGCGGTGCGCGCCGCGCTGCCGCCCGGCGGGCGCCTGCTGGTGGCGGAGCCGATGTCGGCCACGCCGGGCGCCGAGGCGATGGGCGACGCCTATTTCGGCTTCTACCTGCTCGCGATGGGCGAGGGCCGGCCGCGCTCGGCCGCGGAGATCGAGGGGCTGCTGCGCGCCGCCGGCTTCGGCGACGTGCGGCGCCTCAAGCCGCACCTGCCGTTGCATGCGCAGGTGCTGGTGGCCAGCGCGGTGGGGGCGCCGTGAGCGCGAACGCGGACTGATGTAAATATCCGTTGACACTGCGTTTAGTAAGCATAGGATGACATTCAGACATAGCGACGACCCTTGCCGCTGATGGATGCCGGCTCCGCCGGCCCCGGCGGGTCATCGATAACGAGGAGCCTCCATGCACGCGCAGGCGGTGGTGTTCGAGCAGCCAGGCCAACTCGCCTTGAGTCGACTCGACCTGACGGTGCCGTCCCCGGCCGACGTGGTGGTCGCCATCGACTACAGCGGCATCAGCACCGGTACCGAGCGTCTGCTGTGGAACGGGCAGATGCCGGTCTTCCCCGGCATGGGCTATCCGCTGGTGCCAGGCTACGAATCTGTGGGGTATGTGGTCGAGGCGGGCCCCGATGCCAAGCTCGCGATCGGCGAGCGCGTGTTCGTGCCGGGCGCGCGCTGCTTCGGCGACGTGCGCGGCCTGTTCGGCGGCGCGGCTTCGCAGCTGGTCGTGCCGGCCGCGCGGGTGGTGCCGATTGCAGAACGACTCGGCGCGAACGCGGTACTGCTGGCGCTCGCGGCCACGGCGTATCACGCGGTCGCCGGCGGCGGCAAGCTCGCGACGATCGAGCCGCCGGAGCTGATCGTCGGCCACGGGGTGCTGGGCCGCCTGCTGGCTCGCCTGACGGTGGCCGCTGGCCTGCCGGCGCCGACGGTCTGGGAGCTCGACGAGCGTCGCAGTGCCGGCGCGCACGGCTACACGGTGCTGCGCCCCGACGACGACCCCCGGCGCGACTACCGCACGGTCTACGACGTGAGCGGCGATTCCGCGTTGCTCGACCGGCTGATCCAGCGTGTCGCGCCCGGCGGGGAGATCGTGCTTGCCGGCTTCTACCAGCAGCGCCTCGGCTTCGACTTCGCGCCGGCCTTCATGAAGGAAGTGCGCCTGCGCGTCGCCGCCGAGTGGCAGCGCGCCGACATGACGGCGGTCACCACGCTGCTGGCCGACGGCCGCTTGTCGCTCGACGGCCTCATCACCCACACCGAAGCCGCCGAGCACGCAGACGGCGCCTACCGCTGCGCCTTCGGCGACGCGGCCTGTCTCAAGATGGTTCTCGACTGGAGGGCATGCGCATGAGCGTTTCGACGATCCCGGCATCGGCGCCGGTCCAGATCATTCGCAAGGACGCGATGCTTGCCGCGCTGCGCGCCGAAGCGGCGATCGAGCCCGAAGCGCCGGTGACCGGCGAGGCCACCAAGACCACGCAGATCATCGCGATCTACGGCAAGGGCGGCATCGGCAAGAGCTTCACGCTCGCGAACCTGAGCTACATGCTCGCGCAGCAGGGCAAGAAGGTGCTGCTCATCGGATGCGATCCGAAGAGCGACACCACTTCGCTGCTGTTCGGCGGCAAGGCCTGCCCGACCATCATCGAGACCAGCTCGAAGAAGAAGCTCGCCGGCGAGGCGGTGCAGATCGGCGACGTCTGCTTCAAGCGCGACGGCGTCTTCGCGATGGAGCTCGGCGGCCCGGAAGTGGGCCGCGGCTGTGGCGGGCGCGGGATCATCCACGGCTTCGAGACGCTCGAAAAGCTCGGCTTCCACGACTGGGGCTTCGACTACGTGCTGCTCGACTTCCTCGGCGACGTGGTCTGCGGCGGCTTCGGCCTGCCGATCGCGCGCGACATGTGCCAGAAGGTCATCGTCGTCGGCAGCAACGACCTGCAGTCGCTCTACGTCGCCAACAACGTCTGCTCCGCGGTCGAGTACTTCCGCAAGCTCGGCGGCAACGTGGGTGTCGCGGGCATGGTGATCAACAAGGACGACGGCACCGGCGAGGCGCAGGCCTTCGCCGCGAACGCCGGCATCCCGGTGCTGGCGGCGATTCCCGCGCACGAGGACATCCGCCGCAAGAGCGCCAGCTACGAAATCATCGGCCGGCCCGGCACCCAGTGGGCCTCGCTGTTCGAGGAGCTCGCGACCAACGTCGCCGAGGCGCCGCCGTTGCGGCCGAAGCCGCAGACGCAGGACGAGCTGCTCGGCCTGTTCTCGGCCGAGGTGACCGGACGCGACTTCAAGATGGAGCCGGCCTCGCTGTTCGACATGTGCGGCAAGACCGAGATCGTCAAGGAGACGCTCGAAGTGGTCTACGACGCCGCCTGAGCCGCAACCATGAGCGCCGTCACCATCATCCCGATCGTCGCGAGCCGCGCGCCAACGCCGGTCGAAGGCGCGGGCTGCCACGGCGGCCAGGCGCAGATGCTCGAGGCGGCCAGGGCTGCAGGCAAGAGCGACACGCTCGACGCCTATGCCCGCGACTACCCCAAGGGCCCGCACGACCAGCCGCAGAGCATGTGCCCCGCGTTCGGCTCGCTGCGCGTGGGCCTGCGCATGCGGCGCACGGCGACCATCCTCTCGGGCTCGGCGTGTTGCGTGTACGGGCTCACGTTCACCTCGCATTTCTACGGCGCCAAGCGCAGCGTCGGCTACGTGCCGTTCAACAGCGAGACGCTGGTCACCGGCAAGCTGTTCGAGGACATCCGCGACGCGGTCCATCAAGTCGCCGACCCGGCCAAGCTCGATGCGATCGTCGTCATCAACCTCTGCGTGCCGACCGCCAGCGGCGTGCCGCTTTCGATCCTGCCCAAGCAGATCGACGGCGTGCGCGTGATCGGCATCGACGTGCCCGGCTTCGGCGTGCCGACGCATGCGGAGGCGAAGGACGTGCTCGCCGCGGCGATGCTGAAGTACGCGCGCGGCGAAGTGCAGGCCGGGCCGGTCGCGGCGCCGAGGGCGGGGCGCTCGGCGAGGCCCACCGTCACGCTGCTCGGCGAGATGTTCCCGGCCGATCCGGTCGTGATCGGCTCGCTGCTCGAACCGATGGGCCTGGCCGCCGGGCCGGTGGTGCCGACACGCGAATGGCGCGAGCTGTATGCGGCGCTCGACGGCGCGGCGGTCGCGGCGATCCACCCGTTCTACACCGCGAGCCTGCGTGAATTCGAAGCTGCCGGCCGGCCGATCGTCGGCTCGGCGCCGGTCGGGCACGACGGCACCGAGGCCTGGCTGCAGGCGATCGGCACGACGCTGAACGTCGGCCAGGCCGAGATCGACACGGCGAAGAACCGCTTCCTGCCGGTCATCAAGGCCGTGCTCGCGAAGACGCCGATCCGCGGCCGCATCACGCTCAGCGGCTACGAAGGCTCGGAGCTGCTGGTGGGCCGGCTGCTCGTCGAGAGCGGTGCCGACCTGCGCTACGTCGGCAGCGCCTGCCCGCGCACCGCCTGGAACGATGCGGACCGGCAATGGCTCGAGGCGCATGGCGTGCAGGTGCAGTTCCGCGCGTCGCTCGAACAGGACCTCGCCGCGGTCGACGAATACCAGCCCGATCTCGCGATCGGCACCACGCCGGTCGTGCAGTTTGCGAAGCAGCGCGCTATCCCCGCGCTGTACTTCACCAACCTGATCTCGGCACGCCCGCTGATGGGCCCGGCCGGCGCCGGCTCGCTCGCTCAGGTGATCAACGCCGCGATCGGCAACAAGCATCGCTTCGACGCGATGAAGAGCTTCTTCGACGGTGCCGGCGACGGCCCGACCGCCGGCGTCTGGGAAAGCGCCAACGGCACGCCGAAGGACCGCCCCGACTTCAAGGCCGATCACCGTCGCCAGATGGTGAAGCTCGCCAAGAAGCGCAAGGCCGAGGAGATGGTCTAGTGGCACTCGTCCTCGACCACGATCGTGCCGGCGGCTACTGGGGCGCGGTGTACGTCTTCACCGCGATCAAAGGTCTGCAGGTGGTCATCGACGGCCCGGTCGGCTGCGAGAACCTGCCGGTCACCTCGGTGCTGCACTACACCGATGCGCTGCCGCCGCACGAGCTGCCGATCGTCGTCACTGGCCTCGCCGAGGAGCAGCTCGGCCGCGAAGGCACCGAAGGCTCGATGAAGCGCGCGCATGCCACGCTCGACCCGGACTTGCCGGCGGTCGTGGTGACGGGCTCGATCGCCGAGATGATCGGCGGCGGCGTCACGCCCGAAGGCACGGGCATCCTGCGCTTCCTGCCGCGCACGATCGACGAGGACCAGTGGCAGTGCGCGAACCGCGCGATGTTCTGGCTGTGGAGCGAGTACGGCCTGCGCAAGGTGCCGCAGCGCGTGCCGTTCGACCAGCGCCCCGCCGGCGAGAAGCCGCGCGTCAACCTGATCGGCCCGAGCTACGGCACCTTCAACTCGCCGAGCGACCTTGCCGAGATCCGCCGGCTGGTGCAGGGCATCGGCGCCGAAGTGAACATGGTGTTCCCGCTCGGCAGCCATCTGGCCGACGTGTCGCGGCTGGTCGAGGCCGACGTGAACATCTGCCTGTACCGCGAGTTCGGCCGGATGCTGTGCGAAGCCCTGGAGCGGCCCTACCTGCAAGCACCGATAGGCCTGCACAGCACCACCGCCTTCCTGCGCAAGCTCGGCGAGCTGCTGCACCTCGACCCCGAGCCCTTCATCGAGCGCGAGAAGCACACGACGATCAAGCCGGTGTGGGATTTGTGGCGCTCGGTCACGCAGGACTTCTTCGGCACCGCGAGCTTCGCGGTGGTGGCCAACGAGACCTACACGCGCGGCCTGCGCCACTTCCTCGAAGACGAGCTCGGCCTGCCGTGCAACTTCGCCATCGCGCGCAAGCCTGGCGAGAAGACCGACAACGAAGCCGTGCGCGAGCTGGTGAAGACCAAACCGCCGCTGGTGCTGTACGGCTCCTACAACGAGCGCATGTACCTCGCCGAGGCGGGCGGTGCCTCGCCGATGAAGCCGAGCTTCATCCCCGCGTCGTTCCCGCTGCCGATCATCCGGCGCGCGACCGGCACGCCGTTCATGGGCTATGCCGGTGCGACCTACGTGCTGCAGGAGTTCTGCAACGCGCTGTTCGACGCGCTGTTCCACGTGCTGCCGCTGGGCACCGACCTCGACCGCGTCGAGGCGACGCTCGCACGGCCGGCCGACGCCGTTCACGACGAGACGCGCTGGCACGCGGATGCGCAGGCCCGGCTGGCCGAGCTGGTCGCGCTCGACCCGGTGCTGGTGCAAATCTCGTCGGCCAAGCGCTTGCGTGACCGCGCCGAGCGCGACGCGCGCCGGGCCGGTGAAGACGAAGTGGGCGCCGCGCACGTCGAGCGTGCGCACGCGGCGCTCAAGCTTGGGGAGCCCGCGTGAGCCGGCTCGCCGTCCGATCGATGCCGTGCGCTGCGCGCGGCATGCCCCGACGCGGCAGCGAAAGCTGCCGTTGCCCCCGCCGCGCGGGCGATGCGCGACATGGCCGACAGGCCGATTGAAGGAGCAAGTCCTATGGAGAGAAAAGGCTCGATATCCGGCCTCACCGATGCCGAAGCCCAGGAGTTCCACAAATTCTGGGTGCAGGGGTTCATCGGGTTCACGGCCATCGCGGTGGTGGCGCACTTCCTGGTCTGGACCTGGCGCCCGTGGCTCTGAGGCTTTGAACTAGCAACCGAGGGCAAGACATGGCCTACCCGACGATCGATGCACTGAAGCAACCCGAGAACGGCGACTCGCTCGCCTACCGGGGGATCTTCTTGACGAGTTTCGCGGTGTTCCTCGTGGTCGCGTTGCTGGCCCAGGTCCTGACCTGGCACTGGCGCACGTGGCTGCCGGGCGCCGAGGGCGAGAAGTCTTTGATCGGTGGTGTGCGCTCGGCGGTCTACACCGTGATGTCCCACCTCAGTTGACGCACCCAACCAACCGAAGGAGAACGCAAACATGTGGCGTATCTGGCGACTGTTCGACCCGCTTCGTGCGATGGTCATCCAAGGCATCTTCCTGTTCGCGCTCGCAGTGATGATTCATCTCGTCCTGCTCAGCACGAACCGGTTCAACTGGCTCGACGGCGGCAAATCGGCCGCCGCCGCGTCCAGCGCGATGCCGGCAGCGACGCCCGCGAAATAGCGCGGCGTCCAGCGGCCGGGCCCTCGGGCTCGGCCGGAGCACACCGGAGGCCGTCCAAACGGCGGCCTTCGATGTGCCTTCAGAACACATCCGGCCGGCAGCGAACCGCCCTTGAGGCTTCGATGCCGCCCCACCGGAGGAGACGGTCATGGCCGTGTTGAGTTTCGAACGCAAGTACCGAGTGCGTGGCGGCACGCTGGTCGGGGGCGATCTGTTCGACTTCTGGGTCGGGCCGTTCTACGTCGGCTTTTTCGGCGTCACCACCATCTTCTTCACCTTGCTCGGCACCGCGCTGATCCTCTGGGGCGCCTCCCAAGGGCCGACCTGGAACGTCTGGCAGATCAACATCGCGCCGCCCGACCTCAAGTACGGGCTGGGGATGGCGCCGCTTCTTGAAGGCGGGCTCTGGCAGCTGATCACGGTGTGCGCGATCGGCGCCTTCGTATCGTGGGCGCTGCGCGAGGTGGAGATCTGCCGCAAGCTCGGCATGGGCTACCACGTGCCCTTCGCCTTCGGCGTCGCGATCTTCGCGTACGTGTCGCTGGTGGTGATCCGCCCGGTGCTGATGGGCGCCTGGGGCCACGGCTTCCCCTACGGGATCATGAGTCACCTCGACTGGGTCTCGAACACCGGCTACCAGTACCTGCACTTCCACTACAACCCGGCGCACATGCTGGCGGTGAGCTTCTTCTTCACCACCTGCCTCGCGCTTTCGCTGCACGGCGCGCTGGTGCTTTCGGCGACCAACCCCGGCAAGGGCGAAGTGGTCAAGACGCCGGAGCACGAGGACACCTTCTTCCGCGACACGATCGGCTACTCGATCGGCACGCTGGGCATTCACCGCCTTGGCTTGTTCCTCGCCCTCTCGTCGGGCTTCTGGAGCGCGGTATGCATCGTGATCAGCGGGCCCTTCTGGACCCGCGGTTGGCCGGAGTGGTGGGGCTGGTGGCTCAACCTGCCGATCTGGTCCCAGTGGCCTTTGCAGTAAGCGCGCAGCGAGGAGACATCCATGGCCGAGTACCAGAACCTCTTCACGCAGCTCCAGGTCGTCGGGCCGGTGCACGACGGCGTGCCGCTGCCCCCCGGCAACTCGCCGCGCAGCGGGCAGCCCTTCCTCTCGCATCTCGCCGGGCGCATCGGCAACGCGCAGATCGGGCCGATCTACCTCGGCTCGCTCGGGCTCGCGTCGGCGATCTTCTTCACGTTGGCTTTCGTGATCACCGGGCTCAACATGCTGGCCTCGGTGGACTGGAACGTCATCCAGTTCGTGCGGCAGCTGTTCTGGCTGGCGCTCGAGCCGCCGGCGGCCGGCAACGGCCTGGGCCTCGCGCCGTTGAACGCGGGCGGCTGGTGGCAGATCGCCGGGCTGTTCCTCACGATCTCGGTGCTGCTCTGGTGGGCGCGCATGTACACCCGCGCACGCCAGCTCGGCATGGGCACGCACGTGGCCTGGGCCTTCGCCGCGGCGATCTGGCTGATGCTGGTGCTGGGGCTGATCCGGCCGGTGCTGATGGGCACCTGGGGCGAGTCGGTGCCGTTCGGGATCTTCCCGCACCTCGACTGGACCGCGGCGTTCTCGATCCGCTACGGCAACCTCTTCTACAACCCGTTCCACATGCTCAGCATCGTCTTCCTGTACGGGTCGGCGCTGTTGTTCGCGATGCACGGGGCGACCATCCTCGCGGTCAGCCGCTTCGGCGGCGAACGCGAGATCGAGCAGATCGTCGACCGCGGCACGGCCAGCGAGCGCGCCGCGCTGTTCTGGCGCTGGACGATGGGCTTCAACGCGACGATGGAATCGATCCACCGCTATGCCTGGTGGTTTGCGGTGCTGTGCCCGCTGACCGGTGGCATCGGCATCCTGCTCACCGGCACAGTGGTGGACAACTGGTATCTGTGGGCGGTGAAGCACGGCGTCGCGCCCTCGTACCCCTCGGTGTTCCCGCCGGTCATTGATCCCGCCACCCTGCCAGGAGGCCAGTGATGAAGAAGCGTCTCGACAAAACCAGCGCGTTCTCGCGCTCGACGCCCTGGCTGTTCCTCGCGGCCGCCGCGCTGATGCTGCTGGCCGGCTGCGGCGAGCGGCCGCCGATCGAGGCTGTGCAGCACGGCTACCGCGGCACCGGCATGGACCAGATCTACAACCCGCGCATCCTCGCGAGCCAGGCCGCGCTGAACGAGGCGCCGGAAGCGCTGCCGCAGGTGCCGGCCGACGGTCCGAAGGCGCGCGACGTCTACAAGAACGTGCAGGTGCTGGGCGACCTGAGCGTCGCGCAGTTCACCCGCAACATGACGGCGATCACCAACTGGGTCTCGCCGGACCAGGGCTGTGCTTACTGCCACAACCTCGCGAACCTGGCCGACGACAGCAAGTACGCCAAGGTGGTCGCGCGCCGCATGCTGCAGATGACGCAGCACGTGAACGCCGACTGGCAGAAGCACGTCGGCCAAACCGGCGTCACCTGCTACACCTGCCACCGCGGCCAGCCGGTGCCGACGCAGGCCTGGTACGCGCAGCCGCCCGAGCGCACCGCCACGCGCGGCATGGTCGGCTATCGCGGCGAGCAGAACCTCGCGTCGCCGCAGGTCGGGCTGACGTCGCTGCCCGAGGATCCGTTCTCCGCGATGCTGCTGAAGGCCGACGAGATCCGCGTCGTCGGCCCCACCGCGCTGCCCACCGGCAACCGGCAGTCGACCAAGCAGGCCGAGTGGACCTACGGCTTGATGATGCACATGTCGAGCTCGCTCGGCGTGAACTGCACCTACTGCCACAACTCCCGCTCGTTCCAGACTTGGGACACCAGCACGCCGCAGCGCACGACGGCGTGGTACGGCATCCGCATGGCGCGCGATCTGAATCAGAACTACGTCGTGCCGCTCACCGACCAGATCCCGGCGGCGCACAAGGGCCCCACCGGCGACATCGGCAAGGTCGGCTGCGGCACTTGCCATCAGGGCGCCTACAAGCCGCTCTACGGTGCGCAGATGGCGAAGGACTATCCGGAGCTGCTGACCCTGAGCGGCGGGGCGGTGGCGCCGACCGCGCCGGTCACCTCGGGCCTGCCGCCGCCGGTGGCCGAGCCGAAATTCGCTTTGATGTACTTCGCGACCGGCTCCTCGACGCTCCAAGCTCCGCAGGCGCAGTCGATGACGCAGCTGATCGACGCGATGAAGGCCGACGCGAACCTGAAGGCTACGATCTCCGGCTTCCACTCCGCCAGCGGCGGCGCCGACCTCAATGCCGAGCTGGCCAAGCAGCGCGCGTTCACCGTGCGCGACAGCCTGCTCGGCGCCGGCATCGCGACCGAGCGGGTCGCCCTGGCCAAGCCGGTCGAGATGCAGGCCAACGGCGGCGGCGAGGACCCTTCAGCCCGGCGCGTCGAAGTCAAGGTTCAGTAGCGCGAGCGCTCGATCGCCCGCCTGCGCAACAGCGCGGGCGGGGGCCTCGCCGCACGGTGGCGTCCGGCATCCGCATTCGGCGTTTCCCTTCCGTGCAGGTCGCAAGCGGGCTGCTATAACCCGCGCCTCGTTTCGCAGTGCGGTTGCAGTACGACCACCATGTCCACCTTGAAGACCTTGTTCGGCGCCGGCGCCGAGGCCGCTCCCGCGATCGCAGCGCCCGGACGCGCAGCCCTGACGCACGGCGGCCTGCGCAAGTTGGTCGACAAGACCCTGGCAAGCCTGAATGCGATGGGCGTCGGCCGCAACGACCGCGTCGCGATCGTGCTGAACAACGGTCCCGAAATGGCGAGCTGCTTTATCGCCTGCGCATCCGGCACCACCAGCGCGCCGCTCAACCCGGCCTACCGCGCCGACGAGTTCGAGTTCTACCTTTCCGATCTGAAGGCCAAGCTGCTGATCGTCGAGCAGGGCAGCACCTCGCCGGCGATCGGCGTGGCCGAGCAGCTGGGGGTCCGCGTCGCCGATCTGGTGGTGCCGGCCGGCGCCTCGGCCGGCGAATTCGAACTGCGCGCCCGCGACGGCAAGTCCTCGACGGCAGCGGCCCGGGGCGGCTACGGCGAGCCCGGCGACATCGGCATGGTGCTGCACACCTCGGGCACCACCTCGCGGCCGAAGATCGTGCCGCTGTCAGTGGGCAACCTGTTCGCCTCGGCGAACAACATCCGCACGACGCTCGCGTTCGCCGCGAACGATTGCGGCCTGAACATCATGCCGCTGTTCCACATCCACGGCCTCATCGCCGGAGTGCTGGCGCCGCTTTCGGCCGGCTCGCAGGTGTTCTGCACCCCGGGATTCAACGCGCTGAAGTTCTTCGCGTGGATGGAGGAAGCCAAGCCCACCTGGTACACCGCGGTGCCGACGATGCACCAGGCGATCCTGCAGCGCGCGAAGGGCAATCTCGAGGTGATCGCGCGGCATCCGCTGCGCTTCCTGCGCTCGTCGTCGTCGTCGATGCCGACGCAGGTGATCAAGGAGCTCGAGGAAGTCTTCAAGGCGCCGCTGATCGAGGCCTATGGCATGACCGAGGCGACGCACCAGATGGCGAGCAACCCGCTGCCGCCTGCGGCGCGCAAGCCCGGTGCGGTCGGGCTGCCGGCGGGGCCGGAGGTGGAGATCATGGGCGAGGACGGCTCGCTGCTGGCTGCCGGCCAAGTCGGCGAGATCGTGATCCGCGGCGCCAACGTGACCGCCGGCTACGAGAACAACGAGAAGGCGAATGCCGAGGGTTTCCGCAACGGCTGGTTCCGCACCGGCGATCAAGGCTCCAAGGACGCCGACGGCTACCTGAGCCTGACCGGCCGGCTGAAGGAAATCATCAACCGCGGCGGCGAGAAGGTGAGCCCGCGCGAAATCGACGAACTGCTGATGGACCACCCGGCGGTCGGCCAGTGCGTGGTGTTCGGCATGCCGCATCCGAAGCTCGGCGAGGAGGTCGCCGCGGTCGTCGTCCTCAAGGAAGGCGCGAGCGCGACCGAGCGCGAGATCCAGGATTTCGTCGCCAAGCGCGCGGCCGACTACAAGGTGCCGAAGAAGATCCTCTTCATGGACGAGATCCCGAAGGGCGCGACCGGCAAGCTGCAACGCATCGGCCTCGCGCAAAAGCTCGGCCTCGGCTGAAGCGCGCCGCATTCCACCCATCTTCCACGCTAGGAGCACGCCATGGGCATCACACGCAATCTGCTGGCGGCAAGCGCCGTCGCCTCGGTGTTGGCGGCCGCCCCGGCGGCGGCCTGGGAGCCGACGAAGCCGATCGAGTTCGTCGTGCCCGCGGGCACCGGCGGCGGGGCCGATCAGATGGCGCGCTTCATCCAGGGCGTGGTCGCGAAGAACAACCTGAGCAAGCAGCCCATCGTCGTCGTCAACCGCTCCGGCGGTGCCGGCGCCGAGGGCTTCCTCGACGTGAAGAACGACAAGGGCAATCCGCACAAGATCGTCATCACGCTCTCGAACCTGTTCACCACGCCGCTGGCGACCGGCGTGCCCTTCAACTGGCGCGACCTCACGCCGGTGCAGATGCTCGCGCTCGACCAGTTCGTTCTGTGGGTCAACGAGGAGTCTCCGCACAAGACCGCGAAGGCCTACCTGGATGCGGTGAAGGCCCAGCCCGACAAGAGCTTCAAGATGGGCGGCACCGGCTCGAAGCAGGAAGACCAGATCATCACCGTGCTGCTCGAGAAGGCGGCGGCCAAGAAGATCACCTACATCCCGTTCAAGGGCGGCGGCGACGTGGCGGTGCAGCTGGTCGGCAAGCACGTCGATTCGACGGTCAACAACCCGATCGAGGCCGAAAGCCACTGGCGCGCCGGCAAGCTGCGCCCGCTGTGCGTCTTCGACAAGCAGCCGATGCCCTACAAGGCCAAGCTGACCGCGACGCAAAGCTGGAGCGACATCCCGACCTGCACCTCGGCCGGCGTGCCGGTCGACTACGTGATGCTGCGCGGCATCTTCATGCCGCCGGGCGTGAAGCCGGACGAGGTCGCGTACTACACCGAGCTGTTCAAAAAGGTGCGCGCGCTGCCGGAGTGGAAAGACTTCATGGAGAAGGGCGCGTTCAACACCACCGCGCTTGCAGGGGCTGAGTTCTCCGACTGGCTCGGCAAGAACGAACAGGCGCATCGCGTGCTGATGAAGGAAGCCGGCTTCCTGGCGAATTAGGTCCACCCCCGTTGCGGCTTCGCCGCTCCCCCTCGAGGGGGCGCCGCTGGCGGACCGGCCAAGCCGGATCCGCGGCGGCTGCTGGAGGGGCTGGTTCGAAGCGCTCGGCTTGACGGGATGAGGTGGTTCAATGAGTGATTCAGACGGCAGCGCAAGCATCGGCACCCGCTGGCCCGAGACTGCAGTCGCGCTGCTGCTGCTCGCGCTCGGCGCGCTGGTGATCGCCGACAGCCTGCGCGTGGGCATCGGCTGGGCCGACGACGGGCCGCGCTCGGGCTACTTCCCTTTCTACATCGGCCTCGGGCTCGTGCTGTCGTCGGCGAGCGTGCTGTTCGGCGTGGTGCGGCGCTGGCGCCAGGCCGACGAGGCCTTCGCCGAGAAATCGCAGCTCGCGCTGGTGATCGCGGTGCTGGTGCCGATCGCGGTCTACGTGTTCGGCGTCGCGACGCTGGGCATCTATCTCGCGTCGCTGCTGCTGATCGCCTACTTCATGAAGCGCCACGGCCGCTACGGCTTTGCCGCGACGGCGAGCGTGTCGATCGGCGTGCCGGTCTTCTTCTTCCTGGTCTTCGAGCGCTGGTTCCTGGTGCCGCTGCCCAAGGGTTTCATCGAACGCGCGCTCGGCTTCTGAGCCGCACCCGGGTTCTCAACGCGGCAGGCAGTCCATGGAAGAACTCGGCAACCTGATCCACGGTTTCGGCGTCGCGCTGACGCTGCCCAACCTCGGCTTCATGCTCGTCGGCATCACGCTCGGCGTGCTGATCGGCGTGCTGCCGGGGCTCGGCGGTGCGAACGGCATCGCGATCCTGCTTCCGCTGACCTTCAGCATGAATCCCACCTCGGCGATCATCATGCTGAGCTGCATCTATTGGGGTGCGCTGTTCGGCGGGGCGATCACCTCGATCCTGTTCAACATCCCCGGCGAGCCGTGGAGCGTCGCGACCACCTTTGACGGCTACCCGATGGCCCAGCAGGGCCGTGCCGCGCAGGCGCTGACCGCCGCCTTCACCTCCAGCTTCGTCGGCGCGCTGTTCGCGGTGGCACTGATCACCTTCCTCGCGCCGCTGCTGGCGAAGTTCGCGCTGAAGTTCGGGCCGGCCGAGTTCTTCGCGGTGCAGCTGCTGACCTTCTGCAGCTTCGTCGGTATGAGCAAGGAGCCGCCGGCGAAGGTGATCGCTTCGATGATGCTGGGCTTCGCGCTCGCGGCCGTGGGCCTCGACAGCGTCACCGGCAACCTGCGCATGACCTTCGGCGTGCCCGAGCTGCTGAAAGGCTTCGACTTCCTGATCGCGGTCATCGGCCTGTTCGGCATCGGCGAGATCCTGCTGACGATGGAAGAGGGGCTCGCGTTCAAGGGCAAGAGCGCCAAGATCGACCCGAAGGTGGTGTGGACCACATGGAAGGAACTGCCGCGCTACTGGTGGACCTTCGTGCGCTCGACGGCCGTCGGCTGCTGGATGGGCATCACGCCCGGCGGCGCGACGCCCGCGTCGTTCATGAGCTACGGCATCGCGCAGCGCTCGCACAAGGATCCGCAGAGCTTCGGCAAGGGGCAGATCGAAGGCGTCGTCGCGCCCGAGACCGCGGCGCATGCGGCCGGCACCTCGGCGCTGCTGCCGATGCTCACGCTCGGCATCCCGGGCTCGCCGACGGCGGCGGTGCTGCTCGGCGGCCTGCTGATCTGGGGCCTGCAGCCGGGGCCGATGCTGTTCGTCGAGCAGAAGGACTTCGTCTGGGGCCTGATCGCCTCGATGTACCTCGGCAACATCGTCGGCTTGCTGGTGGTGCTGACGACGGTGCCGTTCTGGGCGGCGATCCTGCGCATCCCGTTCTCGGTGATCGCGCCGGTGATCATCGTGATCTGCGCGATCGGCGCGTACACGGTGCACCAGTCGATGTTCGACGTCTGGCTGATGCTGGGCTTCGGCGTGGTCGGCTACCTGTTCAAGAAGCTCAAGTACCCGCTCGCGCCGCTGGTGCTGGCGCTCGTGCTCGGCGACATGGCCGAGGCCAGCTTCCGCCAGGCGATGCTGCTGAGCCAGGGGAGTCTTTCGATCTTCTGGAGCAACGGCCTGGTCGGCTCGATCGTCGCGCTGGCCTTGGCGATGCTGCTGTGGCCGCTGCTCGGCAAGCTGCGCGAGACGCTCAAGGCCCAGGAGCGCGCCGCATGAGCACCGCTGGGCGAGCGCGCAGGAGCGCGCAATGAAGCTCGCGATCGTCGGCGCCGGCGCGATCGGCGGCCTGCTCGGCGCGCGGCTCGCGCATGCCGGCGAAGACGTCACCTTCGTCGCGCGCAACAAGAACCTGGCGGCGATCCGCGCCAACGGCTTCAAGCTGATCCTGGAGGACGGCAGCACGCTGCACGCACCGACCGCGAAGGCGGTGCAGGACCCCGCCGAAGCCGGGCCCCAGGACGCGGTGCTGCTCACCGTGAAGGCGCATCAGGTAAAGGACCTGCTGCCGGCGATGCGTGGCCTGTTCGGCCCCGAGACCGCGGTCGTCACGATGATCAACGGACTGCCCTGGTGGTACTTCCACAAGCTCGCCGGCCCCTACGAAGGCCGGCAGCTCGAGAGCGTCGATCCGGGCGGCGTGATCGCCGCGCACATCGAGCCGGAGCGGGTGATCGGAAGCGTCGTCTACCCGGCGGCCGAACTCGTCGAGCCCGGCGTGGTGAAGGTGATCGAGGGCAACCGGTTCACGCTCGGCGAGCCCGACGGCACGCGCAGCCCGCGCATCGAAGCCTTGTCGAAGGCGATGATCTCGGCCGGCTTCAAGAGCCCCGTCGCCAAGGACATCCGTGGCGAGATCTGGGTCAAGCTATGGGGCAACCTGTGCTTCAACCCGATCAGCGCGCTGACGCACGCGACGCTCGAGGACATCTGCCGCTTCGGCCCCACGCGGGAGCTCGCGGTGGCGATGATGAGCGAGGCCAAGACGGTGGCCGAGAAGCTCGGCGTGCAATTCAAGATCAGCATCGAACAGCGCATCGCGGGCGCCGAGGCGATCGGCGCGCACAAGACCTCGATGCTGCAGGACGTCGAAGCCGGCCGCGCGCTCGAACTCGAAGCGCTGCTGGGCAGCGTCGTGGAGCTGGGCCGCATCACCGGGACGCCGACGCCGACGCTCGACGCGATCTGCGCGGCGACGCGGCTGCTGGGCAAGACGTTGAAGAACAGCGGCTCGCGCTTGGCGCTCGCACCGGCACTCTGAGGCTCGGCGCATCGCCGGGCCGCAGCCCGCTTCGGGCCGCTCGGACGCAAGGCCCCTCGTACCTGCCGCAAGGGCCGCGGGTCACAGGAGACGCGCTCCGAGCCGCCGTGCGCCAGCGCCCAGCAGGCTCGCGTGCGGAGCCTCGAGCGGCGCTTGGGGCCGCCGGCATCACGCCAGCCGCTGCAGCGCCTTCAGCAGGCCGCGCCGATCGATGCAGCCCTCGGCTTCGTCGGCAAGCGCGAGGAAGAAGCCATCGCGATCGCCGCGCCGCGCCAGCGCGCGCTGCATCAGCAGCGCCGCGACCGGGCCGAGGTGGGCGGTGAGCAGCGCCTGCGCACGCTCGATCGTCGCGGGCCACAGCACGACGAGGGTCGCGGCATCCTCCAGCAGCGGCGGCTCGTGGCGCGGCAAGGGTTGCGGCGCGGGCGCCGCCGCGGCGGGGTTCGGTGCGCGGCGCACCGCCTCTTCGCGAGCGAGCCGCTGCCGCACCGCGGCGAAGAAGGCCTGCTGCTCCTGCGCGCTCAAGCCTTCGGCGGCGAGGCTGTGCATCAGCGTCGGCAGGTCGGCGCAGCCGGCCGCGGTGCGTGGCACGAGCACGCGCGCGATCGGGCCGAGCGCGTCGATCAGCGCGTCCTCGATGGCGCCGAGCAGCGCCGGCGGCCAGCGCGGGCCCGCGCTGCCGGTGTTCGCCGGTGCGCTCGGGTGCGTTGCCTCGGCCGCGGGCATCGCCCCGCGCGGGCGGGGCGCCGCAGCGCTGCGCACGACGACCAGCCGCTGCGCCCGCGACGGCGCGCCGCGTGACCCGGCCGCCGCACCGGGCGCGGTGCCGCCGTCCCCGATCCACGCCTGACGTGCCGGCGTGAGCCTGAGCCTGCGGCTCACCGGACGCATCGCGACGCCGAGCAGCGCGTCGCGCAGTTCGAGCGCGGTCGCGTAGCGGTCGCCGGGCCGGCGCGCGAGCGCCTTGAGCACCACCGCGTCGAAGGCCGGGTTGCCCGGGCCGCGGCCGTCGTGCGACTGCGATGCCGGCGGCGGATCGCGATGCATCACCTGGAACATCACCTCCGACGCCGAGCCGGCGAAAGGCGGCGCGCCGCTCAACAACTGGTGCAGCAGCACGCCGCAGGAAAAGATGTCGACGCGCCGATCGGGCGCCACGCCCGCGTAGCGCTCGGGCGCGATGTAGCCGGGCGATCCGACCAGCAGCTCGGTGTGCGGCGAGGCCGGCAGCAAGGCCGTCGACGCGAGCCGCGCGATCCCGAAGTCGGTGACCTTCACGCAGCCGTCGGCGGTGAGCATCAGATTGCCCGGCTTGATGTCGCGATGCCACACGCCCTGCTCGTGCGCGTGGTGCAGCGCTTCGAGCAGCTGCACCGCGATGCTTAGCACCTCGTCCTCGCTCAGCGGTCCGCTCGCGGCGAGGAAGCGCGAGAGCGTCAGCCCGCGCACGAACTCCATCGCGATGAAGGCGCAGCGGTCGTCCTCGCCGTATTCGTAGACCGGAACGATCCCCGGGTGCGACAGCCGGCCCGCGGCTTGCGCCTCGTTGCGGAAGCGGTCGGTGACCGAGAGGTCCGACGCCGGATCGCGCAGCAGGTGCGGGTGGATCGCCTTCACCGCCACCGGCCGCTGCAGCAGCGGATCGATGCCCTGGTAGACGGTGCCCATCGCGCCAACGCCGACGATGCCGAGCAGCTCGTACTTGCCGAGCCGCGCCGGGTGCAGCGCGCCGAGGCTCGGGCGCGCGGTGCCGGCTTGCAGGACGGCGGCCACGGTCGCCTCGCTCAGGCCGGGCTCGCGGCGAGCATCTTCATCGCCTGCGCGAGGCTCTTGCGCATGCGCACGAAGGAGCGCGCGAGGACGCTGATCTCGTCGTCGCCGAAGTCGCTCGCGCTGGAGAAGGCGGGCGCCGAGGCATCGCCGCGGCTGACCCGATCGGCCAGCGCCGAAAGCTCCGCGACCGGCTGCACGACGAAGCGCCACAGCAGCAGGTTCAGCGCGACGGCGATCGCGGCGAACACCACCGTCAGCAGCGCCATGAACGTGAGCCAAGCGCTCTTCGCGCGCGCCAGCGGCACCGCCATCGGCACCGAGACGAGCTGGGCGCCGACGATCTCGCCCTCGTGCCAGCCGAAGCCGTTGGCAGGGCCGTAGCGCGCGACCATCGGCGCCGGCGCCGCATCGACCGTGCTGTGGCAGCGCAGGCAGGCGGCATCGGCGATGCGGATCGGCCGCGCGACGTAGAGCGAGCGGCCGCTGGGCGTGTCGCGCTCGCCCACGAACTCCTTGCCCGCGCCCGACTTCTTGAACCCGGCGATCAGGTCGGCTTCCCATTCGACCGCGCGGTCGCGCGGATTGGTCGGGTTCAGCGTCGCTTCCTTGTAGCTGTAGTCGGGGTAGACCTTCGCGAGCTTGCCCAGCACCTCGGTCGCCGAATACGCCGGCACCGACTGCGGCAGGAAGGCGTTGCGCATCTGCGCTTCGAGCAGCGGCGCGATCTGGCTCGAGGTGTAGGCGCGCACCGCGGTCGCCTTCTCCATCATGAAGCGCGCGTGCTGCAGCACCTCGTCCTGCGCGTGGCGGGTGAGCAGCCCGCGCGTCACGCTGCCGGTCGCCAGCAGCCCGACGGCGAAGACCGCCGCGAACACCAGGTTGAACTTGAGCATCAGCTTCATCGCATGCACCTCGCAGGCATGGATTCAGCTTAGTGGCGGGCCTTGCGCGCCCCCTCGGTTGAACGACGGAGCGCAACGCCTCGTTCGGGGGAGGGCGCCGCCTCAACCGAAGGTGTTGCTCAGCGTGCCCAGGCCGTCGATCTCGACTTCGACCGTGCTGCCCGGCTTCATCGGCAGCACGCCGAGCGAAGTGCCGCAGAGGATCACGTCGCCGGGTTCGAGCGTCATGTCGTGCGACAGGCGCGAGACCAGCTCGGCCGGGCCGAACAGCATGTCGGCGAGCGGGTAGTTCTGCCGCTCGCGGCCGGCGACGCGGGTGCGCAGCGTCGCGGCGGAGGGATCGAAGGCGGTGTCGACGACGGGGCCGATCGCGCCGAAGCCGTCGAAGCTTTTCGCGCGCGCCCATTGCGCGAAGCTGGCGTCGCGGTGGAGCAGCTCGATCGCGGTCACGTCGTTCGCGCAGGCGTAGCCGAAGACGTGCGCTGATGCGTCCTCGACCGACACCCGCTGCGCGCGCCGGCCGATCACGATCGCGAGCTCGCCTTCGTAGGCGATGCGGCCCGCGTCGGCCGGCGGCGCGGGGATCGCCTGGCCGTGCGCCGCCAGGCTGCTGGTCGCCTTCAGGAAGTACAGCGGCTCGGCCGGCCGCGCCCAGCCGTTCTTGTCGGCCAGTGCGCCGAAGTTGTTCCACAGGCCGATCACCTTGGCCGGCACGCAGGGCACGAGCCATTCGATCGCGGCGAGCGCGAGGCGCGCGCCGGTGGCCCGCGGGCTGTCGAACATCGAGCCCTCGTGCACTTCGACGGCGTCGCCGGCCAGCGTGCCGAAACCGATCGCACCTTCGTGCCTGAACCGCAACCACTTCATCGTTCGCTCCTTCGCTTCGGGATTCATCGCGGCCGCGGGTAGGACCACCACGGCAGCACCTTGGTCAACGCGAGCACCGCGCCGGGCTCGGTCGCGCGGTAGCCGGGCAGCGCCGCGAGCGCCTGCGCCCAAGCCGCCGAGCCGAGCAGCGCGATCAACCGGCGCATCGCGGGCTCGTCGAGCGCGCTTTTCAGCGCGACCAGGAAGTAGCGCTCGCGCGCGATCGCGACGAAGCCCAGCCCCGCAGCACGCGCCGCCGCTTCGAGCCCGAAGGCCGCGTCGGCCGCGCCGCTCGCGACCGCCTGCGCGCAGGCCGCATGCGAGGGCTCGACCAGCGCCCAGCGTGCCGGCAGCGCGAGCCCGGCGCGCTGCGCCAGCTCGTCGAGCAGCACGCGCGTGCCGGTGCCCGCGGCGCGCCCGGCGACGCGCAGGCCGGGGCGCAGCAGGTCGGCAAGCGAGCCAAGCGCGAGCGGGTTGCCTGGCGCGAGCATCAAGCCCTGGCTGCGCTCGGCGAAGCCGATCAGCTTGTGGCGCCCCGGCTTGAGCCGGGCACGCCACGCCCTCGCGCTCGGCGAGCCGCGCACGGCGCCGTCGATCACGTGGAAGCCGGCGAGCATCGCGCGGCCGGCGTCGAGCGCGTCGAGCGCCGCGGTGCTGCTCGCGAACGTCAGGTCCAGGTGCAGCTGCTCGGCGAGCGCCAGCTCGCGCAGGCGCGGCAACGCCTCGTCGTGGCTCGCGCACATCGAAAGCACGTCGACCCGATCGTCGAAGGCATCGGCGAAGGCGCGCTCCAGTTCCATGCGCAGGCCCTCGATCTGCGGCGCGAGCCGCGCCTGCGCGCGCTTCTCGGCCCACAGCAGCTTCTCGCCGAAGGGAGCGAGCGCCGCATGGCGGCCCTTGCCCCAGTGGATCAGCTCGCGGCCCAGCACCTGCTCCCAGCGGCGCAGCTCGCCCCAGGCGTGGCGGTAGGACATGTCGAGCCGCGCCGCAGCCGCCGAGATCGAGCCGCCCGCACGCACCGCGTCGAGCAGTGCGAGCAGCGGGTGATGCACCGGGCCTGCGCCCGCCGTGCCGGCCGGCACCAGTTCGTAGGTCAAGGCGACGCGCTGGGGCGGCCGGTCGCGCTCCGGCGCCTTCGCGGCGACGCGATCGGTGGGTTCGCGCGCCTGCGCATCCGCGTGCCGCTTCATTACCATGCGCCCGGCCCTCGCAGGAGGGCTTTTCCTTCGGCGCCGCAGTGTGCCGCAGCGGGCCTGCGGACCGAGCCGCATGCGCGACGCCCTCGAGATGAACGCCTTCACCGAAAGCCTGCAGGCCGCCTTCGGCCTGATCGTGCATGCCGATCTGCAACTGCTGCGGGTGGTCGGCCTGTCGCTGGCCGTCAGCGGCAGCGCCTGCCTGATCGCCGCCGGTTTCGGGCTTGCCGCCGGCGCGGCGCTCGCCGTGCTGCGCTTTCCGGGCCGGCGCTCGATGCTCGTGGTGCTGAACACGCTGCTCGCGCTGCCGTCGGTCGTCGTCGGGCTGGTGGTCTACCTGCTGCTGTCGCGCTCCGGGCCGCTGGGCAGCTGGGGCCTGTTGTTCACGCCGGGCGCGATGGTGATCGCGCAGACGGTGCTCGTCGTGCCGGTGGTCGCCGCGCTGACGCGCGAGGCGATCGCCGCGAGCTGGAAGCAGCACGGCGAGCAGCTGCGCTCGCTTGGCGCCGGCCGCGGGGTCGCGGCCGCGCTGCTGCTGTGGGACGAGCGGCTCGCGCTGCTGACGGTGCTGCTCGCCGCCTTCGGCCGCGCCATCTCGGAGGTGGGCGCGGTGATGATCGTCGGCGGCAACATCGACGGCCACACCCGCGTGATGACCACCGCGATCGCGCTCGAGACCAGCAAGGGCGACCTGCCGCTGGCGCTCGCGCTGGGCATCGTGCTGCTGGGCGTCGTGCTGCTGCTCAATGCGCTGATCGCCGCGGTGCGCTGGTGGGCGACGCATCGCGATCGCGGAGCGGCCCATGGCTGAGCCGGCGCTGATCGAGCTCGACCGCGTCGGCCTGCGCTACGGCGCGCACACCGCGCTGCGCGAGGTGAGCCTGGCGGTGGCGCGCGGCGAGCGCATCGCGCTGGTCGGCGCCAACGGCTCGGGCAAGAGCAGCCTGCTGCGCGTGCTGCACGGGCTGCTCGCGCCGAGCGCAGGCCGGCGTGCGCAGCGCGACGCCGGGCTGCGCATCGCGATGCTGTTCCAGCGGCCCTTCCTGCTGCGGCTTTCAGTGCGGGCCAACCTGCGGCTGGGGCTCTGGCTGCACGGCGTGCACGGCGCCGCGGCCGCCGCGCGCTGCGCCGAGGCGCTGCAGCGCGTCGGCCTGCAAGCCGAGGCGAGGCGGCCGGCGCGTGCGCTGTCGGGCGGCCAGCAACAGCGGCTCGCGCTCGCCCGCGCCTGGGCGCTGCGACCCGACGTGCTGCTGCTCGACGAGCCGACCGCCAGCCTTGACCCGACCGCGAAGCGCGAGGTCGAAGCGCTGCTCGCGGAGTTCGCCAAGCAGGGCCTGACGCTGATCGTCGCCTCGCACAACCTCGGCCAGGTCAAGCGGCTCGCGAGCCGCGTGATCTACCTCGAACACGGCCGCGTGCTCGCCGACGTGCCGGCCGCGCGCTTTTTCGACGGCCACGCCGGGCTGCCGCGCGAAGCGCAGCTGTTCGTGCGCGGCGAGCTGCCCTGGTAGCGGCGCCGACGCGGACTGCGGCGCTCAGCCGATCCAAGCGCCCGGCGCGCTAGGGGATTGCGCGCGCTGGCGCGCGGCGCGCGGGCGCTGCACGATCATCGCGGCCTCACGACGATCCGCGCAGGCATGGACAACGTCGATCTGCAAGTCTTGAAGGCGGTGCGCGACTGGCGCGCCGCGGGGCATCGCGTGGTGCTGGGCACCGTCACGCGCACCTGGGGCTCGGCACCGCGGCCGGTGGGCGCGCTGGTCGCGCTGCGCGACGACGGGCAGATGGCCGGCTCCGTGTCGGGCGGCTGCATCGAGGACGACCTGGTCGCGCGGGTGCGTGCCGGCGAGCGCGCGGCCGAGCCGGTGCAGATCGTGCGCTACGGCGTCGCCGGCGACGAGGCCGCGCGCTTCGGCCTGCCATGTGGCGGCACGATCGAGCTGGTGATGGAGACCGTGAGCGAGGCCAGCGCGATCGACGCGCTGCTCGCGCGGCTCGAACGCGGCGAGCGGGTGCGCCGGCGGCTCGACCGGGCCAGCGGCGCGGTCGAGCTGAGCGAAGCGCGCGAAGCCGATGCGCTGCGGCTCGACGCCGAGGTGCTCGTCAGCGTGCATGGCCCGAGCTGGCGGCTGCTGATCATCGGCGCCGGGCAGCTGACGCAGTACCTCGCCAGCATGGCGCTCGCGCTCGACTATGAGGTGCTGGTCTGCGACCCGCGCGAGGAGCACGCCGCCACCTGGGCGCTGCCCGGCGTCAAGCGCGCCGAAGGCATGCCCGACGACGCGGTGACGGCACTGCGGCCCGATGCGCACACCGCCGTCATCGCGCTCAGCCACGACCCGAAGCTCGACGACCTCGCGCTGATCGAGGCGCTGCAAGGCCCGGCCTTCTACGTCGGCGCGATCGGCTCGCACACGAACCAGCGCAAGCGGCGCGAGCGGCTCGAAGAGCACTTCGGGCTGAGCGCCGCGCAGCTCGACCGGCTGCACGGCCCGGTCGGCCTGAAGAACGGCGCGCGCACGCCGCCCGAGCTGGCGGTGAGCATCCTCGCGGAACTGACCGCGGCGCGTCACGGCTACCGGATCCCCGCGCCCGTGCCGCTGGCCGGGCTGCCGGCCGCCGAGCCGGGCTGCGCCGCCTGAGCGCGGCGGCTCAGTCGCGCAGGATCCGCACCTCGATGCGCGCGACGTTGCGCACGTGGCGCGGTCCGCTGCGCAGCGACTCGATCTGCAGCGCCAGGTCTTCGGGATGCAGCAGCGCGAGGCCGCGATCGGTGAGCGTCGAGCCTTCGCCGCGCACCCAGGTGAAGAGGCCGCAACCCAGCTGCTCCTCGGCGTCGCGCAGCAGCCCCCGGACGTGGCGGTAGGACTGCCGCAGGCTCTTGGCCGCCGCCTGGATCGAGCCGCCCCGATGCACCGCGCGCAGCACCGCGATCCGCGGATGGGTCAACGTGCGACGCGGCTCGCCGGGACGCTCGAAGCGGTAGTGCAGGTCGATCGAGAAGCCGGTGCGCCGCGGAGCCATGCGGTCGATGCCGCCAGCGCCTCGGAGCCGCGGCGATATGCAGGCGCGGCCCTATCGGCAAGCGGCCGCGCCTTCACCAGAATCGCGCGCCACCGCCACCGCCACCGCCACCACCACCGCCACCGCCACCGCCACCGCCACCGCCACCGCCACCGCCACCGCCGCGCGGCGCGCGGCGCGCCCCGCAGCCGCCTTGCTGGCCACCCACCGACGCCATGAACGACATCCAAGATCGCCGCTCGCTGCTTCGCTTCCTGCTTTGCTGTGCCGCCGCGCTCGCCGCGTTGGCTGGCACCACGGCTTCGTCGGCGCAGGACAAGTCGATCGTGATGGCCTCGACCACCTCGACCGAGCAGTCGGGCCTGTTCGCGCACCTGCTGCCGGCGTTCAAGAAGGCCAGCGGCATCGACGTGAAGGTGGTCGCGCTCGGCACCGGCCAGGCGCTCGACATGGGCCGGCGCGGCGATGCGGACGTGCTGTTCGTGCATGACCAGGCCGCCGAGGAGAAGTTCGTCGCCGAAGGCCACGGCCTGAAGCGCTCGGCGGTCATGTACAACGACTTCGTGCTGATCGGGCCGAAGGCCGATTCCGCGGGCGTCAAGGGCAAGGACATCGTCGCTGCGCTCGCCGGGCTCGCCAGGCAGGGCAGCAGCTTCGTCTCGCGCGGCGACAAGAGCGGCACGCACGCGGCCGAACTGCGCTACTGGAAGGCCGCCGGCATCGAAGCGCCCAAGGCCGTGTTCGCGGCTTACCAGGAGTGCGGCTGCGGCATGGGGCCGGCGCTGAACATCGCCGCGTCGAGCAGCGCCTACGTGCTGGCCGACCGCGGTACCTGGCTCAGCTTCAAGAACCGCGCCGAGCTCGCGGTGCTGGTCGAAGGCGACAAGCGGCTGTTCAACCAGTACGGCGTGATCGTGGTCGATCCGGCCAAGCACCCTCATACGAAGACCGCGCTCGCGCAGAGCTTCGCCGACTGGGTCGTGTCGCCGGAGGGGCAGGCGACGATCGCGAGCTACCAGATCGGCGGCCAGCAGCTGTTCTTCCCGAACGCCGGCCTGGCCAAGTAGGCCGGCGCAGCCGGTCCGGGCCGGGGCCGACTCAGACCGGCGCGAGCGGATCGAGCCCGAGCGCCTTGCTTTCGCCGAACACGGTGTGGCGGCCGTGCATGCCGGCCGGCACCGCGCGGCGCCGGCCTTGGCGCTTGGCCTCGTAGAGCGCGGCATCGGCGCGGCGCTGCGCGGCGTCCATCGGCTCGCCCGGTTCGAGCTGCACCACGCCGAAGCTCAGCGAGAGCGACAGCGCGCCCGCTCCGTGCTGCGCGTCGAGCCGGCGCGTGATGCGGTCGGCGATCTGCAGCGCGTGATCGACGGTTGCGCCGGGCAGCAGCAGCATGAACTCGTCGCCGCCGATGCGGCCGAGCACGTCGCGCGTGCGCAGCGTCTCGCGCGCACAGCGCGCCACGACGCGCAGCGCCTCGTCTCCGGCGGCGTGGCCGTGGGTGTCGTTGATGAGCTTGAAGTGGTCGATGTCGAACAGCATCAGCACCGTCGGCACCGCCGCGGCGTGGCCGACGATGCGCTGGGCAAGCTCCTCGACGCGGCGGCGGTTCGGCACCTGGGTGAGCATGTCGATGTCGGCGAGCTCGCGCAGCTGGCGCTGCGTCTCGTGCAGGTCCTCGACGGTGCGCTCGTGCGTCAGCACCAGGCACAGGTAGGCGGCGCACAGCATGCCGACGATCTGCGGCAGCACCACGCCCACGCTGAGCAGCGGATGGCCGACGACCGAGCCCGGCTGCGCGAAGAACATCACCCACACGAGCCGCAGCGCGGGCACGGAGCCGGCCAGCAGCAGGACGCCGATCATCATGCGCAGCGCGGTGCCGCTGCGCGCGCGCACCAGCCAGGCCATCACCACGCATGCATGGAGGTGCAACACCAGCATGCCCAGCACGAAGGCGATCAGGCGGATCGAATCGGGCACGTGGTTGGCCCACAGGGCCAGCCACACGCCGAAGCAGGCGGTGAACACCAGCGCATCGGTCGTGCGGGTGCCGAGCTGGGCATCGCGCACGTGGAAACGACGAACGCCCAGCAGCACCAGCATCGGCCAGCTCATGAGCAGCAGACCGCCGGGAACGGCGGCGAGCGGCCACTGCGGACGCAGGCTCATGAAGACCGTGCCAAGCGGCGCGACCGCCATCGCGAAGGTCCATGCCCAGTAGCCGCGGTAGACGCGATGGGTGGCGCCGAACAGGGCCATCACGATCGCGATGCTGAACATCACGGCGACCGACACGACGAGCAGTGTCGGCACGTGGATCCAGGCGTCGGCGGGGAGGGCTCGGGGGTCCAAGGGGGTCTCGGCGGAGACGATCGGCGCCCGGACGCACAGCCTGTGGACCGCGGCCGGGCGATTGTGGAAGAAGCCGTGCCACGCCGGAAGTGACATCTCCCCGCTTCGATACCATCGCCGCGCGCCGGCTTGTGAACAAACGCAAGCCGGTTTCGTCAAGCAAGCGATACAGGAGGCCGTGATGGCGATGGACGTGGTGGATTACGAGATCCGGGGCGCCGAGATGCAGTTCGT
The DNA here is from genome assembly GCF_035762065.1 of Methylibium sp. Lineage (GTDB taxonomy): Bacteria > Pseudomonadota > Gammaproteobacteria > Burkholderiales > Burkholderiaceae_C > Methylibium. The sequence goes on from NZ_DASTPW010000002.1 coordinate 219,271, forward strand.
CGAGGTCGAACTCGACCCGGGCGAGGCAGCCATCGGGGAGGCCGGCAGCATGATGTTCATGGACGCCGCGATCGGCATGGACACGGTGTTCGGCGACGGCTCGGCGAACCAGGGCGGCCTGTTCGGCAAGCTGCTCGGGGCGGGCAAGCGGCTGGTCACCGGCGAATCGCTGTTCACCACCGTCTACACGAACCAGGGTCAGGGCAAGCAGCGCGTCGCCTTCGCCGCGCCCTACCCGGGCAAGATCCTGCCGATGGACCTGAAGGCGCTCGGCGGCACGCTGATCTGCCAGAAGGACGCCTTCCTCTGCGCGGCCAAGGGCGTCGCGCTCGGCATCGCCTTCCAGCGCAAGCTCGGCGTCGGCTTCTTCGGCGGCGAGGGCTTCATCATGCAGAAGCTCGACGGCGACGGCCTTGCCTTCGTGCATGCCGGCGGCACGGTGCTCAAGCGCGAACTGGCGGCCGGCCAGACGCTGCTGGTGGACACCGGCTGCGTCGTGGCCTACATGCCGAGCGTGGACTTCGAGATCCAGTACGTCGGCAAGATCAAGACGGCGCTGTTCGGCGGCGAAGGCCTGTTCTTCGCCAAGCTCACCGGCCCCGGCACCGTGTGGCTGCAGAGCCTGCCGTTCTCGCGGCTGGCCTCGCGCGTGTTCGCGGCAGCACCGCAGCGCGGCGGCTCGCGCGAGGAGGGTGGCGTGCTCGGCGGGTTGGTGGGCGGCGGCTTGCTCGGCGGGATCCTCGGCGGCGACGACGAGTAGCGGCGTCGCTCGCCTACAGCGACCGCGTCCGCGCCTCCAGCCAGTCGCGCGCCCCGCCCCGCACCAGCGGCGCCAGCCGCTGGCGCACCGTCGCGTGGTAGGCGTCGAGCCAGGCGACTTCGTCGTCGCGCAGCAGCGAGCGCTCGATGCAGCGCGTGTCGATCGGGCACAGGCTCAGCGTCTCGAAGGCGAGGAACTCGCCGAAGCCGTCGGCCGGCGCCGGCACGTTGAGCACCAGGTTCTCGATGCGCACACCCCAGCGGCCGGGGCGGTAGAGGCCGGGCTCGATGCTGGTGATCATGCCGGGCTGCATCGCCGTCTCGGGAGCCGGGAGCGCGCGGCTGATCGTCTGCGGGCCCTCGTGCACGTTGAGGAAATAGCCGACCCCGTGGCCGGTGCCGTGGCCGAAGTCGAGGCTTTCGGCCCACAGCGGCGCGCGCGCGATCGCGTCGAGCATCGGCCCCGGCGTGCCGCGCGGGAAGCGCATGCGGCTCAGCGCGATCGTGCCCTTCAGGACCAGCGTGTAGTCGCGCTTCATCTCGGCGGTCGGCGAGCCGATCGGCCACACGCGCGTGATGTCGGTGGTGCCGCCGAGGTACTGGCCGCCGGAGTCGATCAGCAGCAGCCCCTCGGCCGCGAGCGCGTCGGCGCGCGAGATCACCGCATGCGCGTCGGCGCTCGCCCGGTAGTGGGGCAGCGCGCCGTTGGCGTTGAAGCCGGCGATCACCGGGAAGCTCAGGCTGACGAAGTCCGGCTGCTTCGCGCGTTCGGCGCTCAGCCGTTCGGCCACCGTCAGTTCGGTGATCGCTTCGCGGCCGAGCGCCGCTTCGAACCAGGCATAGAACGCGCACATCGCGGCGCCGTCACGCGCCATCGCCTCGCGGACGAAGGCGGCCTCGGCGTCGGTCTTGCGGCTCTTGGCGAGCGTGCTGGGGTTGATCGCCTCGACCAGCCTTGCCGCCGGCGGCACCGCCTGGCGCAGGCCGAGCGTGATGCGCTTCGGATCGATCAGCAGCGTCGCCTCGCGCGGCAGCGCGGCGAGCGCCGCCGCGGCTTCGGCGTAGGACCGCACAGCCACGCCGTCGCGCGCGAGCGTCGCCACCAGGCTGGCGTCGAGCTTCGAAGGATCGACGAACAGCGTCAGCGTCTGCATCGAAAGCAGCGCGTGGCCGAGGAAGACCGGGTTGTAGTCGACGTCCGCGCCGCGCAGGTTGGTGAGCCAGGCGAGGTCGTCGAGCGTCGAGATCCAGTGATGCGTCGCGCCGCGCTCGGCCATCGCAGCGCGCAGCTGCGCGAGCTTGTCGGCGCGTGCCGTCGCGGCGTGCGGCGCACGGTGCTCGTAGATCGCCGCGGCGGGCAGCGCCGGCCGCTCGGGCCAGGCGGCGGCCAGCGGGTCGGCGTCGGTCAAGAGCTTCACCCCGGCGGCGTCCATCGCGCGCTTGAGCGCGGTGTGCGCGTCGAGCGCCAGCACCGCCGCATCGACCGCGAGCGTCTGGCCCGGCCGCAGCTGCTCGGCCAGCCAGGGCAGATGGCCGCTGGCGCCGACGCTCGCCAGCTTCACCAGCTCGATGCCGCTGCCGGCGAGCTGCGATTCGGCCTGTGACCAGTAGCGGCTGTCGGCGAACAGCGCCGCGCGGTCGGCCAGCACGACGAGCGTCGCGACCGAGCCGGTGAAGCCCGAGAACCATTCGCGGCCCTGCCAGTGCGCCGGCAGGTACTCGGACAGGTGCGGATCGCTCGAGGGCAGCAGCACGGCGTCGTGGCCGGCGGCGCGCATCGCCTCGCGCAGGCGGTCGAGCCGCAGTCGGATCGGCGAGGTGCGGGTATCCATGGCGGGGCTCCCTGTGGCCGGCGGGTCGCGCGCGGCCCTCGGATGACTTCGGCGGCCGGTCGGCCGAGCGGGAATTCTAGGCAGCCGGGTCGGCGCTGCCCTTGAACGCGGGCCGCGGCTCGGCGACCACGCGCGCCTGTCGCTCGAAGCTGAAGTAGGCCCAGGCCCAGTCGCTCAGCACGACGAGCCGGTTGCGAAAGCCGATCAGGAAATAGATGTGCACGAAAAGCCAGAACAGCCAGGCCGGCATGCCGCTGAAGTGCACCTGGCGGTTCAGCAGGGGCACATCGACCGACGCGATCGCCGCGCGCCGTCCGATGGTGGCGAGCGCACCGTAGTCGACGTAGCGGAACGGCCGCGTCGGCTCGCCGCGCAGCCGGCGCACCAGGTTCGCCGCGGCGGTGCGGCCCATCTGCTTGGCCGCCGGGCTGACGCCGGGCACCGGCTTCGGCGCGCCGCGCTTCGGATGGCTGTGCGCGGCGGCGAGATCGCCGATCACCTGGATCTCCGGGTGGCCGGGCAGCGAAAGATCCGGCTCGACGACGACCCGCCCGGCACGGTCGAGCGTGCAGCCGGCGCTGGCCGCGAGCGCCTTGCCGAGCGGCGAAGCGGCGACGCCGGCGGCCCAGACGACGGTGCGCGCGGCGATGTTCGTCAGCCCCTGGCTCGCGTCGGGCGCGTCGAAACCGAGGCCGCTCGCGTCGATGCGGTTGACGCGCGCGCCGGTCAGCACTTCGACGCCGAGCTCGTCGAGCTGCTCGAGCGCCTTGCGCGACATCGGCTCGGTGAAGGCCCCGAGCACCCGCGGCCCGCCCTCGACCAGCAGCACCCGTGCGCGCCGCGAGTCGATGCGGCGGTACTCGTCCTGCAGCGTGTGCTGGGCGATCTCGGCCAGCATGCCGGCCATCTCGACGCCGGTCGGCCCCGCGCCCACGACCGCGAAGGTGAGCCAGGCCTGGCGCTCGGCGAGATCGGACTCGCGCTCGGCGCGCTCGAAGGCCAGCAGCACGCGGCGGCGGATGTCGAAGGCGTCGGCCAGCGTCTTCAGGCCCGGCGCGTGCACGGCCCACTCGTCGTGGCCGAAATAGCTGTGCGTCGCGCCGGCGGCGACGATCAGGTGGTCGTAGGCGATGCGCTCCTCGCGGCCCGAGGCGTCGGGCGCCGCGACGATCACGTCGCGCTGCGCGGCATCGATGCCGGTCACCTCGCCGAGCAGCACGGTGAGCCGGCCGGTGCGCATCTCGCGGCGCAGGATGTGGCGGATCGGCCCGGAGATCGACGGCGCGGTGAGCCCGGCGGTCGCCACCTGGTAGAGCAGCGGCTGGAACAGGTGGTGGTTGGTGCGGTCGATCAGCGTGATCTCGGCGTCGATCCGCGCGATCGCCCGAACCGCCTCGATGCCGCCGAAGCCGCAGCCGACGATCACGACGCGGGGCCGGCCGGTGGCCGCGCTGGAGGGGGAAGCGTTCATGGCGCGTTGTTGTCGTTCGTGTCGTTCGTGGTTGGAGAAAACCGCCGAACGGGCCGGTTGCGGGCACTGTGCCAGCGCGCGCGGCGACGCACCGGCTCGGCGCTGCCGCTAGGCGGCGGGCGCCGGCGTGGAGCCGCGCAGCTTCGTGCGCACCAGGTCGATGTGGCTGCGCAGCGCGTACAGCTCGTCGGTGTAGGCCAGCGGCACCGACAGCCGCTTGACGCGCGCGTCGAGGTCGTCGAGCTCCTCCAGCAGCGCCTGCGCCTGCTCGGGTGTCGCGCTCGCCGCCGCGCCCGGCTCGGCCGGCGCGAGCCCGGCCTCGATCTGCCGCAGCCGTGCGTACCAGCGGAACACGCGCGAGCGGATGCGCAGCTCGTACAGCGGCGGCAGCACGCGCGACAGGGGCAGCAGCACGACGATCAGCGAGGCGATCACGACCCACATCCGGTCGATCAGGTTGGCCAGCCAGAACGGCAGGTAGCGCTGCAGGAACGGCGGGCCGTTCTCGTAGAAGCGGTCGGCGACCTTCGACATCGGCAGGTCGCTCGCGCGGCGGTTCGGGAACTCGCCGCGGCGCTGGAACCAGCCGGCCTCGCTGTGGATTTCGTTGGCGACCTGCACGAACAGCTGCTGCAGCGCCGGGTGGGTGTCGGCGCGCGCGGCCAGCATGGCCATCGGCGCGAGCAGCTCCACGTCTTCGGGCGGGTTGTTCTGCGCGAGCTGCACCACGCCGCGCGGCAGCGTCACCGGCACCAGCATCGGCAGCCGGCGCGAATACGCCTCGGCCTGCGCCCAGCTCATCAGCCTGATGCCGGGCGTCACGAGCAGCAGCTGCACCAGCGGCGCCTCGGGCGCGGAGGTGAGCACGATCGCGTCGGACTCGCCGGTCACGAGGCTCACCACCGCCTGCGTCTGGCCCTGGCGCTGGCCGACGATGTCGTTCGGCGACATGCCGTTCATCTCCAGCAGCCGGTAGCTCAGGTTCGTGACGCCGCTGCCTTCCGCGCCGATGCCGACCTTCCAGCCCTTGAGCTGCATCAGGCTCTCCAGCGGCTTGCCGCCGAGCTTCTGCCTCGCGGCGGCCTCGCGGTAGAACAGCCACACCGGCTCGTAGAACAGGCTGCCGAGCGAGACGAGCTTCGCGCCTTCGTCGTCGTTCGCCTCGCCGATGCGGTCGGCGCCGCCTTGCACGAAGGCCAGGTCGACCGGGTCGTGCTCCTTCTGCAGCAGCTCGAGGTTCTCGCCCGAGCCCTGCGTCGGCCGCAGCACGACGTCGATGCCGTAGCGGGCGAGCGCCGTGCGGTAGCGGCGGCCGAACTCGGCGTAGGCGCCCTGGTCGGCGCCGGTGGCCAGCGTCACCTGGCGGGGCGGGTTGGGATCGAGCAGCCAGTAGGCCGCGACGACGAGGCCGATCGCCAGCAGGATGAAGGGACCGCCGGTGGCGAGCAGGTCGCGCACGCTGAGCAGCGCGCCGCGGATCGGCAGGCGCGACAGCGGAGGAAGCTGGAGTCGGGGCATCGCCAGGGCCGCGGGCGGCCGGTTGCCGGAAGGCGGCCGATTCTGATGCACTGCCCCGGCGCGTCGCCGCGTACGCGCTCACCAGCGCGGGGCGGCGCGCGGCAGGGGTTCACGCGCTTCACCCGGAGCAGCCCGGGATGCGCGTCGAAGGCCTCAGGCGAAGGACTTGCTTGCCGAAATGCTCAGCTTGGAAAAACCCGTCGTCGTCCTGCGCCTCGCGCCGCCATGAGCCCGTTGTCCCTCGTTTCGCCGCCCGCCGAGCCGTCGATCGACCCGGCCGGCGATGCCGACACCGCCTTCGCCCGGCTCGAGGTCCGCGCTTGCGAAGCCGCCGCCCGGCCCTGGATCGCGGCGCACGGCGGCTACACCCTCGCAAGTCACTTCCAACCGATCGTGAGCCTCGCGCACGGCCGCGTCGTCGGCCACGAGGCGCTGCTGCGCGCCAGCGACGCCGAAGGCCAGCCCGTCGCGCCGCCGCGCTTCTTCAACGTGGCCGATGCGCACGAACTGCTCTGGCGCGATCGCCTCGCGCGCACCGTGCACGCGGCCAACTACGCGCGCCGGGCGCTGGCCGAGCAGTGGCTGTTCCTCAACCTGCATCCGCAGGTCTTCGCGCAGCCGCAGGCGTCGAAGCTCGACCACTTCATCGCCCGCACCGCCGCGCGCTTCGGGCTCGCGCCGCACGCGCTGGTGCTCGAAGTGCTCGAAGACGCGGTACGCGACGACGCCGACTTCGACGCCGCCGTCGCGCTGGTGCGCGGGCAGGGCGGGCTGATCGCGCTCGACGACTTCGGCGCTGGCCATTCCAACTTCGACCGCGTCTGGCGCCTGCGCCCCGAGATCGTCAAGCTCGACCGCAGCCTCGTCGCGCGCTCGGCCGCCGAGCCGAGCGCACGCCGCGTCGTCACGCAGATGGTTTCGCTGCTGCACGAATGCGGCGCGCTGGTACTGATGGAAGGCGTCGAGACCGAAGCCGAGGCGCAGTTCGCGCTGGAGGCCGACGTCGATCTGGTGCAGGGCTGGTTCTTCGCGCGGCCGCAGCCGGAGCTGGTGGCGCCCGATCACGCGCGTGCATCGATCGACAAGCTCTGGCTCGCCTTCGGTGACCGCTGGCGCGGCGACGAGGCGCGCTACCGCGAGCGCGTGCGTCCCTACCGCGCCGCGATCGCCGAGGCCGCGGCGCAGCTGGCCGTCGGCCGGCCGTTCGACGAAGCGACCCAAGGCTTCCGTGCGCTGCCGCGCACCGAGCTGTGCTACCTGCTCGACGCCACCGGCCGCCAGATCGGCCGCAACCGGCCGGGCGCGAACGCCGCGCTCGCCAGCGGTGCGGCCTTCGCGCCGGTGCACGACACGCGCGGCGCCTGCTGGGCCAGCCGGCCCTACTTCCGCCGCGCGATGGCGGCCGTCGGCACGGTGCAGATCAGCCGGCCCTACCGCACGTTGCACGGCGCCCACCTGTGCGAGACGGCGTCGATCGCCTTCCGCTGCGCCGACGGCACGGTGCGCGTCGTCTGCGGCGACTTCAGCTGAGCGGCTCAGTCGCGCAGGCCGAGCAGTTCCACTTCGAACAACAGCGTCGCGTTCGGCGGGATCACGCCGCCGGCACCGCGCGCGCCATAGCCGAGCTGCGGCGGGATCACGAGCCGGCGCGTGCCGCCGGCCTGCATGCCGGCGACGCCTTCGTCCCAGCCGCGGATGACCTGGCCGGCACCGAGCGAGAACTCGAAGGGCTCGCCGCGGTCCTTGCTCGAATCGAACTTGCGGCCGGCCTTGCCGTCGTCGAACAGCCAGCCGGTGTAGTGCACGCGGACCTCCTGGCCCGCCTGCGCGGTCGCGCCGCTGCCCACCGTGGTGTCGTCGATCTGCAGGCCGGAGGGTGTGGTGGTGGGCATGGCGGGTCCTGGTTGCGATGAGGGCGGCGAGGATACGGCGGGGGCTGGGCGCGGCGGGAAGGCGCCGGGCGTCCACCGTCTGGGGCCGAGCCGCCCACCGGCCCCGTGCCGCACCCGATGTCTCTCGGCCGCCCCCGCGGGTATACCGGTCGCATGAGCGCAGTCCCCGCCGACCGACCGCACCTGAAGCATTGGCCGGCGCGGCTGCCGCGCGAGCTGGTCGTGCCCGAGACGAGCCTGTGGTTCAACCTCGAGGTCAGCGCGCGCCGCTACCCCGACAAGCCGGCCTACGTCTTCTTCGGCCGCACGCTGAGCTATCGCGAGCTCTTCAGCCAGGCCGAGGCGCTCGCGGGCTGGCTCGAGCAGGTCGCCGGCGTGAAGGCCGGCGACCGCGTCGCGCTGTACCTGCAGAACTGCCCGCAGTACGCGGTCGCGTACTACGCGGTGCTGCGCGCGAACGCGGTGGTGGTGCCGGTCAACCCGATGAACAAGGCCGACGAGTTCAGTCACTACATCGCCGATCCGGAGACCGTGGTGGTGTTCGCGAGCGCCGACCTGGCCGCACACGTCGCCGCGGCCGATGCGCAGCAGCCGGCCGAACGCAGGCTGCGTCACCTCGTCGTCACCCGCTACGCCGACGCGTTGCCGTCGGCGCTGCCGGCCGACCTGCCGGTGCCCGCGGCGATGGCGCAGTGGCTCGCGGCCGATCCGCCGCTGCCGCATGGCGGGTCGGCCGAGTTGCCGATCTCGCGCTGGCTCGACGTGCTCGCCGCCGGCCACGTGCCCGGCCCGCACACCGCGCAGCCCGACGACCTCGCGCTGCTGCCCTACACCTCCGGCACCACCGGCGCGCCCAAAGGCTGCATCCACACGCACCGCACGCTGATGAGCAACGCGGTCGGCGGCGGGCCCTGGGGTTACGGCGGTCCGGAGTCGGTCTCGCTCGGCGTCGTGCCGCTCTTCCACATCACGGGGATGATGTATTCGGTGCTCGGCGCGGTGGTGCTCGGCAGCACCGTGGTGCTGATGCCGCGGTGGGATCGCGAGCTGGCCGCTGCGCTGATCAGGCGCCATCGCGTGACGCACTGGACCTGCATCCCGACGATGATCATCGACCTCTTCGGCAGCCCGAACTACCGCAGCTTCGACCTGAGCAGCCTGCGCTACCTGAGCGGTGGCGGCGCGGCGATGCCGCAGGCGGTGGCGCAGCGGCTGCTCGACGAATTCGGCCTGCCGTTCGCCGAGGGCTACGGCCTCACCGAGACCGCCGCGCCCAGCCACGGCAACCCGCCGGAACGCGCGAAGCTGCAATGCCTGGGCATCCCGCTCTACGGCGTCGATTCGCGCATCGTCGATCCCGAGACGCTGCGTGAGCTGCCGCCGGGGGAGATCGGCGAGATCGTCACGCACGGCCCGATGGTCTTCAAAGGCTACTGGCGCCATGCCGAAGCGACCGCAGCGGCCTTCGTGAAGATCGACGCGCCCGGCGCCGGCGACAAGCTCTACTTCCGTACCGGCGACCTCGGCCGCATGGACGAAGAGGGCTACTTCTTCCTGACCGACCGGCTCAAGCGAATGATCAACGCGAGCGGCTTCAAGGTCTGGCCGGCCGAGGTCGAGCTGATGCTCTACAAGCATCCGGCGGTGCAGGAGGCCTGCGTGATCGCGACGCGCGACGCCTACCGTGGCGAATCGGTCAAGGCCGTCGTCGTGAAGCGCCACGACCACCCCGACGCGAGCGCGCAGCAGATCATCGACTGGTCGCGCGAGCAGATGGCCGTCTACAAGACGCCGCGCGAGGTGGAGTTCGTCGAGGCGCTGCCGAAATCCGGCGCCGGCAAGGTGCTGTGGCGCGTGCTGCAGGACCGCGAGGACGCGAAGACGCGGGCTTGACCGCGCCCGTCGGGGCACGGGCGGCGTGCAGCTGCGCACCTAAACTGCCGCGACGATGGACGCCGGCAGCAGCATCTTCCTGATCGCGGTGCTGATCGCCGCCAGCGCCTTCTTCTCGATGGCCGAGCTGTCGCTGGCCGCCGCGCGCCGGCCGCGGCTGCGTCAGCTCGCCGACGACGGCGACGGCCGCGCGCTGCTGGTGATCGCCGCGCAGGAGCGGCCGGGGCACTACGTGACGGTCGCGCAGATCGGGCTCAACGCGGTCGCGATCCTCGGCGGCATCGTCGGCGAAGGCGCCTTGACACCGGCGCTCGCACGCGCCGCCGGGTCGGTGCTCCCGCCCGAGACGGCGCAGACGGCCGGCTTCGTCGCGTCCTTCTTGTTGATCACCAGCCTGTTCATCCTGTTCGCCGATCTCTTCCCGAAGCGGCTCGGCTTGAGCAACCCGGAGGCGGTCGCGCTCAAGCTGATCGGCCCTATGCGCACGCTGATGGCGGTGCTCAAGCCGGTGGTCTGGGTCTTCGACAAGGCGGCCGACGCGCTGTTCAAGCTGCTCGGCCTGAAGTCGGTGCGCGACGACCGCGTGACGCACGCCGACATCCTGGCGATGGCCGCGGCCGGCACCGCGGCCGGCGTGCTGGCCAAGGACGAGCAGCAGCTGATCGCCAACGTTTTCGACCTCGACGTCCGCACGGTCGAAAGCGCGATGACCGCACGCGATCGCATCGCCTATTTCCTGAAGGACGACGCGCCCGCGCTGATCCGCGCGCGCGTGACAGCGAGCCCGCATTCGAGCTACCTCGTCTGCGAGGGCGGCATCGACAAGGTGCTCGGCTACGTCGACGCGAAGGACCTGCTGATCCGCGTGCTCAACGAGCAGCCGATCGACCTGTGCGCCGAAGGCTTCCTGCAGAAGGTGCTGGTCATTCCCGACCGGCTGACGCTGGCCGAGGTGATCGAGCAGTTCCGCGCGGCGCACGACGACTTCGCGGTGATCATGAACGAGTACAGCCTCGTGGTGGGCGTGATCACGCTGAACGACGTGATGAGCACGGTGATGGGCGACCTGGTGGCGCCCTGGGTCGAGGAATTGATCGTGCGGCGCGACGAAGGCTCGTGGCTGATCGACGGCGTGACGCCGATCCCCGACGTGCTGCATGCGCTCGGTCTCGACGAGCTGCCGCTCGCGGGCCAGTACGACACGCTGGCGGGCTTCATGATGGTGATGCTGCGGCGCATCCCGCGGCGCACCGACGCGGTCGTCGCGAGCGGCTACCGCTTCGAGGTGCTCGACGTCGACAGCCACAAGATCGACCAGGTGATGGTGACGAGGCTGCCCGCGCAGCCGCTGGCGGCGGCCGCCTGAAAGCGAAGCCCCTGCGGCGCGATCGGCGCGGCAGGGGCTGCTTGTTGGTGCTCCTGTTGGTGGCGCGCCGGAGCGCGCCAGGGCCCGGAGGCTCGACCCGTGTCGTCTCGGACAACCGCTTCGAGCCGACGTGCGGCCATCGTAGGCGCCTTGTGTGACGGCGCCATGCCGCGATCGAGGGGCCGGCGCAAGAACGGCTTCGAGGTGTCACCGCTGCCTGCGTGCAGCGTGGTTTCGTTCACACCCAGCCAAGCATGCCGAGCAGTGCGCCGGCGCCGATCAGCACCAGCAGATGCGGTCGCGTGCGCCACAAGACCAGCGCGCACAGCAGTGCGGCAGGCGGCCGCGCCCGTCGAGCGGCGCTGCGAGCAGGAAGCCGGCGGCGGCGACCAACGCCAGCGTGACCGGCGCCATGCCGAGCTTGAACGCGCGCACGCCGATGGTTGGGACCCGGTGCGGCCTGCGCGATCGCCATGGCCGAGGCGAACTGCGTGTCGTCGATCAACTTGGCGTCCTCGACCATCCGGCGGTGCATCTCGGGTGCTCGAGATCGCGCCGCCGATCGACAGCAGCGACAGCAGCAGGAGGTGGCCGAACATCGGACCGAGCACATCGAGCGGCGGCATCGTCATGACGCGGCGCCCTGCGGTGGGCGGCGCAGCCGCCACCATGCCAGCGTGCCGCCCGCGAGCCCCAGCACCAGCGGCACCGCGACGAGTCCAGCGCAACAGCGCGATCGCGCCGTAGCTCGCTCCCGCGAGCGCCGCGAGCGCCCAGGGCCCGAGCGCGCTGCCGCGCAGCGAGTTGGCCAGCTTCAAGGCGATGCCGCCGATCATCCCGGCCGCAGCCGCGCCCATGCCGCGCAAGGCGCCGGCTACCGGCGGCTCGTCCGCGAAGGGCGCGTAGAGCAGCGTCACGGCCATCACCACCGCGAGCGGCGCCGAGAGCATGCCGGCCAACGCGGCGAGCGCGCCGCGCAGGCCGAAGTAACGGTGGCCGACCATCACCGCGAGGTTGCAGACGTTCGGCCCGGCAGCACCTGCGCGAGCACGAGCAGTTCGACGAATCCGGGACCCGTCATCCAGCGCCGGTGCTCGACCAGCACGCGCTGCGCGATCGGCAGCACGCCGCCGAAACCCTGCAGCGCGAGACCGGTGACGGCGACGAAGAGCTCGGTGCAAGAGGCAGGCTCGGCAAGCGGCAGGTCGATCTTGTCGGGTCTTCGGTCATCGCGTCGACGGTCCGGCCGGCCCCATGCGCACAGCGCCGTTGCGCCGGTGGGTATCGCGCGGCTGGCATCATTTGCTGCCCCCCAGCTGCCCGGACCCGCGATGCCCAAGCGCCTGCTGTTGTGCTGTTCGATCCTCTCGCTGCTGTCGATCGCGCAGGCCGCCGACCCAGCGTCCAAGCCCGCCGCGAAGAAGGGCAACGTGCTGTCGGTCGGCGGCGGCAAACCAGGCGGCAAGCTGCTCACGCGCGACCAGCTGCGCGGCTGCCTCGTGAGCCAGAAGGAGCTCGAGCAGCGCGACGGCGAAGCCGCCAAGCTGCAGACCGCGATCGAGGCCGACAAGGCGGCGATCGGCCAGCTCGATGCGGCGCTGGCCCAGCAGACCGGTGAGCTCGAGGCCGAGCGCGCGAAGGTGGTGATGACCGATGCCGCCTCGGTCGACGCCTACAACGCCAAGCTCTTGCAGCGCCGCGAGCGCGAGGAAGAGCGCAACCGGAAGGTCGATGCCTACAACGCGAAGCTCGCGCCCTTCAACGCGCAGGTGCAGGCGCTGAAGCAGTCGCGCGACGTCTGGCAGGCCGATTGCGCCGACCGTCCTTACGACGAGGCCGACTACTTCGCGATCCAGCGCGGCAAGTAGCGGTCGGAACAAAAAACGCGGCCGAGGCCGCGTCTTCAAGGCAACCGCGGCCAGGCCGCGGTTCGCGTTCAGCGCTGGATCAGGGGATCACAGCGGCCGGATGTTCGCGGCTTGCGGGCCCTTCTGGCCCTGCTTCACCTCGAACTCGACGCGCTGGTTCTCCTGCAGCGTCTTGAAGCCGGTGCCGGTGATGTCGCGGAAATGCGCGAACACATCAGGACCACCGCCGTCCTGGGCGATGAAACCGAAGCCCTTGGCTTCGTTGAACCACTTCACGGTGCCGGTTTGCGCGGACATAACTTTCCTATCGATCGATCAGAGTAGAACGGGCGCGGCGACATGCCGTGCCCGTGCAGAGACACGCAAGAAATTGAGCTTGGGGGAAGACGAACGGGACAGCCGCAACGAGCTCGAGCGAGACGCGACGACCGGATTGAACGCACACCTGAGGAACACGATCTTGGTATATCTACGCGGTCGAGTGTAGCCGTCGCTGCGTGCGCGGCCTCGACGCCCTCAGGAACCGGCCGCCAGGCGCGCGGCGATCGAAGCGATCGCCGGCTCGTCGAGCCGAGGCGTGTCGATCACCGCCGGCGTCCCCGAGTCGCGCCGCTGCGAGCGGGCGTACAGCGGGTCGTAGTGCTGCAGCACCAGTTGCTCGAACAGCGCCGGCAATGCGCCGGCATGGGCCCAGGCCTGCCAGCGCTCGATGGTTTCGCGCGCATGCAGCGGCGCAAGCAGCGCGAGCTTGTCGGCCAGTGCGGGGCGGTCGTCGCCGAGCGCCGCGTAGTCGTCGAGCAGATGGGCGAGCCGCGCCTCGACCGGCGCGCGCAGTTCGGTCACCGCGCCGGCGCGCAGCGCGTCGAGCAGCGGCGTCGGCAACGCGAGGCGGCCGATCCTGCGGCTCTCGGACTCGACCCACACCGGCCGCGCGAGATCGAAGCCGGCCATCGCGTGCACGAGCCGCGTCTCGAAGGCCTTCTGCGACGGCTGCGCTTCTCCGGGGATCGCACCCAGCACCGAGCCGCGATGCGCGGCCAGCGCTTCCAGATCGAGGACCTGTTCGCCGCGCCGTGCCAGTTCGCGCAGCACCCGCGTCTTCGCGCTGCCGGTCGGACCGGACAAGACCCTCATCGCGAGCCGCGGCGCCAGCGCGTCGATCTGCGCGATGACGTGGCGACGCCAACTCTTGTAGCCGCCCTGCAGCGCCTGCGCGTCCCAGCCGATCATGCGCATCCAGGCGACGAAGCTGCCGCTGCGCTGGCCGCCGCGCCAGCAATACAGCAAGGGACGCCAGCTCTTCGGGCGATCGAGGAAACGCGGGTCCTCCAGGTGCTGCGCGATGCGCCGCGCGACGATCGCCCCACCCAGCTTGCGCGCCTCGAAGGCCGAGACCTGCACATAGGTCGTTCCGACGCTGCGCCGCTCGTCATCGTCGAGCACCGGGCAATTGATCGCGCCGGGGATGTGGTCCTCGGCGTACTCGGCCGGCGAGCGCACGTCGATCAGCGTGTCGAAGGTGGGGAGGTCGCAGACGGTGACGGGGCGAGGGCTCATCGAACAGGGCGGGGCGGTGGGCGGGCGAGCTCGTCGCTCGATGCCGGGCGTCACGCCGAGGTCATGGCCGCTGCCTAGCCTCTCGCGGTCTCGAACGAAGCCACCGGAGCATAGACTGATGAAACTCCCCCGCCCGATGAGAACGCTGCTGATCACCGCCGCCGTCGCGCTGGCCGGCAGCGCCTGCGCGATGCAGCCTGCCGCAAATTTCGCACGCCACGAGAAGCCTGCGCCGATCGTCATCGGCCACCGCGGTGCCAGCGGTTACGTGCCCGAGCACACGCTCGCGGCGTACTGGCTCGCGATCGAGCAGGGCGCCGATTACGTCGAGCCCGACCTGGTCGCGACGAAGGATGGCGTGCTGGTCGCGCGCCACGAGAACGCGATCGCGATCCTCAACGCCGACGGCAGCATCCGTGAAGCGACGACCGACATCGCCGAGCGTCCCGAGTTCGCTTCGCGCAAGACCACCAAGTCGATCGATGGCGTCGCGATCACCGGCTGGTTCACCGAAGACCTCACGCTGGCCGAACTGAAAACGCTGCGCGCGCGCGAGCGGCTGCCCGCGCTGCGCGTCGCGAACACGCGCTTCGACGGCATGTTCGAGGTGCCGACCCTCGAGGAGATCCTGCAACTGGTCGAGCAGGCCAACGAGCGCCGGCGCAACGAGGCGAAGGCCGAAGGCCGCAAGCGCGCGAAGGTGGCGCCGATCGGCGTCTACCCGGAGACCAAGCATCCGAGCTACTTCCAGGGCATCGGCCTGCCGCTCGAGGAGCCGCTGGTGCAGCTGCTGAACCGCTACGGCTACAAGCGAGCCGACTCGGCGGTGTTCGTCCAATCGTTCGAAGTCGCGAACCTGCGCAAGCTGCGCAGCATGACGCGGGTGCCGCTGGTCCAGCTCTACGGCGGCGCGACCGCGCGGCCCTGGGACTTCGTCGTCGCCAAGGATCCGCGCACCTATGGCGACCTCGCCAAGCCGGTGGGTCTGGCCGAAGTGGCCGGCTACGCGCAAGGCATCGGTCCGGCCACGACGCTGATCGTGCCCTTGACGGCCACCGGCACGCTCGGCATACCGGGCTCGCTGGTGCAGGACGCGCATGCGGCCGGACTGAAGGTGCATCCCTACACCTTCCGCGCGGAGAACAACTTCCTGCCGAACGAGTTCGATCGCGGCAGTGAGCCGGGCGCGCTCGGCGACCTTGCCGGGCAGATCGAGGTCTTCCTGAAGCTCGGCATCGACGGCTTCTTCACCGACCACCCCTTCCTCGGCAAGCAGGCGCGCGACGCCTTCGTCGGCCGGCGCTGATCGCGCGGCGCTGCGGGCGTTGCGAACGCTTCGCAGTGCCGTCGGCTTGCTCGGGTATGGAGCTTGCGTTTTGCTGGCATGCGCGAGGGCTTCCTAACATGGCGTGTCGTCGGGGCTCTCGGCTTCGGCGTTCAAGCAGCCACCCTCATCAAAGGAGACCTCGATGACAGCCCGTCGCCAGTTCATCCAATGGATCCCGGTCGTCGGCCTCGCGGCCATGACCGCGCGCCATGCGCACGCCCAGGCGAAGCTCGACGAAAAGGACCCGCAGGCCGTCGCACTCGGCTACGTGCACGACGCAGGCAAGGCCGACAAGGCCAAGTACAAGAACTACGCGGCCGGCCAAAACTGCGGCAACTGCCAGCTCTATCAAGGCAAGGACGCCGAGTGGGGCGGCTGCCCGCTGTTCCAGGGCAAGCAGGTCGCGAAGGCCGGCTGGTGCAGTGCCTACGCGAAGAAGACTTGAGACCGCGGTCCGGTGCACGGGCCGCTTCGAAGAACCAGGGGCCGCGAGGCCCCTTTTTCGTGCCCGCTCGGCGTCGAGCGGCGCCGAGCCGTCGCGCCTGACGGCGCTTCGTCCGCGGCTTGCCGCGCTTCGTCGCAAACCGCTGGGGCCGCGTGCGGTCGCTGTCGACACTGCGCTTCATCGCAGGCCGCAGCGGCCGCGCAAGGAGCCCCGCATGAACCGCCCGTCCGTCGCCGCCTCGTCGATCTCCGTGCGTGCCGCCGCCTGCCTCTTCGCGCTCGGCTTCACCGGCAGCCTGCTCTACGGCGTCGATGCGCTCGCACAGCAGCGCAGCGTGTCGGCCTATGCGCAGGTGGTGCAGTTCGACCGGGTCGTCGTGGTCGGCCAAAGACTCAAAGCCTCGCGTCAGGCGGCCAACGACGATCCTTGCGAGCTCGCGACGCAGCGTTGCTGATTCCCGCGTTCACACCGGCAGGCCAAGACTCCCCTGCCGTTCAGCCGCGCCGGGCGCAGGCCCGGTGCGGCCTTTTTCTCCGCCTTGACGGCTTCGGCCGTGCGGAACCACACTCGCGGCCCGGCGCGAAGCGCCGACCTCACCTGCGCGAAGCGCAGTCCGCCACGAGCCCATCGAGGAGACGCGAAATGAACCAGTCCCACGCCGTCTTCTCTTCGTCGCTGCCGTCGGCTGCCTGCTTCCGCACGGAGCGCTGATCCGCAGAGCTTCGCGCGGCATCTGCTTCCCGCGCCGCAGGGCGCAGTCGACTCCTCCTCGCCGTCGTCGCGCACCGCGCGCCGACGCTTCATGGCCGCACGCGGCCATCGCCTGGAACGGGTCTTCACCACCATGTTCGATTTCGATTTCGATGCGCTGCGGCGCATCGGCTGGAACGACCGCCTCGCGGACGCTCTGGCCACCGCCTTCACGTGCTGCGACGCCGCCGCAGCCGCCTCGTTGCGCCTGCTGCGGCTGACCGAGGTCCATCGCGACCGCCTGGTTGCCGACGACGGCCACGCGAGCTTCGGCGTGCGCGCACTGCCGGCCTTCGAGCGCACGCTGCGCTTCGAAGACGCCGTGCTCGCCGTCGGCGACTGGGTGCTCGCCCGCAAGGACGCCCACCGCAACGCGTGGATCGAGGCGCGCCTCGCGCCGCGCCGGGCGATCACGCGGCGCGACGCCGACGGCCGGCGCCACGCGATCGTGAGCCACGTCGACACCGCGCTGTTCGTCATGGGCCTGGACGCCGACTTCAACCCGCGCCGCATCGAGCGCTACCTGCTGCTCGCGCCGCCCGGCGTGCAACCGGTGGTCGTGCTGACCAAGGCGGATCTGGTCGCGCCGGACCCCCAGGTCCGCGAGGCCATGGTGGCCGACGAGCGCGATGCGCTGCTTGCGCGGCTCGGCGGGGGCTTGCCCGTCGTCTCGGTCGATGCCACGTCGCCCTCGGCCGCGCTCGTGCTGGCGCCTTGGCTCGAGCCGGGGCACACGCTGGTGCTGCTGGGCTCGTCGGGCGCGGGCAAGTCGACCTTGACCAACGCGCTGCTTGCGCGCCGCGAGCAGGACACCGGCGCGGTGCGCGTGCGCGACCTGCGCGGCCAGCACACCACGACCGCGCGCTCGCTGCATCGCCTGCCCGGCGGCGCCTGCGTCATCGACACGCCCGGCCTGCGCGCCCTGCGCCCGGACGTCGACGCCGACACGCTGGCGCGCAGCTTCGACGACATCGACCGGCTCGCGCCGCGCTGCCGGTTCCGCGACTGCACGCACGATCGCGAGCCCGGCTGCGCGGTGCGCGACGGCGTCGATGCCGACCGGCTGCGCAACTTCCACAAGCTGCGGCGCGAGCTGGGGCGCGACACGATGACCGCGCTCGACCGCCGCCGTCGCGCCGAGTGGGCGTTCAGCGGCCGACAGGGCGCCGAGCGCGCTCGCGCCAAGCGCGGCGAACGCTGAGCGGGTCAGAAGGGCGGGGGCGACTCGAAGCGGCTGCGCGTCGCGTCACGCGGATGCACGAAGGACAGCTCGCACGCGTGGAGCAGCAGGCGCGTGGCCGAGCCGGCATCGCCGTACAGCGCGTCGCCGAGGATCGGGTGGCCGATCGCCGCGAGATGCACCCGCAGCTGATGCGTGCGGCCGGTGCGCGGCTGCAGCGCGAGCCGCGTGGTCGCCGCACCGCGCTCGATCATCTGCCAGTCGGTCGCGGCCGGCTTGCCGTCGTCGTGCGCAACACGCTGGCGCGGCCGCCTCGGCCAGTCGGCTGCAAGCGGCAGCTCGATGCGGCCGGCTTCGGCGTCGACGCGGCCTTGCACCACCGCGACATAGCGCTTGTCGACCATGCCGGTCTCGAAGGCGCGGCTCAGGCGCCGCTGGGCTTCCAGCCCGCGCGCGAACAGCAGCAGGCCGGAGGTGGCCTCGTCCAGGCGGTGCACCACGAGCGCATCGGGCCAGCGCCGCTGCACTCGGGCGGCGGCGCAGTCCTGCTTGTCCGCGCCGCGGCCGGGCACGCTCAGCAAGCCGGCTGGCTTCGCGACGACGATCAGCGCGTCGTCGCAGTGAACGACCTCCAGCGCGCCTACAGCCCCAGCCACGCGCCCAGCTGCAGCAGCGCCGCTTCGTCGTAGGCGGCGAAGCCCTGCAGCTTGATCGGCTCGAGCTTCTTCTTGCCTTCGTCGCTGGCGTCGAGGTTGACGAAGTAGTCGCGCAGCGCCGCGACCTGCTCGGCGCTCAGGCTCGGCGCGGCGATCAGGTGCTTGATCGGCACCGGCTTCGACTTCGCGAGGATCCTGCCGCCCTTGGCCTGCCAGTCCTTGATCACCGAGCCCGAAGCCGTGGCGCCGGCCTGCGTCAGGTTGTTCTCGACGAAGAAGGGCACCGCATCCTGGTAGCGCGTGTAGCTGTACTTGACGAGCTGGGCGTCGCCGAGCGCGTCGCGCAGCGTCGCGCGCACCATCCAGGAGGTGATCGAATCCTCGTCGGGCGCGCCGAGCCGCTTGTCCTTCAGATCGTTCAGCGTCTTCAGCGGCGAGTCGGCCTTCACCAGGAAGTTGGCGCTGTAGTTCTGGAAGCCCTTGGTGACCGCGATCAGCTTGTAGCCCGACTGCTTCATCGCGACGATCGACAGGTGAGCCGGGTGGACCATCGCGATGTCGTAGCTCTTGGCCGCCAGCCCCTGGCGCAGCGTCGGGTAGGCACCGACCGGCTCGACCGTGACCGGCTGCTTGAGCAGCTTGCTCAAGTCCGCGGCGATCGCCGCGTAACGCGCGGCGATCTGCTCCGGCGGCACGCGGTAGGTCACGCCCTCGTTGACGGCGAACACCAGCGCCTGGGCCCAGGAGGCATGGAGCGCAAGGATGGCGACGAGGGCGGCACGCAGGGCGGCAAAGTACATCGGGGGTGTCCGACAGCAAGGGATGCGCCGCATTCTCGGGAGCGGCCTGCGCGGGCCGATCAGGGCCGGCGTAACGCGATGTCAGTGATCGGTGTTCGCGGCCGCTTTTCACGAACGGCCGCCGCTTCAACGTCGTGGCGGCGCCAGCGCCGTCGCCTGCAGGAAAAGCAGCGTCGCGTAGAACTGGTAGTCGGCGTTCTCCTTGCGCCGGAAGCCGTGGCCTTCGTTGTCGGCGCGCAGGTACCAGACCGTGCCGCCTTGCCCGCGCACCCGCGCGACGATCTGCTCGGCCTCCGTCCACGGCACGCGCGGATCGTTCTTGCCCTGCACCACGAACAGCGGCTTGGTGATGCGCCCGGCGTTCGCCAGCGGGGAGATGCGCTCGAGGAAGGCCCGCATCGCCGGGTCGCGCTCGTCGCCGTACTCGACGCGGCGCAGGTCGCGCCGGTAGCTTTCGGTGTTGGCCAGGAAGGTGACGAAGTTGGAGATGCCGACCACGTCGATCGCGCCGGCGATGCGGTCGGCGAAATGCACGCTCGCCGCCAGGCTCATGTAGCCGCCGTAGCTGCCGCCGTAGACCACCACGCGCGAGGCATCGAGATCGGGCTGCGCCGCGATCCAGTCGAGCAGGCTGCCGAGATCTTTCACCGAGTCCTCGCGCCTGTAGCCGTTGTCGAGCGCGACGAAGGTCTTGCCGTAGCCGGCCGACCCCCGCACGTTCGGCTGCAGCAGCGCGAAGCCGAGTTCGTTGACGAGGTAGTTCCAGCGCCCGACGAAGCCGGCCGTCGCCTGCGCCTCCGGCCCGCCGTGCACGCTCACCAGCACCGGCCGCCGGCCCTTGAACCGCGCCGGCGGCGGGTTGAGGATCGCCGACAGCGCGAGGCCGTCGAAGCTCTTCCAGCGCACGATGCGCTGCTCCTGGAACCCCGCCACGTCGATGCCGGCCGGCATGAACGGCTGCGTCCACGGCGTGCTGCGCGCCGCGTTCGCATCGAGCGCATGCACGCTGGCCGGCGAACGCACGCTGTCCAGGTCGAAGGCCAGCGTGCCGCTGCGCCGGTGGAAGCCGAAGCGGCCGACGCTGCCGGCAGCCACGGCGGGCCGCGGCAGCTCGGCGAGCGTCGTCGCATCGAACAGCCGCAGCTCCTTGCGGCCGTCGGCGTTGACCTGCGCCGCGAGGCGCCGGCCGTCGTTCGACAACTCGGCGCCGCTCACGTCCCAGGGGATGCCGGCGGTGACGCGGCTCAGCGTGCCGCCGGCGAGATCGAGCCGCATCAACTCGACGAATTCGCCCGCGCGATCGCTCAGCACGAACAGGCCGCGCCCGTCGAGGCTGAAGTCGACTGGCTCGTGCGTGGCGCGAGGCGCGTCGGTGCCGGCCGCCGGCAGCAGGCGCGTCGCGCGGCCGTCGGTCAGCTCGATGCGCCAGATCTCCGACTCGTTGATCGAGACATAGCGGCGCAGCGCGAGCCAGCGGTCGTCGCGCGAGACGACGCCGTCGAACCAGCCGGTGCCGGGCAGTTCGGCGACGCGTCGCCGCTCGGCCGGCTTTTCCGGGTCGATGCGCCACAGCGTGGTGGCCGGCTCGCTGCGGCCACCGGCGCCGGCGGTGCGGTCGAGCGGCACCGAGGTGTGGATCAGCTCGCCGCCGCCGCGCAGCCAGGCGACGAAGGCGTGGCGCTGATCGGGGTCGGTCAGCGGTGTCGTCGCCTTCGTGTCGAGGTCGAGTCGATGGAGCTGGAAAGCCTCGTTGCCCCCGGCGCTGCGAGTGAAGACGAGATACCGGCCATCGCGCGGCTCGTAGCGTCCCTCGGTGACCGGCTCCGCGCCGTCGGTCAGCCGCTCGGGCATGGCCAGCGCGGCGCCCAGCCGGTAGAGCTGCGGCGTGCTCGCGCCGGCCTCGCGGTGCGTGACCAGCATCTCTTCGCGCGCCGGATGCCAATCGACGAAGCCGTGGCCGCGGAACTCGGTGTAGCGCTCGACCGTGCGCACCAGCGACATCGGGATGGGCGGGATGCCCTGCAAGACGAGGTTCGGGTTCGGCTCCAGCACGTCGGTGCCCGGCGCGGTCGAGGCGCAGCCGGCCAGCGCGAGCGCCGAGATCAGCAGCGGGGTGAAAGCGGTCGTGCGGTGCAGGGAAGGGCGCATCGTCGAGGAGCGGGCGGTCGGCTCGCGGCGGAGTAATGGGCGCGCGGCGGTGACCGCGGCGCGATTCTGGGACGAAGCCGCTGTGCCGACTGTCCCGCTCGGGAACGGCAGGGGCTTGCCGCCGTGTCGCGCATGCCCTGGCTACATTGCCTTTGCAAATGAGGACAAGCGACGCCGATGAGCGAGCGACCTTCTTCGATGGGCCGACGGCGCGTCATCGCGCGCGGCCTGGTGCTGGCCGCGGTGCCTGCGGCTCCGCTCGCCGGCTGCGCGCTGGCGGCGCCGCGGCGCGCCGAAGGCTTGGCGCCGGGCGTCTTCATGCTGCAGGGGCAACCGGGGGAAGTCGACGAGCGCACGCTCGGGCGCATCGGCAACGGCGGCTTCATCGTCGGTGAGCGCGGCGTGCTGGTGGTCGACACCGGCGTCTCGGCGCGCGAAGGGCGCGAGCGACTCGAAGCGATCGAAGCGGTCACGAAGCTGCCGGTGCGCTTGGCGATCCTCACGCACGCGCGGCAGGAGTACGTGTTCGGCAGCGCGCCGTTTCGCGAGCGCGGCATCCCGATCGCGATGCAGGCGCAGGCCGCGAAGCTGATGAAGGCGCGCTGCGACGGCTGCCTGAAGACCCTGAACCGCGTGCTTGGCGAAGAGGCGATGCGCGGCACGGCCATGTTCGAGCCGGACCTCGCGTTCGACGATGCGGCCGCGATCAGCATGCAGGCGAGCACGGCGATCGGCCGGCCGGTGCGCGTGCTGAGCTACGGCCACTCCAGCGGTCCCGGCGACACCGCGGTGCTCGACGAAGCCAGCGCGACGCTGTTCGCCGGCGGCCTGATCGACCACCGCCGCATCCCCGACGTGCAGGACGCGGAGCTGCCCGGCTGGCGCCGCGCGCTCGAGGCGCTGGGCACGCTCGCGCCGCGCCGCATCGTCCCGGGCCACGGCCCGGTCGGCGGGCCGCAGGCCGTCGCGGAGGTGCAGCGCTACCTCGACCGGCTCGAGGCTCGGCTGCTCGCGCTGCTGCAAGCCGACGCGGCGCTCAGTGAAGTGCCTGATGCGGCGTCGCTGCCCGGCTACGAGACTTGGGACCAGTACGCGATCGTTCATCGGCGCAACGCCTCGATCCTGTTCGTGCGCATGGAGCGGGACCAGCTGATGAAGGGAAACGAAGGATGAAGGACATGCAGGACCGTCGAAACCTTCTTGCCCGCGCCGCGGGCCGTCCACGCGATGCGGGCCGCCGCAAGGCGCTGGCGCTGCTCGGCGCGTTGGGCACGCTCGTGCCGGCCCGGCATGCGATGGGCGCGCCCGGCGGCCTGCCGTCGAACACCGGCCATGCCGACGCCTCGCCCGAATGGGACAAGCTGCGCGCCAAGCTGTACGGCGACCGGAAGGTCGATGCCGCGTCCGGCCGCGTGCAGCTGATCGCGCCGCTGCGCGCTGCGTATGGCGCGTCGGTGCCGGTGAAGATCGTCTCGAAGCTCGCACAGACGCCCGAGCTGTACGTCAAGCGCGTCGTGCTGCTGGTGGACAAGAACCCCTCGCCGATCGCCGCGACGATCGAGCTGACGCCCGAGCTCGGCCAGGCCGATTTCGAGACGCGGCTGCGCGTGGACGAGTACAGCCACGTGCGCGTGGTCGCCGAACTGTCCGACGGCACGCTGCACACCGACGCGCGCTACGTGAAGACCTCGGGCGGCTGCTCCGCGCCGCCGAACCGCGACGCGCTGCACCTGATCGGCAAGACGGTGTTCAAGCTGCCCGAAGGCGCGAAGCCGGGCGCGACCAACCTCGCCGAGGTGACGGTGATCCACCCGAACGACACCGGCTTCGAGCTGAACAACCAGACGGTGATGTTCATCCCGCCGCATTTCGTCCGTTCGATCAAGGTGAGCTACGCGGACAAGCTGCTGTTCGATGCCGACCTCGACTTCTCGCTCAGCGAGAACCCGACGCTGCGCTTTCACTTCGTCGGCCGGCCGGGCATGCAGGAGCTGCGCGCCGAGGTCGAGGATTCGAAGGAGCAGCGCTTCGTCGGCCGGCTCCCGGTGCAGCCGGGCATGGCGGCGGCGACCTGAGCCGGTGCGCATGAAGCGGCGCACCTGGCTCGCCGCGCTGGCCTTCGCCGGGCTTGTTGCGGGGCTCGCGCCGCGTGCCGCCGTGGCCGCTGGGTTTCCGTCGGCCTACCGGCCGATGGTGGTCGAGCCGGCGAACCGCGGCGACCGCGTCGAGTTCGACTTGGAGCCTGCGCTGCAACGTGCGCGCCGCGAAGGCAAGCGGCTGTACGTCTACCTCGGCGCCGGCGACTGCCGCTTCTGCCGGCGCTACGAGGCGTTTCTCGAACGGAACGCCGGCGCGCTGGTGCCGCAGTTCGATGCGCAGAAGTACCTGGTCGTCGATCTGCGCAGCGCCTTGATGGTCACCGGCGCGCAGCTGCAGCTGAAGGCCGGCGGCCGCAGCCTGGGCTACGCTGACTTCCAGCGTTCGATCGGCGACGAGCGCGCGAGGCTGCTCGTCTACCCGAACGTGTGGCTGTTCGATGCGGACCTGAAGCCGCTGATGCAGATGCCTTCGGGCGCCGGCACCTTCGAGACGGTGCCCGAGCAACTCGAGATCCTGCGCCTGGAGCAGTGAGGCCGCCGCGGGGCTTCGCCGCGGCGACGGTTCGCGTCGCGATGCGGGCGTAAGCTCGCGCGCTTTGGCCGGCGCCGGGCACCCCCTGCGCCGCGCCGCGCGCCTGGACCAGGAGCCGGGCCGCGCCCGACCGCCCACCGGAGAACCCGCGTGTTCCGCGCCTTCGAAGACCGCCTCGATCCCTATCCCGACACGCCGCCGCCGGCTGCGCCGAAGGGCCTGCTGCGCTTCCTTTGGGCCTGCAGCGAAGGCATGCGGCCGTGGCTGCTCGGCATGACGCTGCTGACCGCGGGCATCGGCGCTTTCGAGGCGCTGCTGTTCAGCATGCTCGGCAAGATCGTCGACTGGCTCGCCGCGGTGCCGCCCGCCGAGCTGTGGCTGCGCGAGCGCACGACGCTGATCGCACTGGCCGCGGTGCTGATCGCCAGCATCGGGCTGATCGCGCTGCAGTCGCTGATCAAGCAGCAGACGCTCGCCGGCAACTTCCCGATGCGCCTGCGCTGGAACTTCCACCGCGCGATGCTTGGCCAGAGCATGGGCTTCTACCAGGACGAGTTCGCCGGGCGCGTGGCGACGAAGGTGATGCAGACCGCGCTCGCGGTGCGCGATACCTGGATGATCCTGGCGGAGCTGCTGGTCTTCGTCGTCATCTACTTCGTGACGCTGCTGGCGGTGCTCGGCGGCTTCGACGCCTGGCTGCTGCTGCCCTTTGTCGGCTGGGTCGCGCTGTACATCGGCGCGCTGTTCTTCTTCGTGCCGCGGCTCGCGAAGGTGGCGCAGTCGCAGGCCGACGCGCGTTCGCTGATGACCGGCCGCATCACCGACGCCTACACCAACATCGCGACGGTCAAGCTGTTCTCGCACGCGGGCCGCGAAGCCTCGTATGCAAAGAGCGCGATGCAGGAGTTCCTGGTCACGGTGCATGGCCAGATGCGGCTGGTGACCGGCTTCGAGATCGTCAACCACGCCTTGAGCATGGCGCTGATCGTCTCGACGGCGGGCGTCGCGCTGTGGCTGTGGTCGCAGGGGCAGGTGGGCGTCGGCGCGCTGGCGGCGGCAACCGCGATGGCGCTGCGGCTGAACGGCATCTCGCACTGGGTCATGTGGGAGATGGCCTCGCTGTTCGAGTACATCGGCACGGTGGTCGACGGCATCGGCACGCTGTCGAAGTCGCGCGAGGTGCTCGACAAGCCCGGCGCGCCGACGCTCGCGGTCACGCGCGGCGAGATCCGCTTCGAGCAGGTGAGCTTCGGCTACGGCAGCGGCCGCGCGGTGATCGACCGGCTCGACCTGCACATCAGGCCGGGGGAAAAGATCGGGCTGGTCGGCCGCTCGGGGGCCGGCAAGTCGACGATCGTCAACTTGCTGCTGCGCTTCTACGACGTCGAGTCGGGCCGGGTGCTGATTGACGGGCAGGACGTGTCGCTCGTCCAGCAGGACAGCCTGCGCGCGCAGATCGGCATGGTCACGCAGGACAGCTCGCTGCTGCACCGCTCGGTGCGCGACAACATCCTTTACGGCCGGCCCGATGCGAACGACGCGGCGATGCGCGCGGCGGCCGAGCGCGCCGAGGCGCACGATTTCATCGGCCAGTTGCACGACGCCAAGGGCCGCAGCGGCTACGACGCGCACGTCGGCGAGCGCGGCGTGAAGCTGTCCGGCGGCCAGCGCCAGCGCATCGCGATCGCGCGGGTGATGCTGAAGGACGCGCCGATCCTGCTGCTCGACGAAGCGACCAGCGCGCTCGATTCGGAAGTCGAGGCGGCGATCCAGGCCAGCCTTTACCGGCTCATGGAGGGCAAGACCGTTGTGGCAATCGCACACCGGCTGTCGACGATCGCCGCGATGGACCGGCTGATCGTGCTCGACCGTGGCCGCATCGTCGAGCAGGGCGACCACGCGAGCCTGCTTGCGAGCGGCGGCCTCTACGCGCGGCTGTGGGCGCATCAGAGCGGCGGCTTTCTCGGTGCGGGCGACGAAGCGACGCAGGCGGAGGCCGTCGAAGCCGCCGATGCGGGCGCGTCACTTGCCCTCGAACGCCGATCCCTAAGCCTTGGGAGACGTTCGGATGCCGACGTGACGCAAGCTGGCGCATTGGCGAAGTGACGAAGTAGACACGGCCGGCGCCCCTGCTGCATCGTCGAAGGTTTCGCCTCACCTGAACTGCGACCGCGATGCGCGATTTCGAAGACACGACCCTGTGGCGCCTGAGCGCCTTCGAACGGATGCGCAACGAAACCGGCGGCAGCGGTTTCGTGCGCCTCGAAGGCCCGACGATGCTGCCGAGCACGCTGCTCGCCGACCTGGGCCGGCTCGAGCGCACGCACGACGAGTGCGACGCGCTCGAAGTCATCGCCGCCTGCGTGCGCCACCGCGAGCCGGCGCTGCTGTGCCTGCGCCACGACGAATTCGTCTGGCCGGTATCGATCTTCCCGAACGAGATGCTCTACCACTCGCCGCGCGACATGAGCCAGGCCTCGGCGAGCGGCATGGCGAGTCTGCAGGTGCTGGCGGTCGAGCCGCCGGGCGTCAAGCCGCCGGGGCATTGGAAGTACGAGCGCGTCGGCGAGGCGGCCCACTACCGGCCGCTCGAGCCGCTGCTGTGGGCGATGAGCCTGAACGGGCCGCGCAAGCAGCCCTTGTCGGAAATCGGCGGCACGGCAGCCTACCGCGCCGCCGTGCGGCAGGAGCGCCCGCCGGTCACCGGCGCGATGGGGTCGGCGGTCGAGAAGCTGCGCCGCGAGTCGGTCTCGCTACGCGAAATCGCGAGCTGGCCTGGCATGAACGTCGAGCGCGCCGCGCGGCTGCTGAACGGCCTGTACCTGACCTCCGACCTCATCGTCACCCGCAGCCACCCGGCCGCGCGTTCCGAGCCGGGGCTGCTGCGCGGGCTCTTCGGCGGCAAATCCAAGCGCTGAGGCGCTTCGCCTAGCATCCGGCGATGAAGTTCGCCCCGCTTGTCGCCTTCTATAACGTTGCCGCGCCCGTGCGGCTCGCCTTGCTTTCCTGCAGCCTGCTCGGCCTCGCTGGCGCCGCCCGCGCGCAGGACGAGGACCCGAAGCGCTACGTCGCCTTCGTCGAGGAGTTCTCCGGCACCTGCACCTCGCGCAACGGCGTGCAGCTGCTGGTCAAGAGCACGCACCCGACGCGCAAGCTGCGGGTCTGGCTCGACCGCTTCTCGCGCAACGTCGGCACCGGCGATCGCTCGCGCAGCGACCTTGTGCCGCGCGGCGAGCCCGAGGCGCTGGGCTGCTCGCGCACGCTGGACGGCGGCACGCAGGAATGGCGCATCGCCAAGGCCCAGTTCATCGACTGAGCCGGCTTCAGAAGCAGTCCAGCTCCGGCCGCTTCAGGCGGCAGCTCCAGCGAAAACCATTGACGCCCTGCTTGGCCGAGCGGCGCAGCAAGGCGGTCGGCTCCGCGGCGATCGCATCCGGCAGCGGCACGGCCAGTGCGGCGTTCGTCGAGTTGGTGAAGAAGTTGATGAAGCAGGTCTCCTGCCCCTTGCACAGCGCGGCGATCTGCTGCTCGTAGGCGGCCCGATCCTGGGCCTTGTCGACCGGCACGATCACCATCTGGATGATTCCCTGCCGGCCGGCGACGGTCCACGTGGCGTTCGGGGTCGCGGCATGCGCCGCGACCGTGGTCAACAAGGTTGCGGCCAGCGCGGCGAACGCTCGGCAATGCAAACGGGACAGGGTCATCGGGCTCATCGTGCATTGGCCTCTCACGGCGGGTGTCGATGATGCCGGAGCCCCGGCTACATTCGTCCGCACCGCCTCTTCTTCAACGTCACCGATGGCCGCCACCAGCCTGCTCGCTCTGATCGACGACATCGCCACGCTGCTCGACGACGTCTCGGTGATGACCAAGGTGGCCGCCAAGAAGACGGCCGGCGTGCTGGGCGACGACCTCGCGCTGAACGCGCAGCAGGTCACCGGCGTCAACGCCGACCGCGAACTGCCGGTGGTCTGGGCGGTCGCCAAGGGCTCGACCGTCAACAAGCTGATCCTGGTGCCGCTGGCGCTCGCGATCAGCGCCTTCGCTCCCTGGGCGGTGACTCCGCTGCTGATGGTCGGCGGGGCCTTTCTCTGCTACGAGGGCTTCGAGAAACTGGCGCACAAGTTCCTGCATCGTGGCGAAGCCGACGATGCACGCGCGAAGCTTGCGGCGCTGCAGCCGGTCGAGGTGGACCCGGTCGCCTTCGAGAAAGACAAGATCAAGGGCGCGGTGCGGACCGACTTCGTGCTCTCGGCCGAGATCATCGCGATCACCCTCGGCGTCGTCGCCGGCGAGCCGCTGGCCAAGCAGGTCGGGGTGCTGGTGGCGATCGCAACGGTGATGACGGTCGGTGTCTACGGCTTCGTCGCCGGCATCGTGAAGCTCGACGATGCGGGGCTGTGGCTGAGCCGCCGCGCATCGGCCTTCGCGAAGGGCGCCGGCCGCGCGATCCTCGCGGCGGCGCCGTGGCTGATGAAGCTGCTGTCGGTCGCCGGCACCGCGGCGATGTTCCTGGTCGGCGGCGGCATCCTGACGCATGGCATCGCGCCGGTGCACCACGCAATCGAGGCGATCACCGCGCAGGTCGGTGGCGTGTTCGCCGCCGTGTTGCCAGCCTTGCTGAACGGCCTCTTCGGCGTGCTGGCCGGCGCGGTCTGTCTGCTCGGGGTTGGTGCGGTGACGCGTGTCGTCAAGAAGAAGCCTGCGGCGGCCTGAAGGGCGAAGTCGGCACCACGCTGGCGCCGGGGGACGGCAAAGCCGTCAGGCGGCCGACGTGGCAAGAACAACGAAGCCGGCACAGGGCCGGCTTCAGGGCCGAGCGGGGCGCTTGAATCCCCTTCAGATCTTGAATTCGTCGATCTTGCGGCCCGAGGCGAGCAGTGCCTTCAGCCATTTCGGCTGCAGCCCGCGGCCGGTCCAGGTATCCCCGGTCGCGGAATTGCGGTATTTCGGCGCGACCTTGCCGCCGCCGGTTTTCGGGGTGGGCGTGCGCTTGCCGCGGCCGCCGCGTCCACCGAGATCGGCCATGCTGATGCCGTGCTCGCTCATCAGCGACTTGATCCTGTTGACGACATCGGCGTGTTCGCTCGCGCGGGCCGCCTTGATCTTCTCGGCAATCTCCGCAGTTTCCTTCTCCAAGGCCTGCTTTTTTGCAACCAGTTCCTGGTACGTGCTCATGCGCGATTCTCCTGTCGAATGATGGGGCTCGTCCCAACGAGCGGGGCGAGTTTAAGCGAGGTTTCCGCCCGCCACCCTTTCATCCGACTGGAACATGTATTTCATCGATACCCGACCTGGTCCAGCAGCCGCTGCACCGTCACCGAATTCCTGCCCACCACCGAGATCGGGATCAATTCAGCCTTGAATTCGCCCATCGCGTCGAGCGCCGGATTCGCGAGCTTCACGCCCGGAACCACCGCGTATTCGTTGTTGCCGTTGGCGAAGTAGCTCTGCGCCGCGTCGCCGGCCAAGTACTCCAGGAACTTGACAGCCGCCTCACGGTTCTTCGCATGCTTGGCCACCGCGCCGCCGGCGACGTTCACGTGGGTGCCCCAGGAAGCCTGGTTCGGAAAGACCACGCCGATCTTCTCGGTGACCGCGCGGTCCTCGGGCTTCTCCGAGCGCAGCAGCCGCGCGAGGTAATAGCTGTTGGTCAAGGCGACCTGGCATTCGCCGCTGGCGACGGCTTTGATCTGGTCGGTATCGCCGCCCTTCGGATCGCGCGCCATGTTGGCGACCATCCCCTTGAGCCACGCCTCGGTTTTTTCGGCGCCCAGGTGCTGGTAAAGCGCACCGAACAGCGAAAGGTTGTACGGGTGTGAGCCCGAGCGGGTGCACAGCTTGCCCTTGTTTTTCGGGTCGCCGAGTTCCTCGTAAGTATCGACGTCGTCGCGCTTGACCGCCGCCTTGTTGTAGACCACGACCCGCGCGCGCGTCGAGAAGCCGAACCATTGGGCACCGTTGCCGTCGTCGGCGCCGCGCAATTGCGCCGGGATGCGCGACTCCAGCACTTTGGACTTGACCGGCTGGAAAAGGCCGTCGGCCTCGGCGCGATACAGCCGGGCGGCATCCACCAGCAGGATCGCGTCGGCCGGGCTCGACGCGCCTTCACTCTTCAGCCGCGCGAGCAGCCCGGCGTCGTCCGCATCGACCCGGTTGATGCGGATGCCGGTGGCTTTGGTGAATCCCGTGTAGAGCGCCTCGTCGGTATGGTAGTGGCGTGCCGAATACAGATTCAGCACCTGCTCCTGCGCGAACACGGTCGGCGCCGAAAACCAGGCGAGGGCGGCGAAAGCCGCACCGGCCGTTGCGCGGACCGAATGACGGATGAGGGACATGGAGGCTCCTTGCGACGAGGGAGTCGCACTATAGCCACCAACGAGAATCATTCGCGTTGAAGCCTTGCCGGCGTGTCGCTGCCGGGCCGCGCGCGGTGCCTGGTGCGCGCTGCAGCGCGTCTCAGGCGCTAGGCGGCACGTACCCGGCGGGCTGGTCCACGCCGGCGCCGAAAAAGTAGTTCTCCATCTGCCGCGCCAGGTACTGCCGCGCGCGTGCATCGGCGAGGTTGAGCCGGTTCTCGTTGACCAGCATGGTCTGGTGCTTGAGCCAGGCGG
The DNA here is from genome assembly GCF_035762065.1 of Methylibium sp. Classification (GTDB taxonomy): domain Bacteria; phylum Pseudomonadota; class Gammaproteobacteria; order Burkholderiales; family Burkholderiaceae_C; genus Methylibium. The sequence continues at coordinate 249,978 of NZ_DASTPW010000002.1, forward strand.
CCCAGGCTTCCTTCGACACGTTGTCGTAGATGCGCTTGCCGAGCTCGCCGGGGTAGGGCGCGAAGTCGAGGCCGTCGGCTTCCTTCTTCAGCATCACGCAGTTCACGGTGCGGGCCATGTCGTCGTCTCCTTGATTCGTCGGGGGCGTCAGGCGAGCCGCTTGACGAGGACCTGCGAACGCCGGTCCCAGTTGTACTTGCGCTTGCGGGCTTCGGGCAGCCAGGCCTCGGGGTCGACCTGCTCGAAGCCGCGCTTGATGAACCAGTGCATCGTGCGCGTCGTGAGCACGAAGATGCTGTCCAGCCCCTGGGCCTTCGCGCGCTGCTCGATGCGCTTCAGAATGCGCTCGCCGTCGCCCTGGCCCTGCACGTTGTGGCTCACCGTGAGCGCGGCCATCTCGCCGGTGCGCGCCTCGGGGTAGGGGTAGAGCGCCGCGCAGCCGAAGATCACGCCGTCGTGCTCGATCACGCTGTACAGGCCGATGTCGCGTTCGATCTCGGTGCGGTCGCGCTTGACCAGCGTGCCGTCGCGCTCGAAGGGCTCGATCAACTGCAGGATGCCGCCGATGTCGTCCGAGCCCGCTTCGCGCAGGCTCTCCAGCTTTTCGTCGACCACCATCGTGCCGATGCCGTCGTGCGTGTAGACCTCCTGCAGCAGCGCGCCGTCCACCGCGAACGGCAGGATGTGGGAGCGCTCGACGCCGCCTTCGCAGGCCCGCACGCAGTGCTGCAGGTAGAAGGCCGCGTCGCTCGGCCGCTCGGCGCGCGGCAGCTTTCCGAGCAGGCGCTTGGCATCGATGAGCGCAAGCTCGGTATCGATCGGGCTTTCCTCGTCGTCCTGCTGCTCGCGGATGCCGGGCACCTCGGTCAGGAACAGCAGCTTGTCGGCCTGCAGCGCGATGGCGGTGCTGGTCGCGACGTCCTCCATCGGCAGGTTGAAGGCCTCGCCGGTCGGGGAGAAGCCGAAGGGCGACAGCAGCACGACGGCGCCGATGTCGATCGCGCGCCGGATCGCCGTCGCATCGACCTTTCGCACCAGCCCGCTCTGCATGAAATCCACGCCGTCGACGATGCCCACCGGACGTGCGGTCAGGAAGTTGCCCGAGACCACGCGCACCGTCGCGTTCGCCATCGGCGTGTTCGGCAAGCCCTGCGAGAACGCGGCCTCGATCTCGAAGCGCAACTGGCCGGCGGCTTCCTGAGCGCAATCGAGCGCGACCGCGTCGGTCACGCGAATGCCATGGCTGAAGCGCTCCGGATGGCCCTTCGCGCGCAGCTGCTCGCTCACCTGCGGCCGGAAGCCATGCACGAGCACGAGCTTGATGCCCATCGCGTGCAGGATCGCCATGTCCTGAACGAAGGAACTCAGCTTGCCCGCAGCGATGAGCTCGCCGGCGATCGCGACGACGAAGGTCTTGCCGCGGTAGGCGTGGATGTAGGGCGCCACCGAGCGGAACCACGGAACGAAGGTGTGCGGGAAGACGAGATCCATGGCAGCGCGCGGCAGGCGCGAGACGCGAAACGGCCGCGCGATTTTGCCGCAGCGTCCTGCGCAGGATTGACGCCGTGCAAGCCCGACTCCAGCATCGCCCGACCCTCATCGCTCGACAGGAGAACGACATGGACCCGTTTCAGACGCACGGCGCCTTCAGCTGGTCCGAGCTGACCACGGCCGACCCGGCCGCCGCCGCCGACTTCTACGCCAAGCTGCTCGGCTGGAGCTTCGACGCGATGGAGATCACCGGCAGCACCTACCGCGTGATCAAGGTCGGCGAGACCGCGATCGGCGGGATCATGAGCTCGCCGCCCGGCGCTCCGGCCATGCCGCCGAGCTGGGGCAGCTACGTGTCGGTCGACGACCTCGACGCGCGCGTCGAGGCGGTGCCCAAGCTGGGCGGCCGTGTGCACCTGCCGCCGACGCCGATCCCCGGCGTCGGCCGCTTCGCGGTGATCGCCGACCCCGACGGCGCGCTGCTGAGCCTCATCACCTACGACCCGCCGACCGGCGAATGAAGCCCGCGACGCCGGCCTGAGCCGGGCCGCCGGGATAATGCGCGCCCCGTGAAGTCGCCCGTCTCCGAGCCGGCGCTCGCGGCCCCCGCCGAGCCTGCGAAGCGCGGCCGGCCCGAACGAGCGCTGCCCCCGATCACCTTCCCCGAAGCGCTGCCCGTCTCCGCGCGGCGCGACGAGATCGCCCGCGCGGTCCAGGCGCACCAGGTGGTGATCGTCTGCGGCGAGACCGGCTCGGGCAAGACGACGCAACTGCCCAAGCTGATGCTCGCGCTGGGCCGCGGCGCGGCGAACGCCAAACCCGGCGAGCGCCGCCGCCTGATCGGCCACACACAGCCGCGTCGCGTCGCGGCCAGCTCGGTCGCCAAACGCATCGCCGAGGAGTTGAAGACGCCGCTCGGCGAAGTCGTCGGCTACAAGGTCCGCTTCCAGGATCGCCTGAGCGCGAGCACGTCGATCAAGCTGATGACCGACGGCATCCTGCTCGCCGAAACCCAAAGCGACCCGCTGCTCTCGGCCTACGACACGCTGATCGTCGACGAGGCCCACGAGCGCAGCCTCAACATCGATTTCCTGCTCGGCCACCTGCGCCAGATCCTGCCGAGGCGGCCCGACCTGAAGGTCATCGTGACCTCGGCGACGATCGACGCGGAGCGCTTCGCGAAGCACTTCGAGGGCGCGCGCGGGCCGGCGCCGGTGATCCAGGTGAGCGGCCGGCTGTTCCCGGTCGAGCAGCGCTGGCGCAAGTTCGAAGAGAGCCGCGATCACGATCTGAACGACGCGATCGGCGATGCGGTCGACGAACTCTGGCCGGGCGTGCCGGGCGGCGACATCCTCGTCTTCCTGCCTGGCGAGCGCGAGATCCGCGAGGCCGCCGACCATCTGCGCAAGCACCTCGCGCCGCAGCCGGCGAAGCGGCACGCCGACATCCTCCCGCTGTTCGCGCGGCTGTCCCAGGCGGAGCAGGACCGCGTCTTCGAGACCGGCGGCGCCCCGCGCATCGTGCTCGCGACCAACGTCGCCGAGACCTCGCTGACCGTGCCCGGCGTGCGCTACGTCATCGACGCCGGAACTGCGCGGGTCAAGCGCTACAGCTACCGCAACAAGGTCGAGCAGCTGCAGGTCGAGCCGATCAGCCAGGCCGCGGCGAACCAGCGTGCCGGGCGTTGCGGCCGTGTCGCGAACGGCGTGTGCATCCGGCTCTACGACGAGCAGGACCACGCCGGCCGCCCGCGCTTCACCGATCCCGAAATCCTGCGCAGCTCGCTGGCCGGCGTGATCCTGCGGATGAAGGCGCTCGGGCTTGGAAGCGTCGAGGACTTTCCGTTTCTGGAAGCGCCGCCGAAGAAGGCGATCGCCGACGGCTACGCGCTGCTCAACGAGCTGGGCGCGACCGACGACGCCAACGAGCTGACGCCGATCGGCCACGAGCTTTCGAGACTGCCGCTGGACCCGCGCGTCGGCCGGATGATCCTCGCGGCGCGCGAGCGTCAATCGCTGACCGAGGTGCTGATCATCGCGAGCGCCCTGAGCGTGCAGGACGTGCGCGACCGCCCGCTCGAACAGCAGCAGCAGGCCGACGAGAAGCACAGGCTCTTCGACGACGAGCGCTCCGAGTTCAGCGGCTACCTGAAGCTGTGGCGCTGGATCGAGCAGGGCCGCGGCAACGCGGACGCCTCCGCTCACAAGCTGTCCAACCGCCAGCAGGAACAACGCCTGCGCGAGCACTTCGTCAGCCCGCGCCGCGTGCGCGAGTGGCGCGACATCCACTCCCAGCTGCACACCGTCGTCGCCGAGCACGGCTGGAAGCTCAACACGGGCCCTGCGACCTACGAGCAGATCCACCTCGCGATGCTGGCAGGGCTGCTCGGCAACGTCGGCGTCAAGAGCGACGACGAGGACTGGTACCTCGGTGCGCGCGGCATCAAGTTCTGGCGCCATCCGGGCGCGCACCTGTCGAAGAAGCCGGGGCGCTGGCTGATCGCGGCCGAGCTGGTCGAGACGACGCGGCTCTTCGGGCGGGCGCTGGCGGCGATCGAGCCCAAGTGGATCGAGCAGATCGCCGGGCACCTGCTTCACAGGCAACTGCTCGAGCCGCACTGGCAGAAGAAGGCGGCCGAGGTGGTTGCGCTGGAGCGGGCGACGCTCTACGGCCTCGTCGTCTACAACGGCCGGCGCGTGAACTTCGGGCTTGTCGATCCGGCCGCGGCCCGCGAGATCTTCATCCGCGAAGCGCTGGTCGCAGGCGAATGGGAAACGAAGCTGCCCTTCTTCGAGCACAACCGCAAGCTGATCGCGCGCGTCGAGGAGCTGGAGCACAAGTCCCGCCGTCAGGACGTGCTGGTCGACGACGAACTGATCCACGCCTTCTACGACCAACAGCTGCCGAAGGACGTGCACTCGGGCGCCGGCCTCGAGCGCTGGTACCGGCACGAGGTGAAGCACCGGCCGCGGCTGCTGATGCTCACGCAGGACGAGCTGATGCGCCACGAGGCCGCCGGCATCACGACCGCGGCCTTCCCGAAGACGATCCGCCTCGGCGGCATCGATTGCGCGGCGACCTACCTGCACGAGCCTGGCGACGCGAAGGACGGCCTCACCGTCACCGTGCCGATCTACGCGCTCAACCAGGTCAACGAAGAGCGCTGCGAGTGGCTGGTGCCCGGGCTGTTGCGCGACAAGGTGCTCGCGCTGGTGAAAAGCCTCCACCAGCGCCCGCGTTCCCGGCTCGTGCCGCTGCCCGACTACGCGGCCGAGTTCTGCGAACTCGCGCGTTTCGGCGAAGGCTCGCTGATCGACGCGCTGCTGAAGGCGGTGCGCGAGCGCACGCAGCTCGCGGTGCAGCGCAACGACTTCAAGCTGGAGACGCTGGCGCCGCACCTGTTCATGAACTTCCGGGTCGTCGACGAGCACGGGCGGCAGCTCGGCATCGGCCGGCACCTGCCGACGCTCAAGGCCGAGCTCGGCTCGCAGGCGCGCTCGGCGTTCCAGGCGCTCGCGAGCCTGAAACTGCCGAGCCGCGCGCCTGCGGCCGGGCCGGACCTGCCGGCCGCGGCGGCGCCAACCGCCGCCGCGGCCTCGACGCTCGGCGAAAGCCCGTCGGCGCGCTACACCGCGTGGAGCTTCGGCGAGCTGCCCGAGCTGATGGAGATTCGCCGCGGCGCGCAAAGCCTCGTCGGCTTCCCGGCGCTGATCGACAAGCTCACGCATGTCGAGATCGAAGTGTTCGACGAGCCCGAAGCCGCCGCCGCGAAGCACCGTGCCGGCCTGCGCCGCCTGCTGGCGCTGCAGCTGAAGGAGCCGCTCAAGTTCCTGGAGAAGAACATTCCAGACCTGACGCGCATGGGCGTCGCCGTCATGGCGCTCGGCGGCAGCACCGAGGCGCTGCGCGAGCAGATCGTCGCGGTCGCGCTCGACCGCGCCTTCCTCGCCGAGCCGCTCCCCACCGATGCGGCGAGCTTCGCCGCGCGGCTCGAGGAGGGCCGCGCGCGGCTCAATCTCGTCGCGCAGGACGTCGCGCGCCAGGCCGCGGCGGTGCTCGCCGAGCACGCGATCGCCGCACGCAAGCTCAAGGACACGCGCGCCGCCAAGGAGGTGGCCGACGACGTGAGCGCGCAGCTCGCGCGGCTCGTGCCGGAGCGCTTCCTGATCGACACGCCCTGGCCGGCGTTGCAGCATCTGCCGCGCTACCTGAAGGCGGTGACGTTGCGCCTCGACAAGTGGCGCGCCGACCCGGTGCGCGACGCGCAGCGCCTCGCCGAGCTGCGGCCGCTGGAGCAGGCCTTTCGCCGCAAGCTCGCCGAACGCAAGGGCGCGGCCGACGCGCGGCTCGACGAGTTCCGCTGGCTGCTCGAGGAACTGCGCGTGAGCCTGTTCGCGCAGGAGCTGCGCACGCCGCAGCCGGTGAGCGTCAAGCGACTCGATCGAGCCTGGGCCCTGATCGAACGCTGACTCCTACAATCGTGCGTCCGTCGGGGCGTAGCGCAGCCTGGTAGCGCATCTGCTTTGGGAGCAGGAGGTCGCGAGTTCGAATCCCGCCGCCCCGACCATGGATCGCGGTCCCCGCGCCGCGTCCTCCACGCCGCACCCGCGAGGCGCCGATGCCCTACCAGCAGATCGTCCACGAAGCCCGCGACGGCATCGCCCGCATCACGCTGAACCGGCCCGACAAGCTCAACAGCTTCACCGCCACGATGCACGGCGAGCTGCGCGAGGCGCTGGCCGATGCGCAGCGCGCCGAGGTGCGCGTGGTGGTGCTGACCGGCGCCGGCAAGGGCTTCTGCGCCGGGCAGGACCTGGGCGAACGGCGCATGAGCTCGGGCGCCGAGGCGGTGGACCTGGGCGAGACCATCGATCGGTTCTACGCGCCGCTGGTGCGCGCGATCCGCGCGCTCGACAAGCCGGTGATCGCCGCCGTCAACGGCGTCGCGGCTGGCGCCGGCTGCAACGTCGCGCTGGCCTGCGACCTCGTCGTCGCCGCGCGCTCGGCCAGCTTCATCCAGCCGTTCTGCCGGCTCGGCCTGGTGCCCGATGCCGGCGGCACCTGGTCGCTGCCGCGGCTCGTCGGCCCCGCGCGAGCCGCCGGCCTCGCGCTGCTTGGCGACAAGCTGTCCGCCGAGGACGCCGAGCGCTGGGGGCTGATCTGGCGCTGCATCGACGACGCGGCTTTCGCGCAGGAAGTCGATGCGCTCGCCGCCCGGCTCGCTGCCGGCGCGACCCGCGGCCTCGCGACGACGAAGCGGCTGCTGCAATCGAGCTGGCGGCACACGCTCGACGAGCAGCTCGATGCCGAGCGCGACGCGCAGCGCGAGCTCGGCCGCAGCGCCGACTACGCCGAGGGCGTCGCCGCCTTCCTCGACAAGCGCCCCGCGCGCTTCACCGGGCGCTGACCGATGAACCTCGATCCCCGCAGCTTCGACCCGCGCGCCTTCGGCGCAGCCGTTGCCTCGCCCGACGACGCCGAGCAAGTCCTCGCCGAGGACTGCGCCCGCGCGATGTGGCAGCGCGACGCCGCCTCGCGCGCGCTCGGCATGCGGCTCGACGAAGTGGGCCCCGGCCGCGCGGTGATGACGATGCGGGTGCGGCCCGACATGCTCAACGGCGTCGGTACCTGCCATGGCGGCATCCTGTTCGCGCTGGCCGACAGCTGCTTCGGCTTCGCCTGCAACAGCCGCAACCGCACCGCGGTGGCGGCCGGCTGCTCGATCGACTACCTCGCGCCCGCCCGGGAGGGCGACCTGCTCCGGGCCGAGGCTGCCGAATGCGCGAGCGCCGGCCGCAACGGCGTCTACGACGTGCGCATCAGCGACGAAGCCGGCACGACGCTGGCCGTCTTCCGCGGCCGTTGCCGCGAGGTGGGCACGGCGGTGCTTGACGCGCCGCCAGCACCGTCGCGCTGAAGCCGGCCCGTAGACTCGGCCGCCACGGCTGCCCGTAGCTCAACCGGATAGAGCAGCTGCCTTCTAAGCAGCAGGTCGGGGGTTCGAGTCCCTCCGGGCAGGCCATCCGAAGCGTTCCTGGTGCAGCACGTTGAGTCAAAAGCTTGGAACTCGCCTGAGGCGGCAAGCATTCTTCGAATCACGTTGCGTCAGGTTCCCCCGTTGCAGAGCAGGGGAACACGGGGCAGAGTCTGGGGAACAGGACAGCCAATCCGGCCTCGCGGGCCGGTTGTTCCCCATGCTTACCGACACACACTGCAAGAACGCGACGTGCCCTGAGGGTCGAGCCCGCGCTCGCTTCACCGACGCCGGCGGCCTGTACCTCGAGGTCGCGCCGAGCGGTTCGCGACGCTGGTTCTGGAAGTACCTGTTCGACGGCAAAGAGAAGCGTCTGGCCCTCGGCGGCTATCCCGAGATGACGCTCAAGGTCGCGCGCGAGCGTCAAGCCGACGCACGCAAGCTGCAGCGCCAGGGCATTGATCCCGCGCAGAAGCGACAGCTCGACAAGCTTGCCCGCAAGGGCGACAACGCACGATCCTTCAGTGCGGTGGCGCGCGAGTTCCACGCCGCCAAGCGCAGCGGCTGGAGCGAGACGTACGCCCAGCGCTGGCTCGAACGCTTGGAAAAGGACATGTTCCCCTGGATTGGAGCGCTGGAGCTGGCCGAGATCACAGCGCCGCTGTTGCTGCAGACACTGCGGCGCGTGGAGAGCCGCGGCGTGCGGGAGCTCGCGCACTCCCTGCGGGAGGCGTGCGGCCAGGTGTTCCGCTACGGCGTGGCGACGGGCCGCGCTGAACGCAATCCGGCCTCCGACCTGCGCGACGCGCTGAAGCCGGTTGGCACCAAGCACATGGCCGCGGTGCTCGATCCGATCAAGGCCGGCGAGCTCATGCGGTCGATCGCTTCGTACCAGGGACAGCCGTCGACCCGCGCAGCGCTGCAGCTCGCGGCGCTCCTGTTCCAGCGGCCGGGGAACGTTCGCGAGATGGAGTGGGCCGAGCTCGACCTGGACGCAGCCATGTGGACGATCCCAGCGGCGAAGATGAAGCGGACGAAGGCCGGCAAGCTGAATGGGCGGCCGCACCTGGTGCCGCTTGCTCCGCAGGCGGTCGAGGTGCTGCGTGAGCTGCACCCCCTCACGGGCCATGGGCGATTCGTCTTCCCGAGCCTGCTCACCGGTGAGCGGCCGATGAGCGAGAACACGCTGCGCTCAGCGCTGCGCCGGATGGGCTACGACAACGACACGATGACGCCGCATGGCTTTCGAGCAATGGCTCGCACGATCATGGTCGAAAAGCTCAACGTGCAGCCGGACGTGATCGAGGCTCAGCTCGCACACGGCAAGAGCGGGCCGCTCGGCATGGCGTACGACCGTGCGGAGTTCGTGGAGCAACGCCGCCAGATGATGGTGATGTGGGCCGGCTACCTCGACCGGCTGCGCGTCGGCGCGGACGTTGTCCCGATCCGGGCGGCGTGAGCATGCAAGCCGAGTCGGTGGCCACGCAGGAGGCGGGAAGCGGCACCGCGCTCATCATCCGCGCCGCGGCATTCGCTGCGCATAAGCACCGTAACCAGCGCCGCAAGGACGCCGACGCCTCGCCGTACATCAACCACCCGTTGGCACTCGCGCGCGTGCTGTCGGAGGAGGGCGGGGTGGCCGACCCGGTGACGCTTTGCGCCGCTCTCCTGCACGACACGGTCGAGGACACCGACACCACGCTCGACGAGCTGTCGCGCGAGTTCGGGCGCGCGGTGAGCGGCATCGTCGCCGAGGTCACCGACGACAAGGCGCTGCCGAAGGCCGAGCGCAAGCGGCTCCAGGTCGAGCATGCGCCACACCTGAGCCGCGGCGCGGCGCTGGTGAAGCTGGCCGACAAGATCTGCAACCTGCGCGACGTCGCCAGCGCGCCGCCGGCCGACTGGCCGCTTGAGCGCCGGCAGGAGTACTTCGACTGGGCGAAGTGCGTGGTCGACGGCCTGCGCGGTGCATCGCCGCGGCTTGAGTCAGCGTTCGACGCTGCCTATCTCATGCGCCCCGCGGCGTAGCAGCCAAGCTGTCGGTAGTGATGAATACGTCACACCGAAACAAGTTGCCTGCTGCTTGATAACGTACTACTCTGTCGGCATGCAAACCACGAAGCCGACTCGAGGCGGTGCGGGCCGAGGTCAGGGGCGAAAGCCTCTCGATCCTGACTCGGCGACGGTGCCCGTCAGCATCAAGATGACGACCGATCAGCGCGACAAGCTGCAGCGCCTCGGCGGCGCGCCGTGGGTACGAGCGCGCATCGACAAGGCGCGGGAGCCGGAGGACTGAACCCGGCGCCTCAGCGGCCCTGAGGCAAAGCGGCCGAACCGAGCGGTGCAACGCTCGGCCGGCCTGACCACAACGCACCAACCGAAGAAGGACCGTGCACCATGGCTACGAATGAGGCTATCACCACCGCGACCGTGAAGCGTCGCTGCCGCCCCGGCGATCTTGCTTGGCTGACTGGGAGCGTCTTCAAGGAGGCCCTCGGTCGCGTCGTGCTCATCAAGCACATCGAGCGTGAGGACGAGGATCACCAAGGTCAGTGGGTTGTCGAGATCCAAGGCGCGATGATCTACAAGAGATCCGAGAGGCGATACCTGCGCGGCGGCTGGGTCTCCGACGAGAACTTGATTCCGTTCGGTGGCCAAAAGCCGTTGCGGCCTAGAAGGCGATCGACATCGAAGGGTGTGCACTCAACGGCGCCTTCTGCTTGCAAGCTTGTAGAGGTGACCCATGGCTGAGAGCACTGCTGTCCGTCGCCGCAACTGGACACGCGGAAGAGACGCTGCGATCTCGTTTCTCGAGATGGTGAAGCGCACTGCAGCGCACGCTTGCATCGAAGGGGTTGGTCGACCGGGATCGCAGCCGCGCTATCTGGCTGCCTTGACGCCGCAACTCGCTTTGCTCGCCCCGCATGCAGCCGAGGGCTTCGAGGCGGTCATCACCGACTTTCTGGGCATGGCTTACGAGGCCGGGGCGGCCGACCCGGCGTCGTACCGCAACTGGACCTTCGAGGACTGGCTCGGTACCGCCGACACCCAGGGCGCGGTCTCGTGGAACGAGGTGCGCCATGCCTGAGCAACCGTTCGAGGGGACGAACGTCGTGCGTCTGCAGCAGCGCCGGCGATCGCCGCGCCGACAAGCCACAGGCGATGGTGCAGTGCTGCAGTTCCGAACGGTGAATGCGGAGGTGGTGCGCCACCTCGAGCGGTTGCTATCCGCGGCGGAACAGGGTCAGTTGTCGGGGCTGTGCTGGGTGGCGATTCGGCCGGGCAGATCAGGATGGTTTGCCGAGACCGCTGGCGAGTGCGCGAATGACCTGCAACGCGCAGCACGCCTTGCCGCAGATTGGTCTCTGGTGCTTGCCGGACGCGCTGAAGCAAAGACGATCGGAGGTCGCCATGCAGAGTGATCGCGACCGGCTGTTCGCACCTTCGATCCTTCACTACGGCACATTCGGCGCGCTGTTGAAGGAAGAAACCGTTGATCGCGTTCGCTCGCAATCGAGCGCTGAGCGATGGGCGCTCGTGCTGAGCCTGCCTCAAGGGTCTGAGGATGACCGCGTCGCCTTCGAGGCGCTGAAGAGGGCCATGAGTGAGCTCGACGCGCATGAGTTGATCGAGCGGGTGAAGGCGAAGGCGGCCATTGGGCGTGGTCGTCACGCCCGGCGGCGCTAGCACCGAAGACACGGCTTCGTCGGGGCAGTGCGGGCGCCGCGACCGCGAACTCGTGCGCACGGCTGCGGGCGGATCCTGAACACGGCTCCGCGCCGCGGCTGTAGCTTCCCAGGTCTTGGGAGGCGCCATGCGCAGAGCCGTGCTGATCGTCGCGCTGATGGGAGCCGTGTGCGGTACGCCAGCGCGCGCGCACGGCGGCGGACTCAACGCCGAGGGCTGCCACCACAACCGCAAGACCGGGGACTACCACTGCCACCGCGCGCCGGTGCCAGCGGTGAGCAAGCAGCAGCCCCTTGTCGTGAAGTCTGAGCCGCTGCACTCGCCGCAGCAGACGCTGCGCGACGGTGGCCAGCCTCCGCAGCGCGCCGCGGCGGCGGCGCCACATCGACCGGCCTGCTACGTCGGCCCGCGCGGCGGCACCTACACGATCACCGCGAGCGGACGGAAGAACTACGGCGGCTGCTGAGCTCACCGTCGCATACCTGGCGAGAGCGTCGGCCTCATGATCTTTGCGAAATGGCGCCGTTGCTCAGTCTGCGGCGCTCTTCACTGCCGCCATGCCCCTTCAGGTCCCCCTAGCGACACGCTCTCGGCCAAGGCGCCGTGGGACAGCGGCTAAGCGTTCGGAATGTCGCCAGATCATTCGTCTAGGGCATGTGCGGCCAGCCCGAAGCCGCTACAGTCCGCGCCGCATGCCGTCCGGTGTACCGAAAACGATCGCAGAGGACTTGGGCATCCGTGTGCGCCAGACGGTGGAAGCCGCCTGTCACTTCCTTGATTCGGCGTCGTTCGAATTCAAGAGCTTGTGGCGCGAGTGCGACAAGCTTCAGAAAGTCGATGCCGTGAACGCCAGCTTGATGAAGGCATCGCTGGCGGGTCTCGCCGGCGATCTGGAGGGCCTGGAGCGGTGGCTGACGAATGCCGAGCAGAACGGTGGCGGCGAAAGCGTGAGGGGCACACGTTTTGCCATGTACTCAGACCTAGGGTTTGTGACGGAAGCGTCGAAGTCCTACCGGGAGACCATCGCCAACGACGATTCGCTCGCTCGGCTGAACCTGACGCACGGCATCGCGTGTGGCTCGTTCTCTGAGATGCTGCAGGCCGCTGATCGCTGGGCCAAGGAAGACACAAAGTTGGAAGAGCAAGACGTTCTGCGACGAAGCGCTCAAGCGCGCGACGCTCTTCGCGCGCTTGGCGTGCCGGAGGAGAACGTACGCTCGATGATGGACAGGGCCGGCGAGCTGATGCGGGCTCGCCGTCTCCTATGGGCCAACCTCATGCCAGACCTCATAGCCTCGAGCACGCCGGCAGCTCACCCGTTCTTTGCTTTGAACTACCGCGTGGACGTGGAGCCGGCTGAGGCCGCGGAGATGACCTGGGCGCTGGCAGAGCGGCTCGCCGAGGATGACTTGATCTTTCCGTTCGTCACCGTCGCCTTCGTCTCGAAGCAGCGGCCGGCGGCATCGTGAGCATCTGCGAGGCCGACCTCCTGACGTTGGGCGAAGCCCTTGCACAGGCGCCTGACGAGCTGCACTGGCGCGCTTCCATCGGCCGGTCCTACTATGCCGGCTACCACACCGCACAACGGTGGCACTCGCAGCTCGCTTCGCCGGGCTCAGCTGGGCCAGCCAAGGGCATGCACTCGGTGCTCATCAACAGCCTCACGAACCCAACGGTCGGGGGCGCGCTGCGGAACAAGTCGAAGAGCATCGGCTACATGGTGAACACGACCAGGGCTCTTCGGGTGAAGGCGGACTATCACCTTGCCGAAGCGGTCGATCAGGCAGAGGCCATGTCCACCGCGGCCTTTGCAGCCAAGGTGTGCGCTGCGGCTTCTTCTTGACACTCAGTCCGAGCTGTTGATTGCGGGGGCGCATGAAAGCATGCACCCAAACGAGCTCGCCGACCTTTCGAAGTACTCCGTGCTCGAGCTCGTCAGCTCGGGCAGCCGCTTCGTGGGCGACTACGGCCAAGCCGGCGCGGTCGAGCAGTACCTTGAACTACACGCGGTGCTGACCGCGCGAAGGGCGAGGCCGAGCTGCAGGCCGCTCCCTACAACGTCACGTCCGATTCCAACCTGGTGTAGTTGGTGTAGATCGTCTCGACCTCGCTCAGGATCTGCGCCGCTCTGCGAAAAACTCCGCCACGTATCTCAAGCGCCACGGGCTTGTGCATCGAAGCGTCGAGAACGTCTTGGTCGTACTTCATCCACGCAGCCTGCGCCACCACCTGTGCCGTCAAGAACTGGTGTTGCATGGATGCAGGCAAGAGCTCCGGGAAAGGCGCCTTAACCAGCACCGTCAGCTGGTTGCTCATCCGCACTCGGTCCTCGTTCGTCACGTCGCCACCGCGCAGCCACTCTGCGGAAGCCGCTTCGAACGAACGTCGCAGTTGCTCGATGCGTGACGCCAGCGAAAGCGCAAGCTCCGAGCGTCGCCTGCGCTCGCCGGCGAGTACGGCTCGCTGCTGGAGGACGTGCTGGTGATTGATGAAGAAGAAGCCGGCCAGGATCGCGGCGATCGAGCCGATGGCCTGAACCCAGCCTGACCACTCGGCCTTCGTCATGCACAGCGGCCACCAGTTGATCCACAGCAGGCAGTACTCGGGCGGCATCGCCGGCATCAGTTGAGGTGCTTGCGCCCGAACTCCGTCACCTCCCAGCGGGGAGGGTCGATGCCGACCTGCCGCAACCATCCGGACATCTTGAAGGGGAGCGCAAGGCCGGCGTCCACCTCATCGTCGCGATCGAGTGCCGCCGCGATCGCGCGGAACTGCAGCAGGTCCGTCTCGGTGTACGTGTTCGCCATGGTCTCTTCTGGCTCGAAGCGTAGCAGCGCGCGCTTTGATGGAAGGCAACTCGCGCACGCTTGCGGCACGCTGAATCAGGGGCTATCCTTTTCTTCGTGCATCGGTGAGCCCAGGTTGATCACCTGATCTTGGCCAGCACGTCGCCCGGTCCCGCACCGCCAGCCATCGCTTTCGCGAATCGGCATCGGCCGCGCCGCCACCGGCAAGCACACGGCGCCATCGCTCGGCGAATCGGCACCGGCTCTCGACCCGCCCGCCCGCGCTGCCATCGCTCCCGCGAATCGGCATCGGCCCGTCTGCATCCACATGGATCGGAGGTTCGCCTCATGAGCACCCCCAGCGCGATCGAGCGCGCTCGACCCGTCGCGCCGACGCCCACTTCAGCCCGAGTCGCCACCGACAAGGTCCCGCAACCTGAGCCGGTCGAGAAGGCCGGCGCAGGCCGCACGGCCGTCACCCCGGAGCAGATCGCCGCCGCACAGGACGACGATGCGCTGCTGCCGTGGCCTGTCGTGGTCGCGATGTGCGCGTTGAGCCGTTCCACCCTTACACGCATGTCCCGCGAAGGCGGCTTCCCGCCGGGAATTCGACTCGGACCAAGGTGCACGAGGTTCAAAGCCGGCGCTATCCGCCGCTGGCTCAACGACCAGGCCGCGAGGTGAGCCATGCAGGCCCACCTTCAACTCGCCGAGGCGAGCAACGAGCCGCATCTCGTCGTCCGCGCACGCGCCGCGCGAGCGGGTGACCCGCCGAAGACCTTCGCGACGCTGCAAGCCGAGGCCGCGCTCGCAGGCTTCTCCCTGACCACGAGCGAGCACGACGACGGCCTGCCGGCCTACTACCTGTCCCGCTGGGCCTACACCCGCGAGCTTCGCCAGCTCGACGCGGTTGCTGCGGTGCTGCGCCAGATTGGAGGCCACCATGGCTGATGAAATGACGCAGGCTTCACCCGGCGCCGCTGCGCGCGCTACGGACGCATCAGGCACGACCGGCGCAGGCCGGCAGCGACGGGCACCACGCGCACCTCGCGCGGCGATCGAGTCCGCCACGCCGCCGGCGCCGAGCCCGCTCGTCGAGTGGCGATCGCTCGAGCTCGTCGACCGGCAGCTGACCGAAGCCTGGGCTCAGGCCGACGTCGCGCGAGGCATGCGGTGACACGCCCGATCGATGCGGTGCTGGCGCGGCTCGAAGGGCACAAGCTGCGCGAGAACGGCCGGGACCGATGGCGCGCCTGCTGCCCTGCGCATGGCGGGAGCAACCCGAGCGCGCTGTCGATCGGCATCGGTGCCGGAGACCAGGTGCTGCTGCGGTGTTGGCACGGTTGCACCGTCGACGAGGTGGCGGGCGCCGTCGGCCTCGAGTTGCATGACCTTTTCCCGCCCCGCACCGCGGCCGGCGGCGGCAGCGCGCCTCTCAAGCGGCGTCGCATGCTGACCGCCGGCCAGGCGCTCGACCTGCTCGACGAAGAGATGACGCTTGCCTGGGTCTGCGCTGCCGACCTTGCCGAGGGCAGGCCGCTCGACGCCGTGACGCGCGAGCGCCTGCTGCTGGGCGCCGCGCGGGTATCGATGCTGCGCTCGGAGGCACGCGCATGACGCTGCAAGCCCTCGACGCCGAGATCGAGCGGGATGGTGGCGCAGCCGGCGTCGTGCAACGCGCACGCCGAGGTCGCGAGCAGCCCGAGATGGTTCGTCGGCTCGACTACGTCATGGCGGCGCACTTGGCCGACGTCGACGAGCAGTTCGACGACGAGCTGATCGAAGGCCTGCTTGGCCGCGGCGCCATGGCGGTCCTCTACGGCGACAGCAACAGCGGCAAGACGTTCGCCGCCATCGACATCGGCGCGGCGGTCTGCCGGGGCCAGCCCTGGCTCGGCAAGCCCGCCGACGGCGGCTTAGTGGTGTACCTCGCCACAGAGGCGCCGGCCTCGGTGCAGATGCGGCTGCGCGCCTACCAACGCCATCACTCGGTCCGCGTGCCCGGCTTCGTGATCGTGCGATCGCCGATCAACTTGTTCGACGGACGCGCCGACACTGCAGCGGTCGTGGGCCTCGTCGGCGAGCTCGAGACGGAACACGGCATCAAGGTCGCGCTCATCATCGGCGACACGCTTGCCCGGCTCGCCGTCGGCGCGAACGAGAACGCTGGCGAGGACATGGGCGTCGTCGTGCGCAACATCGACGCCATCCGTTCGGCGACCGGCGCGGCCTTTCTCGTCGTCCACCACACCGGCAAGGACGCCGCCAAGGGCATGCGCGGATGGTCCGGGCTACGCGCAGCCACCGACACCGAGATCGAGGTCACCGTCGACGAGACGACCGGCCTGCGCACCGCTGAGGTCACGAAGCAGCGCGACTTGCCTGGCAAGGGCGACCGCATCGGCTTCAGGCTGGCGCCCGTCACGCTCGGACGCAACCGCTGGGGCACTGAACGCGGCTCGTGCGTCGTCATCGCAGCGGACGCGCCGTTGAAGGCGACGAGGCCCAAGCGGCCGAGCGAGATCTCCGGCGCGATCATCGAGTGCCTCACAGCGCGCGGTGCCGGCTGCCTGCGCGGGGCGCTCGCGAAGCACTTCGAGGGCCGCTACGTGCGCGGCTCGGTTTACCGAGAGCTCAACAAGATGCTCGACGCCGGGCTCTTGATCGAGGTCGCCGGCGTGGTCGCGTTGCCCGGGAAGGCAGGGCCGGGGGCGTGAAAGGTTGTCTCCAACTGCTGAAAAATGAGGCAGCAGCAAGGCGGCGTTCGAGCTTCGAGCCAACGCTTCCGGTGTCTCCAACTCGCCCGACGGCTGAAAGCAAGCAACGGCGCGGCTTCGCGGCCTGTCTCCCCAGTCTCCAACGTGTCTCCAACGTGTTTTCGGAGACGCGGTTTTCTCTGTCTCCAACTGTCTCCTCTCCCTTTAGGGAGGAGACAGAGGAGACAACCCAGCCAGGAGACAGCCGTGAGCGATGAGATGCCGATCGTGTTCCGGTTGTGGAAGGTCGGCAGCCGCACAGTCACCCTGGCGGTGCCGCGGCTGGCGGCGGGGCGCGATCTGCACGCCGTGATGGAGTGGGACCCCGACGTGCCGGTGCGCTTGTCGGGTGCGGAGCTCGAGGAGTACCGCGCCGGGCGCGACGCCGCGTTTCGCGAGGTCGCCGCGGAGCTCGGCCTCCACGCCGCGGTGCTGGAGGTCTGACGTGTTGAGCGTCCTCATCGAAGGCACCGTGACGGCCGCACCCGTATCGCGCACCAGCGCGCGCGGCACCGCCTTCGTGACGGCGCAGATGCGCTGCGCCGGCGAGGACGGTGAGGCCGTCTGGTGCAGCGTCATCGCGTTCTCGGCTTCTGCCGCGGAGGCGCTGCTCGCGCTGGCCAGCGGGGACGCCGTAGCGGTCGCGGGCCACGCCGCGCTGAGCCAGTGGGAGAAGAACGGCGAGCACCGCGTCGGCATGAAGGTCACCGCGTCGCGCGTGATGACCGTGTACGAGGCGGGCCAGCGGCGCAAGGCGTCGACGCCGCGGGGAGCGAGCGATGGCGAGTAGTGCAACTCGCAAGCAGGCGGCGCCCGAGAGCCCGGCCGCCGGCGTGTCGGCACCGGCCAGGTCGGCTGGTGGTCTGAGCCCGAAGCAGGAGCGCTTCGTCGCCGAGTACCTGATCGACCTGAACGCGTCGGCGGCGTACCGGCGCGCGGGCTACGAGGCGACCGGCAACGCGGCTGAGGTCAACGGATCGCGACTGCTCAGGAACGCTCAGGTGCGGGCTGCAATCGACGCGGCCCGTGCCAAGGTGTCGGCGAAGCTCGAAATCACGGCCGAGCGCGTCGTCGCCGAGGCCTGGCAGATCCTGGTCGCCGACCCTCGTGAGCTGGTCGAGCACCACGTCGGCAGCTGCCGGCACTGCTGGGGTCGAGCGTTCCGATACCAGCGCACCGCGAGCGAAGTGGAGCGCGATCGCGCCCGGCATGAAGCAGCAGCGGAGGGCATGCTGCAGGCCAAGCGCAAGGCCTTCGACGAGCAGGGCGGCGGCGGCTTCGACGCCCGCCGCGAGCCGAACCCCGAGTGCCCTGAGTGCTTCGGCGCCGGCATCGGCCGCACGCGCGTCAACGACACGCGGCGACTGTCGCCGGCAGCGGCGGCGCTGTATGCAGGCGTGAAGCAGACCCGCGACGGCGGCACCGAGGTCCGCATGCACGACAAGCTGGCAGCGGCCGAGAAGCTGATGCGCCATCTCGGCCTGTACGACGCGGTGAAGGCCAACACCGTGGCGACCGAGGCGCTTCTCGCGAGCGCGCAGGGCTCGTTGCCCGACCAGGCGCGCGCGCTCCTTGCGGCCGGCCTGCGAGGCGATCTCACGCTCACGCAGACCTCCCAGCTGCTGGCCGGCCTGGGCACGTTGGCGAAGCTGATCGAGACCACCGAGCTGGAGGCGCGTGTCGCAGCGCTCGAAGGCTCGCGCAAGCCGTGAACCATCCCACCACCACGACGGAGAGAACCATGCACGACGAACGCGATCTCGACTCGGCCACCGCGTTGAAGGCCATCCCGCTGCACAGCCTGCCGGCGCTGAAGCAGCCTTTTGAAGGCGGCACCTTCTGCGGCGTCATCACGTTGCCCGACGGCACGCACGCCGCGATCGTGCTGCTCAACGACAGGCCCGAGACCGCAAAGATGCCGTGGAAGCAGGCGACGGCCTGGGCCAAGAGAGCGAACGGCCAACTGCCGCCCCCTGCCGTGGCGGCGCTGCTCTTCACCATCGCTCCGACGCTCTTCCGGAGAGAGGACTACTGGACCGACCGAGCCTTCGACTCGATGTACTCCGAGTGCGTCAGCTTCGCTGATGGAAGTCACGGCAAGGTCGGCGCGACGGGCGACCTCGGCGCGGTCGCCGTGCGGCTCATCCCGCTAGCCCAGCCAGCCGACGAGTTCGAGCTGGAAAGGCGCATCGGCAAGCTCGAGCAGTGGCTCGAAGTGGGTCAGCTGAAGAAACGCGTCGCGATCCTCGAAGACCTGATCGCGAAGCACGCTGCGGAGTGATCGCAATGGCAACCCTCGAAAGCCGCATCGCCCGCCTCGAAGAGGATGCCGGCCCGGTGGCCAGCGTCACCGAGCGTCTGCACCTCGCGTGCGTGCGGTGGCGCGCCATGACCGAGGAGCAGCGCGCGGCGGAACGCGAGCGACGGGTTCAGCGTGCACTGGAGGCGCCTGAGCCCGAGGGGCTTCTCCGTCGTGCGCTGTGGCTCGCCGCTCGTCGGCTCGCCACACGCAAGCCCTACGAGCCGCAGCCCGCCGAGCCGCTCGCGCCGCTGGTGCCGCTGGTGCCGGATTGCGACTGATCGTGGCGGCGCCATCGCCACGCTTGCGCCGCGGGCCTCGATGTCTGTGAATCTGTCTTTAGGAGACCAACATGGCAACCAGCATCGGCGGCGCGGCCGCTCAGGGCATCGAGTCGGGCTTCGGCCTCGGCCTGCGGCTGTTCGACCAGCAGGATCGAGCGCGCCGAGCGGAGCTTGATGAGCAGCGCGAGCTCGAGGATCGCGCGTTCCGGCGTGAGCAGTACGGACTGCAGGCGGCGCGTGCAGACAGGGCCGAAGCTCGCCTCGCGAGCCAGGACGCGCGGCAGCAGCGCAAGGACCAGCTGGCCCTGATCGACGAGGAGCTCGGCATGCTGAAGACGCAAGGCGAGGGCTACCTAAAGCAGTTCGGCAGCTACGACAAGATTCCCGAGGACGTGCGGCAGCGGTGGACCACCGACACGCGAGCCAAGCGGGCCGAGCGCAACAAGGTCCGATCCGAATTCTTCGGGCCCGACGTGCTCGACCAGAAGAAGAGCGCCGCCGAGAAGTGGTCGCGGATCGAAGCGGGGCAGCTCGGCATCGACGAGCTCAAGGACGACGAGCTCGTGCACACGCTGACCGTGATGGCGCGGCGCAACCTGAGCGACTTCCTCGACGGACCGAACGGATCGCCATCGAAGGTGCGGCAAGCAGCGCTCGACTTCGAGGCGGGCATCAAGACGGGCAACCTCGACCTCACGCTCAAGGGTGTCAACGTGCTGCTGGCCCCGGAGCTGATGGTCGGCGTCGGCCAGGACGGCCCCGACGGCAACGAGATCATCGCGAAGGAGATCGTGCAGCTCGTGCCGCATCCCAGCGATCCGAGCCAGGTGGTGCCGATGCTGAAGGTCACCGTGCGCCGCGACGACGGCGCAATTGGCAGCTACATGGCTCCCGTCACCGAGGGCCGAGGCAGCTACTCCGGCGATCCGAATGCGGTGCCGAAGACGATCTCGATGAAGGACGGCTTCGATCGCGTCGGACAGCTCTCGGTGCTCGGGCAGGTGCTCAACCGACCCGACGTGCGCAAGCGCATCGAAGCCGGGCAGACGAAGGCCGGCGACGGGCCGCAGCAGTTCCTCGAGCATCTCTACGGCATCGGCGGCAGCTCGCCCCAGCGGAAGATCCGCCGCGAGCGCGTCGACCGCGGCGGCTTCGTCGAAGAGCAGGAGGTCGACGACGCCACGGGCGAGGTGCTGAAGACGCGGACGCTCACGAAGACCGCCGCGCCGACGAAGTCGAGCGGTGCGACGACGGAGGCGGGGACGAAGGAGCGGCAGATCGATCGGCTCGAGCGCACCGGCGTCATCACGCCGGACGAGGCAACGCAGGCCCGGCGCAATCTGGTGCTCGGCGGTGGCGCCGGCGGCGGCAAGACGACCGAGGGCGAACGCAAGGCGGCCACGTTGCTGACGCGGCTGCGCAGCTCGACCGCTCAGCTGCGCACCGTGCTCCAGAAGTCGGGCGCTGCAGCGAAACCCGAGCTGAAGGCGGAGATCGCGCGCGCGATCCCCTACATCGGCGGCGACACAGCAGCGAACCTTCTCACCAGCACCGAGCGACAGCAGGTCGAAGCCGCACAGCTCGACCTTCTCGACGCTGCGCTGACGCTTGGCACGGGTGCCGCCTATACCAGGGAGCAGTTGATCGGATACCGCCGCTCCTACTTCCCGCAGATCGGCGACGACGAGGCCACCATCAAAGATAAGCAAGAGCGGCTCGATGCCGTGATCCAGTCTGCGGAAATCGCGGCAGGCAATGCGGAGGGCGGCGTGCCGACCTTCACGACCGGGCCGCGCGCGACGAAGGGCGGCGCCACGGGCTCGCCAACGGGTGGCCCGGCGCTTGGTGCTGGTGCGGCCGTACCCGCGAGCGCGCCGCCGCGGACCTTTCGTGCACCGGGCCGCGATTCGCAAGCCGACTTCCGGCGCACCAGGGAACTCGTCAGCCAGGGCGCCGACTTGCAGATGCTCACGGAGCGCTTGGTCGGCGCCGGTTATCCGCCCGAGTCCGTGCAACGCGTTCTTCAAGGAGGTCCGTGATGGAGGACATCTTTGCCGACATCCCGACAGGACGGCCGCGCCCCCCGCCGACGCCACCGCGGCCCGTCAATCGCTCAAGCCCCGCAGCGCAGTCGCTTGAAGGGCCTGCTGCTGCTGATCGAGCGCCGCAGCGTCCTCGCGCACCACAAGCCACCGCGCTTGCCGCGCGCGGCGCCGGCGCTGACGCTGTACCCGGACCGCCCGACGACATCTTCGCGGGCATTCCGTTGACCAGGCCGGCCGCTGCTCCCACGCAAGCTCGGAAGGTCGGCTTCGCCGAGTCCGCAGCCCGCACCGCCGGCTCCGCGGCGACGCCGGTTGTCCGGACGGCCGGCATGGGACTGGCCGGCATCCTCGAAGTCGTCAAGCAAGCCGTGAGCGTGGCCGACGCAGTTGCGCCGATCCTGGGCATGCGCATCAACATGGCGGCCGGCGTCGGCGCCGCGCAGGACCGCGTCTTCGCCGCGACCGACGAGACGGCGCAGAGCATGCGCGACTTCTACGATCCGCAGCAGGGCGAAGAGATGAGCCTGCCCGGCCAGGTCGCGGGCGGCATCGCCTCGCTGCCGGCCGAGCTTCTCGGTGGCCTCGGCATCGCCCGCGGCGTCGAGCGATCAGCCGATGTCGTGGAGCGTGGCGGCACGCTCGGCGAAGCTGGCGTCGCCGGCGGCGTCACGGCGGTCGCGAACGTTGCAGCGAACGCGCTGCCGATCAAAGTCGGCGGTGCGGCGGGCCGCGCGATCGAACGTCGCCTCGGCGGTGGCCGGCCTGCTGCGGCAGCTGGCGGTGCCGCGACCGGCGCCGCGCTGGGCGTGGCCGGCGACAAGGCGGTGGTCGCGGCCGAGAACGCGGCGCTGCCCGAGGGCGAGCAGTTTGAAGACCTGAAGAGCGAGTCGAACGCGGCCGTCAGCGGCGGCCTCGGCGCGGCGCTGGGTGCACTCAGCGGGGCCGTCGGCGCGCCCCAGGTGCGCGCGCCTCGTCGCGCGCGGGAGCAGTCCAAGGCAGCTGGCACGCCCGGCAGTGCCGGCGCGGCAGGGACGGACGCCGAGACGCTTCGGCGCGAGCGCGCCGCCCAGCTGCCCGTGCCGATCGCGCTGACCAAGGCCGACGCCACAGGCGACCTCGGCCAGCAGCAGTTCGAACGCGAGACGGCGAAGGAACAGGATGCTGGCCGCAAGCTGCGCGCGTTCCGGATCCAGCAGAACGCTGACGCGCTGAAGAACTTCGACCTGCTCGAGGAACAGACCGGCGCGCAGGTCACGCAGCTCGACGCCGCCGGCAAGGCGATCGTCGATCCCATCATCGCGAAGGCCGAGCGCGCCAAGGTCGAGATCGACGAGGCCTACGCGGCTGCGCGCGAGGCCGGCGAGATGGAAGAGGCGGTGTCATCGGCGGCGCTGGTGCGCTACCTCGACAAGAACCGCGCGTCGGCCCGCAATGCAGGCGTGCTCGGAACAGCGGAGGACGAGCTGGTCCGGCTCGGCGCTGCAACGCGCGGCGCGGACGGCAAGCTGGAGTCAGGCTCCATCACGCTCAACGACTTCGACGAGCTGCGCAAGACGATCGGCGTCGGCGGGAAGAAGGACAAGACCAACGAGAGCTTCGCCGGCGACATGCGCCGCATCATCGACGAGTCGATGGATGGTGCCGGCGGCGACCTGTTCAAGGCCGCGCGGAAGCTCTACTCGGACTACCAGAAGGAGTTCAAGGAGCAAGGCCTCATCCGCGACCTGATCGGCCTAAAGAAGAACACCTCCGATCGCGCGGTCGCCTTCGAGAACGTCTACAAGCGCGTGACCTCGAGCGGCTCGCTGGCCGACATGCAGAACCTCAAGCGCACGCTGACCACGGCAGGCGACGAGGGCAAGCAGGCCTGGCGCGAGATGCAGGGCACGGCGATACGACAACTGCGCGAAGCGACCTTCGGAGGCGGCAGCCGCAACGAGGCGCGCGCCGCGATCGCATCACCGAACGCGCTGAACAATGCGATCAAGCAGCTCGACCAAAAGGGCATGCTCGACGAGCTGTTCGGCAAGCAGGGTGCGGTCACGTTGCGAGACCTCGGCGAGACCGTGCGCGACGTGTTCACGCCGACCGCCGACTCGGTCAACTCGTCCAACAGCGGCAGCTACGTCAAGCGCATGCTGTTGGACATGGCGACGACCGGCGCGCCATGGCTGACCGCGACCAAGTTCGTCAACGATTGGCGGCGGACCAAGAAGACCGACAAGCGTATCGACGATGCACTGGCGCAGCCGGCGAAGCCGCTGCTGTTGCGCAAGGTCGATCCGAATGCCCGGCCGTTCGATCCCGACGTCGACGTGCCTGCCCGTGCCGCGCGCCAGCCAGCCAGCGCTGCCGCACCGGCCGGGCCGCGCGATGCGCGCCTCGACGAGATCGATCGACTGCGTGAAGGCGCATCGCCCGAGACGATCAAGGTATTGGACGCGCGCGTCAAGGAGGTCGAGCGCGAACAGCGGGTCGCCCAGCTGCAGGCAGCGCGAGACGCAGAGGCCAAGAGCCTGGAGGCCACCGCGCGCAAGACGCTCGACCCTGCGCTGAAGGCCGCCCTCATCGAGCGCGCGAACAAGCTCCGGTCCGAGCGGATCCCCGTTGGCGAGGCGGCCGAACTGCGTCCGGAGGCTCCGACGGCTGAGCCGGAGCGCTCGATCCCGACGGGCGAGTTGCGTGAGCTGTCGGCCGACGAGGCCGATGCGCTGGTACCGACGGCGCGCGAGCAGGAGCTCGGCCGCCTGCTCGATCGCACATCCGACGCCACTGTGCGCAAGGACATCGAGCGGCAGATCGTTGCCGAGCGGAAGCGTGCTGCCGACGCGATTCGCGGCGAGGAGTACTTGCGCCTCGCCGACGAGTCCGTCGACGACACGTTGAGGGCGGAGTTCGAAGCGAGGGCCGCGAAGCTCGGTGTCACGCGCACGCTCCCCGTCGGCTCGGTGCGCGAGGTGGACGAGTCAGCCTGGCGTGCCGCCCATCGCTTCGGGAAGCTCGACGCGGAGTCTGCCAAGGCCGTCGTGAAGGCGCTTCGCTACGATTCCCAGGCGGTTGCTCGAGCGGCGGAGCAGCATGCACGCAGTCCACGCGCTTTCGAGCGCGCGATCGCACGGATCATTGAGGCAGGAGAGCGGAATGCGAGCAAGCCCGAAGAAGCTGCTGGCAGCGGCGCTGGACTACGCGCGGCTGATCGATGACGCCGCGGCGAGCGTGATCAAGCGCGCTGCCGAGTCGTCGAAGGCTGAGCAGAGATCTCAGCCGCTGATCGGTCCAAGACGGCCGGCCACCGGATCGGCGGATGTCCCCGCACGGTCCGCGCCAACACCTTCCCCGACGCCTCCTGGGCTAGGTTCGCCGCCTTGAGCGCAGCACGCTGCCGCGGGTGAACGTTGGAGGGCGTGCAACTGCCCTTATGCCAACTTTCGGGACAGCTCGAGCACGAAGATGGCCAGCAAGATGCCTCCGCCAAGCAGTCCCGTCACAACCGACGGAATAAGCGCCCACGGCCACACCTTGAATCCTCTTTGGTCAATCGCGTTGAGTCGATCGCCCAGCGCCTTCAGGGGGTCGATCGGTGGCGTCTCGCGAAAGTCGTGGCTGATCGAGTTGAGCTGCAGCACTCTGTAAATCATGTGGCCGATCTCCCAGCCAACATAGAACAGCAGTGAAACGCCGATCAGGATGCCCGCCACCGCGTGGAGTTTGGGATACGGGTAGTCTTTGACCAGCGACCACAGCGCGAAGAATCCTGCGTAGCCCACCCCGATGATGATGGCGCTGTAGCTGGTCACCTGGCTCTGCTGCTTGTCCATCAGCTCCTTGACTGCCTGAATCTGGGCGCTCTGCATGGCTACAGCCTCCACGTGCTTCAGGTGACGGACGTCTTTATCGAGTCGCTTCAAATGATCCGCTACTCCGTGCGACCAGCGTTCAAGTTCCCGAGGGTCAATGGTCCGAGCAGGCCTGAACGGGTCCGAGAAGATTTGTCCAAGGGGAGGGTAGTGGTGTCCGCCGCCAGCCATGGTGATGCTCCAGTGAAGGCAGCATGCCACGCTAAGCGGTGAGGACATGCTGAAGCGGTAGGGCTGGCACTTCTGGGGAACAAACCGGGGAACAGATCAGGGCCGCAGTGCCCAGCGCGAGCATTGGCGAGGCCCGCATAGCGATGTTCAATCTCCTCCGGGCAGTCGAAGCGGCCCGCGCGCTCACATGGCCACGTGCGTCGGCGGCAGGATGCTCGTGAGCTTGTCGACGTCGATCGGCTTCTGCAGGTAGTAGTCGACCGCATCGAAGGTCTGCGCCGCCAGCGTGTCGCTCGGCGGCAGCCCGGAGACGGCGATCAGCACGATGCCCGTGCCCAGGCGCTGCCGCAGCGTGCGCGCCAGCTCGAGGCCGTTCAAGCCGGGCATCTGCACGTCGAGCAACACGCACACCGGCGCGGCCTGTTCGGCCTGCAACAAGGCCTGCGCGCTGTCGCAGGACCAATCCACCTCGTAGCCGTGCGCGCGCAGCAGCGCGGCCAGCAGCATCGCGGCGTCCTCGTTGTCGTCGACGACGAGGATGCGATCGTGCAAGCGCGTGTCGTCCATGCCTTTCGGCCTCCCGGATGTTTTTGCTGACACGGCGCCGATGGCGCGGTACCGCTGCGACCGTACGGCAAGACACGTGCCCGGCGCAGGCTCCGGGCTTGCACCATTGATGTCGGCCGCGCTACCGGACGAGCATGCGCTTCGTTGTCGCCCACCCCACCCGGAGAACCGCCTTGCCCACGAGTCGTCGTCTATGGCTGTCGGCCGCCGTGGCCATCCTCGCCCCGTTCGGCAGCGGGCTGCGCGCGGCCGAGCTGTACGAGAACGGGCCCGCCAGCCTCGACGGCATCGGCAAGCGCTACATGGGCCGCGAGATCTCGGGCGTGATGGGCTGGCAGGGCGCCGGCTGGCTCGAGCGCGAAGAGCGCGAGCGCGAGGAGCGCACCGACGTGCTGCTGCGCCTGTTGCAGCTCTCGCCCGGCATGGTGGTCGCCGACATCGGCGCCGGCACCGGCTACCTGGCGCGGCGCATGGCGGCGCAGGTGCGCCCGGGCGGCCAGGTGCTCGCGGTGGACGTGCAGCCGCAGATGCTGCGGATGCTCGAGAAGCTTTCGCGCGAGCCGGGGCTGGAGCTCATCAAGCCTTCGCTCGGCGCGCCGGACGACGTGCGGCTCGCCGCCGGCACGGTCGATCTCGCGATCATGGTGGACGTCTACCACGAGCTCGCCTTCCCCAAGGAGGTGCTCGCGAGCATCCGGCGCGCGCTGAAGCCGACCGGCCGCCTCGTCTTCGTCGAGTACCGCGCGGAGGATCCCAAGGTGCCGATCAAGCCGTTGCACAAGATGAGCGAGGCGCAGGTGCGTCGCGAAGCCGAAGCAAACGGCTTTGCCTGGCAGGCGACCCGCAACGATCTTCCCTGGCAGCACTTCATCGTGTTCGGGCGCTAGCGCCGATGGCAGCATCGCGGCCTCGCCGCTAGCGCCGCCACGACGACATGCATGCTCTCGAAGGATTGAAGGTCGTCGAGATGGGCCAGCTGATCGCCGGCCCCTTCGTCGGCAAGACGCTGGGCGACTTCGGCGCCGAGGTGATCAAGATCGAAACGCCGGGCAGCGGCGACCCGCTGCGCCGCTGGCGGCTGCTGCAGGACGGCACCTCGGTGTGGTGGCAGGTGCAGTCGCGCAACAAGCGCTCGGTGGCGATCGACCTGCGCAGCGCCGAAGGGCAGGGGCTCGCGAAGCGTCTGATCGCGCGCGCCGACGTGCTGGTCGAGAACTTCCGGCCCGGCACGCTCGAAGCATGGGGCATGGGCTACAACGAACTTTCGAAGGACAACCCCGGCCTGGTGATGCTGCGCATCAGCGGCTACGGCCAGACCGGGCCCTACCGCGACCTGCCCGGCTTCGGCGCGATCGCCGAGGCGATGGGCGGCCTGCGGCATCTGACCGGCGAGCCCGGGCGCGTGCCGGTGCGCTGCGGCGTCTCGATCGGCGACACCCTGGCCGCGCTGCACGGCACGATCGGCGTGCTGACCGCGCTCCACCACCGCAACGCCAACGGCGGGCGGCAGGGCGGCAAGGGGCAGGTCATCGACGTCGCGCTGCACGAGGCGGTGTTCAACGTGATGGAGAGCCTGCTGCCCGAGTACAGCGCCTTCGGTGCCGTGCGGGAGCCGGCCGGCTCGGCGCTGCCCGGCATCGCGCCGAGCAACGCCTACCGATGCGCGGATGACGCGGTGGTGCTGATCGCCGGCAACGGCGACAGCATCTTCAGGCGGCTGATGGGCGCGATCGGCCGCGACGACCTCGGCGCCGACCCGTCCCTGGCCGACAACGCCGGCCGCGTGCAGCGCGTCGCCGAGATCGACGCCGCGATCGAAGCCTGGACGCTGCGGCATCCGGCCGCCGAGGTGCTCGCGCGGCTGATCGAAGCCGAGGTTCCCGCCGGTCGCGTCTACACCGCGAAGGACATCGCCGAAGACCCGCACTACCGCGCGCGCGACATGCTGCTCACGCAGAAGACGCGCGACGGCGCCGAGCTCGAAGTGCCCGGCATCGTGCCCAAGCTGCTCGCAACGCCCGGCGGCGTCCGCTCGCCGGCGCCGAAGCTCGGCGACGACACCGACGCGGTGCTGGCCGAGATCGGCGTGTCGGGCGCCGAGATCGCCGCGCTGCGCGCGCGCGGCGTCGTCGCCTGACTCACGCGGCCAACTCGATCACCATCCGCCGCACGTCGCTCGGCAGGAAGGGCTTCTCGATCAGGGGCCGCCCGCTCGCCGCGACGAACTCGCGCAGCGTCGCGGTCAGCATGTCGCCGGTGATGAAGACGACACGCGCCGCCAGGCCGGGCCAGCGTTGTTCGATCTCGCGGTACAGCGCGCGCCCGTCGAGATCGGGCATGCGCATGTCCGCGAAGATCACGTCGCAACGCTGCGCGGCCAGGCGGTCGAGCGCCTCGCGGCCGGAGGCCGCGGTCACGACGCGGTGGCGCGCGCGCGTCAGGATCTCGGCGAGCGTCTCGCGGATTTCCTCCTCGTCGTCGACGACGAGCACGGTACGGGTCAGCGCGTCCTGGGGCCGCAGCGGCAGCGCCGCGTCGTCGTCGTCGCGCACCGCGCCGGCCGGCAGCGTGATGACGAAGGCGGCGCCGCCTTCGTCGGGCGTCTCCACCGTCAGGCTGCCGCCATGGGCCTCGACGATGCCCTGGCTCACCGCGAGCCCGACGCCGGTGCCCATGCCGGTCGGCTTGGTGGTGAAGTAGGGCTCGAAAACGCGCGCGTGCAGCGCCTCGGGCACGCCCGGCCCGTTGTCGCGCACCGTGACCACCAGCCGCTGCGTCGCCCGCTCGAAGTGGCTCGCGATGCGGACGCGGCGCGCGCCTGCCTGGTCCTGCAGCGATTGCTGGGCATTGATGATCAGGTTCAGCAGCACCTGGTGGAGCTGGTCGGCGTCGGCATGGATCGGCGGCACGTCGTCGGCCAGCGCGAGCTGCACCGTGATGCCGCTGGCGCGCAGCGCGTAGCCGGCGATGTCGAGCGCGGCGGCGATCACGTCGTTGATCGCGACCGGCCCGCGCTGGGGCGGCTGCTGCCGCGCCATCGCGAGGAAGGTGCGCACGATGCGCGCGCAGCGTTCGGCGGCGCTGCGGATCTTGCTGGCCGCGAGCTGCGTCTTCAGGTTGCCCTGTTCCTCCAGCAGCACCGCGCGCGCGACGACCACGGACAGCGGGTTGTTCAGCTCGTGCGCCACGCCGGCCAGCAGCGAGCCGAGCGCGGCCAGCTTCTCGCGCTGGTAGGACGACTCGCGCTGCCGCGCCAGCTCGGCCTGCGCGCGCTTCCTTTCGGTGATGTCGCGCGCGAGCGTGAGCAAGCGGGCGCGGCCGTCGATCGTCACCCGCTTGCCGAACACCTCGTACCAGCGCAGCTCGCCGCTGCGGGTGCGGCCATGCCAGTCGAGCGCCATCGACTCGCCGGCCGCGGCGCGCGCGAAGTGCCGCATTGCGTCGGCCTGCGTGTACGGCGGCTCGCCCGAGCTCAGGTCGGCGATGCTCAGGGCCAGCATTTCCTCGCGGCGGTAGCCGAAGGCTTCGCAGGCCTTGGCGTTGACGTCGACGATCGCGGCGGTGTCGATGTCGTGCACGAAGATCGCGTCCTCGGCGGCGTCGAAGATCGCGCGGTAGCTCGCCTCCGAAGCGCGCAGCGCCTTCGCGGCGCGCTGGCGCTCGGTGATGTCGGTCGCGATGCCGCACACGCCGTAGGCGGCGCCGTCGGCGTCGTGCAGCGGGAACTTGATCGAGATGTAGGTATGCAGGCCATCGGCCAGCGGCAGCGTCTCCTCGAATTCCATCGTCTCGTTGCGATCGAGCACCTGCTGGTCGTTGCCGCGGTAGGCCTGCGCGCGCTGCTCGCCTCGCACGTGCTCGTCGAGCCGGCCGACCACGTCGATCGACTTCATGCCGAACACACGCTCCCATTGCCGGTTGACGAACAGGAAGCGACCCTCGGCATCGCGCGCGAAGATCACCGCGGTCGAGTTGTTGAGGATCTGCTGCAACCGCTCGTCGCTCGCCTCCAGCTCGCGCTGCACGCGCGAGCGTTCGGCGAGGTCCTCGCGCAATCGTGTCTGCGTCTCGGCGACCTGCAGCGCCATCGCGTCGAAGGCGCGGCCGAGGCGGCCGAGCTCGTCGTCGCCGCGCAGGCCGCTGCGCACGTCCAGCCGGCCGGCGGCGAGCTGCTCGGCCGCGCGCATCAGCCGCGCGGTGCGGCGCGTGAGCAGGAAATGGAACACCGCCCACATCACCAGCGCGAGCGCGGTGACCCAGCCGGCCCAGTACAGCGCCTGCTGCAGCACCTGCTCGCGGGCCTCGGCCTTGTAGCGGGCGAGGTCGTAAGCGAGCAGCAGGCCGCCGCTGCGCGAGGGGCGCAGCTCGTCGCGTTCGCGCCCGATCAGGACGGCCGCATGGCCGAGCAGCGAGCTGCCGCCCGGGCCGATCTCGATGCCGGCGCGGCGCTGCTGCAGCGCGGCCGTGACCTGTTCGAGCCCGATCTGCGGCAGCACTTCGGCGATCGGCCGGCCGAGCCAGGCGCGCCTCGTTGCCGTGCTGACGCGGCCGTGCTCGTCGGTCAGCGCGGCGACGATCACGTCGTGGTTGTGCGCGAGCACCGCAATCTCGTACTGCGCCGACTCGACGTCGCCCTTCAGCAGCAGGTACTCGAGCGTGCTCTGCAGCCGCGACAGTTCCTGCGCGAGCCGCTTGCGGCTGTCTTCCTGCGCGACCTGCTCGGCCTGCGGCACGTGGTACAGCAGGTTCACCGCCGACAGCATCGCAGCGAACACCAGCAGCAGCAGCGGCACGGTGAACTTCAGCGAGCTCATGGCGGCAAGGCGGCCAGCGGCGCCGGCGCGAGCAGGCTTTCGATGTCCACGCTCGATCGCAGCAGCTTCGCTTCGATCATCAGGCCCATCAGCCGGCGTCCGCTTGCCGCGAGCCCGGGGTTCGCGCCCCCGAGCATCGCGAGGTTCTCCTCGCGCGTGGGCACGTGCAGGCCACGCTGGGCCTGCAGGAACTGCTCGGCGCTGGTCTGCTGGCGCACGCCCATGCGGTGCGCGGCGTCCTGCGGTTGCGCACGCATGAAATCCACCGCGGCGAACCAGCCCGCGAGCAGCGCGTGCACCGCCTGCGGCCGATCGTCCAGCACCGGCTTGCGCACCGCGATCAGGTCGACGATCTCGCCGGGGATGCGGGTGCTGTCGAACAGCGTCTGCCCGCCGGCGCGCAGCAGCCGCGTGCGGTAGGGGTCGAAGGTCACGGCCGCATCGACCTGGCCCTGCTCGAAGGCCTGCGGATGCTCGTTCGATTCCAGGTGCACCACCTTCACCTCGTTCGGCTGCATGCCCGACAGCGCGAGCGCGCGGCTCAGCACGAAGGCGCCGAGCGCGCCGCCTTCGACGGCAACCGCCTTGCCGGCCAGGTCGCGCATCGTCTGCAGGCCCGCGCGGCCGACCACGGCGTCGGCGCCGTGCGAGACGTCGACGACCAGCACCACGCGCGGATCGAAGCCTTCGGCGGCCAGGCCGAACAGCTCGTCGAGGCTGATGACCATGCCGTCGATCGCCTGGTTTCGATAGGCGCGCAGCACCTCGCTGGCCGACGGGTACTCGACCAGCTGCACCTGCGCGGCGTCGAGCCTGCCGAGTTCGCGGGCGAGGTAGAGCGGCTCGCTGCCGATCCACACGTTGGTGCCGATGCGCAGCGCCGGCGGCGTCGGGCGCG
Organism: Methylibium sp.; assembly: GCF_035762065.1. Lineage (GTDB taxonomy): Bacteria > Pseudomonadota > Gammaproteobacteria > Burkholderiales > Burkholderiaceae_C > Methylibium. Next base: position 281,607 of record NZ_DASTPW010000002.1, read on the forward strand.
TGCAGGCGATGAGCGCCGCGAGCAGCAGCGCGGCACAGGCGAGAAGGCGGCGCGCCGTCACGACGGTTGTCCTTCGGGGACGAACACGTAGCCCTCGTTGCGCACCGTGCGGATGAAGCGTGGGTGCTCCGGGTCGGGCTCGATCTTCTTGCGCAGCCGCATCACGCGCAGATCGACGCTGCGGTCGAACGGGTCCCACTCGCGCGCGCGGCCCAGGCTCAGGATGCGCTGGCGCGACAGCGGCCGGTTCGGGTGGCGCGCGAGCGCCTGCAGCAGGTCGAATTCGAGCGGCGACATCGCGACCTCCTGGCCGCGCTCGTCGATGAGCCGGTGCGCCGGCATGTCGAGCACGCAGCGGCCGATGCGCACGCGCTCCGCGCCGATCTCCGCGCGGTGCTCGGCGGCGGTGCGGCGCAGCACGCTCTTCACGCGCGCCACCAGCTCGCGCGGGTCGAAGGGCTTGGGCAGGTAGTCGTCGGCGCCGACCTCGAGGCCGACGACGCGGTCGATCACCGTCGCCGCCGAGGTCAGCATGATGATCGCCACCTTCGGGTAGCGCTCGCGCAGGTGACGCGCGAGGCTCAGGCCGTCCTCGCCGGGCATGTGGATGTCGACGAGCGCGAGATCGAAGGCGCGCCGCGCGGCCTGCTCGCGCGCGGCGCCGGCGTTTTCGGCGCCGATCGCCGCGTAGCCGTGCGAAGCCAGGTACTCCTCCAGGACGTCGCGCACGTCGGCCTCGTCATCGACGACCAGGATCGTCGCCTTCGGATCTGCCGGCTGCGTCTGCATGGCGGTGTCCCTCGCTCGCATCGAGCATAGGGCGCGCCGCCGGCGCTGAACAGGTCGCCGGTGCGCCGCTGAAACGAACGAAACAAAACGGCGCCCGCACGAAGCGCGCCTGGAACACCGGCTGTCTAGATTGAGCGCATCGACTCCAGGAGACACCATGCACTCGATTGACGACACCGGACGCGCGCGCTTCGCGTTCCTCGACGAGCAGGCGGGCACGCGATGAACCGCATCGATCCGCGCGGCGGCCGCGTCACCGGCGCCACCGCCTCGGCGCTGCCGCGGTACGAAGGCGCGCTCGCGGCCTTCGTCTCGTGGCGCAGCGGCGCCGAGCTTGCGCTCGCGCAGGCGCTGAAGGCCGCGCCGCGCTTCGTCATGGCGCGGGTGCTGAAGGCGCACCTGTTGCTCGGCAGCGGCGACCGCGCGCGGCGCAAGTCCGCCCGGGCGCTGCTCCACGCCACCGCCGCGATGCCGGCCGACGAGCACGAGCGCATGCATCTGGCCGCCGTCGCGCACCTGCTGGCCGACGACGCGCACGCCGCCGCGGCGCTGCTGGGCGCCGCCCTGCAGGCGCGTCCGCGCGACCTGCTCGCGCTCGCGGTGGCATGCGGCATCGACCACGCCACCGGGGAGTCGGCGCGCATGCGCGAGCGCATCGAGGCGGCGCTGCCCGCGTGGTCACCCACCGTGCCCGGCCACCACCACGTGCTCGCGATGCACGCCTTCGCGCTCGCCGAATGCGGCAACTACCGCCACGCCGAGGACGCGGCACGCGCGGCGCTGTACGGCGACGCGGGCGACGCGCGCGCCCACCATGCGATGGCGCACGTCTTCGAGATGACCGACCGGCCCGAGGCCGGCGTGCGCTGGATGAACGAGCACGTCGAGCGCTGGGGCACGGGGACGGTCGTCGCGACGCATGGCTGGTGGCATCTGGCGCTGTTCCACCTGGCGCGCGACGAGCCGGGTATCGCGATGGCGATCTACGACCGCCGCATCCGCGCCGGCGGCTCGGCCGAGCTGGCCGACCTGATGGACGCCAGCGCGCTGCTGTGGCGCCTGCACCTGCGCGGCGTCGATGCCGGCGTGCGCTGGACCGAGCTGGCCGCCGCCTGGGAGCCGCGCATCGAGGACGGCCACTGCAGCTTCTGCGACGTGCACGCGATGCTGGCCTTCGTCGGCGCCCGCGACGCGGCCCGCGCGCAACGCCTGGAACGGGTGCTCGCGCAGCGGCAGACGCAGCCGACGCGCCATGGCCGCGCCACCCGGCGGCTCGGCCTGCCGGCAAGTCGCGCGCTGATGGCCTTCGGCCGTGGCGACCACCCGCTCGCGATCGCGCTGTTCGCCGGGTTGCCGACGCGCCTGCACGGGCTCGGCGGCAGCCACGCCCAGCGCGACGTGCTGCACCTCACGCTGCTGCGTGCGATCGAGAACGTCCGGCGTCCGGCCCGCGAGGCGCGGCCTGCGCAAAGCGCGCCCGGCTGGGCGCTCGCCTGATGCGCGCGAGAGGCGCCGCGATGAAGACTTCGCAGTGGTGGTCCACGATGGCGCTTGCGCTGGCCTGCGCTGCGCTGCTCGCCACCGGCGAGCCGGCTTTCGCGCAGGCGCGGGTCGCGCTCATGCGCGACGCAGATGCGGCCTTGGAGGACGGGTCGTCCGAAGGCCGTCTTCATCCGGGTCGCGTTGCAGGCTCGGCCGTGCCGAGCCTGTCCGCCACCATGTCGATGAACGCGGACACCGCGCGTGGCAGGTGACGACGGCTCGCGCAGAGCACGTGCAGCGCGTGGCCCTCGCGCTGGTAGCCCGGCAGCGCCGTCACGAGACGGCCGCTTTGCAAATCAGCGCGCGTCAGGTTCGGCGGGAGCAGCGCGATGCCGAGCCCTTCGAGCGTCGCCTTGCGCAGCACCTGCGCGGTGTTGCCTGAAAAGCGCCCGCTGACCTGCACCTCCTCGGCCGTGCCGCTCGGCCCGGTCAGACGCCACACGGCGCGCCCCGATGCCGACGCAAAGACGACACAGTCGTGGCGTGCCAGTTCCTGCAAGTTGGCGGGGGCACCGCGCGACCCGACGTACGCGCGGCTTGCGACCCATCCGTGGCGGCCGGCCGCGACAAGCTTGCGGCCGACGTACCCGGAGTCCTGCAGTGAGCCGCAAGATCAAGTCGGAGGACATTCCGGTCGGGTGCTGTCGGAAGATGCTCGGCCTGGGTTGACCGAGCGCGGCAGCCCTCCGCAACGCGGTGGCAGTCGAATGCGTGCGGTCCATCGTCGCTCCAGGTCGCGAGCGCCGATGATGCGGGCGAGCATGCGGCCTGCCGTGCGGGGTGAAACCCTTCGCCCGCGGCCGGCCATCGAGCATGCCGCGAAGGAGTCTCATGAAGCGCATGTTGTCCGCGATCGTGCTCGGCCTCGCCGCCACCTTGGTGGCCGCGCAGTCGGGCGACGATCTCGCGCGGCAGGCCGCGCGCGGCGTCGCCGACCTGTCGAGGGCGCGGGTCAAGCAGCTCGGCTCGGGCGAATGGTTGCGCGAGCGGCTCGAGGTCGACGCGATCGCTCACGGTGTCGAGGCGCCCGGCGCCGCGGCGGTGCCGTCCGGCGTCGTGAAGGCGCGCGTCGCGGTGTTCCGCAGCGCGATGGTCACCGAGTCGATGGCTCGCTCGGCGAGCCTGCCCACCCGCATGCCGGGGCGGCGCTATGAAGTCGAGCTGCGCTTCGTGCCGGACGCGGCGCACGGCCTGTGGGTGTTCGAGGGCGGGCGCTACTGGATCCTCGACGACGCGGGTCAGCGGCGGCTCGAGCTGACGATGTTCTCCGACCTGCTTCGCGATGCGCCGCTCGACGCGCCTCACGAACTGGCGTGGGCCATCATGTCCCCATGACCGGGCTGCGGATGGCCTGACGTTCACGACGGGCTCGGCCTGCGGCCGGTCCAGCCCCGCTCCGGGCTGCCTCGCGCGCCGCGCTCGCTTGCCGAGCGCTCCACAGAGTCACGCATCCGGAGCGCGCGATCGACACGTCGACCGGCTTCACCGGGCCGGCCCTGTTGCGCTAGCCGCGAGAGCGTGGCCGCGCGCATCCCTCATCCCCGGTACCCGGCTTGCCAAGGAAACTAACGGCACGACCGCTTCGAGCAGCAACGAGCAAGCCTTGGCGATGACGCGCAATTCCTCCCTTCCGAGCCGACTCACCTCCGACGAAGAACGCGCCTTGCGGCTCAGCGCGCAGCGCTACGAATTTCTCGACCGCCTCAGCGAAGCCACGCGCGCGCTCAACGAAGCGGCGGAGATCATGGGCGTCACCGCGCGAATGCTCGGCGAGCACCTGAAGGCCACCCGCTGCGCCTACGCGGATGTCGAGCCCGACAACGACAGCTTCACGATCCGCAACGATTGGGCCGGGCCCGGCATGGACAGCAGCGTCGGCGTCTATTCGCTTGCGCTGTTCGGACCGAAGGCGGTGACGCTGCTGCACCAGGGGCAGCGGCTGGTCGTGCGCGACGTCGACCGGGAACTCGGCGACGAGGGCGGGGCGCGGATGTTCAACGCCATCCGCATCAAGGCCATCGTCACCGCGCCGCTGGTCAAGGGGGGACGGCTCGTCGCGATGATGGCGGTGCACTCGTCGACGCCGCGCGACTGGAGCGAGGCCGACATCGCGCTCGTCGCAGAGGTGGTCGATCGCTGCTGGGCCCACATCGAGCGGGTGCGCGACAACGAGCGTTTGCGCGAGCAGGACCGCCACAAGGACGAGTTCCTCGCGACGCTCGCGCACGAGCTGCGCAATCCCCTGGCGCCGATGCGCTACGCGACCGCCTTGATGCGCATGGCGAAGGAGCCGGCGATCGCCGAGAAGGCTCGGGACATCATCGAACGGCAGGTGGGTCACATGGTCCGGCTGATCGATGATCTGCTCGACCTGTCGCGCGTCAACCGCGGCCTCATCGAGCTGCACCAGGAGCGCGTGGCTCTGCTCGGCTTGCTCGAGCAGGCGGTCGAGGCGTCACGGCCTGCAATCGATGCCGCAGGGCACCGGCTCGACGTCACCACGCCCGACGCATCGCTGATGCTGCACGCCGATGCCGCCCGCGTCGTACAGATGGTGAGCAACCTGCTGAACAACGCCGCGAAGTACACGGCGGACGGCGGAACCATCGGGTTGGTCGCGCGAGCCGAGGCGGACCACGTCCTCATCGAGGTGGAGGACAACGGTTTCGGCATCGCACCGGCCGACCAAAGCCGGCTCTTCCAGATGTTCGTGCAACTGCCGCACACACGGCAGCACTCGAAGGGCGGACTGGGCATCGGGCTCTCGCTCGTCAAGACCTTGGCGTCGATGCACGGCGGAGCGGTCCGTGTCTACAGCGCCGGTGTGGGCCAAGGCGCGCGCTTCACGATCGAGCTGCCGTTGGCTGTCCCGGATGTGGAGGCTCCGGCCTCCGCGACGGCAGGAGCGGCCGAGTCACCGGCCGGCCCACTGGGGAGCGGGCAAAGGGTTCTCGTCGTCGAGGACAACGACGACGGACGTGCTGCGCTCGTGGAGATGCTGCGCCTGAGCGGCTACCACGTCGCTTCGGCCGCAAGCGGGCCGGAAGGGCTCGCGCAGGCGCAGCGCGTCCGACCGCAGATCGTGCTGCTGGACCTGGGGCTGCCCGGTCTCGACGGGCTCGAGGTGGCGCGGCGCTTGCGCAGCGACCCGGACCATGCGCACGTGAGGCTTCTGGCGGTGACCGGCTGGGGCTCTGCGGCCGACCGCGCCCGCACGCTGGCGGCCGGCTTCGACGACCACTTGACCAAACCGGTGGACCCCGGCGTCCTGAGTGAACGCCTTGCGTTCTGGACCGGTCAGATCGAGCGCCCCGCAACCAGCACGCACACCTCGCGCGGCGATCCGCCCGGCAACGCTTGACGGTCTGCCTCTCGCGGCGGCGTCCCGCGCGGGAACGATGCGGTCGGTCACCCCACCGACGATCGCGACATGCCTCACCAGGAAGTGGCTCAGGGCACTTCGCGGCCGGCGACGTCTTCTCCCTTGAGGCACCTTGTCAGCACCTCGCGTGCCGCGCGGCCGGAGTGCCACTCGAGCGCGAACACCTGGCGCCCGCCGTGCTCGATGGCGAACGCGAGGCGGTCGTCCATGCCGGCTAGCGCGGCGTCGATCGTCGGCACGGGGAACGCGATCTCATCGGCCATTGCGCCGATCGTGCGATTGAAGGCGGTCACCTCAGCCGATGGATCGTTGCCTTGCCGCAGCGTGACCTTGACGCGCTCGATCAGCTTGGCGTCGGCGGGCCGCGGAAACCCGTCCGGCGGTTCGATGGCGACGAATGCCAGCATGGCGCCTCGGTAGGCCCCACCCGGGCCCGAGACCACGATCATGCGGTCGACCTTCCAGAACACACCCGTGCAGAACTCGCCGGGCTTCGCGTCAGACTTGCCGCGGAAGAACTGCCAGTAACCCGCCTCGATCTTCTTGCGTCGCGGGTCGTTCAGCGCGCGGCCCTTGGCGGTCTCGATGGCGGCCTTGGCGTTGATCTCCTTCTTGGCGGTCGACACCAGGTCTTCCATCGGGTCGTAGGCCAGCGCTTGCGCACAGACGGAGCTTGTCAGCACCCAGGCCATCGCGGTCGATGCTTTCATCGCGGGGCCTCCAGCAACCCGGTGCAGGCGAATGCCACGCCACCCCAGCCCTGATTCGTGTTGGTCCAGATGCGAACGTCCGCCACGCGCAGCAGCTTCTTTGCGTCGGGGAGCAGCACGAACTGCACGTTGCAGTTCTCGTACAGGCCTTCCTCCCACACGGCGCCCTTGCGGTTGCCGACGACCACCCGGTTGTCGAACTCCTTGCCATAGCTCATGAAGTGCAGGCTGCCGGCGCCGGAGACGAGCGGGGCACCCATGGTGGCCGCCACCTCCTGGTCGGTCTTGCCTTCCCAGGCCGTCAGCATCAGCCGTTCGCTGCGAGACATCGATCGGTTTTTGCGCACATCAGCGGCGGCCGTCTGGAAGGCAAATTCCGCTTCCGATTGCTGGATGCCTCGTTCGAGCCGTGGCTTGATCTGGCCCGCCAGTTGGTCGTACTGCTGCTGGATTCGAGCCATCTGCGTCTTGGCCTCTTCCAGCTCCTGCGGTGTCGGCCGGCGCGACCACTTGCCCGACGGATCGGGGCGCTTGCTTGCGCTCCACAACACCCACCACGAGAAGTCGAGGTACTCCGGTGCACTCTGCTGGCCGAGCAGCTGCAGGTCCTCGGGCAGGCCGATCTTCGTGATTTCGCTTCGAAAGACGCCGAGGTCGTTGTTCGCCTTCGCGGCCTTGACCATGGCGCCACGCAGCACGTCGTCGTTGCAGGCCACTTTGTGCAGCTTCAGCAGCACCGGCGAGGCCGAGGTGCGCCATGCGCCCGCAGGCAGCGGCTCGTTCTTCAGGTCTTCGCGCCGCAGCTTCCAGCTGCCTTCTCCGACACGCACCTTCACCGGCGCATCGAACGCCGGCTGCGGCGGCACCGTCTTGCCGTCATGGGCAAACTTGACGACACATTCGAACTGCAGCCGCAGCGCGCTGAATTCCGGCTTGTCGGCAGCCTCGTACACCACCACCGTGTCGAGCTGGCGAACGCTCGTCGGCCCGAGCAGCTGCTCGGGCGGCGTCCGGTTCATGACCACGGCGAAATCTGCGTAGTAGGCCTCGCGCTGGCCCGGCTCGCCTTGCACATGCACGAGCGCCGACTGCGCGGCGCCCAGTGTCGGCAGCGCACCGCCAGCAAGCGCGAGCACGGCCCCGGCCCAACGAGCGGGGCTTGTCATGACTGCTTGCGAGCGACGATGAACACGCGGAAGTCCTTGCGCCGGGTGCCGTGGCGTTCGATGGCGTCGATCACGAGCCCGTGCCGCTCGAAAGCCGCCCGCAGCATCCCGGCATCGAGCACGAGAACCTCGGGTGCCTTGCCGAGCGCCTTCATCAGCGGCACCAGCACGCGCGGAACCAACGGGTTCATTTCGGCCAGGCAGGCCGTCTTCGAGATGAACAGCCCGCCGGGCCGCAGCGAAGCGAGCACGCTGCGAAGCGTGTCGTCGAGATCCGTCATCAGGTGCAGCACGTTGAACCCGAGCACCGCATCGAAAGGCCCATCGGCCGATGCCGAAACCGACCCGGCCTCGGCCACCTCGAAGCGCAGCTGCGGCAGCGCTTGCGCCGCCAGCTTCCGGCGCGCAATGGCAATCATTCCGCTCGACACGTCGGTGGCCAGCATCGAGCGCGTGCCCGCGGCCAGCCGCAGCGCGGTACTCCCGGTGCCACAGCCGATCTCGAGCACCGCGTCGTCGACCGACAGCAACTGCTGCACACGACGCAGGGTGGCTTCATACCCGGCGACGTCGGCAATGGGTGCGGCCGCGTAGCGACAGGCGACGCGATCCCAGAAGCGGGCTTGAATGGCCGGCCGGGTGCGGGGCTGCGCAGCTGCTGCGGCGTGGAAGAAGGAGCTTGAATGCATTGGCGACGCAGCGCGTAACGGGCCTCGCGGTGACGTGGAAGCGCATGCTATTCATGCGCCGATCGTTAGTCATCGCCCAGAATCGAAGATCGCTCATGCATCGGCGTATGGATCGACCTGACTGGAATCAGCTAAAGGCTTTCCTGGAAACGGCTGAAACCGGCTCGCTCTCGGCCGCAGCGCGCAAGCTGGGCCTGACCCAGCCGACGCTCAGCCGGCAAGTCGCCGCCATCGAGAAGCAGCTCGGGGTCATGTTGTTCGAGCGTGTCGGAAAGGCCATGGTGCTCACCGGCACCGGATTGGCATTGCTTGAACACGCGCGGACGATGGGAGCGGCGGCCGAAGACCTGCGCATGGCTGCAACGGGCCAATCGCAGGCTGTGGACGGTGTGGTGTGCATCTCCGCCACCGAGACGGTGGCAGCGTACTTGCTGCCGAAGGTGCTGCACCGTGTGCGCGAGCTGGCGCCGACCATCGTCATCGACCTTGTCACCTCGGACGCATTGAGCGATCTGCGGCGACGCGAAGCCGACATCGCGGTGCGGCACCTCAGGCCGGATCAGCCCGATCTCATCGGACGCTGGTTGCGCGACGCGACAGCGAGCTTCTACGCCTCCAGGACGTGGGTCGAGCGGCACGGGCATCCCCGCACCGCCGAGGACGCCGCTCGGCACTTTTTCGTCGGTATCGACCGGTCAGGTCGCTACCTGGAGTTCTTGCGCCAGCACGGCTTGCCGCTGCAGGCCGCGAACTTCGCCTGCTATGCCGAGAACACCCTGTCGAACTGGTCGCTTGTGCGCAGCGGGCTCGGCATCGGGCCCATGATGGACGAGATCGCGTGCGGGATGCCCGACATGGTGCGTGTGCTCGACGATGTGCCGACGGTGCAATTCCCGATCTGGCTCGTCACGCATCGCGAGCTCCGCACGGCACGGCGCATCCGCATGGTGTTCGACATGCTGGCCGAAGGGCTGGCCGATCGCGGCTGAACGAAGCGGCTCGTTCAAACGGCCCTGCCGGCGTCCGAGCTCGCATGACCGCAAAGCCAGAAACCCGTCCGGTCTGGCTAGCGATGCCTGAAGATGCACGCAAGGTTCGACCGACTCGGCCGCGGCCGCACAGCGCTGTCGCCCGCTGCATGACCAGGAGGCGCTGATGCAGCGCACGCCCGAAAAAGAAAAAGGCCTTGGCGTGGACCAAGGCCTTCTTCGTTGTCGGTGGTGGAGAGGAGGAGGATCGAACTCCCGACCTTCGCATTGCGAACGCGACGCTCTCCCAGCTGAGCTACCCCCCCACGCGAGGCGCGAGTGTAGCCGAGGCCCGCGGTTGTCAGGTGCCGCGCGGCGATTCAGCGCATGCCGTTGCGCCGGGCGAGTTCGAGCCACAGGCCCGAGTGATCGGCGTCGGGCCAGCCGTGCTCGGCGGTGCTGGCGTAGAGCTGCTCGAAGAGGGTCGTGATTGGCGCCTCGAAGCCCGTTTCGGCGCCGGTCGCGAGCGCGTTGCGCAGGTCCTTCAGCTGCACGGTGACCGCCGCGCGCTTGGCGAAGTCGCGCTCGACCATCCGCCGGCCATGCACTTCGAGGATGCGGCTGTCGGCGAAGCCGCCCCGCAGCGCTTCGCGCACCTTGGCCGGGTCGGCGCCGCCGCGCTCGGCGAGCAGCAGCGCTTCGGCCACCGCGCCGATCGTGATGCCGACGATCATCTGGTTGGCGAGCTTCGCCAGCTGGCCGGCGCCGTGCGAGCCGACGTGCGTGGCGCGGCCGAGCGGCGCGAAGACGGGCGCGGCGTACGCGAAGTCCTCGGCCGTGCCGCCGACCATGATCGCCAGCGTGCCGGCCTCGGCGCCGACGGTGCCGCCCGAGACCGGCGCGTCGAGCGATCGCACCCCGCGCGCGGCAAGCCGCTCGGCGTGGTCCCGTGACTGCGCCGGGCGGATCGAGCTCATGTCGATCAGCAACGTGCCCGGCCTCGCGACCTGCGCAGCGCCCTGCACGAACAGCAGCTCGTGCACCGCCTCGCCGTGCTCGAGCATCGTGATTGCCACATCGGCTTCGGCCAGCGCCGCCTCGGCACTCGGGGCGATACGCGCGCCGCAGTCGGCCAGTGCCTCGGCCTTCGCGCGGGTGCGGTTCCACACGGTGGGGGCGAGCCCGGCGGCGGCGAGCCGGCGGGTCATCGGCGCACCCATCAGGCCGGTGCCGAGCAGCGCGATCTTCATGCGGACTCCATCACGTTCGTCGGGGACGAAGCCAGTTTAGGCAGCGCCGCGCCTGCCGATGACCGGTCGTTCGCGGTGGAAAAGCGCCGCCGTCGCCTTGCAGTTCCGCGCATGGCAGGTGCGCGCCGAGCCGTCCAATGACACCAAGATCCGCCGCAGGACCGTCCCGCACCATGCCGCCCGCTTCCCCGCCTGCCCCTGCCGCCGCAACGGCCGCCACGCGCCGCCTCGGCCGCTTCGCGTTGGGCCGGCTGGTCGCGCGCAGCTCACGCACGATGTGGTGGCAGGCGCAGGACAGCACGAGCGGCGTCGAACACTGGCTCGCCTTGCCGCGAGCGCAGCCGACCGACGCGAAGGCGCTGGCCGACTGGGCGCGCGATGGACGCCACCTCGCGCGCCTCGATCACCCGCAGCTCGTCGCCGGCGTGCAGGCCGGCACCGAGGCGGGCTGGCCCTGCATCGCCGCGCCGGTGGTGGCCGGCGAGACGCTCGAAGGCTGGCTCGCGAGCAACCCGGCGCCGCCGCCCGAACAGGCGGCGCGCTGGCTCTGCGATCTGCTGCAAGGCCTCGCCTACGTCCATGAAGCCGGGCTTGCGCACGGCGACATCGCCGCCTCCAGCGTGCTGATCGACGCGCAAGGCCGCGCGCTGCTGATGCCGGGCGGCGTCGGCCTTGTCGCTCCCGCCGGCCATGGCGCAAAGACCGATGTGGCGACCGCCGATGCGCTGAAGCAGCAACGCGATGCCAGCGCGCGCGACCTGCTCGCCTGCGGCCTGCTGCTGCACCGCCTGCTGGCGGGTGCGAACGCGCTCGACGAAGCCGATGCGCCGACCGCCGTCGAGCGCGCCGACCGCGAGATCGTCCGCCTGGGCTGGACCACGCCGCAGCCGGTGCCCGAGCCGCTGCGCGCGATCGCGAACCGCGCCACCGAGCGCGATCCGCAACGCCGCTACCTTGGCGCGCGCAGCCTGCAGCGCGCGCTGCAGGGCTGGCTCGACGCGCAGGACGGCGGCGGCGGTACCCTCGCGCTGGTGCTCGACCGCTTGCAGACGGTCGGCCACCTGCCGGCGCTGCCGGGGCTCGCCGGGCGCGTCGCCGAGCTGGCGGCGGTCGAGCAGCAGCGCCTCGCCGAACTGGCCGAGGTGGTGCTGCAGGACCCGGCGCTGGCCTTCGAGATGCTGCGGCAGGTGAGGGTGGCCCAGTACGCGGCCAACAGCGACGGCGGCGTCACCACGGTGCGCCGCGCGATCGCGCTGGTCGGCGTGCAGGGCCTGCGCCAGACGGCGACCGGCCTGCGCGCCTGGCCGGGCGCGCTCGAAGCCGCGGCACCACGCTCGACGACCACGGCCTTCGCCCGCGCGATGCGCGAGGCCCTGCGCTCCGCGCACGCCGCGCGGCGCCTGTGCCCGGCCGACATGGACGGCGAATGCGTCTACCTGATCGCGCTGCTGCAGCACCTGGGCCCGCTGCTCGCCGGCTACCACCTGCCCGAGGAGTCGGCGCAACTGCGCCTGCTGACCGACCCCGAGCCGCCGACCAAGCCGATGAGCGAAGCAGCGGCGGCCTTCGCGGTGATGGGCGTCGATCTCGAATCGATCGGCATCGCAGTCGCGCGCCACTGGGGGCTCGACGAGAGCCTGCTGGGCGCCATGCGCCGCGTCTCCACCGCGGCCCCGGTGCGCGCCCCCGACGATCGCAACGACATGCGGCGCGTGCTGGCGAGCGCGGCGGTCGAGGGCGTCGCGGCGCTGTCCTCGCTGGAAGCGCGCAACGGCCACGCGGCGGCGGCCCTCGCGAAAGTGCAGCTGCGCTACGCGCGCGCGCTGACGCTGGCGCCGAACGAGCTGGCCGATGCGGTGCATGCGGCGGTGCAGGCGGTCGGCGATCCGGCCGAGGCCGCCGAGCCGGTGCTGGCGGCGTGAATCGATGACCGCCGCCGCCGCGAGTGCCGAGCGCATCGGCCGCTTCGAGCTGCTGCGCGTGCTGGGCCGCGGCTCGCAGAGCACCGTGTGGCTCGCGCGCGACCCGCGGCTCGGCCGCGAGGTCGCGCTCAAGTGCTTCACCACCGACGACGCGGCCGCCGGGCTCGGCGACTGGCTCAGCGAGGCCCGCGCGGTCGCGGTGCTGAACCACCCGCACATCGTCCCGGTGTTCGAGGCCGACGTGCACGGTGAAGGCGCCCGTGCGCAGCCGTATGTCGTCTTCGAATACATCGCCGGCGCCTCGCTCGACGTGCACCTGAAGCAGCACGGCGCGTGCAACGCGCGTGCCGCGGTCGAGCGCCTGCTGGGCGTGTGCGAGGCGCTCGCGCAGGCGCATGCGGCCGGTCTCGTGCATCGCGACCTGAAGCCGTCGAACCTGCTCATCGACGCGGCCGGCCAGGCGCGCGTCACCGACTTCGGCATCGCGGTGAAGAGCGGCGTCGCCGCGCTCGCCGCCGGCTCGCCGCGCTACGCGGCACCGGAGACGATCCGCGGCGAGCCGCCGACGCCGCGCGTCGACGTGTTCGCGCTGGGCCTGCTGATCTGCGAGCTGCTGCTCGGCCGCGCGCTGGTCGCCGACAAGGACGTGCCGGCGATCCTCAAGCGCATCGCGCAGTCCGATCTCGCCTTGCCGGCACAGACCGCGCACCCGGTCGACGACGGCCTGCGCGCGATCGTTCAGCGCGCGTTGTCGCGCGACGCCGCCAAGCGCTATGCGGATGCCGGCGAGCTGGCCGCGGCGCTGCGCGCCTGGCTGCTTCCGGCCAAGGCCTCGAACGACGACGCGGACGCGGTGGCGGCCGGCAAGTCGCCCGGCTCGTCGGCGGCGCTCGACTTCCTGCTGCGCCGCATGCGCCACAAGGGCGACTTCCCGGCGCTGTCCGATTCGGTGGCGAGCATCCAGCGCATCGCGGCGAGCGAGCACGAGAACCTGTCGGCACTGTCCGACCAGATCCTGCGCGACGTGGCGCTCACCCACAAGCTGCTGCGCCTCGTCAACACCGCGCACTACAAACGCACCGGCGGGGGCGTGAGCACCGTGTCGCGCGCGATCGCGCTGATGGGCTTCGCGGGCGTGCGCAACCTGGCCTTGTCGCTGGTGCTGGTTGAGCACATGAACGACAAGGCGCATGCGCAGCAGATCAAGCAGGAATTCATGCGCGCCCTGCTGGCCGGCACGCTCGCCGAGGAGCTGTGTCCCGGCGCGCTGGCGCGCGGCGGCGGCCTGGAGGAGGCTTTCCTCGGCGCGATGTTCCAGAACCTCGGCCGGCTGCTCACCGAGTTCTACTTCCCCGACGAGGCCGAGCAGGTGCGCAAGCTCGTGCATCCGGCGGCGGGCACTGCGCGCAGCACGCCGCGCCAGCCGGTGCCGGAGGCCGCCGCTTCGGCTTCGGTGCTCGGCTCGAGCTATGAGGAGCTGGGCCTGGGCGTCGCCAAGAGCTGGGGCCTGCCCGACAACCTGCAGCGCTGCATGCGCGCGGCCGGCACGCTGCCGGGCCAGCCGCCGGCGGCGCTGCCCGAGCGGCTGCGCTGGCTCGCGGTCGCGGCCAACGACGTCGCGGATCGACTGCTGCATCACGAGAGCAACGACGCCGAGCGCCAGGTCGCCGAGGCGGCCGAGCGCTATGCGCGCGTCGTCGGCATTGGCGAGCGCGAGATGGTCGCCGCGGTGGCTCGCTCGCGCGACCGGCTCAGCGATCTCGCGCGTGGCCTGGAGATCAAGCTCGCGAGCGGCTCGCCGGCCGAGCGGCTCCTCGCGCCGCGCGAGGCCGCGGCGCCGAACGCGACGCCGGCCGCCGCCGCGGCGGTCGGTGTGAGCACGCTGTCGAAGTTGGAGATCGGCCCGAGCGACTACACCGAAAAGCTCAGCCTGGCCGACACGCCCGGCGCGGACCGCGAACCGGCCGAGGACCCGGCCGCGGTGCTTGCCGCCGGCATCCAGGACATCACCAACAGCATGGTCGAGGAAGTCAAGCTCGGCGAGCTGCTGCGCATGATCCTCGAGACGATGTACCGCGCGCTCGGCTTTCGCCGCGTGCTGTTCTGCCTGCGCGAGCCCAGGAGCGGCGAGCTGATCGGCCGCTTCATGCTCGGCGACGGCGACGAGACCCTGCGCTCGGCCTTCCGCATCTCCACGCGGCCGCTGCCGGGCGCGGCGCCGGATCTGCTGAGCGCGGTCTGCATCAAGGGCACCGACCTGATGGTCGCTGACACCGCGGCCAACAAGCTGCGCGAGCGGCTGCCGGCCTGGTACCGCGACAAGGTCGACGCCCCGACCTTCCTGCTGCTGCCGCTGATGGCGAAGGCCGCGCCGGTCGGATTGATCTACGCCGACAAGGCGCAGGCCGGGTCGATCCAGCTCGGCGAGAAAGAGCTGTCGCTGCTGCGCACGCTGCGCAACCAGGCGGTGATGGCCTTCCGCCAAGCCGGGGGTGGCTGAAGCCCGCCATCGAGCGTCCACTAAACTCCGCCGCGACGGGCCTCCCCGCATGGGGGCGCGGCCAACCGGGTCAGGTCGGGAACGAAGCAGCCCTAACCGTTTGCTCTCAGTGACGGGATCAGGCTCGTCACCTTCACCCGCTCAATGCAGCTCGGCCGGCTGCGTCTCGCCGAACAGCGAGGGCCGGAAGGCCAGGGCGCTCGGCCCCTCGTCCGTCATCGCCCACACGCCGAGCGCCTGCGCCGGCATCGGCTTGCCGAACAGGAAGCCTTGCAGCTGGTCGCAGCCGAGCGCGCGCAAGATGCGCTGCTGGCCTTCCGTCTCGACGCCTTCGGCCACCACCTTCAGCCCGAGCGCCTGCGCGAGTTTGACCACCGCATCGACCACCGCGCGCGCATCGGCGCTCGTCTCCAGGTCGAGCACGAAGCTGCGGTCGATCTTCAGCTCCTCGGCCGGCAGCTTGCGCAGGTAGGCGAGGCTCGAATAGCCGGTGCCGAAGTCGTCGATCGACAAGCGCACACCGACGCGCGCCAGCTGCTCGAAGCAGCGCATCGTCTGCGCCGAGTCTTCCATCGCCAGGGACTCGGTGATTTCGCAGGTCAGCAGCTGCGCGTTGATGCGATGCACGTCGAGCGCCCGGGCGATGCACTGCGCGAGATCCGGCTGGCGCAGCTGGTGGACCGAGAGGTTGATCGCCACCCGCATGCGCAGGCCTTCGTCGCGCCAGGCGCGGATCTGCCGGCAGGCTTCGTCGATCAGCCAGTCGCCGAGCGCCGTGATCAGCCCGTGCCGCTCGGCCAGCGGGATGAAGGTGCCGGGGCTCACCATGCCGCGCTTCGGGTGGTTCCAGCGCATCAGCGCTTCGCAGCCGGTGACGGCGCCGCTGGCCGCGTCGATCTTCGGCTGGTAATGCAGCTCGAGCTGGCGCGCGCCGACCGCCTGCCGCAGATCCTGCAGCAGCTCGAGCTGCTCGCGCGTGCCCGACAGCATGCGCGGATGGAAGAAGCCGGCCGCGCCGCCGCCGGCCTTCTTGACCGCCTGCGCGGCGGTCTCGCCTTGCACCAGCATCAGCGTGTGCGCGCCGTGCTGCGGGTAGCTGACCAGGCCGATCGAGCACGACAGCGTGATCGCCGGCCCGCCGTCGATCGCCGTCGGCTGCGAAACGGCGGCCAGCACGCGCTGGGCGTAGCCGGCGAGTCGCTCGCGGTCGCACTCGCCGGGCCACAGCAGCGCGAACTCGTCGCCGCCGACGCGTGCCAGTTCTTGCCCCGTGCCGCGCAGCGCGACGAGCCGGCGCGCGACTTCCTTCAGCAGCGCGTCGCCCACCGCGCGGCCGAAGGATTCGTTGATCGGCTTGAGCCCGTCGAGCGCGACGTAGAGCAGCGTCATCGTGCCGCGATCGGCGTCGGCCTCGCCGGCCGCGTCGGCGAGCCGGCGCTCGAAGGCGGCGAAGTTCGCGAGGCCGGTCAGCGCGTCGGTGCTCGCGCTGGCCTCCATCGCCAGCACCGCGCGGCGCAGTGCGCGCTGCATCCGGCGTTCGAACAGCGTGAAGGCCGTCATCACCACGATCAGCGTGCCGCTGCCGCCGACCGCGAGCAGCGCCAGCGCATGACCGTTCGAGTCGGCCGCGGGCAGCGTCCGCGCGGCCAGCGGCGCCGCCAGCACCGCGCAGCGGTGGCCGAGCGCGATGCCGGCGCCGAGCAGCAGCGGTGACGCGAGGCGCCCGACGCGTCGACCGTCCGCCACGGTCACCGCGTCGAGCGGGCGGCACAGCGCACCGGCCAGCGTGATCGCCGCGACGCCGGCGGCGACCCACAGTGGCTGCCAGCGCGACACGTGCGCCGTCTGGAGATCGGCGATGCACAGCAGCGCCGAGCCGACGCCGCCGAGCGCGAGCAGCAGCGCCGCGAGCGCGCCGTGCGCGCCGCGCACCG
>NZ_DASTPW010000003.1:0-65597 GCF_035762065.1 Methylibium sp.
CGGCGTTCGCGGTGATGCAGGCCCTGCCGCGCATCGTCGAGCAGTCGCCCTCCGAAGGGCTGTTCACCGAAAGCCTGATGGCCGCGGTCGCGTCGAACACGCCCGAGGCACAGGCGCGGCTGCGCGCGTTCCTCGAAGGCAAGGCGGCCAAGGTCGTCAAGGGCTCATGAGCGCGGCACGCTACCGGCCCCCGCATGGAGGACGCGCGCGCGCGCTTCGGCCTGCCGGCGAGCTCGCCGCGGCCGACGTGGTCGCTTCGTCCGAAGTGCGCGGCTTCTTCCAGGCGCTGCTGGACGCGCTCGGCGCGGCCGGCACCGGCGGCGCGACGCGGCCGGCGCGGCTGCTCGTGCTCGCGGAGCCGCAGGCTCCGGGCACGTCGCTGCCACCGAAAAACGAGCCGCCCTCCTGAGCCACGGCGCCTGCGGCTTCGGCGCGGCGCCCCGCGCGGATCAGCGCAGGACGTCGAGCAGGCGATCGAGCCCGCCGGCCTCGATGCTGACCATCGCCTGCTCGCGCACCGCCGGCTTCGCGTGGTAGGCCACGCTGAGGCCGGCCGCGCCCATCATCGGCAGGTCGTTCGCGCCGTCGCCGACCGCGATCGCCTGGCCCGGCGCGATGCCGAGTTGCTCGCAGGTCGCAAGCAGCATGCGGCGCTTCTCGGCGCCGTCGCAGATGTCGCCCCAGGGCTGATCGACGAGCCGGCCGTTCAGCACCTCGCCTTCGATGCCGAGAACGTTGCTGCGGGTGTAGTCGAGGCCCAGGCGCTCGCGCAAGCGATCGGTGAAGAAGCTGAAGCCGCCGGAGACGAGCAGCGTCTTCAGGCCGGCGGCTTGGCAGGCGCGCACCAGCGTCTCGGCCCCCGGGTTGAGGTGCAGGCGGCGTTCGTAGACCTCGTGCAGCGCCGCGACCGGCACGCCTTCCAGCAGCGCGACCCGCGCGCGCAGGCTGGCCTTGTAGTCGGCGATCTCTCCGCGCATGGCCGCCTCGGTGATCGCCGCGACCTCGGCCTTGCGGCCCGCGGCATCGGCGATCTCGTCGACGCACTCGATGTCGATCAACGTCGAGTCCATGTCGAAGGCGACGAGCCTGAAGTCGGCAAGCGCGAGCGGCGGCGTGAAGCCGCGGATCACCAGGCCGGGCGGCGGTGGGAGGGTCATGGTGGCTTTCCGTCTAGGCCGCTTCGACGGCCTTCGGCGCGCCGAGCAGCTTCAGCACCTCGCGCACCGCCTGCGCCCGGTCCTTCGGATCGCTCAGCGCCTTCTCGATGCGCAGCTTGTCGTTGCCCGCGAGCTTGATGTGGCGGTTCTTCTGCACCAGCTCGATGATGCGCAGCGCGTCGATCGGCGCGTTCGGCCGGAAGCCGATCGCGATGGCCTGCGGCCCGGCGTCGATCTTGGCGACGCCGTAGGCCCGGGCCTGCACGCGCAGCCGGTGCAGGTCGAACAGGGTCTGCGCCTGCGCAGGCAGCTTGCCGAAGCGGTCGACGATCTCCTCGAGCATCGCGTCGATGCGCTCGGGCTTGTCGGCGGTGGCGAGGCGCTTGTAGAGCGACAGGCGAACGTGCACGTCGCCGCAGTAGGCGTCCGGTAGCAGCGCCGGCGCGTGGAGGTTGACTTCGATGCCCGCGGCGGTCGGGTTGAGCAGGTCGGCCACGTCGGCGCTGCGCCCGGCCTTGAGCTCGCGCACCGCGGTCGCGAGCATCTCGTTGTAGAGCTGGAAGCCGACTTCCATCATGTTGCCGCTCTGGTGTTCGCCGAGGACCTCGCCGGCGCCGCGGATCTCGAGGTCGTGCATCGCGAGGTAGAAGCCGCTGCCGAGCTCCTCCATCTGCTGGATCGCCTCGAGCCGCTGCGCGGCCTGCTTGCTCAGGCCCTCGACGTCCGGCACTAGCAGGTAGGCATAGGCCTGGTGGTGCGAGCGGCCGACCCGACCGCGCAGCTGGTGCAGCTGCGCGAGGCCGAACTTGTCTGCGCGGCTCATCACGATGGTGTTGGCGGTCGGCACGTCGATGCCGGTCTCGATGATGGTCGAGCACAGAAGGACGTTGTGCTTCTGCGCGACGAACTCGCGCATCACGCGCTCCAGCTCGCGCTCGGGCATCTGGCCGTGCGCGATCGCGATGCGCGCTTCCGGCACCAGCTCTTCGAGCGCGCGGCGGCGGTTCTCGATCGTCTCGACCTCGTTGTGCAGGAAGTACACCTGCCCGCCGCGCTTCAGCTCGCGCAGCACCGCCTCGCGGATCGTGCCCTTGCTCTCGCTGCGCACGAAGGTCTTGATCGCCAGGCGGCGTTGCGGCGCGGTCGCGATCACGCTCAGGTCGCGCAGGCCTTCCAAGGCCATGCCCAGGGTTCTGGGGATCGGCGTCGCGGTCAGCGTGAGCACGTCCACTTCCGCGCGCAGGGCCTTCATCGCCTCCTTGTGGCGCACGCCGAAGCGGTGTTCCTCGTCGATGATCAAGAGCCCCAGGTTCTTGAACTTGGTGTCCTGGCTCAGCAGCTTGTGCGTGCCGACGACGATGTCGATCGTGCCGTCGGCCAGCCCCGCGAGCGCGGCCTTGATCTCCTTGGCGGAGCGGAAGCGGCTCATCTCCGCGACCTTGACCGGCCACTTCGCGAAGCGGTCGGCGAGGTTCTGGTGATGCTGCTCGGCCAGCAGCGTGGTGGGCGCGAGCAGCGCCACCTGCTTGCCGCCGGTGACGGCCACGAAAGCCGCGCGCAAGGCCACCTCGGTCTTGCCGAAGCCGACGTCGCCGCAGACGAGCCGGTCCATCGGCTTCGGCGAGATCAGGTCCTGGATCACCGCATGGATCGCGGCGCGCTGGTCCGGCGTTTCCTCGAAGCCGAAGCTCGCCGCGAAGGCCTCGTAGTCCTGCGGCTGGAAGCGGAATGCGTGGCCTTCGCGCGCAGCGCGGCGGGCATAGAGGTTCAGCAGCTCGGCCGCGGTGTCGCGCACCTGCTCGGCGGCCTTGCGCTTGGCCTTCTCCCACTGGCCCGAGCCCAGCCGGTGCAGCGGCGCTTCGTCCGGGCTCACGCCGGTGTAGCGGCTGATCAGCTGGAGCTGCGAGACCGGGACGTACAGCGTCGCCTTGTCCGCGTACTCGAGGTGCAGGAACTCGGTGTCGCCGTCACCGAGGTCGATGTGGATCAGGCCGACGTAGCGCCCGATGCCGTGGTTCGCATGCACCACCGGATCGCCGAGCTTCAGCTCGGACAGGTCCTTGATCAGCGCATCGACGTCGCTCGTCGCCTCCTGCTTGCGGCGGCGGCGCACGGTGGGCGCGGCGTCGAACAGCTCGGTCTCGGTGACGAACTGCAGGTCGGCTTCGGTCCAGAAGAAGCCGGCCGCGAGCGGTGCGACGGCGATCGCGTAGCGGTGGCCGCTGGTCTCGAACGCGGCGAGCGACTCCACCGCCGGCGGCTCCAGCTGGTGGTCACGCAGCAGCTCGAGCAGGCTCTCGCGCCGACCTTCGCTTTCGGCGACGAGCAGCACGCGGTGCGCGTTCGCGCCGAGGTGCTGCTCCAGCTTGCGCAGCGGATCGGGTGTGTTGCGCTCGACCGCGAGCTCGGGCAGCGTCTGGGCCCATCCGGCCGGCTCGCTGCCGCGCAGCGCCAGCTGCGCATGCTCGTTGCACTTGGCGAAGAAGGCTTCGGGTGGCAGGTAGATTTCGGCCGGCGCGAGGATCGGCCGCTCCGGATCGTGCTGCAGGAAGCGATGGCGCTCGCGCGTTTCGGTCCAGAACTTCTGCAGCGCCGCATCGACCTCGCCGTGCAGCACGAGCCGGGCTTCCGCGCCGAGGTAGTCGAAGACGGTGGCCGTCTGCTCGAAGAACAGCGGCAGGTAGAACTCGATGCCCGGCGACGCGAGGCCGGCGCCGATGTCCTTGTAGACGCGCGAGCGGCTCGGATCGCCCTCGATCCTTTCGCGCCAGCGCGCACGGAAGGCGCTGCGCGCGGCCTCGTCCATCGGGAACTCGCGGCCCGGCAGCAGCCGCACCTCGGGCACCGGGTAGAGGCTGCGCTGCGAGTCGGGATCGAAGGTGCGGATCGAGTCGACCTCGTCGTCGAACAGGTCGACACGGTAGGGCACCGTCGAGCCCATCGGGAACAGGTCGATCAGCCCGCCGCGCACCGCGTATTCGCCGGGCGAGACGACCTGGCTCACGTGCGTGTAGCCGGCGAGCGTCAGCTGGGCCTTCAGCGCGGCTTCGTCGAGCTTCTGCTTCTGCTTGAAGTGGAAGGTGTAAGCGGCGAGGAAGGAGGTGGGCGCGAGCCGCACCAGCGCCGTCGTCGCCGGCAGCAGCACCACGTCGAGATCGCGGCTCTTCGGTGCCTGGAGGATGCGCCACAGCGTCGCGAGCCGCTCCGAGATCAGGTCCTGGTGCGGCGAGAAGCTGTCGTACGGCAGCGTCTCCCAATCAGGGAACACCGCGCAGCGCAGGCCCGGCGCGAAGAACGCGAGCTCTTCGGGCAACCGCTGCGCGTCGGCCGGATCGGCCACCACGATCGCGGTGACGCGGCCCGCCTCGGCCTCGCGTTGCGCGAAGCGTGCGAGCAGCAGCGCATCGGCCGAACCCGGCGGGCGGGGAAGCTGGAAGCGATGGCCGGTCGAGAGCGCGGGAAGCTGCATGAACGTGGGCGCAGAAAGCAGATCGCCCCGCCGCGAACCGGGCGGGGCGATGCATGACGCGAATTCTAGAATCCGCGTCCGATGGCCCACGATGACGCTCACGACGACGGTTCATCGGCATCCGCGCGCTGCTACGGGCTCGTACCCTGTGCCGGCGTCGGTGAACGCGCGGCGACCGGCGGTCCGAAGCAGTACGCCGCGATCGCGGGGCGCTCGGTGGTGGCGCACACGCTCGCGACCCTGTCGCGGGTGAAGCGGATCGAGGCGACGCTCGTCGTGCTGGCGCCGGAGGACGACGCGTTCGAGCGGCACGCGCGGGCCGCCTGGGTCGCGCGGCGCGGCGGCGCGAGCCGCGCGCAGACGGTGCGCAACGGCCTGAGCGAACTCGCCAAGCGCGGCGTGAACGACGGCGACTGGGTGCTCGTGCACGACGCGGCGCGCTGCCTCGTGCGTGCCGACGACATCGATCGCCTGATCGACGCGTGCATCGACGACGCGGTCGGCGGCCTGCTCGCCTTGCCGGTGGCCGACACGCTCAAGCGTGCCGCTGCCGAAGGCGCGTCGCCGCGCGTCGTGTCCACCATCGACCGCCGGGACGCCTGGCAGGCGCAGACGCCGCAGATGTTCCGCCTGGGCCTGCTGCGCCGTGCGCTCGACGCGGTCGGCGCGTCGGCCACCGACGAAGCGAGCGCCGTCGAAGCGCTCGGCCTCGCGCCGCAGCTCGTGCCGGGCCGTATCGACAACTTCAAGCTCACTTGGCCCGAGGACTTCGCGCTGGCCGAGCGGCTGCTCAGGAGCCCTGCATGAACACGAGCTTGCGCATCGGCGAAGGCTGGGACACGCACGCGCTGGTCACCGGCCGCAAGCTGATCCTCGGCGGCGTCGAGATCGCGCACACGCACGGCCTCCTCGGCCATTCGGACGCCGACGCGCTGCTGCACGCGATCACCGATGCGCTCCTCGGCGCCGCCGCGCTCGGCGACATCGGCCGCCACTTCCCCGACACCGACGAGCGCTTCCGCGGCGCCGACTCCCGCGCGCTGCTCGCCGAGGCGATGCAGCGCGTGCGCGCAGCCGGCTGGCAGCTCGGCAACCTCGACGCGACCATCGTCGCGCAGGCGCCGAAGATGGCGCCGCACATCCCGGCGATGGTGGGCAACATCGCGGCCTGCCTCGGCTGCGCCGAGTCGCAGGTCAACGTGAAGGCGAAGACGGCCGAGAAGATGGGGCCGGTCGGGCGCGGCGAATCGATCGAGGCGAGGGCGGTGGTGCTGCTGGTGCCGGCCGACGCCGGCAGCTAGGCGCGCCTCACGGCGCCCGCTTCAAGCGGATGTGCGCCACCAGCCCGCCGTCGGCGGCGTTCGCCAGCTCGAAGCTGCCGCCCATGCGCACCACCGTCTTCTCGACGATCGCGAGGCCGAGCCCCGCGCCCTGCGCCGAGGTGCGCGCCGCATCGCCGCGGAAGAAGGGCGTCGTGAGCTGCGCGAGCTTTTCGGGCGCGACGCCCTGGCCGTGGTCGCGCACGCTGATGATCACCCAGGGCCCGGTGCGCGCGTAGCTGACCACCACCTTCGCGATGCCGGTGTCGATGCTGCGGCCGTAGCGGCGCGCGTTCTCGAACAGGTTGCCGATCACGCGGCCGAGCTCGGTGTCGTCGGCCATCACGCGCGTGTCGATCGCGACGCGGCTCTGGATGCGGATCTGGCTCGGGTCGCGGAAGGCCGCGATCTCGCGGTCGATCAGGCTGGAGAGGTGCACCGGCACCAGCTTCACCTCGCCGGGCCGCGCGTAGTCCATGAACTTGTCGATGATCGCGTCGAGCTGGTCGATGTCGGCGGCCATGTTGCGCTTGGCCTCCTCGTCGACGACGCTCATCTCGGTTTCGAGCCGCATGCGCGCCAGCGGCGTGCGCAGGTCGTGGCTGATGCCGGCGAGCATCACCGCGCGGTCTTCCTCCACCTTCGCGAGTTCGCGCGCCATGCGGTTGAAGCCCATGTTGACCTCGCGGATCTCGCTGGTCATCGTCTGCTCGTCGAGCTGCGACTCGTATTCGCCGTCCCGGATGCGGCTCGCCGCGAACGAGAGCTGCTTCAGCGGCCGGTTGATGAGCCCGGCAATCAGCGCCGAGCCGACCAGCGTGGCCAGCAGGCCGATGCCGATCCAGATGAAGTAGGTGCTGCCGGCGACCGCCTCGACCCGCTTCGGGTCGGCCTGCAGCCAATAGAGATCGCTTTCGATGTTGAAGCCGACCCACAGCCCCGGCACGCCGTTGACGCTGTTGGCGACGATGGTGTCCGGCCCGAGCCGCGAACGCAGCGCCTGGCCGACCGCGCGGCTGAAGCGATCGACCTCGAAGGGCTCGAACTTGTCGCGCGGCTCGCGCGGCACGACCTTCACCGACTCCTGGTCGGTCATCGTCTTGACCAGCATCACGCGGTTGATCGCGTCGGCGTAGCGCATCGCCGCGCGCGACAGGTTCACCAGGCTCGCGATCTGCTGCGCCGACTGCACCGCGCGCGGCTCGAATTCGAGCCAGCGGAAGGTCTGCACCCAGGCGAAGATGCCGCCGCCGAGCAGCAGCGCGAGGAGAAAGAAGGTGCGCCAGAAGAGGCTCATCGCCAGACGTGGGAGCCAGGTCATCGGCCCGGGGCGGGCGCGCGAGGAAATCGAGAGCGAGGCGCGCGGCGTGCGCGAGCTGCTGCGACGCTCGGCGTGCGGCGCCGGCGCGCGCGCGCCAGCGGGCGGGCGCGGGTCGGTGCGCTCGGCCGCGGCGGGGTAGCGCTCGCGGCTGCGCCGTTGGGCTTCAGGCTGCGCCATCCGGCACGAACACGTAGCCGACGCCCCAGACCGTCTGGATGTAGCGCGGCTGCGATGGGTCGGGTTCGATCATCTTGCGCAGCCGGCTGATCTGCACGTCGAGGCTGCGGTCGAAGGGCTCGAATTCGCGGCCGCGCGCGAGCTGCGCGAGCTTGTCGCGCGAGAGTGGCTGGCGCGGGTGACGCACCAGCGCCTTGAGCATCGAGAACTCGCCGGTGGTCAGCGAGATCTGCTCGCCGTTCTTCAGCAGTCGACGCAGCGCGAGGTCGAACTCGAAGGGCCCGAAGCTCACGGTCTGCGGTTCCTTCGCGGGCGCGCCGGGCGCTTCCAGCGTCGGGCGGCGTCGCAGCACCGCATGGATGCGCGCGAGCAGTTCGCGCGGGTTGAAGGGCTTGGGCAAATAGTCGTCGGCGCCGACCTCGAGGCCGACGATGCGGTCCACGTCCTCGACCTTCGCGGTGAGCATGATGATCGGCGTGGTGTCGTTGTTCGCGCGCAGCCGGCGGCAGATCGACAGGCCGTCTTCGCCCGGCAGCATCAGGTCGAGCACGATCAGGTCGATGGTGTCGCGCGTCATCACGCGGTTCAGCGCCTTCGAGTCCTCGGCCAGCAGCACCTCGAAGCCTTCCTGCGTGAGGTAACGGCGCAGCAGATCGCGGATGCGCGCATCGTCGTCGACGACCACGATGCGGTCGGGCCGCTGGTTGGTCGAGCTGGCATTCATGGCATCTCCGGCATTTGTAACAACGGCATTGTGCTCAGCGGTGCCCGGCCGAATCGGGCCGCCTTGCCCGCTGTTACACATCTTGCGCCTGGGGTCGCGGGCCGCCTATGAGGGCCATCCACGAGGGCCGTGCGACATTCGCGGCCCGTCAATCGCCCCCGGAGCTCCGCGATGCATCGCAGCCTGCGCCACCGCACGATCACGCTCCTGTTCGGCACGCTCGCGAGCGCGTTGCCGGCGGCCCACGCGGCCGACGCCGCGCCACGCGAAAGCCTCGTCTCGTTCTCGACGACGGCCCAGGTCGAGGTGACGATGGACCAGCTTGCGATCAGCCTGCAGGCGGTGAAGGAAGGCCAGGACGCGGCGACGGTGCAGGCGCAGCTGAAGCAGGCGCTCGATGCGGCGCTCGCCGAAGCGAAGAAGACAGCAGCGCCCGGTGCGATGGAGGTGCGCAGCGGCAGCTTCTCGCTGCATCCGCGCTACGCGAAGGAGGGCCGCATCGGCGGCTGGCAGGGCCAGGCCGAACTGGTGCTCGAAGGCAAGGACATGCAGCGCGTGGCGGCTGCGGCCGGGCGGCTCGGCGCCGCGCCGGTCGGCATGGCGGTCACCAGCGTGGCGTACGCGATCTCGCGCGAGCTGGCCGAGAAGCACGAGGCCGAAGTGAGCGCGCAGGCGATCCAGAAGTACCGCGCGAAGGCCGAGGCCCATGCCAGGCAATTCGGCTTCGCGAGTTGGCAGTTGCGCGAGGTCTCGGTGCAGGCGGCCGAGCAGGGCGGCCGCCCGCGCGTGCCGATGCCTTATGCGAAGTCGGCCATCGCGATGTCGAGCGATGCGCCGGTGCCGGTGGAGGCCGGCAAGGGCGTGATCGCGGCGACCGTCAGCGGCAGCGTCGCGTTGACGAAGTAGGGCGCATCACTGCGCCGTCCAGCCGCCGTCCACCGCCCAGGCCTGGCCGGTCACGTTCGCGCCGGCCTCCGAACAGAGGAACACCGCCAGTTCGCCCAGCTGCTGCGGCGTCGTGAAGCGCAGCGACGGCTGCTTCTCGCCGAGCAGCTCGCGTTCGGCCTGTGCGACCGCGGTGCCTTCGCGCGCCGCGCGGTCGTCGATCTGCCTTTGCACCAGCGGCGTCAGCACCCAACCCGGGCAGATCGCGTTCACCGTGACGCCGCTTGTTGCCGCTTCGAGCGCGACGGCTTTCGTCATGCCGACCAGCCCGTGCTTGGCGGCCACGTAGGCGCTCTTGCCTGCCGAGGCGACGAGCCCGTGCGCCGAGGCGATGTTCACGATGCGGCCCCAGCCCTTCTTGCGCAGCCCCGGCATCGCGAGCCGGGTGGTGTGGAAGGCCGAGCTCAGGTTGATCGCGAGGATCGCGTCCCACTTCGCGACAGGAAAGTCCTCGACGTTCGCGACGTGCTGGATGCCGGCGTTGTTGACCAGCACGTCGACGCCGCCGAATTCGCTCGCGGCATAGGCCATCAGCGCCTCGATCTCGGCCGGCTTGCTCATGTCGGCGCCGTGGTGGCCGACGCGGATGCCGTGTGCGCGGCCGGCTTCCCGAACCTGAGCGATGGGCCCTTCGCTGTCGCCGAAGCCGTTGAGCACCAGGTTCGCGCCTTCGCGCGCGAGCACTTGCGCGATGCCCAGCCCGATGCCGCTGGTCGAGCCGGTGACGAGGGCGGTCTTGTTCTTCAACACGGTGGGTTCTCCTTCGCTTGGTTAGGATCGATCGACGCTTGGAGCCATGATGAACGAACCCCGCCAGTCCAGCATCCTGTGTGCCGACGCGCAGGGCCTGCACCGCATGGCCTACGTCGAATGGGGCGCGGCCGACAACCCGAACGTCGTCGTCTGCGTGCACGGCCTGACGCGCCAGGGCCGCGACTTCGACAGCCTCGCGCAAGCGCTCGCCGCCGACTTCCGCGTGGTGTGCCCCGACGTCGTCGGCCGCGGCCGGTCCGACTGGCTCGCCGACCCGACCGGCTACCAGGTACCCACCTACGTGGCGGATCTCGTCACGCTGATCGCGGCGCTCGGCCTTGACCCGCGAACGCCCCAGGTCGACTGGGTCGGCACGTCGATGGGCGGCATCGTCGGGCTCGCGCTCGCGTCGATGCGCGACGGTCGCGGCCATTCGCTGGTGCGCCGGCTGGTGTTGAACGACGTCGGCCCCGCGATCACTGCCGATTCGGTGCAGCGCATCGGCAACTACCTGGGTCAACCGAAGCGCTTCGCCAGCGAGCAGGAGGCGGCCGACTACTTCTGGAGCATCTCGCAAGGCTTCGGGCCGCACACGCCGAAGCAGTGGCTCGCGCTCAGCAGGCCGCAGATCAAGCGCGACGGTGCCGAATGGATCTCGCGCTACGACCCGGGCATCGCGCTGCCCTTCAAGGCCGCGAATGCGGCCACCGCCCGGATCGGCGAGGCACTGCTCTGGCAGCGCTACGACTCGCTCACCTGTCCGACGCTCGTGCTGCGCGGCGCCGAGTCCGACCTGCTCACCCGCGAGACCGCCGAGGCGATGACACAGCGCGGGCCGAAGGCGAAGCTGGTGGAGATCGCCGGCGTCGGCCATGCGCCGACCTTCGTCGCGCCGGACCAGATCGCCGTCGTCCGGGAGTTCCTGAAACCGTCATGAAGACCGCCTGGGGCCAGTCCGAGCGAGCGGCGCCCCTCGAAGCAAGCGGGGCCGAGGCGCCGGCGATCGTCGAGCTGTTCGGCAGCGTCGACGAGCACCAGGCTGCGGCGAACCCGGAGCCCGAAGGGGTGCTCGGGCGCGCCCGCGCCTTCGCGACGCCGCTGCTCGAGGGCGAGCGCATGGCCAGCGGCGAGCCGGTGCTCGCGCATGCCGAGGGCGTCGCGGCGATCCTGGCGGCCATCGGCGCGGCGCCGTCGATGCGCGCGGCGGCCTTCCTCGTGCACGCGGCCGACGTGCTGGCCAAGCCGGAGGAGGCGATCGCCAAGGGCTGGGGCGAGCACTACGCGAGCCTGGTCGCGCACACGCGCCGGCTGGTCCAGGCACAGCGCACCGCGCGCGCCGCGCTCGAACACGGACATGGCGCCACCGACGCCGCCCGGCACGCCGCGCAGACCGAGCGCGTGCGCAAGATGCTGCTGGCGTTCTCGCGCGACCTGCGCGTGGTGCTGCTGCTGCTCGCGTCGCGCCTGGAGACGCTGCGCTGGCATGCGCGCAGCAAGCGGCCGTGCCCGCCGGCGTTGGCGCACGAGTCGCTGCAGGTGTTCGCGCCGCTCGCCAACCGGCTCGGCATCTGGCCGATCAAGTGGGAGCTGGAAGACCTCGCGTTCCGCTTCACGCGGCCGGACGATTACTCGCGCATCGCGCGGTTGCTGGACGAGCGGCGCGTCGAGCGCGAAGCCGGCGTCGAGGCCGCGCGCGAACGGCTCGAGCGCGCGCTGCGCGACGCCGGCATCGCGGCCGGCGTCAAGGGACGGCCGAAGCACCTCTACAGCATCTGGAAGAAGATGCAGGGCAAGCAGCTCGGCTTCGAGCGCGTGCTCGATCTGCAGGCGCTGCGGGTCATCGTCACTGACGTGCCGGACTGCTATGCCGCGCTGGCCTGCGTGCACGGGCTGTGGCGCGCGCTGCCGGAGGAGTTCGACGACTACATCGCCAGACCCAAGGCCAACGGCTACCGCTCGCTGCACACCGTGGTGCTCGACGACGCGCAAGCCGCCGACGGCGCGCGGCCGCGGCCGCTCGAAGTGCAGATCCGCACTGCGGCCATGCACGAGCACGCCGAAAGTGGCGTCGCGGCGCACTGGGCCTACAAGGAGGCCGGTGCATCCGGCGCGGCGCGCGACGACGCGCTGGTCGCGCAGGCCCGCAAGGCGGTGCTGCAGCAGCTGCTCGCGTGGGAGCACGAACTCGCCCAGGGCAGCGGCGACGAAGCGGCGCCGTCGCGCCTGCGCGACGTGGCGAGCGAGCGCGTCTATGTCTTCACGCCGCAGGCGGAGATCGTCGAGCTGAGCGCCGGCGCGACGCCGGTCGACTTCGCCTACGCGGTGCACACCAGCCTCGGGCATCGCTGCCGCGGCGCGCGCGTCGACGGCGCGCTGGTGCCGCTGAACACCGTGCTCGCGAGCGGGCAGACGGTCGAGATCACGACGGTGCGCGAAGGCGGGCCGTCGCTCGACTGGCTGAACCCCGAGCTCGCGATCCTCGGCAGCGCGCGCAGCAGGGCCAAGGTGCGCGCCTGGTTCAACGCGCTCGCGCAGCAGCAGACCGTCGCGCGCGGCCGCGACGCGGTCGAGAAGCTGCTGCAGCGCGAAGGCCGCACGGCCGTGAAGCTCGACGACCTCGCGTCGCAGCTCGGCTTCCGTGGGGCCGACGCGCTGTTCGAAGTGGTCGGCAAGGACGAGTTTTCGCTGCGCAACATCGAGAACCTGCTGCGCCCTGCCGAGCCGTTGCCCGATGCCGACGAAGCGATCGCGCAGCGGCTGACCAAGTCGGACACCGCGAGCCGGGAGGGGAAGGGCGGCGTGCTGGTCGTCGGCATCGATTCGCTGCTGACCGCGCTGGCGCGCTGCTGCCGGCCGGCGCCGCCCGACGCGATCGGCGGCTACGTCACCCGCGGCAAGGGTGTCGCGGTGCACCGCGCCGACTGCAGCAACTTCCGCGAGATGGTGAGCCGGCATGCGGAGCGGCGCATCCCGGTCGCGTGGTCGGCCGCGCGCGAAGCAAAGCCGCAGCTCTACCCGATCGACCTCGCGATCGAAGCCGACGACCGCCAGGGGCTGCTGCGCGACATCACCGAGCTGTTCGCGAAGGCGCAGGTCAACGTGACCGCGATGCGCACGCGCAGCCTGCGCGGCATCGCGTCGATGACCTTCACCGTCGAGGTGGCCGACACGAGCCGTCTCGCGTCGGTGCTTGCACAGGCCGCACGCGTGGCCGGCGTGCGCAGCGCGCGCCGGCGCTGAGGAGCGTGGATCGCGCGCCTCCGGCTGCTACACTGCCGCCCTCTTTTCAGGCGCGTAGCTCAGCTGGTTAGAGCACCACCTTGACATGGTGGGGGTCGTTGGTTCGAGTCCAATCGCGCCTACCAACATCGTTCGACGCAGCAGGGGCTTGGCATACCGCCAGGCCCCTTTTGCCTTGGCGTCTCCACTTTTCAGGGGAGCGGCCGGCACGGCCCGCGACGCGGTCGCAACGATGCGCAAGACGCGATTAAGCGCGTTCGGCTTCACTGCGCAGGCGCCGATCCGGCGCGTGCGTGGTTGGAGGTTGCCGTGAGCCCGAGACGCCTGCTTGTTCGCCCCGTTGATCCGGTGCTGCCGGTCGCCGCGTCGAGGCATGCCTCGGTCGCCTGCGACGATGCGCCGGTGATGGCGCGGCTCGTGACGCCATGAGCTGCGAAGCCGCGCGCGCCTTGCCGCGTTCCCGGCGCGCTGCCCGCGGGTCGAGCCGGCTGTGGCTCGGCTACGTCTTCGCCGTCTTCAACTTCGCGCGGGTGTTCGCCTACATGCCGACGCTGTGGGCCATCGCGGTCAGCGGCGACTCGTCGCAGCATTCGCTGATCACCTGGTTCATCTGGTTCGGCGCGAACCTGAGCATGGCCGGCTGGCTCTACGAACGCGAGGGGCGGATCGATCGCGCGGTGATCGTCAACCTCGGCAACGCCGCGATGTGCCTGGCCGGCCTGGTGCTGATCGGGTGGTACCGCCTCTAGTCACCGCGCGGCCGCGGTGACTCAGTCGCACCGCTTGCGCAGCCAGTCGGGGATCACCACCGACTTCATCGCCTCGCCGGGCGGCTTGACGCACAAGGCGCGCGTCTCGCGGCCTTCGCACAGCAGATCCTCGCCGCGCCGGATGCGATGGTCGACGACGAAGACCTTGCGCCGCCATTCGGCGACGCTCGTGTGCACTTCGAGGCGGTCGCCGTCGGTGGCGGGCTTGAGAAAACGCGTGTGGATCTCCAGCAGCGGCCCGCCGACGCAGTGCGGGATCTCTTCCAGCGCATGCCAAGGCGGCAGGCCGCAGGCACGGAAGAAGTGGTGGGTCGCCGCGTCCATCCAGCGCGAGAAGTTCGGGAAGAACACGATGCCGGCCGGATCGCAGTCGCCGAACGAAACATGGACCGGGTAGACGACCGTGCGGCTCATGCCGAAGCTGCCTTCTGCGCGCCGAGGTAGGTCTCGATCACCCGCGGATCGGTCGCGAGGTCGCGCGCCGGACCCTGCAGCACCTGATCGCCGGTCTCGAGCACGTGGCCGTGGTCGGCGACCTCGAGCGCCGCGCGCGCGTTCTGCTCGACCAGGAGGATCGTCACGCCGCTCGCGCGCAGCTGCGCGAGCGTCGCGAAGATGTCGCGCACCACCAGCGGCGCAAGGCCGAGGCTGGGCTCGTCGAGCATCAACAGCTTGGGCTGCGCCATCAATGCGCGGCCCAGCGCGAGCATCTGCCGCTCGCCACCGGACAGCGTGCCGGCCTGCTGCGCCCGGCGCTCCTTCAGGCGCGGGAACAGCGCGAAGACGCGCTCGAGGCCGTCGCGCCAGCCGGCGCGCTTGAGCTTCAGCGGTCGCCAGCCGCCCAGGATCAGGTTGTCCTCGACGCTCATCGTGCCGAACAGCTCGCGCTTTTCCGGCACCAGCGCGAGGCCGGCCATCACGCGCTCTTCCAGCGTGAGGCGAGCGAGGTCGATGCCGTCGAAGCGGATCGAGCCGCGCATCGGCGCGATCAGGCCCATCAGCGTGCCGAGCAGCGTCGACTTGCCGGCGCCGTTCGGGCCGATCACGGTGACGACGCTGCCGGCGGCGGCGTCGAGCGAAATGCCGCGCAGCACCTCGGCCTTGCCGTAGCCGGCGTGCAGGCCGACGACTTCGAGCAAGGCGGCCTTCGTCGGCCCCCTACCGCCTGCGGCCGGTCCCCCCGAGGGGGAACTCGTGCTCCGAAAAACCTCGCTGCTCATCAGTGCTCCGTCCCGAGATAGGCGGCGCGCACCTTCGGGCTCGCCTGCACCTCGGCCGGCGTACCTTCCATCAGCCGCGTGCCGAACTCCATCACGACGATGCGGTCGGTCAGCTGCATCACGAAGTCCATGTCGTGCTCGACGAGCAGCAGCGACAGGCCCTCGGCGCGCAACTGCCGCAGCACATCGGCGAGCGCGGCCTTCTCCTTGTGGCGCAGGCCGGCGGCGGGCTCGTCGAGCAGCAGCAGCGACGGGTCGCTCGCCAGCGCACGCGCGATCTCGACGAGGCGCTGCGGCCCGAGCGCGAGGTTGCCGGCGAGCTCGTCGCGGTGCTCCGCCAGCCCGATGCGCGCGAGCTGGCGCTCGGCCTCGGCCAGCGCGCGCCGCTCCTCGGCGCGATCGAGCCGCAGCATCGCGCGCAGGCTGCCCGCATGCGTGCGAAGGTAGGTGCCGAGCGCGACGTTCTCCAGCACCGTCATGTCGGGCACCAGCTTCACGTGCTGGAAGGTGCGCGACAGCCCGCGGCGCGCGATCTCGCGCGAGGGCAGGCCGTCGATGCGCTCGCCGCGCAGCTCGACCTCGCCGGCCGACAGCGGCAGCACGCCGGAGACGAGGTTGAAGGTGGTCGACTTGCCGGCGCCGTTGGGCCCGATCAGGCCGACGATCTCGCCGGCGCGGATCGAGAAGCTCACGTCGTTGACCGCCGCGAGTCCGCCGAAGCGCTTGTGCAGGCCGCGGCATTCGAGCAGCTTGTCGCCGCCCTTCGGATGGCTGCGCGCCTCGAGCGGCGGCGCGTGGGCGTCCACCGTCGCGCGGCGCTTCCTCGGCAGCCATCGCTCGATCGCCGGCCACAGGCCTTGCGGCGCGAACTTGAGCGCGAGCACGAGCACGATGCCGAAGACGATGATCTCGTAGTTGCCAGAGGTGCCGACCAGCCGCGGCAGCCAGGCCTGCAGTTGATCCTCGGCCAGCTTCACCACCGCCGCGCCGGTGAATGCGCCCCAGACGCTGCCGACGCCGCCGAGCACCGCCATGAACAGGTACTCGATGCCGAACTTGATGCCGAACGGCGAGGGGTTGACGCTGCGCTGCATGTGCGCGAACAGCCAGCCCGAGACGGACGCGAGCAGCGCCGCGACGACGAACATCACCATCTTGTAGCGGAAGGTCGAGGCGCCCATTGCCTCGGGCATCGTGGTGCCGCCGCCGCGGTTGCCGTTGAGCGCGCGCATCACGCGGCCCGGCCGCGAATCGAGCAGGTGCGTCACCGCCACCGCGCCGCACAACGCCGCGATCCAGATCA
The DNA here is from genome assembly GCF_035762065.1 of Methylibium sp. Taxonomy (GTDB): domain Bacteria; phylum Pseudomonadota; class Gammaproteobacteria; order Burkholderiales; family Burkholderiaceae_C; genus Methylibium. The sequence goes on from NZ_DASTPW010000003.1 coordinate 16,399, forward strand.
GCCAGTAGATGCGCCGCTCGCTCTGGAAGCTGAGCTCGCCGATGCGCACCGGCGGCAGACCGAGCAGGCCGTCGTACCTGCCGAGCATGTCGAGCCCGCCCATCGTGTAGTACAGCGCGAGGCTCCAGGCGATGGTCGCGAGCGGCAGGTAGTGGCCCGACATCCGCAGCGTGAGCCAGCCGATCACCAGCGAGGCGACGAGCGTGAGCGACAGCCCGAGAGCGAGTCCGAGCCACGGCGACAGGCCGTGCTTCGACGCGAGCCACGCGCTCGCGTAGGCGCCGAGCCCCGCGAAGGCCGCTTGGCCGAACGAGGTGAGGCCGCCGACGCCGGTCAGCAGCACCAGCCCGAGCGCGACCAGCGAGAACAGCCCGATGTAATTGAGCTGCGTGATCCAGAAGTCGGGCACCGGAAGCAGCGGCAGCGCCGCGATCAGCACCGCGAACGCGAAGAAGCCGAGACGGCGGCGATCCACGTTCAGTGTTCCTCGTGGTGCGGATCGACGAGCGAGCGCCACAGCAGCACCGGCAGGATCGAGGTGAAGACGATCGCCTCCTTGAAGGCGCTGGCCCAGAACGAGCCGAAGGACTCGATCAAGCCGACGCCGATCGCGCCGACCAGCGCGAGCGGAAAGCTCGTGAGCCCGGCGAACACCGCGGCGATGAAGCCTTTGAGGCCGATGAGGAAGCCGGTGTCGTAGTAGACGGTGGTGCTCGGGCCGATCAGCAGGCCCGACAGCGCACCGATGAAGGCGGCCATCGTGAAGCTCTGCGAGCCGGCCTTGTCGGTCGCGATGCCCATCAGCCGCGCGCCGATGCGGTTGACCGAGGTCGCGCGCAGCGCCTTGCCGGTGAGGGTGCGCTCGAAGAACAACGCGAGGGCGGCGATCAGCGCCGCGGCGGCCGCGAAGATGATCACCGTCTGCCCGCTCAGCGTGAGCGGCCCGAGCGAGAAGCGCGCATCCCAGAAGCTCGGGTTGCGGAAGCCCTCGGCGCCGAAGAACAGCAGGCCCAGGCCGCTCAGCGCGAAATGCACGCCGACCGAGACGATCAGCAGCACCAGCACGCTTGCATCGGCCAGCGAACGGTAGGCGAGCCGGTAGACCAGCGGTCCCATCGTCGTGACCACCGCGAGCGTCAGCAGCACCTGCACCAGCATGTTCGGCTTCGTGCGCGCCAGCGCCAGGGTGATCAGCGCGGCGGCGAGCGGCGCTGCCAGCGTGCTTGCCGCATGCCGGGCCCAGCGCGCGAGTGGCCAGCGTTCGCGCACCGCCTGCACCGCGTCGAGCAGCGCCACCGCCGCGCACATCAGCAGCACCAGCCACACGGTGCCCGGCACCGCGCCCATCTGCAGCAGCGCGAGCGTCAGCGCGCCGTACGCGACGAACTCGCCCTGCGGGACGAAGATGATCCGCGTGACCGCGAACACCAGCACCAGCGCGATCGCGACCAGCGCATAGATCGCGCCCGAGGTGACGCCGTCGAGCCCGAGGATGGCGGCGATCGATAAGTCCATGGTGTCTCGATGAAGAGGCCGTGTGTTTCGCCAGCAGCCGCCGCGGATCCGGCTTGGCCGGGCCGCCAGCGGCGCCCCCTCGAGGGGGAGCGGCGAAGCCGCAACGGGGGTGGGCTAGTTTTCCAGCTTCCAGTCGCCGTTGACGACTTTCATCACCACGCCGGTGTCGGGCACGAAGCCCCAGTGGTCGGTTGCGGCGTAGTCGATCACGCCGTGGGTGATCGGCATCGCCGGCAGGGCTTCGAGCGCGTCGCGCAGGGCGGCGCGGAATTCGCTCGTGCCGGGCTTGCCCTTCTGCAGCGCGATCGGGATCGCCTTGTCGAGCAGCAGCGAAGCGTCGTAGGCGTGCGCCGCGAACTGGTTGCGCAGCCCCGCGCCCTGGATCGCCTCGTAGGCCGCGTTGAACTTCACGCCGAGCGCCTTGCTGGGGTGGTTGTCGGGCAGCTGCTCGGCGACGACCACCGGGCCCGAGGTGACGAAGGTGCCCTCGACCGCCTTGCCGCCGACGCGCATCAGGTCCTTCGTCGCGGCCGCGTGCGTCTGGTAGTACTTGCCCTTGTAGCCACGCTCGACGAGCGCGAGCTGCGGCATCGCCGCGCCGGATCCGGAGGCGACGATCACCATCGCGTCGGGGTTGGCCGAAGCGAGCTTGAGTGCCTGCGCGGTGACGTTGGTGTCGGTGCGCGCGAAGCGCTCCTCGGCGAGCAGCTTGATCCCGGCTTTCTCGAAGCGCGGCTTCAGCTCGCCGAGCCACTGCTCGCCGTAGGCGTCGGTGTAGCCGATGAAGCCGGCGCTCTTGACGCCGTTCTTCTGCATGTGCGCGACCATCGCGTTGGCCATCACGCCGGTGCTCTGCGGCAGGCGGAAGCTCCAGGTGTCCTTGCCCGGCGGCAGCCCGATCGGCGACATCGCGAGCTGCGCCGTCTTCGATTCGGCCGCCACGTCGGCCATCGCGATGCCCACCGGCGTGACCGCCGAGCCGACGATCACGTCGACCTTGTCCTCGCTGACCAGCCGGCGCGTGTTCTGCACGCCCTTGGTCGGGTCGCTCGCGTCGTCGAGCGTGATGACCTTGATCTTTTCGCCGCCGAGCATCGCCGGCCACATCTTCACGCCGTTGTTCGTCGGAATGCCGAGGCCGGAGCCCGGGCCGGTGAGCGGCAGCGAGACGCCGATGGTGACGTCGGCGAACGCCGCGCAGGGCAGGGCGGCGATCGCGGCCGCGGCGGCGGTCGCGAGCACGGAGCTCAGGAAGGCTTTCATCGAAGGTCTCCTCGTCGAAGGGAAGGTCGGCTGGCGGAACTCAAGGGCGGATGACGCGCGCGTCGGCGGCACCGGCGTCGAGCGCGGCATGCAGCGCCTCGACCTCTGCGGCGCGCCGCGCCAGCACCAGGCGCTGGTTGACGTAGCCCTTGTCGGTGATCTCGCCGGCCGCCACGCTCGGCGCGTCGCCCAGCAGGAGCACGGCGGCCGGCGTCTGCGACGAGCCGCCGCCTTCGGCCTGCAGCCGGCGCAGGCCGGCGCGCAGCTGTTCGTGCAGCGTGTCGGTGGGCAGGTTGCGCGCGGCTTCGGTGGGGAAGACCAGCGCGCCGATCGACGCGCGATCGTGGCCGGTGATCACCACGTCCTGCGCGTGCGGCGCGAGCGCGGCGACGGTGCGCAGCCGCAGCGTGCCGACGCTGACCCAGGTGCCGCTGCTCAACTTGAAGTCCTCGGCGACGCGGCCGTCGAAGACGATGCCGCTGGTCGCGTCGGCGTCGTCGAGCAGCCGCCCCGCGTCGCCGATGCGGTAGTGGCCGTCTTCGTCGAAGGCCTCGCGCGTCGCGGCCTCGTTGCCGCGGTAGCCGGGGAAGACGTGATCGCCCTTGACGCGCATCTCGAGCTTGCCCGCGTTCGGCACGAACTTGACCTCGACGCCCGGCATCGGCAGGCCGATGACGCCGGCGCGATCGAGCTTCCAGTGCGCCGCGGTGCAGGCCGGCGAGGTTTCGGTGCTTCCCCAGGAGGTGGTCATCCACAGCGGCGTGTCGCGCACCCGCGCCGCGAGCGCCTCGAGCCGCTGCCAGGTCGGCGCCGACATGCTCGCGCCCGCGTAGAACAGCATCGTCAGGCGGCCCAGGAAGCGGCGCGCGAGCGCTTCGTCGGCTTCGAGCGCGGGGAGCAGCGCGTCGTAGCCGCGCGGTACGTTGAAGTAGATCGTCGGCTGAAGCTCGCGCAGGTGGGCCACGGTCTTGTCGATCAGCCCCGGCATCGGCCGGCCGTCGTCGATGTAGAGCGTGCCGCCGTAGCACAGCACCATGTTGACGTTGTGGTTCGCGCCGAAGGTGTGGCTCCAGGGCAGCCAGTCGAGCAGCACCGGCTTCTCGTGCGCGAGGAAGCGGTAGGTCTGGCCCATCATCTGCTGGTTCGCGCACAGCATCCGGTGGGTGTTGATCACGACCTTCGGCGTGCCGGTCGAGCCGCTCGTCAGCAGGTACTTCGCATGCGTGTCGGGCGTGATCGCGGCGAAGGCCTGCGTCACCGCGGGCGTCTCGGGCGCAGCCGCGAGCTGCTCGAAATCGATCGCGCCGGGATGCGCAGCCGCGCCGCGGCTGAAGGCGATCACCGGCACTTCGCGGCCCCGCAGGGCCGGGCCGTAGGCGGCCGCATCGGACGCATAGACGAGGGCCGGCGCGAGCTGATCGAGGATGCGTTGGATGCGCGTGAAGTCCGTGCCGGCCAGGCGGCAGTAGGCGCTGGAGACGGTGCACACCGCCCGGCCGACGTGCATGCCGGCGAGCAGCAGCACGAGGTGGTCGAGGCTGTTGTCCGACAGCACGACGATCGGGCGGCCCGCCGGCAGCGATCGGTCGAGCAGCCCTTGCGCGACGCGGCCGACGCGCTTGCGCAGCGCGCGCCAGCCCAGCGTGTGCCAGCCACCGCCGGCCGCGGGCTCGGCGAAGGCCGGAGCCTCGGGCGTCTCGCGCGCCCAGCGCTCCAGCCAGTCGCCGACGCAACGCGCATACGGCTGCAGCGGCTCGGGCGAGCGCAGCACGAAGCCGCCGCCAGGCAGCGCTTCGCGCGCAGTGCGTTGCGGCGCGAGCCAACGCGGATCGTCGAAGAAGTCGTTGCCCGCCATGCGGCCTCCTCGGTTCCCTGCCATACATACACGCCTGTATGTAAGGAGCCGGCGGCGATGCTAGGAGGCTGGCATGGGAACGGCATCGGGGTTTCGCCCGGTGTCCATACAGTGCTGTTTGTCGGCATCGTCGCGCCTTCGGCACCATCCTTCCCATGAGCAGCGCCCCCGACCGGCCCCCGGAACGCAGCGCGCGCAAGCGCGGCGCGCCTGCGTCGGTCGAAGCCGCGCGTGCCTCGCTGACCCGCGAGCGGTGGATCGAGGCGGCCACCGAGGTGCTGGTCGACCAGGGCATCGATCACGTGCGGGTGGACGTGCTTGCGCGGCAGATGGCCGTCACCCGCGGCAGCTTCTACTGGCACTTCAAGGATCGCGAGGAACTGCTCGCCGGCGTGCTTCGCAGCTGGCACGAGAACGCGACCGAGCAACTCACGCTGCGCCTCGACCGCCCGCAGGTCGATGCGCGCGAGCAGCTGCGCGACGTGCTTTCGCTGCCGTTTCGCGGGCGGGCCGCGGCACGCGCCGCGCGCATCGAGTTGGCGATCCGCGCCTGGGCGCGGCGCGACCTGCAGGTGCGCCACGCGGTCGATGCCTCGGATGCCGCGCGCATCGGCTACATCGCGCAGCTCTTCTCGGCGCTGGGCTTCGCGGTGGGCGACGCGCGCGCACGCGCGTTCATGCTCTACAGCTACGTCGTCGGCGAATCGCTGATGGCGACGCAGGGCAGCGCGGCGCAGCGGCGCGATCGCTGCGTGGCCGTCGAGCGGCTGCTGATCGGCGACGCGCCTCGCTGAAGCACGCAACCGCCCTGGTGACTCGGAATTGCAGCGGCGCGCATCATCGGGCGATGAACGTGTTCCGGTTTCGAGGCGCCGCGCGTGTGGCCGGCACCGCGGCACTGGTCGTCGCCATGGCCGGCTGCGCGGCTTACGGCCCCGGCGGCTTGGGCCCGGGCTCGACGGTGGACCAGGCGATCGCGAGCATGGGCCAGCCGACCGGCCGCTACCCGCTTGCCGGCGGCGGCCAGCGGCTCGAATTCGCGCGCGGGCCGATGGGCTTTCATACCTACATGCTCGACTTCGACGCCAACGGCGCGCTGCTGCGCAGCGAACAGGTGTTGACCGAGGGCAACTTTCTCGAGCTGCAGATCGGCATGAGCCGCGACGAAGTGCTGCGCCGCATCGGACACCCGTCGGAGGTCAGCTACCTGTCACGGCAGCAGCACCAGCTCTGGTCCTACCGCTACGAGACGCCGTTTTGCATCTGGTACCAGGTCAGCATCGACGCCAGCGGCAAAGTCGCCGAACTCGGCAACAACGTCGATCCGCGCTGCGAGCGCAACGACCGCGGCTTCGGCTGGATGGGCCGATGAGCCCGGCGCCCGTCACGCTGCACGGCATCGCCAACTGCGACAGCGTCAAGAAGGCGCGGGCCTGGCTGGACGGGCAGGGCGTCGCCTACCGTTTCCACGATTTCAAGAAGCAGGGCGTCAGCCCCGAAATGCTCGTGCGATGGGCTGCGCGGGTCGGTTGGGAGCCGCTGTTGAACCGCCGCGGTACGACCTGGCGTCAACTGGCATCCGACGAGCAGCAGCGTGTCGTCGACGCCGCAAGCGCATTCGCGCTGATGCAGGCGCAACCCAGCCTGATCAAACGCCCGGTGATCGAAGCCGGCGATGCCGTGCTCGTCGGCTTCGATCCCATGCAGTACGCGGCGCTCACCGCGCCGCGTTGACTTCGCTACCGCGGCGCTTACCGCGCCGCGTCACCGCGGCGCTTACCGCGCCGCGTCGAGCCCAGCCGCTTCAGCGACGCACCGGCACGCCACCCGCGGGCGCCACCGCCACCGACTCGAGCCGGCGCAGCACCTGCCTGCGTCCCAGCATCGCGCCGAAGATGGAGGCGAGCAGCGCGACAACCATCGCGGCCAGCGTGCTCCACATCGTCGCGCTCGCATAAGGCTGCGCGCGTTCGGCGGCGCGACCCACGCGCTCGGCAGCTGCGCTGCTCAGGCGGTCGACGCCCTCGCGTGCAGCCTGCGCCGCGCGCTGCGGATCGTCGCCGGCGGCTTCGACCTGCTGGCGGATCTCGCCCACCATCGAGCTTGCCTCCGCCTGCGACTTGCCGGTGACCGCGGCGACGAGCTGCACGGTCTTCGGATTGTCGAGCCGCTGGACGATCTGCTGCGGGTCGCCGCTGGCGATCGAGCTGAGGTCGGTGCTGCCGGCCGCGCTGGCCGCCGTCTGCGTCACGCCGCGCAATGCGCCGAAGCTGGCGCCGGTGGCCATGCTCAGGCCGGTGCCGGCAAGGTAGATCAACGCCAGCACCGCCAGCACCCAGACCAGCGCGCCTTCGACCAGGCCGGTCGCGCGGTCGTGGATCGCGCCGGCACGCGTGGCGACCATGCCGCCGATGAACAGCGCGATCAGCAGCGTCAGGCCACTCCAGATTGCTGCGCCCATGCCGAGGCTGCGGCCGTTGTCCTCGCCGGGGCCGACCTCGGCGGTCGTGATGCCGACCGCGAGGCCGAGCGTGCTGAGCAGCAGCACCACGCCGATCGCGACGAGGAAGCCGCTCCAAACGCCGCCCCACGCAACGCGCAGGCCTCGGTCGGTGGTGGTGGAGGTCGTGGCGATGACCGCCGGGTCGTAGATCTCTGATTGCAATGCCATGACGCGCTCCTTGGTTGGGTTGAAGCCTGACGGCGCTTCTCTCCCTGGCAGGCAACCGCCGTTCCCATGGCGTGGCGAGGCCGACGCCGGCATGGCCACAACGAAAAACGCCGCCCGGGGGCGGCGTTCCTGCACACGCGTCAACCTCAGGCGGCGAGCAGCTGGCGCAGCACGAACGGCAGGATGCCGCCGTGCTTGTAGTAGTCGACCTCGATCGGCGTGTCGATGCGCAGCGTCAGCTTGGTCCGCGTCGTCCGGCCCGAAGGCGTGGTGACGACGAGTTCGGCGTCCGACTGCGGCTTCATTGCCGGATCGACGATCACGTCGACCGTCTCGTCTCCCTTCAAACCCAGTGAAGTCCAGGACTCGCCAGCCTTGAACTGCAAGGGCAGCACGCCCATGCCCACCAGGTTGCTGCGGTGGATGCGCTCGAAGCTCTGCGCGACGACGGCCTTCACGCCGAGCAGCTGCGTTCCCTTGGCGGCCCAGTCGCGCGAAGAACCGGTGCCGTACTCCTCGCCGCCGAAGATCACGGTCGGCACGCCGGCGGCGATGTACTTCATCGCGGCGTCGTAGATCGGGAGCTTCTGACCCTTGGCCTCGCCCTCGGCTTGATAGATCGTGTAGCCGCCTTCCTCGCGCGAACCGTCGTCCTTGGCGGGCAGCATCAGGTTCTTGATGCGCACGTTGGCGAAGGTGCCGCGCATCATCACTTCGTGATTGCCGCGGCGCGAGCCGTAGCTGTTGAAGTCGGCCTTCATCACGCCGTGCTCGAGCAGGTACTTGCCGGCAGGCGTGGTGTCCTTGAACGAGCCGGCCGGCGAGATGTGGTCGGTGGTGATCGAGTCCCCGAACAGGCCCATGATCTTCGCGCCCTTGACGCCGACATCGGACGCTTGCGGCTGCATGGAGAAGCCGGCGAAGAACGGCGGCTCGGCGATGTAGGTGCTCTTCGGCCACGTGTAGACGTTGCCCTTGACGCCCTTGATCCTTTCCCAGAGCTTGCCCGGGTCGTTCTTGACCTTGTCGTAGTTCTTCTTGAAGGCCTTGCCGTCCATCGCGTGCTTCATCAGCGCGTGGATCTCGTCGCTGGTGGGCCAGATGTCGCCGAGGTAGATTTCGCGCCCCTTCTTGCCGAGGCCGACGGGCTCGGTCATCAGATCGCGCGTCACGTTGCCCGCGATCGCGTAGGCGACGACCAGGGGCGGCGACGCGAGGAAGTTCGCCTTCAGGTTCGGATGGATGCGCGCCTCGAAATTGCGGTTGCCCGAGAGCACCGCGGCGCACACCAGATCGTTCTTGGTGATGACCTCGTTGATCTCGGGCGTTAGGTCCCCAGCGTTCCCGATGCAGGTGGTGCAGCCGTAGGCTGCGACGCTGAAGCCGAGCTTCTCCAGGTAGGGCAGGAGGCCGGCCTTCTCGAGGTAGTCGGTGACGATGCGCGAGCCGGGGGCGAGCGACGTCTTGACGTGCTTCTTCACCGTTAGGCCGGCCTCGACCGCCTTCTTCGCGAGCAGGCCGGCCGCCAGCAGCACGCCAGGGTTGCTGGTGTTGGTGCAAGAGGTGATCGCGGCGATCAGCACGTCGCCGTTCCTGATCTCGATGCCGTCGGCGGTGACGAAACGCTGGTTCAGTTTCGCGGCCGGCTGGTTGAAGCCGTTGTCGGCGGCGGGCTTGCTGAACAGCGAGCCGAACTGCGTCTTGACCTTGCCGAGCTCGATGCGGTCCTGCGGGCGCTTCGGGCCCGAAAGGCTCGGTGCGACCGTGCTTAGGTCGAGCTTCACGACCGAGCTGTAGTCGATCTCGCCGGCGAGCGGCACGCCGAACAGGCCCTGCGCCTTGAAGTAGGCCTCGAAGGCTTCGATCTCGTCTTGCGTGCGGCCAGTGCCTTCGAAGTAGTCGATGGTCTTGCCGTCGACCGGGAAGAAGCCCATCGTCGCGCCGTACTCGGGCGCCATGTTCGCGATCGTCGCGCGGTCGGGCAGCGCCAGCGTCTTCGTGCCTTCGCCGAAGAACTCGACGAACTTGCCGACGACCTTGTGCTTGCGCAGGATCTCGGTGACGGTGAGCACGAGGTCCGTCGCGGTGACGCCTTCGCGCAGCTTGCCGGTGAGCTCGAAGCCGACCACGTCGGGCGTCAGGAAGTACACCGGCTGGCCGAGCATGCCGGCTTCGGCCTCGATGCCGCCGACGCCCCAGCCGACGACGCCGATGCCGTTGATCATCGTCGTGTGGCTGTCGGTGCCGACGAGCGTGTCGGGATAGAAGATGCCGGCCTTCGTCTTGTGCACGCCGCGCGCGAGGTACTCGAGGTTGACCTGATGGACGATGCCGAAGCCCGGGGGCACGACGCCGAAGGTGTCGAAGGCGTCCATGCCCCACTTCATGAACTGGTAGCGCTCCTGGTTGCGCTCGAACTCCAGCTTCATGTTGAGGTCGAGCGCCGCCGGCGTTCCGAAGTGATCGATCATCACCGAGTGGTCGACGACCAGATCGACCGGCACCAGCGGCTCGATCGCCTTCGGGTTCTTGCCCATCTTCGCGGCGACGTTGCGCATTGCGGCCAGGTCGGCGAGCAGGGGCACGCCGGTGAAGTCCTGCAGCACGACACGGGCGACGACGAAGGGGATCTCGTCGGTCCGTTCGGCCGCGGGCTTCCAGTTCGCGAGCTGCTCGACGTGCTCGGGCGTGACCTTCTTGCCGTCGCAGTTGCGCAGCACGCTTTCGAGCACGATGCGCACGGATACCGGCAGGCGCTTCACGCTCGGATAAGTCTTCGCGAGTTCGGGCAACGAGAAGAACTTGCCCTCCTTGCCGGAGGTGGTCTTGAACGACTTGAACGTGCTGGCGAAGGCGTGCGGGCTGGGCATGAGGAACCTCTTGAGGGGCTGGGACGGCGTGATGAAGGGCGGGGCGCGAAGCAGCGACTGTGCTTCAGGCCGCTCTCGGCTCGATGACTTTCAGGCCTTTGAAGTAATCGCGGAAGAAATCGGCGTCGCGCGTGATCAAGCCGTCGCATTGCAAGAGCGCGTGAGCGCCGACGAGGAAATCGGGCACGGCGCGTTGGCCTTCACCTCCGCGTTGGCGGTAGCGACGCTGCATCTCGCCAGCCCTCAATGCCGCCTTCGACTCGACCGCGCTGTAGCGAAGGCCCGCGCCTTCGAGGTAGCCGAGTACATCGCTGCCTTGCTTGAGCGCCGTGCAGATCTCGGCGAGTGCGACGTCGCAGACCACGACCGGACCGTGGTGCAGCGCGTCCCGCAGGCTGTGCGCAGCGGCTTCCGCGCCCGCACCGTCGCCGATGAGATCGATCAAGACCGACGAGTCCACCGCGATCATTCGCCAGCGTCCTCGGGCGGCACGTAAGGATCGCCGGGCGCTCGCCCGCGGATGGCGCGCATCGCTTCGTCGGTGCTGGCGAAACCGTCGAGCTTGAAGCGGCCGCGAAGACGCGAGATAGCGTCGTCGACGTTCTTGCGCAGGATGATCCGGCTGCCGTCGAGTTCGACCTTCAAGGTGCTGCCCTTGGTCAGGCCGAGCGCGTCGCGCACCGCCTTTGGCAAGGTGATCTGGCCGCGTTCGGCGACCGTGGCTTCCATCGGCGACATGGCTTTTTAACGGCTCGGTATGTGCGAACTGTACATACCGCACGCTGCATATTCAAGCGAAGGCAGCCCGAAAAGCAACGACCCGGCACGAAGCCGGGTCGCTGTTCGCCCGAGCGCGCGGGCAGGAGGGCAGCCGAAGATTCAGCGTTCGGCGACCGCACGCTGCTCGGCGAGCATGCAGCCATCGACCATCCGTTGGCCGACCTTCTGATTCATCATCATCGACTTCGCCGGGATCTGCAGCCAGACGATGCCGTTACGCCGGTCCTCCAGACGGACGGCGCCGGTGGTTGTTTCCTGTGGCGTCATCGTGTACGACGCCTTGTTGAAGCTCACCTTGAAGTGCCCAGGCCGGTCTTGCATGGGCATCACGTTGACCGACTGGTTGAACTCGCACTGCGCGGTGCCGGTCAGCACGCGGCCGGCCACCAGCATCTGGCCTTCGCTGATCGTCTCGACCACCTCGGCTTCAGGCGCGACCTTCGGATCGACCTTCTTCGCCTTGGGTTTGGCGGGCTGCTTGGTTGCGGGCGCAGCGGTCGGCTTCGCGAGCGCGGTCGTCTGCGCGTGCGCGCCGAGCGAAGCGGCCGCGAAGGCGAGGGCAAGGGCGATGCGGCCGAGGGGAAGGGTGCTCATTGCGGCGTCTCCGTGAAGCTGGTCAACGAATGCGCTGGATTCTGGAGTGCGCCGCTCGGGGCGGCGTTGCAAGATGCATCGACTCGGCCGTGAACCCTGTCGTGCGCGTGCGGCCAAGCACTTGAAAAGCCGAGCCCGGCGACAGCGTGCGCTGCGGCCGGGCCCAGCGGCGGTTCGGCGATGCGTGAAGAACGCACGCCACCGTCGAACTTCACAACAGGTGCTTCACGCCGTCTTGCTCGTCCTGCAGTTCCTTGAGCGTGAGGTTGATGCGCTCTTGGCTGAAGGCGTCGATCTCGAGGTTCTCGACGATCTTGTATTCACCGCCGGCACAAGTGACCGGGTAGCCGAACATCACGTCGCTCGGGATGCCGTATTCGCCATTGCTCGGCACGCCCATCGTGACCCACTTGCCATGCGTGCCGAGAGCCCAGTCGCGCATGTGGTCGATCGCCGCGTTCGCAGCCGATGCGGCGGACGAAAGGCCGCGCGCCTCGATGATCGCGGCGCCGCGCTTGCCGACCGTGGGCAGGAACTGATCCTTGTTCCAGGTCGGGTCGTTGATGAGCTCCTTGACCGACTGGCCGCCGATCGTCGCAAAGCGGTAGTCGGCATACATCGTCGGCGAATGGTTGCCCCACACCGCAAGCTTTTCGATGCCGGCCACCGGCTTGCCGGTCTTGGCCGCGATCTGGCTGGCGGCGCGGTTGTGGTCCAGCCGCAGCATCGCGGTGAAATTTTTGCGCGGCAGATCGGGCGCACTCTTCATCGCGATGTAGGCGTTGGTGTTGGCTGGATTGCCGACGACCAACACCTTGACGTTTCGATCGGCCACGGCGTTCAGCGCCTTGCCCTGGCCGATGAAGATCTTGCCGTTGATCGACAGCAACTCCGAGCGCTCCATGCCGGCCTTGCGGGGCATCGAGCCCACGAGCAGCGCATAGGCGGTGTCCTTGAACGCGGTCATCGGATCGCCGTGCGCTTCCATGCCGGCCAGCAGCGGGAAGGCGCAATCCTCCAATTCCATCATCACGCCCTTCAGGGCTTTTTGCGCTTTCTCGTCGGGCACTTCGAGCAGTTGAAGGATCACCGGCTGGTCCTTGCCGAGCATCTCGCCGGAGGCGATGCGAAACAGCAGCGCGTAGCCGATCTGGCCTGCGGCGCCGGTGACGGCGACGCGAACGGGGGTCTTGCTCATGGAGGGCTCCGGGGGTGGGACGAAGAAGAAAGCAGCGTGGCCGGGGCGCGTCGACGAGGCGCCGCAGCGAGGGAGCGAGTGTAGGTGTCGTCCACAAGCCGCCAAGGCGCTGGGGCCCGACATGGCGCTGTCTTATATAAGACATCTTCTACGTTAAACCTGGCATCGAAGGGGTCGCTGTGATGCAATGAGGGGATGTCTGCCCTCGCGTCGTCGAACCAGGAAGGTGAGCCACAGGGTCCGGCGTTCAGCCCGCTGTACCGGCAGATCAAGGCGCTGATCCTGCGGAGTCTGCAAGGTGGGGAATGGAAGCCCGGCGAGGCCATCCCGAGCGAGGTGGAGCTCGCCGCCCGCTTCAAGGTAAGCCAGGGCACGGTGCGCAAGGCGATCGACGAGCTGGCAACCGAAAACCTGCTCGTGCGACGCCAGGGCAAAGGCACCTTCGTCGCGACGCATGCCGAAGAGGACATTCAGTACCGCTTCCTGCGCCTTGTCAGCGACGCGGGCCGGCGGCCTGCGCCGACGCAGCGCGAGTGGCTCGATTGCCGGCGCCTGCGCTCACCGGCCGAGATCGCGCGCGGCCTGGGGCTCGGGCCCGGCGATCCGGTGATCCAGGCGCGGCGGCTGCTGCGCTTTGATGGGCGCCCGGTGGTGCTGGAGGACATCTGGCTGCCCGGCACGCTGTTCAAGGGCCTGACGGCCGAGCGCTTGGCGCAGTACCGTGGCGCGCTCTACGCCTTCTTCGAGGCGGAGTTCGGCGTGCGCATGATCCGCGCCGAAGAGAAGGTGCGCGCGGTGGCCGCGGGCGCGCTCGAAGCGCCGCTGCTCGGGGTGTCCGAGGGCATGCCATTGCTCAGCGTCGAGCGTCGCGCCCTTACCTACGGCGACAAGCCGGTCGAACTGCGTCGCGGCCTCTACGACACCTCGGCGCATCACTATCGAAACGAGCTCAGTTGAACGGTCCGCAGCCGACCACCGCGCCTGCAAATCTGCTGCGTTGCAATAGACTTCCGCGGTTGCGAACAACGAAGACGCGGGGGATATGGCTCAAGCACTGAAACAGCAGTCGGTCAAGTCGAGGCCGGGCACGATGCGGCTCGTCGATGCGACCCGCTACAAGCTGCCGCCGGCCGGCTGGGTGTCGATCCTTCACCGCATCAGCGGCGCGCTGATGTTCCTGCTGCTGCCCTTCGTGGTCTGGTTGTTCGACGTGAGCCTCAGCACCGAGTTGAGCTATGAGCGCTTCACCAACGCCTTCGTCGGCGGCCTCGGCTTCGTGCCAGGCTTCTTCGTCAAGCTGGTGGTGCTCGGGCTGATCTGGGCCTACCTGATGCACTTCATCGCCGGGCTGCGGCACCTTTGGATGGACCTGAGCCACGCTGCCACGAGCAAGGCGATGGGCCGGATGTCGGCGCTCGTCACGCTCGCTGCGAGCACGCTGTTGACGCTGGCGCTTGGCGCCAAGCTGTTCTTCTGATCGAGGCAGCCAGCGATGAACCCAAGCTACGGCTCGAAGCGCGTTGTCGTCGGCGCGCATTACGGTATGCGCGACTGGCTCAGCCAGCGCGTGACGGCGGCGCTGATGGCGCTGTTCACGGTCGTGCTGATCGCCCAGGTGTTGCTCGGCGGTCCGCTCGGCTACGACCGCTGGGCGGCCATCTTCTCCGCCCAGTGGATGAAGCTGCTCACCCTCGTGACGATCGTCGCGCTGGCCTGGCATGCGTGGGTCGGCATGCGCGACATCTGGATGGACTACATCAAGCCGGTCGCGCTGCGCTTGGTGCTTCAGGTGTTCTCGATCGCCTGGCTGGTCGCCTGCACCGGCTGGGCCGTGCAGGTGCTGTGGAGGCTTTGATCCGATGACGACGACCGCATCTCTTGCCACCCGCCGCTTCGACGTCGTGATCGTCGGGGCCGGCGGCTCCGGCATGCGCGCCTCGCTGCAACTCGCGCGCGCCGGCCTCAACGTGGCGGTGCTGACCAAAGTGTTCCCGACCCGCTCGCACACGGTGGCTGCGCAGGGCGGCATCGGCGCCTCGCTCGGCAACATGTCCGAGGACAACTGGCACTACCACTTCTACGACACGGTGAAGGGCTCCGACTGGCTCGGCGACCAGGACGCGATCGAGTTCATGTGCCGCGAAGCGCCGAAGGTCGTTTACGAGCTCGAGCACTTCGGCATGCCGTTCGACCGCAACCCCGACGGCACGATCTATCAGCGCCCCTTCGGCGGCCACACCGCGAACTACGGCGAGAAGCCGGTTCAGCGTGCCTGCGCCGCGGCCGACCGCACCGGCCACGCGATGCTGCACACGCTGTACCAGCAGAACGTGAAGGCACGCACGCAGTTCTTCGTCGAGTGGATGGCGCTCGACCTGATCCGTGACGCGGACGGCGACGTGGTCGGCGTTACCGCACTCGAGATGGAAACGGGCGACGTGCACATCTTGCAAGGCAAGACGGTGCTGCTCGCCACCGGCGGCGCCGGTCGTATCTACGCGGCGAGCACCAACGCCTTCATCAATACCGGCGACGGCCTCGGCATGGCGGCGCGGGCCGGCTTGCCACTCGAGGACATGGAGTTCTGGCAGTTCCATCCGACCGGCGTCGCCGGTGCCGGTGTGTTGCTGACCGAAGGTTGCCGCGGCGAAGGCGCGATCCTGCGCAACGTGCACGGCGAGCGCTTCATGGAGCGCTACGCGCCGACGCTGAAGGATCTTGCGCCACGCGACTTCGTCTCGCGCTGCATGGACCAGGAGATCAAGGAAGGGCGCGGCTGCGGGCCCGACAAGGACTACATCCACCTCGACATGACCCATCTCGGCGGCGACACGATCCTCAAGCGCCTGCCCAGCGTCTACGAGATCGGCCACAACTTCGCCAACGTCGACATCACTAAGGAGCCGATCCCGGTGGTGCCGACCATCCACTACCAGATGGGCGGCGTGCCGACCAACGTGCACGGTCAGGTCGTCGTGCCGAAGGACGGCAACCCGAACTCGGTGGTCAACGGGCTCTATGCGGTCGGCGAATGCGCATGCGTCAGCGTGCACGGCGCGAACCGGCTCGGCACCAACTCCTTGCTCGACTTGCTCGTCTTCGGCCGCGCGGCCGGCAACCACATCGTCGAGTTCGCCGACAAGAGCAAGTCGCACAAGCCGCTGCCCAAGGACGCCGCCGACAGGACGCTCGCGCGCCTCGCTCGGCTCGACAGCGCGACCTCCGGTGAGTACGCGCAGGACGTCGCCGGCGACATCCGCACTTCGATGCAGAAGCATGCCGGCGTCTTCCGCACGCAGGCGATGCTCGACGAAGGCGTCAAGCAGATCGCCGCGATCGCCGAGCGCGTGAACGCCATCGGCTTGAAGGACAAGTCCAAGGTGTTCAACACCGCTCGCGTCGAGGCGCTCGAGGTCGAGAACCTGATCGAGTCCGCCAAGGCGACGATCGTCTCGGCCGCGGCCCGCAAGGAAAGCCGCGGCGCGCATACGGTCAACGACTACGGCGACACGCCCGAGCACCCGAACGGCCGCAACGACGAGGTGTGGATGAAGCACACCCTTTGGTTCAGCGAAGGAAACCGGCTCGACTACAAGCCGGTCAACTTGAAGCCGATGAGCGTGGAGAGCATCCCGCCCAAGGTCCGTACTTTCTGAAGCCGCCATGACCCAGCGCACCTTCCAGATCTACCGCTTCGATCCCGACGCGGACGCCAAGCCCCGGATGCAGACGCTCCAGGTCGAGCTCGACGGCTCGGAACGCATGCTGCTCGACGCGCTGATGAAGCTGAAGGCGATCGACCCGACGCTGTCGTTCCGCCGATCGTGTCGCGAGGGTGTCTGCGGCTCCGACGCGATGAACATCAACGGCAAGAACGGTCTGGCCTGCCTGACCAACATGCGCAACCTGCCCGAGACGGTCGTGCTCAAACCCTTGCCGGGCCTGCCGGTGATCCGCGACCTGATCGTGGACATGACGCAGTTCTTCAAGCAGTACCACTCCATCCAGCCCTATCTCGTAAACGACGAGCAGCCGCCCGAGAAGGAGCGCCTGCAGTCCCCGGAGGAACGCGACGAACTCAACGGCCTGTACGAGTGCATCCTGTGCGCGAGCTGCTCGACGAGCTGCCCGAGCTTCTGGTGGAACCCGGACAAGTTCGTCGGCCCTGCCGGCCTGCTGCAGGCGTACCGTTTCATCGCCGACAGCCGCGATCAAGCCACCGCCGCGCGGCTGGACAACCTCGAAGACCCGTACCGGCTGTTCCGTTGCCACACCATCATGAACTGCGTCGACGTCTGCCCGAAGGGGCTGAACCCGACGCAGGCGATCGGCAAGATCCGGGAGCTGATGGTTCGCCGCGCGATCTGAGCGGACAAGTCCCTGCGCCGTCATGGAAACCGTCGTCGCGCACGAAGCGCCGTTGAGCGCCGCCGAGATCGGCAAGCTGCGCTGGCGCTGCCGGCGCGGCCTGCTGGAGAACGATCTGCTCATCGAGCGCTTCTTCGCCGCGCACGGCGGCGCCATCACGCGCCCGATGGCCCATGCGATCGAGGCGCTGATGGAGCTGGCCGACAACGACCTGCTCGATCTGCTGCTGCGCCGACGGGAACCCGAAGGCCCGCTCGCACTGCCGCAGGTCCGGCGCGTGCTGGAACTGATGCGCCGGCCGCCGCGCCCCTGATCGCCTGCTGGGCCGTTCGCGCGAGCCCGTCCGCTTTTCGTTCGTCTCTCGCTGCCTCCAACTAGGAATCGCCATGACACCGTCCGACGTCAAAGCCACCCTGTCGTTTTCCGACGGCAGCCCGAGCATGGACTTGCCCATCTACAAGGGCAGCGTCGGTCCGGACGTGATCGACATCCGCAAGCTCTACGCGCAGACCGGCAAGTTCACCTATGACCCCGGCTTCCTGAGCACGGCGGCCTGCCAGAGCGCGATCACCTACATCGACGGCGACAAGGGCGAGCTGCTGTACCGCGGCTACCCGATCGAGCAGCTTGCGGAGAAGTGCGACTTCCTCGAGACCTGCTACCTGCTGCTCAAGGGCGATCTGCCGACCGGTGCCGAGCTCAAGGGCTTCATGACCAGCGTGACCCACCACACGATGGTCAACGAGCAGATGCAGTTCTTCCTGCGCGGTTTCCGCCGCGACGCGCATCCGATGGCGGTGATGACCGGCCTCGTCGGTGCCCTCTCGGCCTTCTATCACGACAGCACCGACATCACGAACGCCGAGCATCGCGAGATCGCGGCGATCCGCCTGATCGCGAAGATGCCGACGCTGGTGGCGATGGCCTACAAGTACACCGTCGGCCAGCCCTACGTCTACCCGAAGAACAGCCTCAGCTACACGGCGAACTTCATGCGGATGATGTTCGCGACGCCGTGCGAGGAGTACCAGCCGAACGACGTGCTGGTCCGCGCGCTCGATCGCATCTTCATCCTGCATGCCGATCACGAGCAGAACGCCTCGACCTCGACGGTGCGCCTGTGCGGCAGCTCTGGCACCAACCCCTTCGCGGCAATCGCGGCCGGCGTCGCGTGCCTGTGGGGCCCGGCTCACGGGGGCGCCAACGAGGCGGCGCTGAACATGCTGGGCGACATCCAGAAAATGGGCGGCGTCGCGAAGATCGGCGAGTTCATCACGCAGGTGAAGGACAAGAACTCGGGCATCAAGCTGATGGGCTTCGGCCATCGGGTCTACAAGAACTACGACCCGCGCGCGAAGCTGATGCGGGAAACCTGCCACGAGGTGCTCAACGAGCTGGGCCTGCAGAACGACCCGCTGTTCAAGCTGGCGATGGCGCTCGAGAAGATCGCGCTCGAGGACGACTACTTCGTCAGCCGCAAGCTCTACCCGAACGTCGATTTTTATTCGGGCATCGTGCAGCGCGCGATCGGCATCCCGGTGAGCCTGTTCACCGCGATTTTCGCGCTGGCGCGCACGGTGGGCTGGATCGCGCAGCTCAACGAGATGATCGGTGACCCCGAGTACAAGATCGGGCGCCCGCGCCAGCTGTTCGTCGGCGCGACGCCGCGCGACGTGAAGCCGATCGCCGCGCGTTAACCGCCGGGTCGCGCGCCAGGCGCCGCCTCCGCGACGCCGCGCAAGGCCTCCCCGCTTCGGCCGGGAGGCCTTTCCTTTTTGCGCGCGGCCGGTGCAGTCGCTCGTGCGCGACGCTCGGGAATTCCCGCGCAGTGCGCAGCGGCGAGCCATCGACATACTGGCTGCGGCATGTTCAGGCCGCGCTGTCCCGCGGGGTCTCGTGCCGCTGCCGCCTGCGATCCAGGCGACGGCATGTCCCCGGTGGCAGGCCTCGATCGGGTCGGCCGCCACCTGCCGCAGGTGATCAGGGCGCCTGGTGACCGCAGCTTCCAGCTGCTGCGCGACATCGGCTGGTAGGCCGCTCGGGGCCGCTTCCCGAAGGGCTCGGCCGCGGCCGGGCCCTTTTCGTTGCCGCCTTGCGGGCCCTGCGTCCTGGAAGGCACCGCCCCATAAAATCGCGGTCTTCCTTGCGCAGGCATCGCCACATGGGCCGCACCCTCTACGACAAGCTGTGGGACGAACATGTCGTCCACACCGAGCCCGACGGTACCTCGGTGCTCTACATCGACCGGCATCTCGTCCACGAAGTGACGAGTCCGCAGGCCTTCGAAGGGCTGCGCCTCGCGGGGCGCAAGGTCTGGCGCGTGAGCTCGATCGTCGCGACCGCCGACCACAACACGCCGACCACCGGCTGGGAGCGCGGCTACGACGGCATCGCCGACCCCATCTCGCGCCAGCAGGTCACTACGCTCGACGCGAACATCGCGGCCTTCGGCGCCGCGGCCTACTTTCCCTTCCTCGATGCGCGCCAAGGCATCGTCCATGTGATGGGCCCGGAGCAGGGCGCGACGCTGCCCGGCATGACGGTCGTCTGCGGCGACAGCCACACCAGCACCCACGGCGCCTTCGGCGCGCTCGCGCACGGCATCGGCACCAGCGAGGTCGAGCACGTGCTCGCGACGCAGACGCTGCTCGCGAAGAAGGCCAAGAACCTGCGCATCCGCGTCGAAGGCACGCTGCCGAAGGGCTGCGGCGCGAAGGACATCGTGCTCGCGATCATCGGCAGGATCGGCACCGCCGGCGGCACCGGCTGCACGATCGAGTTCGCCGGCTCGGCGATCCGCGCGCTCAGCGTCGAAGGTCGGATGACGGTGTGCAACATGGCGATCGAGGCGGGCGCGCGCGCCGGCCTCGTCGCGGTCGACGAGACGACGATCGCCTACGTGAAGGGCCGCCCGTTCGCCCCCACAGGCGCGGCCTGGGATCAGGCGGTCGCCTACTGGCGCACGCTGCACAGCGACCCAGACGCGGTGTTCGATCGCGAGGTTGAGCTCGACGCCGCGCAGATCCGCCCGCAGATCACCTGGGGCACCTCGCCCGAGATGGTGCTGTCGATCGAGGACCGCGTGCCCGACCCCGACCGCGAGAAGGACGCGAGCCGCCGCGGCGCGATCGAACGCGCGCTGCAGTACATGGCGCTCGAGCCCAATCAGCCGCTGGCCGACGTGCGCATCGACAAGGTCTTCATCGGCTCGTGCACCAACTCGCGCATCGAGGATTTGCGGGAGGCCGCGGCGGTGGTGCGCAAGCTGGGCGGGCGGGTGGCCGGCAGCGTCAAGCAGGCGCTGGTGGTGCCGGGCTCGGGCCTGGTCAAGGCCCAGGCCGAGCGCGAAGGACTTGACGCGGTCTTCAAGTCCGCCGGCTTCGAATGGCGCGAGCCCGGTTGTTCGATGTGCCTTGCGATGAACGCCGACCGGCTCGAACCCGGCGAGCGCTGCGCTTCGACGAGCAACCGCAATTTCGAAGGCCGGCAGGGGCAGGGCGGTCGCACGCATTTGGTCAGCCCGGCGATGGCTGCGGCTGCCGCGATCGAAGGCCACTTCGTCGATGTGCGGAGGATCTCGTGATGCACGCCTTCACCGTCCACAAGGGCCTCGTCGCGCCCATCGACCGCGAGAACGTCGATACCGACGCGATCATCCCGAAGCAGTTCCTGAAGTCGATCAAGCGCTCCGGTTTCGGACCGAACCTGTTCGACGAGTGGCGCTACCTCGACCACGGCGAGCCGGGCCAGGACCCGGCAGCGCGCCGGCCGAACCCGGACTTCGTGCTGAACCAGCCGCGCTATCGCGGCGCCTCGGTGCTGCTCGCGCGCCGCAATTTCGGCTGCGGCTCGAGCCGCGAGCATGCGCCGTGGGCGATCGAGCAGTTCGGCTTTCGCGCGCTGATCGCGCCGAGCTACGCCGACATCTTCTTCAACAACTGCTTCAAGAACGGCCTGCTGCCGATCGTGCTGCCCGAGCTGCAGGTCGCGCGGCTGTTCGAGGAAGTCGCGGCCTTCGTCGGCTATGCGCTGACGATCGACTTGGAGCGCCAGCGCATCGTCAAGCCCGACGGCGAGGAACTGGACTTCGAGGTCGAGCCCTTTCGCAAGCAGTGCCTGCTCGGCGGGCTCGACGACATCGGCCTGACGCTGCGCCACGCCGACAAGATCCGCGCCTTCGAGGCCGAGCGCCTGCTGCGCCGGCCGTGGCTCGCGAACACGCCTTCCATGACGACGAGGACCTGAGATGAAGATCGCCGTGCTGCCGGGTGACGGCATCGGCCCCGAGATCGTCGGCGAGGCGCTGCGCGTGCTGCATGCGCTGGATCTGCGCTTCGAGCTGGAGAGCGCGCCGGTCGGCGGCGCCGCCTACGAGGCCAGCGGCCATCCGCTGCCGGAGGCGACGCTTGCGCTCGCGCAGGCCGCGGACGCAGTGCTGTTCGGCGCGGTCGGCGACTGGAAGTACGACAAGCTCGATCGGCCGCTGCGCCCGGAGCAGGCGATCCTCGGCCTGCGCAAGAGCCTCGGCTTGTTCGCCAACTTCCGCCCGGCGATTTGCTACCCGCAGCTCACGCATGCGTCGAGCCTGAAGCCGGAGCTGGTCGCCGGTCTCGACATCCTGATCATTCGCGAGCTCACCGGCGACATCTACTTCGGCCAGCCGCGCGGGCGCCGCACCGCGAGCGACGGGCACTTCCCAGGCGCCGAAGAAGCCTTCGACACGATGCGCTACAGCCGCCCGGAAATCGAGCGCATCGCGCATGTCGCGTTCCAGGCGGCCCGCAAGCGCGGCGGCCGGCTTACCAGCGTGGACAAGGCGAACGTGCTCGAGACCTTCCAGCTCTGGAAGGACGTGGTGACCGAGGTGCACGCCCAGTACCCGGACGTGAAGCTCGACCACCTCTACGTCGACAACGCCGCCATGCAGTTGGTGAAGGCGCCGAAGAGCTTCGACGTGATCGTCACCGGCAACATGTTCGGCGACATCCTGAGCGACGAGGCCGCGATGCTGACCGGCTCGATCGGCATGCTGCCGAGCGCGTCGCTGAACGCCAGGCAGCAGGGGCTGTACGAGCCGAGCCACGGCAGCGCGCCCGACATCGCCGGCAAAGGCGTCGCCAATCCGCTCGCGACGATCTTGAGCGCGGCGATGATGCTGCGCTTCAGCCTGAACCAGCCGGAGGCCGCCGCGCGCATCGAAGCGGCGGTGCAGGGCGTGCTCGCCGACGGCTTGCGCACCGCCGACATCGCGAGCGAGGGCAGCCGTAAGGTCGGCACGAAGGAGATGGGCGACGCCGTGGTCGCCCGTCTCAAAACCCAGGGCTGATCCGACAGCGACGGCCGTTTGGCGCACCGCGCCACGGCACTTCACTCATTCGAAGACGAGAGAGATCGACATGGCAACGACCTTGGTGGGTCTGGTGGGATGGCGCGGCATGGTGGGCTCGGTGCTGCTCGAGCGCATGCAGGCCGAAGGCGACTTCGCGCTGATCGAGCCGCTGTTCTTCAGCACGAGCAACGCGGGCGGCAAGGCGCCTGCCTTCGCGAAGAACGAAGCGGCTTTGCAGGATGCGAACGACATCGAACAGCTCAAGCGCTGCGACATCGTCATCACGGCCCAGGGCGGCGAGTACACCAAGGCCGTTTACCCGCGGCTGCGCGCGGCCGGCTGGAAGGGCTACTGGATCGACGCGGCCAAGACGCTGCGGATGAACGACGACGCGGTGATCGTGCTCGACCCGGTCAACCTGCCGGTGATCAAGGACGCGCTCGCAAAGGGCGTGCGCGACTACATCGGCGGCAACTGCACGGTGAGCTGCATGCTGATGGGCGTCGGTGCGCTGTTCAAGGCGGACCTGGTCGAGTGGATGACGGCCACCACCTACCAGGCCGCGAGCGGCGGCGGCGCGGCGCACATGCGCGAGCTGCTGACGCAGTACGGCACGCTGAACGCTTCGGTGAAGGCGCTGCTCGACGACCCGGCCAGCGCGATCCTCGAGATCGATCGCCAGGTCGCCGCGACGCAGCGTGGCTTGACGGCCGAGGAAACGAAGAACTTCATGGTGCCGCTCGGCGGCAGCCTCATCCCCTGGATCGACAGCGACCGCGGCGACGGCACCAGCCTGGAGGAATGGAAGGGCGCCGCCGAGACCAACAAGATCCTTGGCCGCGGCGCAGGGTTCGCGAGCGCAGCGACGGCAATCGATTCGATCTGCGTGCGCGTCGGCGCGATGCGCTGCCACAGCCAGTCGCTGACGATCAAGCTGAAGAAGGACGTGCCGCTGGCCGATATCGAAGCGTTGATCGCGAACGACAACGCCTGGGCGAAGCTGGTGCCGAACACGCGCGAGGCGACGGTCCGCGAGCTCACGCCGGTGGCGGTGACCGGCACGATGAACATCCCCGTGGGTCGCGTGCGCAAGCTTGCGTTGGGGCCGCAGTACCTCGGCGCCTTCACCATCGGCGACCAGCTCCTATGGGGCGCGGCCGAGCCGCTGCGTCGGATGCTGCGAATCCTGCTGGAGGCGTGAGGCGCGGCGGGCTTGCGGATCCGTGCATCGCGTCGGCGGAGCGGGGCGGCCACGTCGGGCGAGACACTGGGCAGAACGTCACGCGCTGCATGAGCTTGTCAGCGTATCTCCTCGCTGTTATTGTCAATTTCCAAGTCTTCCGTGCGGCACACTCGCGCCGCCGAGGGCTGCCCCTCCGAAGCACGAGTTCCGCGCCGGCTGCCGCTTTCACCAGCCGCTCGCTCGATGAACCTGACACGACCCCGGGAGAAGCCTTGAAGAAACCTACCCGTCGCGAACGCCGCGTGGCCGGGCCGCGCGCGCTGCATGCCATCGCTGCCGCGGCGGTGGCGGTGGCCGGCTGGATGCCGCTCGACGCGGCCGCGCTGGCCCTGGGACGGCTCTCCGTTCAGTCGTCGCTCGGCGAGAGCCTGAAGGCCGAGATCGACGTCACCTCGCTGACGCCCGAAGAGGCCGCCAGCCTGAAGGTGCGCGTCGCGGCACCCGAGGCCTACCGCACCGCCGGAGTCGACTACAACGCCGCGCTCGCCACCGCGAACGTCTCGCTGCAGCGCCGCGCCGACGGCCGGCCCTACCTGAAGATCGCCAGCGATCGCGCGGTGCAGGAGCCCTTCGTCGATGTGATCCTCGACATCAGCTGGTCATCCGGCAAGCTGGTGCGCGAATTCACCTTGCTGTTCGACCCGCCGGTCGCGCGGGCTGCGCCGCCGGCCGCCGCGCCTGCGGCGCCCGCGCTGATCACTCCGGCGCCGGCCACGCCGCCGGCTCCCGCTCCTGCGCCGAGAACCGCCGAGCGCCCGGCGGCGTCGGCTTCGCCTGCGCCGCGGCCCGCTGCGCCGAAGGCCGCTGTCGCCGCCGGCGACATCGACCAGTACGAAGTGCAGAAAGGCGACTCGCTCTACAAGATCGCAGCGCGCGTGCAGCGACAGGGCGCTTCGCTCGACCAGATGCTTGCCGCGCTCTACCGCGCCAACGGCGACGCGTTCATGGGCAACATTAACCGGCTCAAGGCCGGCGTGGTGCTCACGGTGCCGAGCGCCGAGCAGGCCAAGGCGATGACGCCCGGCGAGGTGCGTCAGACCATCCAGGCTCAGAGTTCCGACTTCAGCACCTACCGCCAGAAGCTCGCGTCGGGCGTGCCGACCACGGTCGCACCCGACAGCGGCCGCAGCGCCGGCGGCAAGGTTCAAGCCGAGGTGCAGGACCGCAAGACCGCGGCGACCGGTACCCCGGACAAGCTCACGCTGACCAAGGGCGCCGTCGGTGCGAGCATGCCCGGCGCCGAAGATCAGCTTGCCAAGAGCAGGGAAACGAAAGACAGCGCGACCCGCGTGGCCGAGCTTGCGAAGAACGTCGAGGACCTGAAGAAGCTGCAGGGAGCCACCGCCGCCAGCGCAGGCGCTGGCGCTGGGGGCACGGGCAAGCCGGGGGTGGCGGTGCCGGTGGTGCCGCCGGCAAAGGCCCCGGCGCCAGCTCCGACACCGACGGCCGCGGCGCCGGTGACCGCGCCGGCGGTGACTCCGCCGCCGCCGCCGCTCCCGCCGCCCCCGCCGCCGCCGCCCCCGCCGCCGCCGCCGCCGCCGCCGCCTGAGCCGGCTCCTGCGCCCGCGCCGGCCCAAGCGCCTGCTGCGCCGGTCGTCAGCGAACCCGCGCCTGCGCCTGCCCCTGCGCCGACAGCCGCCGAGCCCACGTCGGCGCCGGCAGCTCCGACGCCTGCGCCGGCTGCCGAGGGCCCGAGCTTCGTCGACGGCCTGCTCGACAACCCGCTGGTGCTGCCCGGCACGCTCGTCGCCGTGCTGCTGGCCGGCTTCGGCTTCTACCGGATGCGCCAGGGCAAGCGCGACAGCGGCGAAACCTCGTTCCTCGAAAGCCGCCTGCAGCCCGACTCGTTCTTCGGCGCCAGCGGCGGGCAGCGCGTGGACACGCGCGACGCCACCGGCGTGCCCTCGTCGATGAGCTACTCGCTGAGCCAGCTCGATGCGATCGGCGACGTCGATCCGGTCGCCGAGGCCGACGTCTACCTTGCCTATGGCCGCGACCTTCAGGCCGAGGAGATCCTCAAGGAAGCGATGCGCGCGAACCCCGAGCGCATGGCGATCCGCCTCAAGCTGCTCGAGGTCTACGCCAAGCGTCGCGACACCAAGGGCTTCGAGATGCTGGCCACCCAGCTCTATGCACTGGCCGGCGCCGACAGCGACGACTGGCTGCGCGCCCAGCAGCTCGGCCTGGGCATCGACCCCGAAAACCCGATGTACCAGCCCGGCGGTTCGCCCGTCGGCATGGACATGGATGGCGGGGCGGTCGTCGAGGCGCTCGGCGCCAGCACGATGCCGCAGTCGATCCTGCCGACGCCGTCGCGCTTCGACGCCGAGCGTTCCGAACTGCCGCCGCAGCCGAGCATCGACCTCGATCTCGATGTTTCGACGCCTTCGACGCTCGATGCCGGCGACCGCCCGATGCCGGAGCGTACGCAGCCGTTGCGCAGCGAGCCGCCGGTCTCGGCGCCGATCCAGCCGGCCAGGGACGACTTCGCTTTCGACCTGCCTTCGCTGCAACTCGACACCAAGTCGGGCGTGGACCTCGGCAATGAATCCGACGAGGCACTGCCCGACCTGAACCTCGGCGACGAGCCGACCGGCGGCGACGAGAACCTGCAACGCAAGATCGAACTTGCCGAGGAGTTCAAGCAGATCGGCGACACCGAAGGCGCACGCGACCTGCTGCAGGAGGTGGTCGCGCAATCGACCGGCGCACTGAAGACCAAAGCGCAGGCGATGCTGAAGGAGATCGGCTGAGCGACGCGGCCCGGCGCCCGGGCGCCGGCCGCGTCGACCAAGGCGGCTCCCGCTCGCAGGACGCGCCGTGAGGCTTGCGATGGGCATCGCCTACCGCGGCGGTGCTTACCTCGGCTGGCAGAGCCAGCGCGGCGGCGGCGCGGTGCAGGACCACGTCGAAGCCGCGCTGTCGCGCTTCGCCGACCGACCGCTGCGCACCGTCTGCGCCGGCCGCACCGACGCCGGTGTGCATGCGCTGAACCAGGTCGTGCACTTCGATGCCGAAGTCGAGCGCGACGAGTTTTCCTGGGTCCGCGGCAGCAACCGCTACCTGCCGGCCGACATCGCGGTGCAGTGGTGCCGGCCCGTCGCCGACGACTTCCATGCGCGCAACAGTGCGACCGGAAGGCGCTATGCGTTCATCGTGCTCGAGTCGGCGGTGCGCCCGGCGATCGAAGCAGGCCAGGCGGCCTGGGTGTTCCGGCCGCTCGACGCCGACGCGATGCGCGCGGCCGCGGCGCTGCTCATCGGCGAGCACGACTTCAGCGCCTTTCGTTCTTCCGAGTGCCAGGCCGCGAGCCCGGTGAAGCATGTGCGCTCGATCGACATCGGCCGCCACGGCGCCTACTGGCGCTTCGACTTCGAGGCCAGCGCCTTCCTTCATCACATGGTGCGTAACCTGATGGGATGCTTGATCGCGGTGGGGCAGGGAAGGCAAGCGCCGAGCTGGGTCGGCGAGGTGCTTGCGTCGCGCGACCGCAAGCGCGCCGCACCGACCTTCGCCGCTGCGGGGCTGTACTTCCTGGGCCCGCACTACGATGCTGGCTTCGCGCTGCCCGAGCGCACGCCGGCCTTCGATTGGCTGCCCTGATGAGCCCATGCGTACGCGCATCAAGATCTGCGGTCTGACTCGCGAAGACGACATCGACGCGGCGGTGGCGGTGGGCGCCGACGCGGTCGGCTTCGTGCTCTACCCGCCGAGCCCGCGCGCGGTCAGCATCCACCGCGCCGCCGAACTGGCACGCCGGCTGCCGCCGTTCGTCGCGCCGGTCGGGCTGTTCGTCAACGCCTCGCCCGACGACATCGCCGCCGCCTGCCGCGCGATGCCGACGCTGGTGCTGCAGTTCCACGGCGACGAAACGCCCGAGGACTGCGCTTGGCCGCAGCGCCCGTTCCTGAGGGCGGCGCGTGTGACCGAAGGTTTCGCTTTGCTAGACTTCGCGGCTCGTTTTCGCCAAGCCCGCGGCATCTTGCTCGATGCCCACGTCGAGGGCTACGGCGGTGGCGGAAAGGTCTTCGATTGGTCCCTCGTTCCGCAAGCAGCCGGCCTCGCGCGCGACCTCCCTCCGCTCGTTTTGTCTGGTGGGTTGAGTCCTGCAAACGTGGGCGATGGGATTGCGCATGTCCGGCCCTGGGCCGTTGACGTGAGCTCCGGCGTCGAGCGTTCCGGTCCCGGTCAAAAGGGCATCAAGGATCACGCGGCGATGCGCCGGTTCTGCGACGCGGTGCGCGCTGCCGATGCCTTAATCGAAGCCTCAGTGCAGGCGACGGGGCCGGGCAGTCGAGCCCCGACCTAATCGAAAAACCGTTCCACCATGCTTGCCTACCAGCAACCCGACGCTACCGGCCATTTCGGCATCTACGGCGGCAGCTTCGTCGCCGAGACGCTCGTGCACGCGCTCGACGAACTGAAGGACGCCTACGCGCGCTATCGCGCGGACGCCGAGTTCGTCGCCGAGTTCAAGCACGAGCTCGCACATTTCGTCGGCCGGCCGAGCCCGATCTACCACGCGGCGCGCCTGAGCCGCGAACTGGGTGGCGCGCAGATCCACCTGAAGCGCGAGGATCTCAACCACACAGGCGCGCACAAGATCAACAACGTGATCGGCCAGGCGCTGCTCGCCAAGCGCATGGGCAAGCCGCGGGTGATCGCCGAAACAGGCGCCGGCCAGCATGGCGTCGCCACCGCGACGATCTGCGCGCGCTTCGGGCTCGAGTGCATCGTCTACATGGGCAGCGCGGACATCTCGCGGCAGTCGCCGAACGTCTACCGCATGCACCTGCTGGGCGCCAAGGTCGTGCCGGTCGAATCGGGCAGCAAGACGCTGAAGGACGCGCTCAACGAAGCGCTGCGCGACTGGGTCACGAACGTCGAGAACACGTTCTACATCATCGGCACCGTCGCCGGCCCCACCCCGTATCCCGAGATGGTTCGCGACTTCCAGTCGGTGATCGGCGAAGAGTGCCTGAAGCAGATGCCCGCGCAGATCGGCCGCCAGCCCGATGCGGTGATCGCGTGCGTCGGTGGCGGCAGCAACGCGATGGGCATCTTCCATCCCTACATCGGCCACGAAGGCACGCGGCTGATCGGCGTCGAAGCGGCCGGCCTGGGCCTCGACAGCGGCAAGCACTCGGCCTCCTTGCAACGCGGCGCGCCCGGCGTGCTGCACGGCAACCGCACCTACTTGCTGCAGGACGCGAACGGGCAGGTCACCGAGACGCACTCGGTCTCGGCCGGCCTCGACTACCCCGGCGTCGGCCCCGAGCACGCGTACCTGAAAGACATCGGCCGGGCCGAATACGTCGGCATCACCGACGACGAAGCCGTCGCCGCCTTCCATCGGCTGTGCCGCACCGAGGGAATCATCCCGGCGCTCGAATCGAGCCATGCGGTCGCGTACGCGATGAAGCTCGCGCCGACGCTTGCGCCCGACCAGCACCTGCTCGTGAACCTCAGCGGCCGCGGCGACAAGGACATCGGCACCATCGCCGATCTCTCCGGTGCCAGCTTCTACTGCCGGCCCTCGTGCCAAGGCCAGAAGCTCAAGGGAGGTGCAGCGTGAGCCGCATCGCCGCCACCTTCGAGGTCTTGAAGGCGCGCCACCAGTGCGCGCTGATTCCCTACGTGACCGCCGGCGATCCGCACCCCGACGCGAGCGTGGACCTCATGCTCGCGCTCGCCGAAGCCGGCGCCGACGTGATCGAACTCGGCGTGCCCTTCTCCGACCCGATGGCCGACGGCCCCGTCATCCAGAAGGCTTCCGAGCGCGCGCTGGCCAAAGGCATCGGCATGGCGCAGGTGCTGGACATGGTGCGCGGCTTTCGCGCGAAGAACACGGCCACGCCCGTCGTGCTGATGGGCTACGCGAACCCGATCGAGCGCTACGAGCTCGGCCACGGCAAGGACCGCTTCGCGCACGACGCAAAGGACGCCGGCGTCGACGGCGTGCTCGTCGTCGACTACCCGCCGGAAGAATGCGAGGCCTTCGCCGCGACGCTCGGACGCTTCTCGCTCGACCCGATCTTCCTGCTCGCGCCGACCTCGACCGAGCGCCGCATGCGGCTCGTCGGTCGCATCGCGCGGGGCTACGTCTACTACGTGTCGCTCAAGGGCGTGACCGGCGCCGGCCACCTTGACACCGCCGCGGTCGCGCAGATGCTGCCGCGCATCCGCGAGCACGTGCGCGTGCCGGTGGGCGTCGGTTTCGGCATCCGCGATGCCGAAAGCGCGCGCGCGGTCGCCGAGCATGCCGATGCGGTCGTGATCGGCTCGCGTCTGATCCAGATCCTCGAAGCCGAGCCGCGCGACACCGTTGCCGCCGCCGGTGCCGCCTTCATCGCCACGATCCGCGCCGCGCTCGACGCGCCGCGTGCTGCATCCCAGCCCGCAAGGAGAACGCCCGCATGAGCTGGCTCGAAAAACTGCTGCCGCCGAAGATCCAGCAAACCGACCCGACCGAGCGCCGCTCGGTGCCCGAAGGCCTGTGGATCAAGTGCCCTGCCTGCGAGACGGTGCTCTACAAGACCGACCTCGAAAAGAACCAGAACGTCTGCCCCAAGTGCAGCCATCACCACCGCATCGGCGCGCGTGCGCGGCTCGACGGCTTCCTCGATCCGGAAGGTCGCTTCGAGCTCGCACAGGAAGTCGTGCCGGTCGATCCGCTGAAGTTCAAGGACAGCAAGAAGTACCCCGAGCGCCTCAAGCAGGCCATGGAAGCCACCGGCGAGACCGACGCGCTGGTGGTGATGGGTGGCGCGGTGCACACGCTGCCGGTCGTCGCTGCCGCCTTCGAGTTCGAGTTCATGGGCGGCTCGATGGGCTCGGTGGTCGGCGAGCGCTTCGTGCGGGGCGTCGAGGCTGCGCTCGACCAGAAGACCCCTTTCGTCTGCTTCACGGCGACCGGTGGCGCGCGCATGCAGGAAGGGCTGCTGTCGCTGATGCAGATGGCGAAGACGAACGCCTCGCTGACGCGCCTGGCGAAGGCGAAGCTGCCCTACATCAGCGTGCTGACCGACCCGACGATGGGCGGCGTCTCCGCCGGCTTCGCCTTCATGGGCGACGCGGTGATCGCCGAGCCGAAGGCGCTGGTCGGCTTCGCGGGCCCGCGCGTGATCGAGAACACCGTGCGCGAGAAGTTGCCCGAGGGCTTCCAGCGCAGCGAGTTCCTGCTCGACAAGGGTGCGATCGACATGATCGTGGACCGCCGCGAGCTGCGCGGCACCGTCGCGCGGCTGTTGGCGATGCTGCAGCGGCAGAGCGCCGACGCGGTGGCCTGAAGGTTCACGCTGCGGATCGGGGGCGGCGCGAGCCGCCCTCATCGTTTGCGCGCATGCCCACCCCGACGACCCTCGACGACTGGCTCGCCCACTGCGAGCGCCTGCACCTTCGCAGCATCGACCTGACGCTCGAGCGCGTGCGTCGTGTGCACGAACGCATGGCGATCCGCTTCGACGCGCCGGTGTTCACCGTGGCCGGCACCAACGGCAAGGGCTCGACCTGCGCGATGCTGGAAGCGATCCTGCAGCAGGCGGGCTACCGGGTCGGCGTGTACACCTCGCCGCATCTCGTGCGCTTCGAGGAGCGTTGTCGACTGGCCGGGCGGATCGTCGAGGCGGCCGAGCTGCTGCCGCACTTCGAAGCGGTCGAGGCCGCACGCGAGGGCGACGCACTGACCTACTTCGAGTTCACGACGCTCGCGATCCTGCGGCTGCTCGCGGCGAGCACGCTCGATGCGGTGGTGCTGGAAGTCGGGCTCGGCGGTCGGCTCGATGCGGTCAACGTCATCGACGCCGACTGCTCGATCATCACCAGCATCGACCTCGACCACGTCGGCCTGCTCGGCAACGACCGCGAGGCCATCGGACGCGAAAAGGCCGGCATCCTGCGCGCCGGGCGGCCGGCGATCGTCGGCGATCCGGTGCCCCCGGCCAGCCTGATCGAGCACGCCCGCGAGATCGGCGCCGATCTGCGCCTCGCGGGCATCGATTTCCACGTCGGCGGCGACAAGCAGCAGTGGGGCTGGGCCGGGCGTGCGCGCCGGCATCCGGGACTCGCGTATCCGGCGCTGCGCGGAGCGAACCAGCTGCTCAACGCGGCCGGCGTGCTCGCCGCGCTCGAAGCGATGCACACGCGACTGCCGATCACCGCGCAGGCGGTGCGCAACGGCTTCGCGCTGGTCGAGCTGCCGGGGCGCTTCCAGATCGTGCCCGGCACGCCGACGCTCGTGCTCGACGTCGCGCACAACCCGCACGCCACCGCCGCGCTCGCGCACAACCTCGATGCGATGGGTTTCTATCCGCGCACCCACGCGGTCTTCGGCGCGATGGCCGACAAGGACATCGACGCGATGCTCGCCCGCATCGCGCCGCTGGTCGATCGTTGGTACTGCTGCGGCTTGCCGACCGCTCGCGCGGCGAACGCGGAGGATCTCGCACGCCGCATCGCCGCCGTGCCGAACCTGCCGATCGCGAGCGAGACGAGCACCCACGCATCACCGAGCGAGGCACTCGCCGCGGCCCTCGAAGCAGCCGACCCCGCCGATAGAATCCTGGTCTTCGGATCGTTCTTCACCGTCGGCGGCGTCCTCCGGCACGGGCTGCCGAAGCAGGGCGCCAAGCATCTCTCCGCAGGCGCCGGCCGCACGGCCTGAAGGTCCAACGAGCGATTCAAGCCACCCCCTTCGCCTCCCATGCGCCTGCCTTCGTTCCTCCAGCGCAAAACCGCCTCCGGCGCGCGCCGGGTCGATCTGGACGAGGCCACGGTGCAGCTGGAGCGTCGGCGTGCACGGCGCCGCTTGATCGGCGCCGCGGTGCTGGTGCTCGTCGGCGTGGTCGGCCTGCCGATGATCTTCGACCGCGGCCCGAAGCCGCTGCCGGTGGACATCGCGATCGAGATCCCGAGCAAGGACGCAGTGGCGCCGCTGCCGGCACCGGCCGCATCGAAGGTCGCACGCAGGGACGCGC
The DNA here is from genome assembly GCF_035762065.1 of Methylibium sp. Lineage (GTDB taxonomy): Bacteria > Pseudomonadota > Gammaproteobacteria > Burkholderiales > Burkholderiaceae_C > Methylibium. Next base: position 49,060 of record NZ_DASTPW010000003.1, read on the forward strand.
CCGCAGAGCCCGTGCCTGTGCCCGTGCCCGAGCCGGCGCCGCCGGCGGCTTCGAGGGTCGAGGCGAAGCCGGCGCCCGAGCCGGTGGTCGAGAAGCCGGCCGACAAGGTCGCGGACAAGGCTGCCGAAGCCGCTGCCGCAGCCGCAGCCGCGAAGAGGACGGGCGAGGCCGAAGCCGCCCGCGCGCGCGCTGCGCTCGAAGGCCGCACGCCCACCGCGCGGCCGGCGGCGAGCAAGACCGAAGCAGCGGCGAGCGAGGCGGCCTCGCGGTTCGTCGTGCAGGTCGGCGCGTTCAGCGAAGCCGATTCCGCGCGCGAGGCCCGGTCCCGCGTCGAGAAGCTCGGCTTCAAGACTTACGTGCAATCGGTCGAGACCGGCAGCGGCAAGCGCATCCGCGTTCGCGTCGGCCCCTACAACGACCGCGCCGAAGCCGACAAGGTCGCCGCGCAGATCAAGAAAGCCGGCATCAGCTCGGCCGTGGTGGGCCTGTGAGTTCCGCGGCCCTGGGCGGCGTCGGCTGGGTCGATCTCGCGTTCGCGGCCTTGCTGCTGCTCTCGACGGTGGTCGGCCTGTGGCGCGGGCTGCTGTTCGAAGTGATGTCGCTGCTGGGTTGGGTCGCGGCTTACGTCGCGGCACAGGCCTTTGCGCCGGCGCTCGCGCCGCAACTGCCGTTCGGCGCCTCCGGCTCGGCCTTGCAGCTCGGCGCTGCCTTCGCGATCGTGTTCGTGCTGGCGCTGATCGTCTGGAGCCTGCTGTCGTCGCTGCTGCGGCGCCTGATGCAGGCCTCGCCGCTGTCGGGCCTCGACCGCCTTTTCGGCGCGGTCTTCGGCCTGCTGCGCGGCGTGCTGATCGGCGTCGTCATCGCCACTCTCGTGCAGCTCACGCCCTTCGGCAAATCGCGCGACTGGCGAACGTCTCACGGCGCGGCGGCGATGCAGACGGTGCTCGCCGGTCTGCGGCCCTGGCTGCCCGACGCTGTGGTCAAGCATCTGCCGGCATGATGTCGGCCTGACGGCTTCACGCCGCCCCCTCAGGAGCAGTCCCATGTGCGGCATCGTCGGCGTGATCTCCACTGCGCCGGTCAATCAGCTGATCTACGACGCGCTGCTGCTGCTGCAGCACCGCGGACAGGACGCGGCCGGCATCGTCACCGCCGGCCCGGACGCGCGCGGCACCAAGTTCTTCATGCACAAGGCACGCGGCATGGTGCGCGACGTGTTCCGCACCCGGAACATGCGTGCGCTGACGGGCACCGTCGGCCTGGGACAGGTGCGTTACCCGACCGCGGGCAACGCCTACAGCGAGGAAGAGGCGCAGCCCTTCTACGTCAACGCCCCTTTCGGCCTGGTGCTGGTGCACAACGGCAACCTGACCAACGCCCATGCCCTGAAGCGCGAGCTGTTCGGCATCGACCGCCGCCACCTGAACACCGACAGCGACACCGAGGTGCTGCTCAACGTGCTCGCGCACGAGCTCGAGCAGACCGCGCGCGACCTCCCGTTGACGCCCAACGAGGTGTTCAAGTCGGTCGCCGGCGTGCATCGGCGCGTGAAGGGTTCGTATGCGGTCGTCTGCCTGATCGCAGGCCACGGCGTGCTGGCGTTCCGCGATCCCTTTGGCATCCGCCCGCTGTGCCTCGGCGAAGCCGAGACACCCACCGGCAAGACGGTGATGGTCGCGAGCGAATCGGTTGCGCTCGAGGGCACCGGCCACCGCTTCGTGCGCGACGTGGCCCCGGGCGAGGCGGTGTTCATCGATCTCGAAGGCAACGTGCATGCGCGCCAGTGCGCGGCCGCACCCAAGCTCAACCCCTGCGTGTTCGAGTTCGTCTACCTGGCGCGGCCCGACTCGGTGATCGACGGCATCTCCGTCTACCAGGCGCGCCTGAACATGGGCGAAACGCTGGCGCAGCGGCTGATCTCGACGATGCCGCCGAGCGAGATCGACGTCGTGATCCCGATCCCTGAATCGAGCCGGCCCTCGGCGATGCAGCTCGCGCAGAAGATCGGCCGGCCCTACCGCGAGGGCTTTGTGAAGAACCGCTATGTCGGTCGCACCTTCATCATGCCGGGGCAGGGCATGCGCATGAAGAGCGTGCGGCAGAAGCTCAACGCGATCTCGTCCGAGTTCAAGGGCCGCAACGTGCTGCTGGTGGACGACTCGATCGTGCGCGGCACCACCAGCAAGGAGATCGTGCAGATGGCCCGCGAGGCCGGCGCCCGCAAGGTGTTCATGGCCTCGGCCGCGCCGCCGGTGCGCTTCCCCAACGTCTACGGCATCGACATGCCGACCAAGGGCGAGCTGATCGCGCACGACCGCAGCATCGAGGACATCCGCGAGTTCATCGGCGCGGATGCGCTGATCTACCAGGACGTGACCGCGATGAAGAAGGCGGTCGGCGTGCTGAACACCAAGCTCGACGGCTTCGAGGCCTCGTGCTTCGACGGCTACTACTGCACCGGCGACGTGAGTGCCGAGGACTTCGAGACGCTCGCCGCGCAGCGGCCGCTGCAGCTCGAAGAGGACGCCGAGTCCGTGTCGCGCCTGGCCTTGCAGACCACGCTGGAGATCTGATGACCGCGCCGAAGGACGCCAAGCCGTCGCGGCGCGCCGCGCTGCCGGCGGGCCTGCGGCTCGACACGCTCGCGGTGCGCGAGGGCTTGCCGCCCAGTGCCTACGGCGAGAACTCGGAGGCCCTGTTCCTCACGAGCGGCTACGTCCAGCCCGATGCCGAAACCTCCGCGCGTCGCTTCGCCGGCGAGGAGGAGGGCTATTCCTACACGCGCACCGGCAACCCGACGGTCACGAGCCTCGAGATGCGGCTGGCCGCCATGGAGGGCACCGAAGCCGCGATGGCCACCGCCACCGGCATGGCCGCCATCATGCTGATGTGCTTCAGCCTGCTGCGATCGGGCGACCACGTGGTGTTCTCGCAGTCGATGTTCGGCTCGACGATCAAGCTCATCGGCACCGAGTTCGCGCGCTTCGGCGTCGAGTCGACGATGGTGGCGCAGACGGACATCGACGCCTGGCGCAGCGCCGTGCGCCCCACCACCAAGCTGCTGTTCGCCGAGACGCCGACGAACCCGCTGACCGAGGTCTGCGACATCGCGGCGCTGGCCGAGATCGCGCACGCGGCCGGCGCCTGGCTCGCCGTGGACAACTGCTTCGCGACGCCGGCCCTGCAGCGGCCGGTGCAGCTCGGGGCCGACATCGTCATGCACTCGGGCACCAAGTTCCTCGACGGCCAGGGCCGCGTGATGGCCGGCGCGCTGTGCGCACCCGAAGCCATGGTGCGCGAGAAGTTTCTGCCGGTGCAGAAAAACGCGGGCATGGTGCTGTCGCCGTTCAACGCCTGGGTCGTCCTCAAAGGCCTGGAGACGCTGAGCTTGCGGCTCCAGGCGCAGAGCGCGGCCACGCTCGCGCTCGCGCAGTGGCTCGAGCGCCAGCCTGGCGTGGCGCGCGTGCACTACCCGGGCTTGCCGAGCCATCCGCAGCACGCGCTCGCGATGCGCCAGATGTCGGGCCTGGGCGGTGCGGTGCTGTCGTTCGAGGTCCGGGCCGATGGCGCCGAGCAGGCGCGCGCGCGGGCCTTCCATGTCTTGAATTCGCTGCGGGTGCTGTCGCTGTGCACCAACCTCGGCGACACCAAGACGCTGCTCACGCATCCCGCGACCACCTCGCACGGCAAGCTCACCGAAGCGCAGCGAAAGGCGGCCGGCATCGGCCAGGGCCTGATCCGCGTCGCGGTCGGGCTCGAGCACATCGACGACATCACGGCCGATCTCGCGCGCGGCCTCGACACCTTGAACGCATGACTGCCGCTTCCGCGCCCGTGCGCACGCGCTTCGCACCGTCGCCCACGGGCTTCATCCACCTCGGCAACATCCGCTCGGCGCTCTACCCCTGGGCGTTCGCGCGCGCGAAGGGCGGCGTGTTCGTGCTGCGCATCGAGGACACCGACACCGAGCGCTCGTCGCAGGAAGCCGTCGACGTGATCCTTGAAGGCATGCGCTGGCTCGGGCTCGATCCCGACGAGGGCCCGTTCTTCCAGATGCAGCGCATGGACCGCTACCGCGAGGTCGTCGCGCAGATGCTCTACCAGGGCCTCGCCTACCGCTGCTACATGAGCCAGGCCGAGCTCGACGCGCTGCGCGAACGGCAGATGGCCGCGAAGCAGAAGCCGCGTTACGACGGCACCTGGCGTCCCGAGCCGGGCAAGACGCTGCCGCCCATCCCCGAAGGCGTGCGGCCCGTGATCCGCTTCAAGTCGCCGATCGGTGGCAGCGTGAGCTGGGACGACAAGGTCAAGGGGCGCGTCGAGTTCAGCAACGAGGAGCTCGACGACCTTGTCATCGCGCGGCCGGCCGGCGAGGACCAGCCGCTCAACGCGATCGGCACGCCGACCTACAACTTCTGCGTCGTCGTCGACGACATCGAGATGCGCATCACCCACGTGATCCGCGGCGACGACCACGTGAACAACACGCCGCGGCAGATCCACATCCTGCGCGCGCTCGGCCACGAGCCGCCGGTCTACGCGCACCTGCCGACGGTGCTCAACGAGCACGGCGAGAAGATGAGCAAGCGCCACGGCGCGAAGCCTGTCACCGCCTACCGCGACGAAGGCTTCCTGCCCGAGGCCGTCGTCAACTACCTCGCGCGGCTTGGCTGGAGCCATGGCGACGACGAGATCTTCACGCGCGAGCAGCTGATCGCGTGGTTCGACCTCGACCATCTCGGCAAGAGCGCCGCGCAGTACGACGAGGCCAAGCTGCGCTGGGTCGCCTCGCAGCACATGAAGCAGGCCGACGATGCGCGGCTCGCGGCGCTGGTGCACGTCGCGCTGCAAGCGAGGGGCATCGCGGCGCCGGCCGACGAGCGCCTCGCGACGATGTGCGCGCTGTTCAAGGACCGCTGCGCGACGACGGTCGAGCTCGCCGACTGGCTCGCGATGTTCTTCGTCGAGCCGCAGCCCGGCGAGGCCGAGCTGCGGCAGCACGTCACCGACGCGATCCGATCCGCCTTGCATGCGCTGGCCGATCGGCTCGCGCAAGCGACCTGGGACGCCGGCTCGATCCAGCAGGCGTTCAAGGCAACCCTGGCCGAGCAGGGCCTGAAGATGCCCGCGCTCGCGTTGCCGGTGCGCTTGCTCGTGTGCGGCCGTGCGCAAACACCGTCGATCGATGCGGTGCTCGCGCTGTTCCCGCGCGAGACGGTGCTCAGTCGATTGCGTGAGCGTCGTTAGCCTCTATACTCGCGGTCTCGTTTGAACAGCGTGACCCGTTCGCGACAAGCGGTTCGTCGTGAGGCCTCGGGGGTATAGCTCAGCTGGGAGAGCGCTTGCATGGCATGCAAGAGGTCAGCGGTTCGATCCCGCTTACCTCCACCACAAGCTGGCAGCGGCGGTGGCGTTGTTCAAAGGAGGAAAGTTCTGTCCCCTTCGTCTAGAGGCCCAGGACACCACCCTTTCACGGTGATTACAGGGGTTCGAATCCCCTAGGGGACGCCAAGCCTGGAGCGGTAGTTCAGTTGGTCAGAATACCGGCCTGTCACGCCGGGGGTCGCGGGTTCGAGCCCCGTCCGCTCCGCCAACGCAAATCAACGGGTCAGCTCCTCGAGCTGACCCGTTGTGCTTTCGGGCTGCCTTTCGCCCGAGCGTCGTTTTCAGCCCGCGGTACGCGGCTTGCCTGCACCCGTACCAGCTGTCCGGAAGTGCCATGCCGATGCGCATCGACGCCATCAGAAAGCTGCGTTCGGGTGCTCGCATCTGGCGTGGCCATGGCCGGAGCGCGGTCAACCGATGATCGAATCGTCCCTGCACCGTCTCGCCATCGTCGTCGCCACGGCGGTCGCGATGGAAGCCGTCGCGACCCTGGTCCATCGGCACTGGATGCACGGGCCGGGCTGGGGCTGGCATCAATCGCACCACGACTCCGGGCCGGGCGTGCGCTGGGAGCGCAACGATCTCTTCGCACTGTGCTTCGCCGCGCTGGCCGTCGCACTGTTCTTCATCGGCGACGCGTTCTGGTGGCCGCTCTATTGGGTCGGCGTGGGGATGACGGTCTACGGCTTGGCCTATGCGCTGCTGCACGACATGCTGATCCACCAGCGCCTGCCCGTTGCGTGGACGCCGCGCACCGGCTACCTCGCCCGGCTGCGGCAGGCGCACCGGCTGCATCACGCCGTGCGCGTGCGCGAAGGCGCGGTGTCATTCGGCTTCCTGTATGCGCCGCCGGTGCAGCGGATCGCAGAGCGGCTGCGCTCGCGCGATCGACACCCGACGGCGCGATGACCGCCGACGCGCGCGTTCGCGACCGCCGGCTGCAAAGCGCGGCCGGCCTGGGTCTCGCGGCCCTGATCGTCGGTGCATGGCTGGCCACGCAGTACTACGCGCTGTTCGTGCACGCATGGACCGGCGCCGGCCTGCTGGCCGCGCCCGTGCTCGTCGCCTTCATCTGCTGGCTCGACGTCGGCCTGTTCATCGTGGGCCACGACGCAATCCACGGCTCGCTGGCACCGGCTTCGCGCCCGCTGAATCGCGCGGTCGGTCGGCTCGGATTCGCGCTCTACGCGGGCTTCTCGCTCGGCCGCTTCGAGGCGGGCCACCACGCGCACCACCGCGCGCCGGGGACCGACGGCGATCCCGACTTCCATCCGCACGACGGCCGCTTCTGGCCCTGGTACCGGCACTTCCTGTTCCGCTACTTCGGCTGGCACGAAGTCCTGGGCCTTGCAGTCTCCTTCGCGCTGATCGTCGGCGTGCTGCGCGCGCCGATGCTCAACGCGCTGGTCTTCTGGGCGCTGCCGGCGCTGCTTTCCTCAGTGCAGTTGTTCGCCTTCGGCACTTGGCTGCCGCACCGCGTGCAACACGAACGCTTCATCGACGAGCACCGCGCGCGCAGCAGCGGCTACGGCCACCTCGCGTCGTTGCTTTCGTGCTTCCACTTCGGCTACCACCACGAGCACCACCTGCGGCCGGATGCGCCGTGGTGGCGGCTGCCCGCCGTGCGGCGCACCTTTGGCGCTCGCGGCAAAACGGGCGGCGTGGCCTAGCAGGTCGGAGGCCGCGTCCACAGCGAGCAGCGACGTTGCGCGCGCGGGTCCGCCGCGTCGTCGCGCAGGCCGCTCTTGCCGAGCGCGGCCGTGCAGCCGCCGGCGATCAGGTGGTGCAGCTTGCGCCGGCGGCTCGTCGCGACCCGTTCGTCCCACGCCGCCGCGCCGCGGGCGCGCACCTGCTGGCCGATCTCGCGATACAGGCCGTGCGCCGCCGCGACCGCCCAGGCCGATCGAAGCGGCAGGCTCGCGATCCCCTTGCGAGCCGAGAGGTAGTAGGGCTCCGCCGCGCCCACCAGCCGCTGCGCCACCCGCGCCACCGCCTCGCGTTGCGGCGGCGCCGAGACCTCGTGCGCGCCGACCGCCTCCTCCGCCAGCCAGTCGCGCGGCAGGTAGAGCCGGCCGGCGGCGTGGTCGTCAAGCACGTCGCGCGCGATGTTCGTGAGCTGGAAGGCAAGCCCCAGATCGGCCGCGCGGTCCAGCGTCGCGTCGTCGCGCCGGCCCATGATCAAGGCCATCATCACGCCGACGACGCCCGCCACGCGGTAGCAGTAGTCAAGCGTGTCGGCCAGCGTGTCGTAGCGCCGGCCCTGCGCGTCCATGCGGAAGCCGGAAAGGTGCTCAAGCGGCAGGCGCGGCGGGATGCCGTGCAGGCGCACGACCTCGGCGAGCGCGACGAAAGGCGGCGCGGCGCCCGGCGTGCCGCGCAGCGCGCCTTCGGTCTGTTCGGCCAGCGCATCGACACGGCGATCGGCGTCCCGCGGGTCCTGCATCGACTGGCCGTGGCCGAGCACCTGACCGTCGACCACGTCGTCGCAGTGGCGGCACCAGGCGTAAAGCAGCGTCACGCTGCGGCGGGTGCGGCGGTCGAAAAGACGCGCGGCCGACGCGAAGCTCTTCGAGCCGCCGGCGATCGCCTGCGTCGCATAGCGTTCGACCGGGTCCGTCGCCCTCATGCCGTCGCGAACGGCGCGGGCACCAGCGCGTCGCCGAGCATCAGGCCGGCCGTCGCCTTTGCCGATGCAAGCACGCCGGGGATGCCCGCGCCCGGGTGGGTGCCGGCGCCGACCAGGTAGAGGTTTGCGATCTGCGCATCGCGGTTGTGCGGCCGGAACAGCGCGCTCTGGCTCAGCAGCGGCTCGAGCGAGAAGGCGGAGCCCAGATGCGCGTTGAGCTCGCTGCGGAAGTCTTGCGGCGAGAACGTGCGGCAGGTCACCAGGTCGGCGCGCAGGCCCGGCATGTAGTGCTTCTCGAGGTAGTCGAGGATGCGGTCGCGGTAACGCGGCGCCTCGCTTTCCCAGTCGATCGCCGCGTGGCCCAGGTGCGGCACCGGCGCGAGCACGTAGTAGGCGCTGTGCCCGGGCGGCGCGAGCGAAGGGTCGGTGACGCTCGGTGCATGCAGGTACAGCGAGAAGTCGGCCGGCAGCCGCTGCGCACAGTCGCCGAAGACTTCCTTGAGCAGCTCGCGGTAGCGCTCGCCGAAGCACACGGTGTGGTGGCGCAGTTGCGGATGCGCGCCGCGCAACCCGAAGTGCACGACGAACAGCGACATGCTGAAGCGCTTGCCGCTGAGCCGCCGGCCTTCGTCGCGCCCGCGCGGGTGATCGCGCAGCAGCTGCGCGTAGGTGTGCACGACGTCGGCGTTGGAAGCCACCGCATCGAAGGGCAGCAGCGCGCCGCCGCGCTCGCGCACGCCGCTGGCGCGCTGGCCTTCCACCGCGATCGCGTCGCAGGCGGCGTTCAGCTTCAGCGTGCCGCCGAGATCCTCGAACAGCCGCGCCAGCGCGCGGATCAGCGCGCCGGTGCCGCCGCGCGCGAACCACACGCCCCACTCGCGCTCGAGCGCATGGATCAGCGAGTAGATCGCCGAGGCCTGGAAGGGGTTGCCGCCGACGAGCAGCGAATGGAACGAGAACGCCTGGCGCAGCCGCTCGTCGCCGATGAAGCTCGCCACCGCGTCGTACACGCTGCGCCACGCGCCCAGCCGCATGATCTGCGGCGCCGCGCGGGCCATGTCGCGCCACGAGAGAAACGGCACGGCGCCGAGCTCGACATAGCCGTGCTGGAACGCCTGCCGCGCGAACGCGAGGAAGCGCCGGTAGCCTTCGACGTCGCGCTGCGAGCGCAGCGCGATCTGCCGTTCGAGCTCGGCCTGGTCGTTGACGTAGTCAAAGCTGTCGCCGTCCTCCCAGCACAGCCGGTACAGCGGCGCGACGGGCAGCAGCTCGACGTAGTCGCTCATGCGCCGGCCCGCGAGTGTGAACAGCGCCTCGATCGCGCCCGGGTCGGTGATCACGGTCGGCCCCGCGTCGAAGACGAAGCCCTGGTCCTCGTAGACGTAGGCGCGCCCGCCCGGCTTGTCGCGCTTCTCGAACAGCGTGGTCGCGATGCCGCCGGCCTGCAGCCGGATCGCCAGCGCGAGGCCGCCGATGCCGGCGCCGATCACGGCGGCGCTGCGCAGCCCGTCGCGCTTCATGTCATGCGCTCCAGCAGCCGCGGCGGCAGCATCACCTTCAGCGCCGCGCTCACCGGCACCGGCGGGCGGCCGGTGACGATGCGCAGCTTGTCCGCGATCGACAGGCGCTCGCTGTAGAAGCGGCCGACCAGCCGCTCGGGCAGGCGGTAGAAGTGCGCGAGCACCTGATGGCGCGTGTCGGCCTGCCCGGCGAGGAACAGCAGCCGGTTGAGCATCCGGAAGAAGGCCTGCGAGCGCCATGTCGCGCGCGCATGACGTTCGATCGCCTGCGCGAGGCTCGCGGCATCCAGCGCGCTCTGGCGCGCGATGAAGTCGGCGAAGCGGATCGCCTGCGGCAGCGAATAGCCGGTGGTCGGGTGGAACAGCCCGGCGCGCAGGCCGCTGCACGGCTGGCCGTTCGTCGCGCGCCAGAACGCATCGATGTCGCCGTCGATCGCGATGGGCAGCACGCCGTGTTCCTCGCGCAGCGTCTCGGCGACGCGCCAGCCTTGCGCTTCGGCATAGCCGAGCGCGCGCTCGCGCAGAGCGGCCGCGTCGAGCGCGGCGGTGTCGGCGTAGTAGGTGTCCTCGATGAGCAGCCGGTCGGCCGCGAGCGGCAGCACGTAGACGAAGCGGTAGCCGTCGAACTGCGGCACCCGCGCGTCCATGATGGTCGGGCCGGCCAGTCCGTGCGGCGCCGCCAGCCGGACCTCGAGGCCGACGAACTTCTGGTGCCGCAGCTGCAGGTGCGGGCTCGGCCGGAAGCCCCGACCGTCGATCACCGCCGCGGCGTCGATGCGTTCGCCGGCGCCGGTGCGCACGTGCGTCGGCGCGACCTCGTCGAGCGCGGTGCCCAGCCGCACCGCATCGCCGAGCCTCGCCATCAGCACCGCGTGGAAGCGCTGCGAGGTGATCGAGTTGTAGCCGCCGTGCAGGCGGCGCGAGCGCGTCTTGAACATCACCGCGTGATGCGGCCAGTGGTGCACGACGAAGGGCTGCATCCAGACGCGCTGGTCGGCGTCGAGATCGCCGTCGTGGAAGGACCAGGTGTGGTTGCCGCCGAGCGACGGGCCGCTCTCCAGCACCAGCACGCGCAGCTGCGGGCGCGTCTCGCGCAGCCGCCAGGCGATCAGCCCGTTGGCGAGCCCGCCGCCGGCGAGCACGAGGTCGTGGCGCGCGGGCTCAATGGAGGGCATGGCGCTCCACCAGTTCGGCCGCGCGCGGCGCGCCGCCGGCGGCCGTCAGCGAGGCCGCGATGTCCCGCGCGCGCGAGCGGAACGCGGCGTCGTGCAGCACGCGCTGCATCGGCCGGCGCAGCGCCGCGACGCTGGTGGAGCGGCCCTGCAGGCGTGCGCCCGCGCCCGCGCGCACGACGCGACGCGCGATCGCGCCCTGCTCCATCGCCAGAGGCACCAGCACCAGCGGCACGCCGAGCGCCAGCGCGTCGAGCACGGTGTTCATGCCGCCGTGCGTCACCACCAGTTCGCACCGCGCGATCACGCGCCGCTGCGGCAGGTGGCGCGCGACGATCGGCGCGCCCGGCAGCGCGGCGGCTTGCGCGTCGCTCAGGCGCCCGTTGTGCGCGACCACCGCGGTCAGCCCGAGTTCGCGACACGCCTGCGTGATCCGCGCGATCAGCGCGAAGCGCCCGCCCTGCAGGCTGCCGAGGCTCACGAAGGCGAGCGGCCCGCGCGTACCGGCCGGCGGCGTCCACGGTGGCTCGTCTTCCGCAGCGGCACGCAGCGGCCCGGTGTAGGCGAAGCCTTCGGGCAGGTCTTCGCGCGGGAAGTCGAGCGCGCTCGACAGTTGCCCGATCTGCCGCGCCGAAAGGCACTGCTCGGTGCGCGTGGCGAGCGGCAGGCCGAACGCCGCGGACCAGTGCGCAAGCACCGCCGAGACGCGGCCCATCAGCCAGTCGCTGACCCGGTAGCCGCCGAGGTTGCGTTCGCGCGCCCAGCGCGTGCGCCGGTAGTCCCAGTCGGTGAACGGCGGCGGCACGTAGGGCTCGCGGTTCAGCATCAGCGCGTTGGCGACCGACACCTGCGGCAGGCCGAAGCGCCGGGCGAGCAGCCCGCCCGCGGGCTCGAGCTGATCGCAGACGATGCCGGCCGGCTCGATCCGCCGCAGCACCGCGGGCGCGTCGCGGCACAGCATGTCGGTCATGCCGGCCACGTCGGCGATCACCTTGCGGATGCCGTAGACGCCGCGCAACGACGTCAACGCGCGTTCGAGCCGTGCCAGCGTGCCGCGCGGATGGCTGTGCGCGCCGACCCGCTCGCAGCCGAAGCCGGCCGCCTCGATGGACGCCGCGGCATCGTCGATCGCGACGAACGTGACGCGGTGCCCGCGCCGCTGCAGCGCCGATCCGAGCGCGAACATCGGGTTCAGGTGTCCGGCGTACGGAGGACAGAAGAGGGCCAGGTGCATGACGACTGCTTGGGGCACGAAGCGTGCGGAGCGTCGGCAAGGCGCATTCCCGAGCCTTGCGCCGGGGCGGCGCCGGCGCCGCCCCGGGCCCCGAAGCGGTGCTCAGCGCGAGCGCTTCGGCCGCGCCGGCGGCAGCTTCAGCAGGCCCGTCGCGAGCGAGGTGCCCAGCAGGATCACCGCGCCGCCGACGAGCATCGCGCCGGTCAGTGCTTCTTCGAGCAGCAGCCAGCCCCAGAGCACCGCGAAGACCGGGATCAGGTAGGTCACGGTCAGTGCCCGCGCCGGTCCGAGCCGCGCGATCAACCGGAAATACAGCAGGTAGGCCATGCCGGTGCTGGCGACCGACAGCAGCACGAGCGCGAGCCAGCTTCGGGCCGACGGCAGCACCGCCGGCCACCACCACCAGGTCGGCAGCGCCAGGCACAGCGCGGCCGAGAGCTGGCTGCCGGTGGCCAGTGCCAGCGGCGGCACGCCGGCAAGCCGCTTGCGCGTGTAGTTGGCCGACCAGCCGTACAGCAGCGTGGCCGCGAGGCAGGCGAGCACCGCCCAGCCGGCCGCGTCGGCGCCGGGCTTGAAGCTCGCCTTGTCCCAGGCCAGGCCCATCACGCCGGCGAAGCCCAGCGCGAGCCCGAGCATGCGCGAGCGCGTCGGCCGGTCGCCGAGCCACCACCACGCGATCGCCGCGCCCCACAGCGGCGTGGTCGCGTTGAAAATCGACGACAGCCCCGCGGTGATCGACAGCGCCGCATAGCTGTAGGCGAGGAAGGGCAGCGCCGAGTTGGCGATGCCGACGACCATGATCGTGCCGGCGTGCTCGCGCAGCGCGCCGAGCTGCCCGCGCGCGGCCAGCAAGGGCAGCAGGAACAGCGCCGCGCCGATCACGCGCAGGCCGGCGAGCGCGACGGCGCCGAACTCGCCCGCGCCGACGCGCATGAACAGGAAGGAAGCGCCCCACAGCGCCGCGAGCGCGACCAGCTCGCCGCCATCGCGCGGCTTCAGCGCAGCACCCCTTCGAGCCGCAGCAGCTCCAGCTTGCGTTCGAGCCCGCCGGCATAGCCGGTCAGTGCGCCGGCCGAGCCGATCACGCGGTGGCAGGGCACGATCACGGAGATCGGATTGCGGCCGACCGCCGCGCCGACCGCGCGCACCGCGCCCGCGCGGCCCAGTTGCGCGGCGATCGCGCCGTAGCTCGCCGTCGCGCCGTGTTCGATGCGCCGCAGCGCCTGCCACACCGCCTGCTGGAAGGGCGTGCCGCGCGGATCCAGCGGCACCGCGAAGCGCGCACGGCCGTCGCGCCAGTAGGCGGCGAGTTCGGCGAGCGTCTGCGCGATCCAGCGCTGGTTCGCATCGACCGGCGCATCGAGCGGGCCGGGGTGGTGCTTCTGGCGGTCGAACCACAGGCCGGCCAGGCCTTGTTCGGTGGCGGCGAGCGTGACAGGGCCGAGCGGCGTGTCGCCACGCCCCTGCGCGACCAGCGGCCACGCGCCGCGCGCAGGGGCCAGGCTCGGCGCAGGGCCGCTCGCCAGGGTGATGTGCAGGTTCATGTTGCGTTCTCCAGGTGGTGCCACAGCCGCATCACCGCGTAGGCGCGCCAGGGGCGCCAGGCTTCGGCGAGCGCGGTGACGTGCTTCGCGTCCCGTGAGCCGAGCGCGTTGTGCAGGCCGATGTCGGTGGCGGGCCAGGCGTCGGGCCAGGCGAGCGCGCGCATCGCGATCACCTGCACCGTCCATTCGCCGATGCCGGGCATCGCGCGCAGTGCATCGAGCGTCGCCTGCAGCGGCGCGCCGCGGTGCAGCGCGAGCCGGCCGTCGGCGACGGCGCGCGCCAGCGCCTGGATCGCGCCGACGCGCTGGCGCACGATGCCCAGCGTGCCGATGTCGGCGGGCCGCGCGGCCGCGAGCGTCGCGGCGTCGGGGAAGAGCCGGTGCAGGTCGTCGAACGGCGTCGCGAGCGGCGCGCCGAAGCGCTCGACCAGCCGCCGCGCCAGCGTGCGCGCGCCCTTGACGGTGACCTGCTGGCCGAGGATCACGCGCATCGCGGTCTCGAAGCCGTCGAAGCCCCCGGGCAGGCGCAAGCCCTCGCGCGGCGCGCAGGGCAGACGCGCGAGCACCGGGTCGATGCGCGAGGGGTCGGCGTCGAGGTCGAGCGCCTGCCGCACGACGTCGAGCACTCGGGCGAGCGCCGGCTCCAGGCTCGGCGCAAGCGCGAGTTCGACGCGGTGCGCCGCGGGCAGGAAGCGCAGCGCGATCCAGCCGGCGTGCTGTCCGCCGGGCGCGCGCGCATCGGCGATGCGCAGCGTGCGGCGCATCGACAGCGGGCCGTCGATCGTCTCGACGCCTTCGATCGCGCGTGCCGCGGCGAAGCGCATCAGCGAATCGATGTCGTAGGGCGGCCGGTAGGCGAGCACGAGGCGGGTCGCGGCCTGCGCACCCGCCGCGGCCGTGCGCCCGGCCAGGCGCAGCCGGCTCGGGCTCATCCGGCAATGCGCGGCGAACGCGGCATTGAAGCGCCGCTGGCTCGCGAAGCCGCATTGCAAGGCGATCTGCGTGACCGGCAGGGTGGTGTCGGTCAGCAACTGCTTGGCGAGCAGCAGGCGCTGGTTGGTCCAGTAGTCGATCGGCGTCACGCCGTGGGCGGCGACGAAGATGCGGCGCAGGTGGCGGTCGGTGACGCCGAGCTTCGCGGCGATGTCGGGCAGCTGCAGGTCGAGCCCGCTGCGCGCCGCGTGCTCGAGCATCCGCGCCGCGTGGGCGGCGAGCACCTGCGGCGAATCGACCAGCGACAGCCCCGGCGCCAGCTCCGGCCGGCAGCGCAGGCAGGGCCGGAAGCCCGCCTGCTGTGCACTCGCCGCATTGGCGAAGAAGCGCAGGTTCGAGCGCCGCGGCATGCGCACGCGGCACACCGGGCGGCAATAGATGCCGGTCGAGGTGACGCCGGCGAACAGCCGCCCGTCATAGCTCGCGTCGCGTTCGAGCCAGGCGCGGTATGCGGTGTCGTCGTCGATCGACGTGGAGGCTGCGGGCAGGGGCAGGGCCGACATGCAGCCATGGTAGGCGCCGGCCCGGCCGGGACTCGCCGTTTTCGGACCTGTGCCTCGAGCCGCACGAGACCGCCCCGCGCGTCGAGCGCAACGGTCCCGCTGCGCCGCGCATCGAGCCCAGATCCGGCCGCGTCGATGCGGCTTCCCATAATCCGTGCCGGCCCGCCACTCAAGCACAGGACTCACGCATGCAAGTCGCCGATTCGATCTTCAAGGCTTACGACATCCGCGGCATCGTCGGCACGACCATCGACGAAACCTTCGCCGAGCACCTGGGCCGCGCCTTCGGCACCGAGGCCGTCGCGCAGGGCGAGAAGGCGGTCGCGGTCGGCCGCGACGGGCGGCTATCCGGGCCGGGGCTGGTCGCGGCGCTGGTGCGCGGGCTGCAATCGACCGGGCTCGACGTGGTGGACCTCGGGCCCGTGACGACGCCGATGCTGTATTACGTCGCGGCCACGCGCAGCGCGCACGGCTGCCGCAGCGGCATCCAGGTGACCGGCAGCCACAACCCGAAGGACTACAACGGCTTCAAGATGGTGCTGGCCGGCCGCGCCATCTACGGCGACGAGATCCAGGGCCTCAAGCGCCGCATCCAGAACGAGGACTACGCCAAGCGCCGCGGCCGCGCCGGCGCGATGGACGTGCTCGACGAGTACCGCGCGCGCATCGTCGGCGACTGCAAGCTCGCGCGGCCGATGAAGATCGTCGTCGACTCCGGCAACGGGATTCCCGGAGCGTCGGCGCCCGGCATCCTCCGCGCGCTCGGCTGCGAGGTGATCGAGCTGTACTCGGAGGTCGACGGCGACTTCCCGAACCACCACCCCGATCCGTCGAAGCCGGAGAACCTGGTCGACCTGATCCGCACGGTGCAGCGGACCGGCGCCGAACTCGGCCTCGCCTTCGACGGCGACGGCGACCGCCTCGGCGTCATCACCGCCGACGGGCAGAACATCTTCCCCGACCGCCAGTTGATGCTCTATGCGCGCGACATCCTGCAGCGCCATCCCGGCGCGCCGGTGATCTACGACGTGAAGTGCAGCCAGCGGCTGGTCGAGGCGATCCGCGAGGCCGGCGGCGCGCCGACCATGTGGAAGACCGGCCACTCGCTGATCAAGGCCAAGCTGAAGGAAATGAAGGCACCGATCGCCGGCGAGATGAGCGGCCACATCTTCTTCGGCGAGCGCTGGTACGGCTTCGACGACGCCACCTACACCGCGGCCCGGCTGCTCGAGATCCTCTCGCGCAGCGCCGACCCGAGCGCGGTGCTCAACGCGCTGCCGACCAGCTTCTCGACGCCCGAGCTCAACGTGCCTTGCGCCGAGGGCGAGCATCACAAGGTGGTCGCCGAGCTTCAGGCCCGCGTGGCCGACGGGCGGCTCGCCTTCGACGGCGGCGAAGTCGGCACGATCGATGGCGTGCGCGTCGACTACGCCGACGGCTTCGGCCTGATCCGCGGCAGCAACACGACGCCGGTGCTGGTGCTGCGCTTCGAAGGCCACACCGAAGCGGCGCTGCACCGGATCGAGAACGACTTCATGGCGGCGCTGCGGGCGGTGAAGCC
>NZ_DASTPW010000004.1:0-148631 GCF_035762065.1 Methylibium sp.
GCATGTCAGCGCCTGCCGGGCAAGGACGACGCGCATTCGGCGCCGAGGCGCGCGCAGCCGGGCAGCCGCCGCGGATCCGGCTTCGCCGGTCCGCCAGCGGCGCCTGCCCGGGGGGGCGCGGCAAAGGCGCAACGGGGGGAAGTCATTCCGTGCCTTCGTTCCAGAACAGCTTGCGCCGCAGCGTCGCGTAGTAGCTCCAGCCGCGCGGGTGCAGGATGCGGATGCGGTGCTCGCTGCGGCGCACGCAGATCACGTCGCCGTGCAGCAGGCTCGCGAGGCTCTGGTGATCGAAGTTCACGCTGGCATCGCGGCCGGCGACGATCTCGATCGAGATTTCGCCGAAGTCGGGCAGCACGATCGGCCGGTTCGACAGCGAATGCGCCGCGATCGGCACCATCACCCAGCCGGCGATCGACGGATGCAGGATCGGCCCGCCGGCCGACAGCGCATACGCGGTCGAGCCGGTCGGCGACGCGACGATCAGGCCGTCGGCGCGGAAGTTCGCGACGAAGTGCTCCTGCGCCGACACTCGCAGCTCCACCATGCCGGCGCCGGCACCGCGGCTCACCACCACGTCGTTGACCGCGAAGGTTTCGTAGAGCGTGTCGATGCCGGCCCCGGTGCGCCGCTTGACGCTGCCTTCGAGCATCGTGCGGTGCTCTTCCTCGTAGTCGCCGGCGATCATCGGCGCGAGTGTTTCGCGCAGCTCGCCGATCGGGATGTCGGTCATGAAGCCGAGCCGGCCCTGGTTGATGCCCACCAGCGGCACGTTGAAGCGCGCGAGCTGGCGGGCGGTGCCCAGCATCGTGCCGTCGCCGCCGACGACGATCGCCAGATCGCATTGCGCGCCGATCGCCTGCGCGTCGAGCGCGGCGTAATCGGCGAGGCCGCAGGCCTGCGCCGTGGTGGCTTCGAGCGAGACCTCGAGGCCCTGGTCGCCGAGGAACTCCGCCACGCCCGCGATGACCTTGCGACTGCCCGGCGCCTGGTACTTGCCCACGAGGGCCGCATGACGGAAACGGGAGGGCATGGCGGAAATTACATCACGAGGCCGCTGCCTAAAATCCGCGCACGATGCTCGACGACCGCGCCCGCAGCCTGCTGAAGACCCTGGTCGAGCGCTACATCGCCGACGGGCAGCCGGTCGGCTCGCGCACCCTCTCGCGCGCCAGCGGCCTGGAGCTGAGCCCGGCCACCATCCGCAACGTGATGGCCGATCTGGAAGAGCTGGGCCTCATCGCGAGCCCGCACACCAGCGCCGGGCGCATTCCGACCGCGCGCGGCTATCGGTTGTTCGTCGACACCATGCTGACCGCGCAGCGCGACGCCGCGCTGCATGCCTCCCACGAGGCGCAGCTGCAAGCCGACCAGCCGCAGCGCGTGATCGCGAGCGCCGCGCAGATGCTCTCCAGCCTTTCGCAGTTCGTCGGCGTGATCACCGCGCCGCGCAAGGCGAGCGTGTTCCATCACCTCGAGTTTTTGCGGCTGGGCGAACGGCGCGTGCTGGTGATCCTGGTCGCGCCCGACGGCGACGTGCAGAACCGCGTCGTGATGACCGCGCGCGACTTCACGCAGCCGGAGCTGCTCGAGGCCAGCAACTTCGTCAACGCGCACTACTCGGGCCTGTCGATCGAGGCGGTGCGCGAGCGGCTCAAGCACGAGATCGAAACGCTGCGCGGCGAGATCGCGACGCTGATGCAGGCCGCGATGCAGCTCGGCAGCGCCGGCGCGGACGACGATGCCGAGCAGGTCGTCGTGGCCGGCGAGCGCAACCTGCTCGCGGTGCAGGACTTCGGCAGCGACCTGGGCTCCCTGCGCAAGCTGTTCGACCTGTTCGAGCAGAAGACGCAGCTGATGCGCCTGCTCGACGTGAGCAGCCGGGCCGAGGGCGTGCGCATCTTCATCGGCGGCGAGAGCCAGGTCGTGCCGTACGAGGAGCTGTCGGTCGTCTCGGCGCCGTACGTCGTCGACGGCCAGATCGTCGGCACGCTCGGCGTGATCGGCCCGACGCGCATGCCCTACGAGCGGATGATCCAGATCGTCGACATCACCTCCCGGTTGGTCAGCCAGGCGCTCAGCCAGAAGCCGGCTGCCTAGAATCGTGGCGGTGTCCGGGGGCCGCTAGCTCATGATTGGTTAGAGCAGCAGACTCATAATCTGTTGGTGCCGTGTTCGACTCACGGGCGGCCTACCAAGCTCCACGGCAGTGATCACTGCGATCACAGATTGAAAGCTGTATTTCCAAGATACTGCTTTTAAGCAGTAAAACGAGAACACAGCTTATAGTGCGTATGCCTTGACTTGACGCATCCGCATGAAGACGTTCCCGGTCCTTACGCCTGAGCAGTTGCCGGCGCTGCTCCAGGGCTTTCGCAAGGCGTCCGGGTTGACGCAAGCCGAGATCGCCACACGCCTGGGCATCACCCAGCAGACGATGTCTGCGATGGAGCGCAATGCCGACAGCATGAGCGTGGCCCGGCTGATGAAGCTGCTGGCTGTGCTCGGGGTCGAGCTTTCGTTGAGCCAGAGCCGCCATGAAGGATCGACGGCCGTCTCCATGCCGAAGGCGCCCGTCGGCAAGGACGTTTGGTGAGCGCTCGTCGCCTCGCGGTATGGATGAACGGCGAGCGCGTCGGCCGGTGGAGCGCCACCCCTGCCGGCGACGAACTGACTTACGACGCCGCATGGTTGGCCTCGTCGCAATCCCGACCGCTGTCGCTTTCCTTGCCGATGCGTGCCGGCAACCTTCCGATCCGCGGCCCGGCTGTGCGTGCCTGGTTCGACAACCTGCTCCCGGACAGCCAGCCGATCCTCGACCGCATGGCGCGCCGCTTCGGTGCCGCGAGCACCGACGCCTTCGATCTGTTGGCGCAAATCGGGCGCGACTGCGTGGGTGCCGTGCAGTTGCTTCCCGAGGACGAAGCGCCCGGGACGATCGAAACGATCCAGGCGCGTCCACTCGATGAAGCCGCGGTCGCGCGACGGCTGCGCAACGCGACCTTTGCGAGCCCGCTTCGTGACGATGCGGATGACTTGCGCATCTCGATCGCCGGTGCCCAGGAAAAGACGGCGCTGCTCTGGCACCGCGGTGCATGGTGGCGGCCCCTCGGCGCCACGCCGACCACGCACATCCTCAAGCTGCCGATGGGTCTCGTCGGCAACGCGCGGCTCGACCTGCGCCATTCGATCGAGAACGAGTGGCTCTGCGCGCAGATCCTCGCAGCCTACCGGCTCGACGTGGCGCGTTGCCATCCGCTCCTCTTCGAGGATCAACGCGTGCTCGCGGTCGAGCGCTTCGACCGCCGCTGGGCCGGCAACGGCCGTTGGCTGCTGCGCCTGCCGCAAGAAGACATGTGCCAGGCCACCGGCACGCCGGCCTTCGCGAAGTACGAAGCCGACGGTGGCCCCGGCATCGATCGCATCCTCGGCCTGCTCGACGGCTCGATCCGGCGGGAACAGGATCGCGAAGCCTTCTTCCGGGCGCAGCTGCTGTTCTGGATGCTGCGAGCGCCCGATGGCCACGCGAAGAACTTCAGCATCGCCTTGCATGCGGGCGGCCGCTACGCGCTGACGCCGCTGTACGACGTGCTCTCGTTCTTTCCGATGCTGGGGGCAGGACCGAATCAGGTCTCGGAGCACAAGATCAGGCTCGCGATGGCCGTGCGCTCGAAGAACCCGCACTGGCGCATGAAGGACATCGTCCGGCGGCACTGGATCGA
Source organism: Methylibium sp. (assembly GCF_035762065.1). Taxonomy (GTDB): domain Bacteria; phylum Pseudomonadota; class Gammaproteobacteria; order Burkholderiales; family Burkholderiaceae_C; genus Methylibium. The sequence continues at coordinate 3,720 of NZ_DASTPW010000004.1, forward strand.
AGTCGGCCGGCGTCACGGCATCCTCGGGGCGCAGGGGCTCGGGCCGGAAGCTGTCGTGCAGGACGTGGTCGAGCGCACGCCGGGCGTCGTCGATGCAGTTGCGAATGCGTTGCCGAAAGGCTTTCCCGCGGTGGTGGCCGATCGCATCCTCGGCGGCTTGAAGCGGGTGGCTGCCGAGCTCTGAGAACCGCCGCCCGCATCGTTCGAGGAGACACCGTCTCCGCTCGAACGCCGAAGCTGCCTGACGGCCTCGCTACCGCCCGATCGGCCCCGCGATCTCCAGCACCACGCCGCTCGCTCCGAGCTCGACCGCCTTCGACTGCGCGCCCAGGTCCTCCGGCTGCGGCACCGCCTGCCCGCTCGCGCTGATGCGCGCGGTGACGATCACCTGCGAGGACGGCGGAAGCGACGAAAGCTTCGCGGCGGGCGACATCGCGAGGCTGTCGTCGAGCGTGAAGTCGAGCGGCAGGTCCTTCACCTGCTTCTTCAGCACCGCCAGCGGCATGCGCGACGCGCCGTCGGCGGCGCGCGCAGACACAAACACCGTGTCGCCCGGCGCGACCTGCCTGGCGAGCGCCGCCGAGAGGCTGACCCGGCCACGCACGCTGCCCACGCCCGCCGCGACCGGTGCCGCGTCGGCCGCCGGCGGCAAGCCCGCGAGCTGCCGCGCCTGCGCGACCGCGCCCTTCATCTCGCGCACGAAGTCGTCCTGCGGCGGGCCGACCGCCACCAGCTTCTCCCAGTGCTTCAGCGCGCCGGGGTAGTCGTTCTTCACGAACGCCGCCGCACCCGCGAGCGACAGCGCCTTCAGCTGGTTCGGGTCGATCGCGAGCGCCTTCTCGATCAGCGCGAGCGGCGCGCCCTCGAGCTTCTGGCCCTGGCTCATCGCGAGCGCATCGGCCCAGTCGACCAGCAGCGTCGCGTCGTCGGGCTTCATCGCCGACGCCTTCGCCAGCGACGCGGCGGCCTCGGCGTGGCGCCCCAGCGCGGCCTGGCTGCGCCCGAGCATCGCCCAGCCGGTCGGATCGTCGGGCCGCTCCTTCATGCGCTCGGCGAGGCGGTCGGTCAGCTCGCTCATCTGCGCGACCGCCGCGGCCGCCTCGGCGTCGCCTCCGGCGCCGGCGCCGGCGCGAGCGTCGAGCGTGCCCGCCGGCGCGCCGCCGCCGATCAGCAGCGCCGGCTTGCCCTTGTAGGCGTAGCCGGCGACCGCGACCGCGACCACGAAGGCCGCCATCGCGCCCAGCGGCGCCCAGCCGAGCCGCGCCGGCCGGGTGTTCGCGGGTGCGCTCATCGCGGCCCCTCGCTCGCGGCCTCGTCGGGATCGGGCTCGAAGCGCTCGGCCGGCAGGCGCGCGCGCCGCCGCAGCACGAGCACGAGCGTGCCCACCGCGACGACCAGCAGCACCGCCGGGCCGAACCACAGCGCCACGGTGCTTGCCTTCACCGGCGGCCGGTACAGCACGAAGTCGCCGTAGCGCGCGGTCATGTAGTCGACGATCTGCTCCTTGCTGTCGCCGCGCGCGAGCATCTCGCGCACCTGACGGCGCAGGTCGACCGCGAGGCCGGCATGCGACTCGGCGATCGTCTGGTTCTGGCACACCAGGCAGCGCAGCTCGGCGGAGATCGCCTGCACGCGCGCATCGAGCGCCGGGTCGGCGGGTGCCGAGGCCGCTTGCGCCGTCGCGAGCAACGGCGCGCAAAGCACCAGCCCAACCCAGCGGTTGCCGCGGATCCGGCGCCGCCGGGCCGCCAGCGGCGCTCCTTCGGGGAGGCGCGGCGAGGCCGCAACGGGGGGCGTCATATCAGTTCCTTCAGCAGCGGCTCGATGCGCTCGCTCAACACCTTGGGCGTGATCGGTCCGATGTGCTTCAGGCGGATCACGCCCTGCTTGTCGATCACGAAAGTCTCGGGCACGCCGTAGACGCCGAAGTCGATGCCGACGCGGCCGTCGCCGTCGAACAGCGAGGCGGCGTAGGGATCGCCCATGCGCGCGAGCCAGTCGAGGCCTTCCTTGCGGCCGTCCTTGTAGTTGAGGCCGTAGACCGGCACGACGCCGCGCTTGGCGAAGTCGACCAGCAGCGGATGCTCGTCGCGGCAGGCCGCGCACCACGAGGCCCAGACGTTGAGCACCCAGACGCGGCCGAGCAGGTCGTCGCGCGCGAGCTTGCGGTTCGGGTCGTCGAGCCGCGTCAGCTCGAAGGCCGGCGCCGGCTTGCCCACCAGCGGCGAGGGCACCTCGCGCGGATTCAGCTCCAGGCCGCGCAGCAGGAAGAGCAGCAGCGCGGCGAAGAGGGCGAGGGGCACGAGGAAGCGCAGCTTCCTCATGATCGTGGACCGTCCAAGCGCACGCGCTTCATGCGGCCGCGCCCTCGGCGGCTGCCGGGCTCTCGCGCCGCAGCTTCGCGCGGTAGCGCCGGTCGCTCAGCGCGAGGAAGCCGCCCAGCGCCATCAGCGCGCAGCCGCCCCAGATCCAGTCGACGAAGGGCTTGACCTGCAGCCGCACGATCCAGGCGCCGCCGTTGTCGACCGCCTCGCCGAGCGAGACGTAGAGGTCGCGCGCGAAGCCGGCGTTGATCGCGGCCTCGGTCATCACGTCGCGCTGCACGCGGTAGATGCGCTTTTCGGGGCGCATCGTGCCGAGCACGCGACCTTCCGTGGTCTGCACCTCGAACACGCCCTGCAGCGCGCGGTAGTTCGGGCCGGTCACTTCGCGCGTGCCCTGGAAGGCGAAGCGGTAGCCGGCGAGATCGGCGCTTTGGCCGGGCGCCATCTGCACGTCGCGCTCTTCGCCGTAGGTCTTGACCATCGTCACGCCGAAGACGAGGACCGCGACGCCGAGGTGCGCCGCCATCATCCCGAGCGTCGCGCGCGGGAGCCGGCGCGCGCGTTCGGCCAGGCTCCCCGCGCCGCGCAGCTTGTCGATCAGATCGACAGCCACCGCGCAGGCGATCCAGAACGCCATCGCGAGACCCAGGCTCGAGACGAGGCCGATGCGCCCGGCGATCCAGCCGGTCGCCAGCGCGCAGACGATCGTCACCACGGCGGCCCACTTCAGCCGCGTGGTCAGCTCGGGCAGCTCGGCCTGCTTCCAGCGCGCGACCGGGCCGACGCCCATCAGGAACACCAGCGGCGCCATCAGGGGCGCGAACACGGTGTCGAAGTAGGGCGGGCCCACCGAGATCTTGCCGAGGCCCAGGGCGTCGAGCACCAGCGGGTAGAGCGTGCCGAGCAGGACGGCCCCGGTCGCCACCAGAAGAAGCACGTTGTTCGCCAGCAGCATGCTTTCCTTCGAGATCAGCTCGAAGCGCGCGCCCAGGCCCACCGTCGGCGCGCGCCAGGCGTACAGCGCGAGCGAGATGCCGACGACGATCGCGAGGAACACCAGCATGAACAGGCCGCGCGACGGGTCCGTGGCGAAGGCATGCACCGACGAGAGCACGCCCGAGCGCACGAGGAAGGTGCCGAGCAGCGACAGCGCGAAGGCCAGGATGGCGAGCAGCACGGTCCAGGCCTTGAAGCTGCCGCGCTTTTCGGTCACCGCCAGCGAATGGATCAGCGCGGTGCCGATCAGCCACGGCATCAGCGAGGCGTTCTCGACTGGGTCCCAGAACCACCAGCCGCCCCAGCCGAGCTCGTAGTAGGCCCACCAGCTGCCCATCGCGATGCCGAGCGTGAGGAAGCACCACGCGGCGGTGGTCCACGGCCGGGTCCAGCGGGCCCAGGTGGCGTCGAGCTGGCCGCCGATCAGCGCCGCGACCGCGAAGCCGAAGGCTACCGAGAAGCCGACGTAGCCCATGTAGAGCAGCGGCGGGTGGATCACCATCCCCGGGTCCTGCAGCAGCGGGTTGAGGTCGCGACCGTCCGGCGGCGCCGGGAACAGGCGGTCGAAGGGGTTCGAGGTGAGCAGCGTGAACAGCAAGAAGCCCACCGCGATCCAGCCCATCACCGCGAGGATGCGCGCGATCACCGGCTGCGGCAGGTGCGCGCTGAGCCAGGCGACCGCGAGCATCCAGCCGGCGAGCATCAGCAGCCACAGCAGCAGCGAGCCTTCGTGGCCGCCCCAGATGCCCGCGACCTTGTAGGGCAGCGGCAGCGCGCTGTTCGAGTTCGAGGCGACGTAGAGCACCGAGAAGTCGTCGCGCACGAAGCCGATGGCCAGGCAGGCCATCGAGGCCGCGACAAGCACGAACAGCAGCCCCGTGAGCGGGCGCGCCGAGCCCATGGCGTCGAGCCGGCCTCGGGCCGCACCGTGCAGCGGCACGACGCCGAGCACCAGGCTCACGCCGAGCGCGAGCCAGAGGAGGAAGTGGCCGAGCTCGGGGATCACCGCGGGTCTCCTTGCGCGCCGTAGGCGGCGGGCTTGCCGGCCCCGCCGTTGGCGAGCGTGCCGGCCGGTTGCGGGCCCTGCTGGCCCTGGCCCTGCTGGCCCTTGGCCTTCGCCAGCGCCTCTGCGGCCTCGGGCGGCATGTAGTTCTCGTCGTGCTTGGCGAGCACCTCGCTCGCGACGAACACGCCGTTGTCGAGCCGGCCCTGCGCGACCACGCCCTTGCCCTCCTTGAACAGGTCGGGAAGGATGCCGGCGTAGCGCACCGGCGTGGTCTTCACCGTGTCGGTGACGACGAACTGCACGTTGACGCCGTCGCGCTTCACGCTGCCTTCCTCGACCATGCCGCCGATGCGGAAGCTCCGGTTCACCGGCGCTTCCTTCGATTCGATCTGCGACGGCGAATAGAAGAACACGAGGTTGCTGTTCAGCGCGTTCAGCACGAGGGCGGTGGCGACGCCGAGCGCGGCCAGGCCGCCGACGACGATCGCGATGCGTTTGTGGCGGGGCTTCATGTCAGTCTTCCTGCAGGTCGTCGAGCGGCGCGGTGCGTGCGGCGGCCTTCGCGCGGCGATGGCGCTGCCAGGTGCCGAGCGCATCGAGCGCCAGCACGAACGCGCACATCGCGTAGGCACCCCACAAGAACGGCCCGTGACCGCCGCGCTCGGTGAAGAAGGTGATGAAGGACTGCATCGAGGCACCTCTAGGCCGCGGCCTTGGTGGCCGTGGCCGGCGGAACGTTCCCGTCGTCGTGCGCGATCTGCCGCACCCAGCGCGCGCCGGCCTCGCGCTCGAGCACGATCGCACGGGTGCGCTGGAACACGACCGCGAAGGCATAGGCCCAGAAGGCCAGCGTCATCAGCAGCATCGCCTCCAGCATCGTCTCGGCCATCTTCGGCGCGGCCGTCAGGCTCACGCTCGCGCCCTGGTGCAGCGTGTTCCACCAGCGCACCGAGAAATAGATGATCGGCACGTTGATCGCGCCGACCACCGCGAGCAGCGCGCCGGCCTGGTCGGCGCGGCGGCGGTCGTCGATCGCGTTCACCAAGGCCAGGTAGCCGAGGTAGAGGAACAGCAGGATCAGCTCCGAGGTCAGCCGCGCATCCCACACCCACCAGGTGCCCCAGGTCGGCTGGCCCCACAGCGCGCCGGTCCACAGCGCGAGGAAGGTCATCCAGGCGCCGGTCGGCGCGATCGCCTGCGCGACCATCGACGCGAGCCGCGCCTTGAACGCCCAGCCCACCGCGGCCCAGAACGCCATCACCAGGTACAGCAGCATCGACATCCAGGCCGCCGGCACGTGAATGAAGATGATCCGGTAGACCTCGCCCTGCGTCGCGTCGGTTGGCGCCACGAAGAAGCCACGGTACAGGCCTAGCGCGGCCAGCACCGCGGCGGCGGCCCACAGCCAAGGCAGCAGCCGGCCGGCGAGGGCGTAGAAGCGCGAGGGCGCGGCGAAGGTGAAAAGTCTCACGGCGATCTCACCGGGCGGGACAGCTGGGGCAGCCCAGGATTCTCGGCGATCGCTTCGCGCCACCGCGGCGTGAGGCCGAGCGGCTCACTCGGTGGCGATCCGCAGCGCCGCGCCGGTCGCCACCGGCGCGAACAGCGCGGTGAGGATCAGCACCGCGCCGAGCAGCGACAGGTGCCCGCGCGCCGACAGCCCCGCCTCGACCGCCGCGACCGCCGCCGCGCCGAAGATCAGCGTCGGGATCGCCAGCGGCAGCACCACGACGATCAGCAGCATGCCGCCGTTGCGCAGGCCCAGCGTCAGCGCCGCGCCGAGCCCGCCGAGCAGGCTCAGCACCGGCGTGCCGAGCGCGAGCGTGAGCACCAGCATGCCGACCGCGCCGGCGCCCAGCCCGAACATCAGCCCGAGCACCGGGGCGGCGACCAGCAGCGGCGCGCCCGTCACCAGCCAGTGCGCGAGCGCCTTCGCCGCGGCCACCGCCGACGGCGCCAGCCCCGACAGCAGCAGCTGCTCGAGCGAGCCGTCGGCGTGGTCGGCCGCGTAGAGCTGGGCGACCGACAGCATCGTCGCGAGCAGCGCGCCGACCCACAGCACGCCGGGCGCGATGGTGCGCAGCGTCTGCGCCTCCGGCCCGACGCCGAGCGGGAACAGGCTCGCCGCGGCGACGAAGAAGACCTGCGGCATCAGCGCATCGACGCGGCGCCGCCACGCGAGCCGCAGCTCGCGCAGCAGCAGGGCATGCAGCGAGGACCATGTCGAACCCCCTGCCGGCGTGCTCACGGCGCGCCCGACGCCCGGTCCAGCACCAGCGTGTCGAGCCGCTCGGCAGCCAGGCGGACCTGGCCGTGGTGCGTCAGCGCCACCGCGCCGCCGCGCGCAAGCTGCTCGCCGATCAGCGCATCGAGCGTCGCCGAGGAATCGTCGTCGAGCGCGTCGTGCGGCTCGTCGAGCAGCCAGGCCTCGGCCTCGTCGGCCAGCGCCAGCCGCGCCAGCGCGACGCGCCGGCGCAGGCCTTGCGAGAGCTGGCGCACCGGCTGGTCGCGGCGCGCGTCGAGCTTCAGGCGCGCGAGCGCGGCCTCGAGCGAGGCCGCGTCGCCGCGATGCCGGTGCAGCCGCGCCGCGAAGCGCAGCGATTCGAGCACCGTCAGGTCGTCCTTCAGCGCGTTCGCGTGGCCGATGAACAGCGGGCGGCGGCCCGACCAGTCCACGCCGCCCTCGTCGGGCTTGCGCAGGCCGGCCAGCACGCGCAGCAGCGTGGTCTTGCCGCTGCCGTTGCGCCCGCGGATCCACAGCGCGCGGCCGCGCGGCAAGTCGAAGTCGAGGGCGCGGAACAGGCGCTGGCGTTCGCGCCGCACCGAGAGGCCGCGCACGCGGGCGAGCGGCGGGGAGGCGGAGGTCGCGGCAGTCGTTGGTGGGGTCGTCATGCTGGGCGGCGAGCTTGCCATGCCGATCGGGCCGCGGCCATCGGCGTTGGCGAGTCTCAGGCGTCTCGGCGCGGGCACAGTCGTCCCGGAATGTGACGCCGGGCGGCCCGGCAAGCGAGCCTCAGCCCAGGCGTGCCTCGATCGCCGCACGCCGCGCCGCCTGGATCGCCTCGCCGATGCGCGGGCCGCGGGCGCCTGCGGCCGCAGCCCGCTCGGCGATCTCGGCCGTCGCGACGCCCAGCGCCGCGTCGCGCGCCGCCCGCAGCCGCTCGGCCTGCGGATAGGGCCGCTGCTGCAGGCCCAGCCGGCCGCGCGCGTCGCATTCGCAGGCCAGCAGTACGGCGTCGAAGCGCTGCGGCTGGCGCAGCGCGTCGCAGCGTTCGAGCAGCCGCAGCAGCGCCGCCGCATCGAGGCCGTCGCTGCGGTGCAGGTTGCCATGCTCGCGCGCCACCACCTCGGCGAGCTCGCGGCAGTCGTTCGGCACCCGCAGCCGCGCGCTCATCGCCTTCAACAGCCGCACGCTGCGGCCTTCGTGGCCCAGGTGGCGCGGCAGCAGCTCGGCGGGCGTCGTGCCCTTGCCGAGGTCGTGGCACAGGCAGGCGTAGCGCACGGCGAGCGGCGCACCGAGCCGCGCGGCCATGTCGAGCACCATCATCAGGTGCACGCCGGTGTCGATCTCCGGGTGATGCGCCTCGGGCTGCGGCACGCCCCACAGGCGCTCCACCTCGGGCAGCAGCCGCTTGAGCGCGCCGCACTCGCGCAGCAGCTCGAACATCCGCGAGGGCTTGGCTTCCATCAAGCCGCGCGACAACTCCTGCCACACGCGCTCGGGCACCAGCGCATCGGCTTCGCCGTCGCAGACCATGCCGCGCATCAGCTTCATGGTCTCGGGCGCGACCGTGAAATCGTCGAAGCGCGCCGCGAAGCGCGCGAGCCGCAGGATGCGCACCGGGTCCTCGGCGAAGGCCGGCGACACATGACGCAGCACGCGCGCCTCGAGATCGCGCCGCCCGCCGAAGGGATCGACCAGCGTGCCGTCGGCGGCCCGCGCGATCGCGTTGATCGTCAGGTCGCGCCGTGCGAGGTCCTGCTCCAGCGTCACGTCGGCCGCGGCATGGAAGACGAAGCCGCGGTAGCCCGGGGCCGTCTTGCGTTCGCTGCGCGCGAGCGCGTATTCCTCGTGGGTCTCCGGATGCAGGAAGACCGGGAAGTCGCGGCCCACCGGCACGAAGCCGGCGGCCTGCATCGCCTGCGGATCGGTGCCGACGACGACCCAGTCGTGGTCATGCACCGCGCGGCCGAGCAGCGCGTCGCGCACCGCGCCGCCCACTTCGTAGACGGCGGCGCCGGCGGGCAGCGGCGTCTTCGTCATGGCAGCGTCGAGCCGGGCCGGTCGCGCTCGACCCGTTCGAGGTAGTGCTCGACGGACCGGTGCGCGAGCGGCTTGACCATCACGCGCACCGACTGCACCAGCCGACCCATCGCGATGCCTTCGCGCTCGCGCAGCTCGACGTAGCCGCAGCGGCGCCAGAAGGCCTGCGCCCGCGCGTTGCCCGCGACGACGCCCAGGCGCATCCACTGCGCGCCGTGCGCGCGCGCCCACGCGAGGATCGCGGCGTGCAGCTGCTGCGCGTCGCCCTTGCCGTGACGCTCGGTCGCCACGATGAAGAGGCCGATGTGCCAGACGCCGGCGGCGATCAGGTTCTCGACGACGCCCGCCATCGCGACGAGCTGCTCGCGCGCGTCGACGAAGCCGAGCGCCCACACGCGGCCGTGCGGCATGCCGGCCGGGGGGCGGTCGTTGATCTCGGCGAGCGCCTCGCCCGGCTGCGGCGGCTGGCCGCCGGTGCTTTCAAAGTACGTCGGGTTCGCCTCGAAGAAGGCCTGCAGCACCGGCGCGTCCGTCGGCTGCAGTTCGATGCAGCGAAGCGGTGGTGGGGCGGCAGGCAGGTTCGTCGGCCGGCGCTGCTCCTCGCTCGGCACCAGCTTGGCACCGGCCCCGGCGAAGGCCCTTCGGTCGGGAATCAAGGGACGGCCCGACGGCGGTACGGCTCTTCGAAGTCGAGGAACTCGTGCTCCGCCAGCGCCTGCTCGATCCAGGCCGCGGCGCCCGGCAGCGCGAACACCGCGTCGATGTAGCGCGCGATCTCGTCCGCGACCGGCAGCCCGTAGGTGCGCAGCCGCGTGCACACCGGCGCGAAGTAGGCGTCGGCGATCGTGAAGCGGCCGAACAGCAGCGGGCCGCCGTGGGCTTGCAGCAGCTCGCTCCACATCTGCACGAGGCGGGCCACGTCGGCGCGCACGCCGGCTTGCTCGGACCAGATCCGCGCGCCGGCCGCGGCCATCGTCTTCGCGTCGTTCACCTGGCCGTCGAGGTTCATCGGGCAGTTCGAGCGCAGCGCGGTGAAGCCGGCGTGCATCTCGGCGCAGACGCTGCGTGCACGGGCGCGCTCGGCCGCGTCGTCAGGCCACAGCCGGTGCTCGGGGAAGCGTTCGGCCAGGTACTCGGCGATGGCAAGCGTGTCCCAGATCGCGAGCGGCCGGCCGTCCAGCTGCACCGCATCGTCGATCAGCACCGGCACCTTGCCCACCGGCGTGAGCCGCGCGAGCGCGCGCTTGAACGCCGAGTCGGGTGCGAACGAGTCGAAGCGGATCACCTGTTCGTCGAAGGCGATGCCCGCCTGGCGCATCAGCACCCACGGCCGCATCGACCACGACGAATAGCTCTTGTTGCCGATCACCAGTCGCATCACGCAGGCTCCTTGTCAGGGACTTGCGATGCTAGGCCGCGCGGCGCCGGCGATCGATGCCTTCGGCGCGCTACAGCGATGTCAGCCGCGCCGCGCCGCGCTGCGCCAGGCTTCCATGCGCGCGCGTCCGCTCGCCGGCGCGAGGTAGGCGGGCGCGACGGCCTCGAGCGCCGTCGGCTCGATGCCCAGCGCGGCCAGCCCGGGCAGGGCGCCGCTCGCGACGCTCGGCTGCTTCATCGACTCGAGGTTGTCGGCCGACATCAGCGGCTCGCCGGGCAGCAGTCGCATCACCGAGGCCTGCGCGCGCGCCAGGCCGTCGCTCAAGCGCACGATCGGCCGCTCGTGGCCCGACCAGCGTCCGGCCAGCCGCACCAATTCGGCCAGCGTGTAGACCTTCGGGCCGCAGCATTCGTAGGTGCGCACGCTCGACAGCGGGCTCGCGAGGCAAGTCACCAGCGCCTGCGCGACGTCCTCGACCCACACCGGCTGGAAGCGCGCGTCGGCGCCGGCCAGCGGCATCACGGGGAACACCGCCTGCAGCTTCGCGAACAGGTTCAGGAAGCGATCGCCCGCGCCGAAGATCACCGAAGGCCGCAGCACCGAGAGATCGAGCCCGGCCGAGCGCAGCGCCGCTTCGCCGGCCGACTTGCTGCGCAGGTAGTTCGACGGCGCGTGCGCGGCCGCGCCGATCGCGCTGACGTGCAGCACGCGGCGCACGCCGGCGCCGAGGCAGGCGGCGGCCAGCTTCTTCGCGAGCGTCACGTGCGTGCGCTCGAACTCGGCGGGCGTTCCGTGCAGGATCGCCACCAGATTGATCACCGCGTCGCAGTCGCGCAGCAACAGCGCGAGCCGGGCTTCGTCGTGCACGTCGGCCTGGACGAGCTGCACCGTCGGCAGCGTCAGCAGGTGCTTCGCGCGATGCGGCCGCCGGCTCGGCACGACCAGGCGCACGCCGTGGATCGCGAACGTTTCGGTGAGCTTCTCGACCAGCGCGCCGCCGACGAAGCCGGTGCCGCCGAGGATCAGGATCTTCTTCATGGCTTCTTCTTCGCAAGACCCTTCGCGCGCGGCGTCAGGGGAGTTCCTTCTCGGTCGGCGTCATCGGCGCCTCGCGCGGGCCGATGGTGCGGCCCAGGCGCGTGCGCAAGGCGACCGGCACCTCGGCTTCCTTCATCAACACCGCGTAGACGGCGGCGTTCGACAGCACCTTCTTGACGTAGTCGCGGGTCTCGCTGATCGGGATGTTCTCCACCCAGACCGCGGCGTCCTGCACCGCGCCTTCGCGCCAGCGGCGCGGCCGGCCCGGGCCGGCGTTGTAGCCGGCGGCCGCGAGCGCCTGCGAGCCTTCGAAGCTGTCGAGCATCAGCTTCAGGTAGCCGGTGCCGAGCCGCAGGTTGGTGGCCGGGTCGTTGATGCGCTCGCCGGTGTAGTCGACGCCCAGCTTGCGGGCCGTCCAGCGCGCGGTCGCGGGCATCAGCTGCATCAGCCCCGAGGCGCCGGCCGACGAACGCGCATCGACGATGAAGCGCGACTCCTGGCGCATCAAGCCGTAGACGTAGGCCGGGTCGATCCCGGCCTCGCGCGCCTTCGCGCTCACGTCCTCGCGCAGCGGCATCGGGAAGCGCTGCGCGACGTCGATCAGATCCTTGGTGCGCTCGCTGGTGTTGATGCAGCGGTCCCAGATCTCGCGCTCGCAGGCGAGCTGGGCGGCGGCGAGCAGCTCGCGCTCGTCCAGGCCGAACAACGTGAAGTTCCATTCGCGCACGCCTTCGCTGCGCAGGCCCAGGGCCATCAGCGCGAGCGCGCGCTGGAAGCCGGGCCGGGCCGCGGTGGCGGCACGCTCCTCGGGCGTCGGCGGCGTCGGGCGCGGCGGCACGGCGACGGCGATGCCGAGGTCCTCCGCGGCCAGCTTGCCGTAGTAGCTGAGCGGCCCGGCGATCGAGCCGAGCAGGTCGCGCGACTGCTGCGTCAGCGCGGCGCCGTCCTGGCTGTCCACCGCGAGCGCCTTCAGCGCGCGCGCCTTCCAGTAGATCCAGGCCGGCTCCTTCTGCTCGCCCGCGCTCATCGCGTTGACCGCCTGCATCACCTGCTGCCAGCGGCCGGCGCCGCGGTCGGCGCGCAGCGCCGCGCGCAGCTTCCAGGCGAGCACGTCGTCGGGCAGCGTCAGCTCGGCGGTCGACTTGCGAGGCAGCGCGGCGCGCAGGAAGTAGTCGGGCGCGCCGTCGCCCAGCTTCAGCGCGGCCTGCTTGCCCGCGATCGCCCAGGCCCAGGCCGACAGGTCGGCCGGCAGCGCCTCGCTCCAGCGCTCGCGCAGCGCGAGCGCGGCGGCGTCGGGCTCGTTGTTCGCGATGCGCACCAGCGCGAGCGTGGTCAGCTCGGCCGCCCGGCGCGGCTCGGCCTGCGCCTTGCGGGCCAGGAAGCGCGGCGCGTTGTCGATCAGCTCGGCGACGCCCGCTTCCTCGCCGAGCAGCGCGGCGGCCTGGCGCGCGAGCTTCGGCCGGTTCGCGTCGATGGCGACGCGGGTGCGGCGCCAGACGTCGTCGGCCGACAGCTGCTTCGCCTGGAACAGCGCGGCGGCGAGCGCGGCGCAGCCGTCGTCGGCGTCGCGCTGCGCGAACCAGGCGTCACGGCCCTCGGTGCGCACGTCCTCGCCCTGCAGGTGGCGCGCGAGCAGCGCCCAGCACTTGACCTCGCGGTCGTCGTCGAGCTTGAAGCGCGGGTATTCGCGGCGGAAGTTGTCGAAATCGCGGCGGCGGCCGAGTTCGAGCAGCCAGTCGTTGCGCAGCCGGTCTTCGAGGTAGCTGCCCGGCCAGCGCAGGTAGAAGGCGTCGAGCTCGGCCTGTTGCGCGGTGGGCAGGCGGTTGTGCAGCTCCCAGTAATCGACCCAGACCGCGAGCGGGTGCCTGGCGGCGACGACGCTGGCGCGAAGCGTGGCCAGCCGCGCGGCGTCCTTGCGCCGCAGCGCATCGCGCGCCTCGACGATCGCATCGCCGGGCGGCGCGCCGGCCGCGGCGCCGGCCTCCTGGAGCCGCGGCGCACCGGGTGCGGCGACGGCGCTGGCGGCGAAGAGCGCCGCGCCCGCGGCCCAGCCCAGCAGCGCGTGTCGCGCGATCGATCGGCAATGGCGGAACCGGGCGGCGGAAGCGGTCATGCAGGGAGGGCGCGGCGGCCAGCGTGGCGAAGCCCGCGGGGCCGGGACTCGAGGCGTCGAATTCTCGCGCAGCACCGATGTCCGGCTGTGGCGTGCAGGCACCGTCCGTCGGTGTGCAAGGCGATTCGTCAGGGGCTTGACTCGCTTCGTCGCAAGCGGGTCGCGCTGCGCCCGGCCGCTTCCTAAAGTGACTCCATCGACGCACCGATCCACGGAGTTCGCCATGACCACCAGCTTCGCCATCCGCACGCTCGGCACGATCGTCGGTGCCGCCGCCGCGGCCGCCACGTGGGTCGTCGCGCTGGCGCCGGCCTGGGTGCCGGCGCGGGCGGGCGACGCCCTGCGCGTCGTCGAGCTGCCGCGCGTCGTGGTCGCCGGCCAGCGCGAGCGTGCGGCGCCGGCGCCGCGGGTCGTCGAGCTGCCGCGCGTGGTGATCGCGGCCGAGCGCCACGCCGCGCCTGCCGGCGGCAGCCTGCCGGCGAACGGCGGCGTGCAGCCGGTGATGAACCGCGCGCTGGACTGATCGGATCTCAGGCGGGGGTCACGTCGGCGATCGCCGCGCAAGTCGCGCGTGCCTGCTGGCGGATCCACTCGGCGAAGCGCTTGACCTCCGGCCGCTCGGCGCTGGCCGGCCCGATCAGCAGCCAATAGGCCAGCGGGCTGACGATGCGGCGGGTGCCGCCGAACAGCTCGACGAGTTCGCCGCGCGCGATCGACTCCGCCACCAGCGGCAGCCGCGCCAGCACGACGCCGTGGCCCGCGAGCGCCGCCTGGACCTGCTGGTAGGTGTAGTTCAGGTAGAGCCAGCGCTGCGGCTCGAGCTTCGCCAGGCCCTGCTGCGCGAGCCAGTGGCGCCAGGTCAGGAATTGCGCGGCCGGGCGATGGTCGTCTTCCTCGACCAGCGTGTAGCGCGCGAGGTCGGCCGGCGCGTCCAGCGGCGGCGCCTGCCCGGCGGCGGCCAGCTCGACGAGCCGCGGGCTTGCGGCCGGGGTCACGGTCTCGCCGAACAGCCGGACCGCGTTCTCTGGCACGCGCGAGCGGTCGATGTAACGGATCACGACCTCGGTCTCGGGGTCGTCGAGATCGACCAGGCGGTCGCCGGTGTCGATGCGGATGTCCAGTTGCGAATGCTCGCGCTGGTAGGCCTCGATGCGCGGCAGCAGCCACAGCGAGGCGAACGACGCGAAGGTGCTGACGTTGATGCCGCGCCGCCCGCGCGCGCTGCGCAGCTGGCGCACGCCGGCATCGAGCCGCTGCAGCGCCGGCGCGACGGCCGCCAGCAGCGCGGCGCCGTCGGCGGTGAGCGCGACGTGGCGGGTGCCGCGGCTGAACAGCGCCGCGCCGATTTCGTCCTCGAGCGACTGGATCTGCCGGCTGATCGCCGATTGCGTGAGGAACAGCTCCTCGGCCGCGATCCGGAAGCTCAGGTGGCGCGCGACGGCCTCGAAGGCGCGGATCGGGCCGACGGACAAGGGGCGGTGGCGGGGCGCTTGACTCATGAGCATCCGGCATCGATGTGCGGCTGCGATCTCATTGGATGCGGCACCGCGGTTTGCCGATGATAAGAACCGTCATCGATGCCTACAAGGAGGTCGAGCCATGAACCCAATGATGAACAAAGTGCAATGGTGCGCGGCCGGCGACGCCGGCTGTGCGCACCTCGCGCCGCGCGCCCGGCGCCGTCCCGTGCTGCCGTCGTGGTCGCTGCCCCGGCTGGGCGTCGGCGTGATGGCGGTGGTGGCCGGCACCGTGCTCGCGGCGCTGGCCGCGGCCACGCTCGTGGTCGCGCGCACCGGCGAGCCGGAGCCGCTGGCGGTCGTCGAGCTGCCGCGCGTGGTGATCGAGGCACGGCGCGACGCCCGTGCGCTGCCGCCGGGCGCCTGCCCGGTGCCGACCGGCCCTGCCGCGAGCTGCCCGGTGCCGACCGAGGCCGCCCGCGCGGCGCGGGCCGCCGATCTCGAAACTTTTCAAAGGACACCGCGATGAACACCCGGATCAAGACTTCGTCCCCGCAGCCGCGCAACGACGCCCGCTGGTTCCTGCCGCAAGGCCGCGCGTTGACGCTGCCGGGGGTCTCGCTGCCG
The DNA here is from genome assembly GCF_035762065.1 of Methylibium sp. GTDB lineage: Bacteria > Pseudomonadota > Gammaproteobacteria > Burkholderiales > Burkholderiaceae_C > Methylibium. Next base: position 18,923 of record NZ_DASTPW010000004.1, read on the forward strand.
CGGCGGCTGCGTCTCGTGGAGGGCCGGCTGTGGCTCACCGAGGAAGGCCGCCGCGAAGACCACTGGCTCGAAGCCGGCGACAGCCTGCGTCTCGAGCCGGGCCGCAGCGTGCTGGCGGAGGGCTGGCCGACCGCCAGCTTCGAGGTGCTGGAGGAGCCGCACTGGCCGCCTCGGCGCGCAAAGGCCGCGCGGCCGGCGGCCGCGCCGGGCCTGAGCCTGGCTTCGGCCTTGCGGCGCGTGCTGCCGGCGCGCATCGCGGCGTCGTAGGGGCGGGCGGCTCGGCGAAGCGACGCAGAATCGGCGGCCCAGCGACTGACGGCCGCGCGCCCCCCGCCGATGTCTTCTTCGTTCGACCCGACGAACCCGGCCTCGCTGCCGCGCGACAAGGCGCAGCTGCGCCGCCTGCTGAAGGCCGAGCGGATGAACCTGATGGACCGCCACCTGCGCAGCGAGCAGCTGCAAAGCGTGCTGCGGGTGTGGCTCACCCAGCGCGAGGACGTGACGCTCGGCGCCTACTGGGCCATCAAGGGCGAGTTCGATCCACTGCCGGCGCTGCACCGCTGGACCGAAGGCCGCGGCCACGGCACCGGCGAGGGCCCGCCCCGACGCATCGGCCTGCCGGTGATGAACCGCGAGACCAAGCAGCTGCGCTTCCACCAGTGGTACCCCGGCTGCCCGATGGAAGAGGACGCCTACGACATCCCCAAGCCGCAGGGCACCGACCTGCTGGTGCCCACGCTGCTGCTCGTGCCCTGCGTCGGCTTCGGCCCGCAGGGCGTGCGGCTCGGCTACGGCGGCGGCTTCTACGACCGCACGCTGGCGGCGCTGGCGCCGCGGCCGTACACGGTGGGCGTCGGCTTCGCGCACGGCTACATCGAATGGCTCCAAGCGGAGCCGCACGACATCCCGCTCGACACGATGCTGACCGAGGACGGCGTGGTCTGGCAGAAGGGCGCCTGATGGCCTCGAACCGTAAAGTCACCGCCGGCCCGCGGCTCGATGCCTTCCGCGTCGGCAAGGGCTTCCGCCTGAAGGACATCGACGCCGCCGCGCGGCCGTTTGCGAGCAGCAGCCGCGAGGCCGACGACGCGAAGCTCGTGCAGATCGGCATCGAGATCGACCGCCTGCAGGACGTGCTCTACGCCAACGCCAGCACCGGGCAGCACAAGCTGCTGGTGGTGCTGCAGGGCATGGACACCTCTGGCAAGGACGGCACCGCGCGCGCCGTGTTCCAGCGGTGCAGCCCGCTGGGCGTGCGTGTCGCCGCGTTCAAGGCGCCGAGCGAGGAAGAGCGTGCCCGCGACTTCCTCTGGCGCGTGCACGCCGTCGTGCCGCGTGCCGGCGAGATCGCGATCTTCAACCGCAGCCACTATGAGGACGTGCTGGTGCCGGTGGTCGAAGGCTGGATCGACGGCAGGACGCAGCGCGATCGCTTCGCGCGCATCGTCGAGTTCGAGCGGCTCCTCGCCGACACCGGCACCACGGTGCTCAAGTGCATGCTGCACATCTCGAAGGACGAACAGAAGCGGCGGCTGCAGGCGCGCCTCGACGATCCGGCCAAGCGCTGGAAATTCCAGCTCGGCGACCTGGCGGTGCGCGCGAAGTGGAAGGACTACCAGGCGGCGTACCAGGCGCTGCTGGTCGCGACCTCGACCCGGCACGCGCCCTGGTACGTGGTCCCGGCCGACAGCAAGACGCAGCGCAACCTGATGGTCGCGACGCTGGTGCGCGACGCGCTCGCCGCGATGAAGCTCGCCGCGCCCAAGCCCGACTACGACCCGAAGGCCGTCAGCATCGTCTGATGCTCAGCAAGCGAGGTTGCGGCAGACCTCCAGCGCCAGCGCCGACTGGTTCAGCGTGTAGAAGTGGATCGAAGGCACGCCGCCCGCGATGAGCCGCTCGCACAGCCGCGTGACGACCTCGATGCCGAAGGCGCGCACCGAGGCGGCATCGTCCATGTAGCCCTCCATCTTCAGCGCGACCCAGCGCGGGATCTCGATGCCGTCGCGCTGCGCGAACTGCGCGATGCGCGCGTAGTTGTGGAAGGGCATGATCCCCGGGACGATCGGGGCTTCGACGCCGAGCAAACGCGCCTCGTCGACGAAGTGGAAGTAGGCGTCGGGGTTGTAGAAGAACTGCGTGATCGCTGCGTCGGCGCCGGCCTTCATCTTGCGCGCGAAGAACTCGAGATCGCGCTTCGCGTAGCGCTGCTGCGGGTGGTATTCGGGGTAGGCGGCGACCTCGATGCGCAAGGTCTTGCCTTGCGTCTCGCGCACGAAGGCGATCAGCTCGCTTGCGTAGCGGAACTCGCCCGCGGTCGCGGTGCCGCTCGGCAGGTCGCCGCGCAATGCGACCATGCGCTTGATGTCGCGGGCCCTGTAGGTCGCGAGGATCTCGGCGATGCCGGCGCGCGTCGAGCCGATGCACGACAGGTGCGGCGCGGCCTCGAAGCCGAGGGCGGCGATGTCGGCCACCGTGCTCATCGTGCGGTCGCGCGTCGAGCCGCCGGCGCCGTAGGTGACGCTGAAGAACTCGGGGCCCGTCGTGCCGAGCTCCTTGACGACGGTCTTGAGCTTCTCGCTGCCGGCGTCGGTGTTCGGTGGGTAGAACTCGAAGCTGACCGGGACGGGCAGCGTGATCGGTGATGTCATGGTCGTTCCTGGGTTCCGTGCACCGCGTGCACGAAGAATTCGCGGTTGCCGTCGCCGCCGCCGACGGCGCTCTCGAAGTAGCCGAGCACCTGCAGGCCGGCGCTGGCGCAGGCCTGGCGCACGATCGACTCGACGCGGCCGTACTGCGTCGCGTCCTTCACGACACCGCCCTTGCCGACGTGCTGCGGGCCGACCTCGAACTGCGGCTTGATCAGCAGCAGCATCGCGCCGCCCGTCGCGAGCCATCGCGCCAGCGGTGCGATGGAGGCGCTCATGGCGATGAACGAGAGGTCGCCGACGATCCGGTCGAAGCCGCCCGACGGCGCCTCGCGTTCGAGCGACGAGCCGCGCAACGAGCGCACGTGCAGGCCTTCGAGCCCGACCACGCGGGCGTCGTCGCGCAGCCGCGCGTGCAGCTGCCCGTGGCCGACATCGAAGCCGACGACGCGCGCCGCGCCGCGCGCGAGCAGCACGTCGGTGAAGCCGCCGGTGCTCTGGCCGGCATCGAGGCAGGTCGTGCCCCGCACCTCGAGGCCCGCGTCGGCGATCGCCGCGTCGAGCTTGAGCCCGGCGCGCGAGGCCCAGCGCAGCTCGGCGTCGTCGGTGACGCGCAGCTCGGCCGCGCCCCCCACGTCCTCGCCGGTCTTGCGCAGCCGCGACCAGCCTGCCGGCGTGCCGCGCTCGACCGCGCCGCGCTCGATGAGGCGCTGCGCGGCCGATCGCGTCGGCGCCAGGCCGCGTTGCACGAGAAGCACGTCAGCACGCATCGGTTCCCTTCGCGCAACCGCCGCGGATCCGGCCTTCGCCGGTCCGCCAGCGGTGCCCCTTGCGGGGAGCGGCGAAGCCGCAACGGGGTGGTCCTAGTACCGATAGGTGTCGGCCTTGTACGGCCCTTCCTTCTTCACGCCGATGTAGGCCGCCTGCTCGTCGCTCAGCTCGGTCAGCATCGCGCCGACCTTCTTCAGGTGCAACCGCGCGACCTTCTCGTCGAGGTGCTTGGGCAGCACGTAGACCTTGCCGGCCTGGTACTGGTCCTTCTTCGTGAACAGCTCGATCTGCGCGATCGTCTGGTTCGCGAAGCTCGACGACATCACGAAGCTCGGGTGGCCGGTGGCGCAGCCCAGGTTCACGAGACGCCCCTTGGCCAGCAGCGTGATCTTCTTGCCGTCCGGAAAGATCACGTGATCCACCTGGGGCTTGATCTCGTCCCACTGCAGCTTCTCGAGCGAGGCGACGTCGATCTCGTTGTCGAAGTGGCCGATGTTGCAGACGATGGCTTCGTCCTTCATCGCGGCCATGTGCTCGTAGCGGATCACGTTCTTGTTGCCGGTGGCCGACACGAAGATGTCGGCCTTGTCGGCCGCGTACTCCATCGTCACGACCTTGTAGCCCTCCATCGCGGCCTGCAGCGCGTTGATCGGGTCGATCTCGGTGACCCAGACCTGCGCGCTCAAGGCCCGCAGCGCCTGCGCCGAACCCTTGCCGACATCGCCATAACCGGCGACGCAGGCGACCTTGCCCGCGATCATCACGTCGGTCGCGCGCTTGATCGAATCGACCAGGCTCTCGCGGCAGCCGTAGAGGTTGTCGAACTTGCTTTTGGTGACCGAGTCGTTGACGTTGATCGCCCGGAACAGCAGCGTGCCCTTCGCGCTCATCTCGTTGAGGCGATGCACGCCGGTGGTCGTCTCTTCGGTCACGCCGATGATCTGCGCGCTCTTGCGCGTGTACCAGGTCGCATCCGTCGCGAGCTTGGCCTTGATCGCGGCGAAGAGGCAGGTCTCTTCCTCGCTGGTCGGCTTCGCGATGACGGACGGATCCTTCTCGGCCTTCTGGCCCAGGTGCATCAGCAGCGTCGCGTCGCCGCCGTCGTCGAGGATCATGTTGGGGCCTTCGCCTTCGGTGCCCTTCGCGCCGAACTCGAAGATGCGGTGCGTGTAGTCCCAGTAGTCGGCCAGCGTCTCGCCCTTGTAGGCGAAGACCGGCGTGCCCTTGTCCACCAGCGCCGCGGCCGCGTGGTCCTGCGTCGAGAAGATGTTGCAGGACGCCCAGCGCACCTGCGCACCCAGCGCCTGCAGCGTCTCGACCAGCACGGCGGTCTGGATCGTCATGTGCAGCGAGCCCGTGATGCGCGCGCCCTTCAGGGGCTGGCTCTTAGCGAACTCGTCGCGGATGGCCATCAGGCCGGGCATCTCGGTCTCGGCGACCTTGATCTCCTTGCGGCCCCACTCGGCCAGCGAGAGATCGGCGATGTGGAAATCGGTGAAGGACGCGGCGGGCTTCAGGACGGCGCTCATGGCGAATCTCCGGTTCAGCGACAACGATGAACCGCAGGACGCGAACAGCAGGAGAGGGAGGGCCGACTCACCGCGCGCGTGGATCCTGCGGGTGAGCGCCGTTGCATTGAACGGTTCCGAGCCTGGCCGTCATCGCGACGGTTGCAACGCTCCTCGGAACGGGCCGCATTCTAGCGGCGTGGTCTCGGCCGAACGATCGAAAAGGCATGATCGCCGGTGTGACTTCACCCGATCCCGCCCTCTCCGCCAACCCACCCGAGGCGGCCGCCGGGGTGATGGCGGTGCTGCGGCTCGCGGCCGCGCTGGCGCTAGGCTCGGCCGTGTCGCTGGGTCTCGCGCGCTTTTCCTACGCGCTGCTGCTGCCGCCGATGCGCGCCGATCTCGGCTGGAGCTACCTGCTCGCCGGCACGATGAACACGATCAACGCGGCCGGCTATCTGGTGGGCGCCTTGGCGATGCCGCGCCTGCTCGCGCGCTTCGAGCCGCGCAGCCTGCTGCTCGCGGGCTCCGTGGGCGCGGCGGTGGCGCTGGCACTGCACGGGCTGGTCAATGGCGATGCGGTCCTGCTGGCGCTGCGCTTCGTGGCCGGGCTTGCCAGCGCGGCCACCTTCGTCGCGGGCGGCCTGATGGCCGCGCAGCTGACGCAAGGCCCTGCATCGGTGCAACCGGGGCTGGTGCTCGGCATCTACTACGGCGGCACCGGGCTCGGGATCGTGGTCTCGGCGCTGCTGGTGCCGTGGTTCGTCGCGCACGGCGCGGTGCATGCGTGGCAAGGCGCGTGGCTGGCGCTGGCAGCGGCTGCGGCGCTGGCGACCGGCCTGATGGCGCGCGAGACCCGCCGGCGTCACGGCCGCGCGCCGGTTCCCGCCGGCCGTGCGGCCTTCCGCTGGCGCAGCCTCGGCTGGGGCCTCGCCGGCTACCTGATGTTCGGCCTCGGCTACATCGGCTACATGACCTTCGTCGTGACGCTGCTGCGCGAGCAGGGCCTGCCGGGCGCGCTGATCACCGGCTTCTACGTGCTGCTCGGGCTCGGCGTCGTCGCCTCGTCTTGGCTCTGGGCCGGGCTGCTGCAGCGTCATCGCGGCGGGCGGCCGATGGCGCTGCTCAACGCGCTGCTGGCTGCGGCGACGCTGCTGCCGGTGCTGAGCGCGCATCCAGTCGCGGTGTTCGTCTCCGGCGCGCTCTTCGGCGGCGTCTTCCTGTCGGTGGTCGCCTCGACGACCGCGCTGGTGCGCCACAACCTGCCGGCCGCCGCCTGGCCGGCCGGCATCGCGGCCTTCACGATCGTCTTCGCGGCCGGGCAGATCGTTGGGCCGAGCCTCGTCGGCTGGGTCGCCGACGGCGCCGGCGGCCTCGCGCGCGGCTTCGCGGTGTCGGCCGCGGTGCTCGCGGCCGGGGCGCTGTTCGCGTCGCGCCAGCGCGCGCTCTAGGCCGCGCTGCGCGCGGCGGCGGGCGCGCCCATCAGCGCGATCGCCCGCTCGATCTCGACCGGCTTGCTGAAGTAGTAGCCCTGGTACTCGTCGCAGCCCATCTGCTGCAGCGCCTGCAGCTGCTCGGGCGTCTCGACGCCCTCGGCCACCACGCCCAGCCCCAGCGAATGCGCCATTGCGACGATCGCGCGGGTGATCGCCAGATCGCTGGCGTCGCCCGGGATGTCCTTGACGAAGCTGCGGTCGATCTTCACGCACTGCACCGGGAAGCGCTTCAGGTAAGTGAGCGACGAATAGCCGGTGCCGAAGTCGTCGAGCGCGAACTGCAGTCCCATGCGGCGCAGCGCCTCGATCACGCCGCGCGCCTGCTCGGGCTGGCGGATCAGCGCGCTCTCGGTGATCTCGAACTGGATCGCCTCCGGATCGGCGCCGCTGCGCTCCAGCAGCGCCTGCACCTCGTCGGTCAGGCCCTTGCTCGCGATCTGCATCGCCGAAAGGTTGATCGCGACGGTGATCCTGCGCCCGCAGGCTTCGGCGAAGCGCCCTGACGCCTCGAAGGCCATCTCCATGACTTGGCGGCCGAGCGGCACGATGAGGCCGGAGTCCTCGGCGACGCCGATGAAGTCACCCGGCATCACCATGCCCAGCTGCGGGTGATGCCAGCGCACCAGCGCCTCCACGCCGTGCACCTTGCCGCTTCTCACGTCCACCTTCGGCTGGTAGTGCAGCACGAACTCGCGGCGCGCCAGCGCGCGGCGCAGCAGCGCCTGCAGCGCGAAGCGCTCGGCGGTGTGGATGTTGTCGGCCTCGGCGAAGAAGCCGTAGCCGTTGCGGCCCTGCTGCTTGGCGCGGTACATCGCGATGTCGGCGTGCTTGAGCAGGCTGTCGCTCGAATCGCCGTCGCGCGGATAGACCGCGATGCCGATGCTGGCCGACAGCACGTGCTCCTGGTCGTCGACGTTCATCGGCAGCGCCAGGCCCTGCAGGATGCGCTGCGCGATCGCGGCGGCCGCCTCGGCGCTCGCGATCTCGTCGACCAGCACGAAGAACTCGTCGCCGCCCATGCGCGCGACGCGGTCGCAGCCGCGCACCGCCTGCTGCAGCCGCTGCGCCGTCTCGCACAGCACCGCGTCGCCGACGCCGTGCCCGAAGGTGTCGTTGATGATCTTGAAGCGGTCGAGATCGACGAACAGCGTCGCGAGCATCCCGCCGTTGCGCTCGGTGCGCGCGATCGCATGGCCGAGCAGCTCCTTGAACATCGCGCGGTTGGGCAGGCCGGTCAGCGTGTCGTGCTGCGCCAGGTGGCGGATGCGCGCGGCCTGGCGGTCGTTGTCGATGGCCACCGCCGTCAGGTCCGAGTACTCGTGGACCATCTGCAGCACGTGCGGGCTCGGCGGGCCGGTGCGCGGCATCGCGAGGTAGATCACGCCCATCAGCTGGCCGGTGCGGCTGAGCAGCGGCCAGGCGCCGACCGAGCGCGCGCCGAGCTGGTCGCGTACCGCGCGTACCGCCGGCGTCGTCGCGTCAAGCGCAACGTCTTCGATCACCGCCGGCATCCGCTCGAAGGCCGCGCGCGCCATCACCGAAGGGCTGTCCGCCGAGATGCGGCGGATGTCGTCGGTCTCCAGCGCCTCGGTCGGCACGCTGGGCGAGAACGCGGCCACGAAGGTCTCGCCGGCCTCGTCGGCAACATAGACGCAGCACTGCACCTCGGGCGCGTTGCGCTCGATCGCGCCGGCCACCTGCAGCAGCACGGCCGACAGCGGCTCGCGCCCCGCGATCATCGACAGCACCGTCTGCTGGCTCGCCTGCAGGCGCTCGAACCGCTTGCGCTCGCCGATGTCGCGCAACACCACCTGGCGCGCCGCGATGCCGTGGAACTCGGTCGTGCTGGCGACCAGCTCGCATTCGACCCACGAGCCGTCGGCATGGCGCAGCCGCACCTCGGCGGTGACCTCGCGGTTCGCGCCTTCCCGCGTGCGCAGGCTCGCCAGGCGCTGCTTGTGGGCGGCGAGATCGTCGGGGTGCATCAGCTCCTCGCAGTCGAGGCCGATCAGCGCGTTCGCGTCCTCGGCGCCGATCATCGAGCGCAGCTTGCGATTGACCAGCACGATGACGCCGTCGGTGTGCACCAGCATGCCCTCGGGCGAATGCTCGACCAGGCGCTCGTAGCGGCCGGCCGCGTCGATCAGTTCCTGCCGCTGGCGATGCAGCGTCGTCAGGTCGCGCACCATCACCATCAGCCGGCCGCGTTCCAGCGGGGTGAACACCAGCTCGACGGGCAGCTCGGCGCCGTCGCGCCGGCGCGCCCAGCTCTCGATGCGGCGCAGAGGGGGCGGGCCGGTGCCGGTGCCGGCCGCGGCGGCGGCCTGCATCTGCGCCACGCGCTCGGCGCGCAGGCGTTCGGGCGTGCCGTCGTCGAGCAGGTGCGGCGCGGTGGGCGCCGCGGCGCCGCGCCAGCCGAGCAGCGCATGCGCCGCCGGGTTCGCCTCGACGACGCGGCCGTCGGCCTCGACGATCAGCATGCCGTCCAGCGACGCCGCCATCGCGGTGCGGAACTGGCGGTGCGCTTCGTCGAACTGGCGCTGCGTCTCGGCCTGCTCGCGGCGGATCGCGAGGTGGTCCAGGGCCTTCGACACGTCGCTGCCCATGCCCTGCAGCAGGCTGCACATCGCCGGGTCGAAGCAGCCGGCTTCGCGCGCATAGACCATCAGCACGCCGATCGGCGCGCCGCGCTCGAACAGCGGGAAGCAGCCGATGCTCAGCAGCTGCGCGCCCAGCGCGAGGCCGAAGCGGCCGCTGCGGGCATGGTCGTCGCGCAGGTCGTCCAGCGTGATCAGCCGGCCTTCGCGCAGCACGCGGCCGATCAGGCCGTCGCCGGGCTGGCGCCAGGTGCGGTAGGTGGCGCAGACGCGGTCCGGGTAGTCGGCCGGCGTGCCGGCGCGCGCGCCCACGCGGATCGCGTGCGCCCGCACGTCGTCGGCCAGCGCCACCCAGGCCAGCGCGAAGCCGCCGTGCAGCACCGCGACCTCGCACAGTGCGTTCAGCAGCGTCGCCCGCTCGGCCGAGTTGGCGATCGTGCGGTTCACCGCGCCCTGCATCGCGTAGAGGTCGCGCGTGCGCAGCGCCTCGCGGCGTTCGCTCTCGCGCTCGGTCTCGTCGAACAGCACGCCCGAGATGCGCGTGCTGCGGCCGTGTTCATCCCAGGCGGTGACGTCGCCGCGCAGCGCGATCCAGTGCCACCGCGCCTCGCCGTCGCGCGGGTCGCTGCGCAGGCGCATCAGCGCCTCGTGCAGGCCCGGGCCGCGGGCGCCGTCGCGCGTGCGGCCCTTGAGCGTTGCGATGATCGAAGCGCGCAGCGCGGCGCGGTCGGCCGGCTCGACGCGGGCGATCAGCTCGGCGCCGGTGCGCACGTCGCGCAGCAGGCCCGGCGCCAGGAACTCCTGCGCTTCCTCGCCGAACTGGAGCCGGTCGTCGTGCTGCGTCCACGAGAAACTGACCTGCCGCGCGCAGCGCAGCGCCAGCCGCTGCAAGGCGGCCGGGTCGTCGGCTCGGAAGCTTTCAGCGTCCATGGCTTGACGTTTCGGGTGCCGCGGCGCCGACTTGAGCCTGCCGCGGCCGCGGTGTGACCTGCATCACGAAGCCGGCCGCCGAAGCCGCCCGGCGACAATCCGCGCCCGCCGCTCGTCCGCTTTCGCCGCCGTCGCCTTCACCGGCGCGCGGCCCCCCGCCGTGTCCACCCCGCTCGAACTCCGCACCCTCGACACCGAAGTCCGCCGCCGGCGCAGCTTCGCGATCATTTCGCACCCCGACGCCGGCAAGACCACGCTGACCGAAAAGCTGCTGCTCTTTTCCGGCGCGATCCACATCGCAGGCTCGGTGAAGGCGCGCAAGGCGAGCCGGCACGCGACCAGCGACTGGATGGAGATCGAGAAGCAGCGCGGCATCTCGGTGGCCAGCTCGGTGATGCAGATGCTCTACCGCGACTGCGTCATCAACCTGCTCGACACCCCGGGCCACAAGGACTTCTCCGAGGACACCTACCGCGTGCTGACGGCGGTCGATTCGGCGCTGATGGTCATCGACGCGGCCAACGGCGTGGAGCCGCAGACGCGCCGGCTGATCGAGGTCTGCCGCCAGCGCGGCACACCGATCATGACCTTCGTCAACAAGATGGACCGCGAGGGCAAGGAGCCGCTCGCCCTGCTCGACGAGATCGAGCAGGAGCTGGGCATGCCCTGCGTGCCGATGACCTGGCCGGTCGGGCAGGGCAAGGCTTTCGCCGGCATCGTCGACCTGCGGCGCCAGCGAATGCGGCTGTTCAAGGCCGGGGCCGACAAGCGCGTCGAGGACGCCGACGAGATCGTCGCGCTGAACGAGGTCGAGACGCTGCGCGCGCGCTTCGGAGGCGACTTCGAAGCGGCGGAGCAGACGATCGAGCTGCTCGACGGCGCCGCGCCGGCCTTCGATGCCGCCGCCTTCGTCGCCGCAAAGCAGACGCCGGTGTTCTTCGGCTCGGGCGTCAACAACTTCGGCGTGCAGGAGGTGCTCGATGCGCTGGTGGATCTCGCGCCGCCGCCGGCTGCGCGGCACGTGACCCGCAGCGAAGGCGAGGTCGAAGTGCCGCCGGCGAGCGCCGGCTTCTCCGGCGTTGTCTTCAAGGTGCAGGCCAACATGGACCCGTCGCACCGCGACCGCATCGCCTTCGTGCGCGTCAATTCCGGCCGCTACGCCGGCGGCATGAAGCTGCGCGTGCAGCGCACCGCGAAGGAGCTGCGGCCCACCTCGGTGGTCACCTTCCTGTCGCAGCGCCGCGAGGCCGTCGAGGAGGCCTATGCCGGCGACATCATCGGCTTCACCACCCACGGCGGCGTGCAGCTCGGCGACACCATCACCGACGCCGACGCGCCGGCGAACTTCGGCAGCTACACCGGCCTGCCGTTCTTCGCGCCGGAGCTGTTCCAGACCGTCGAGCTCGCGAACCCGATGAAGAGCAAGCAGCTGCAGCAGGGGCTGATGCAGCTCGGCGAGGAAGGCGCGATCCAGGTGTTTCGCCCGACGGTGGGCGGCGCGATGCTGCTCGGCGCGGTCGGACAACTCCAGTTCGAGGTGGTCGCGCACCGCTTGAAGGCCGAGTACGGCGTCGAGGCACGCCTGGGCGCAAGCCGCTTCCACGGCGCCCGCTGGGTCACCTGCGACGACGCCGTGGCGATGCGCAAGTTCACCGACGAGGCCGCGTCCAAGCTCGCGCTCGACGCGGCCGACACGCTCGCCTACCTGATGACCTCCCCCTACGACCTGCGGCTCACGCAGGAACGGCATCCGAAGGTCGTCTTCCACCCGCTGCGGGAGCACGCCGGGCTGGCGCTGCAGTCGGCCGCCTGAAGCGCCGCGCGGCCGCAAGCGTGACTTGCGCCGTGCTTGCGTCGCCAGGCCGGCGGCGCCGCCGCGTGCGGGCGCAACACTTGCTGCTTTCCAGCCGTACCGGAGTTGCCCGATGCACCGTCTGCTCGCCCTCGCCCCGCTGTTGTGCTTGATGCCGGGCCTCGCCGCCGCCGGGCCGGTGCTCGAACGCATCCGCAGCAGCGGCACGCTGACGATCGCGCACCGCGAGTCGTCGCAGCCGTTCTCGTATCTCGACGCCGACAAGCGGCCGGTCGGCTACGCGCTCGACCTCTGCGAGCGCCTCGCCGACGCCGTGAGGCGCAAGCTCGCGCTGAAGTCGCTGAACCTGCAGTACACGCTGGTCACCCCGGCCGACCGCATCGCGACGATCGCCGAAGGCAGGGCCGATCTCGAATGCGGCTCGACGACCAACAACGCCGAACGCCGGCAGCAGGTGGCCTTCACCGTGCCGCACTACATCACCGGCACGCGCTACCTGGTGCGAGCCGAGAGCGACATCGCCGACCTCGCCGGCTTCGCGAACCGCAAGCTCGTCAGCACCAAGGGCACGACGCCGCTGAAGGCGGTGACCGCGGCCAACAGCGACCGCCTGCTGAAGATCGCGATCGCCGAGGTGCCCGACCACGCGAAGGGCATCGAGATGGTCGAGAAAAGGGAGGCCGACGGCTTCGCGATGGACGACGTGCTGCTCTACGGCCTGGCCGCGGGGCGGCCGGATCCCGCGGCGTTCAAGGTGGTTGGCAAGTTCCTGACGATCGAGCCGCTGGCGATCATGCTGTCGAAGGACGACGCCGAGTTCAAGAAGGTCGTCGACGACGAGATGAAGCGCCTGATCCTCAGCCGCGAGGCCCATGCGCTCTACGAGCGCTGGTTCATGAAGCCGATCCCGCCGAGGAACGTCGCGATCAACCTGCCGATGAGCTACTTCCTGAAGGACTTCTGGAAGTACCCGACGGACCACGTGCCGTTCTAGCGTCACTGCCGGCGGCAGCGCGTCGCGGCGCCGAGGCGCCGCGCAGATCGCCGGCGTGAACCGGCATTGCAGAATCCAAACGCCCCGCGCCCTTCCTTTCGGAGACCCCGAGCATGTCCGAGATCCCGACGCTGCAGACCCCACCCGCCACCGCGCGCATCCACTTCATCGGCGGCGAGAAAGGCGGCGTCGGCAAGTCGATGGTCTCGCGGCTGATCGCGCAGTACTTCATCGATCACGACATCCCCTTCATCGGCTTCGACACCGACCGCTCGCACAGCTCGCTGATGCGCTTCTACATGGGCTATGCGTCGCCGGTGCTGGTGGATCGCTACGAGGCGCTCGACGCGATCATCGAAGCGGCGATCGACAAGCCCGAGCGCCGCGTGCTGGTCGATCTAGCCGCCCAGACGCACGAGCCGCTGACGCGCTGGATCGAGGACTCGGGCGTGCTCGATCTGGCCGACGTCTCCGGCGTCGCCATCCACTACTGGCACGTGATGGACGCCGGCCGCGATTCGGTCGATCTGCTCAAGCGCGTGCTCGACCGCTTCGGCGCGCGGCTGCGCTACGTGCTGGTGCGCAACCAGCTGCGCGGCGATGACTTCGGCCAGCTGGAGCGCTCGGGCGAGCAGGAGCGCGCGCTGGCGCTGGGCGCCCGGGTCGTCGACGTGAAGCGCCTGCACGATGCGGTGGTGCAGAAGATCGACGCCACCAACGCGAGCTTCTGGTCGGCCAAGAACGGCGGTGGCAGCCTCATCGGCCCGGAGGGCGGCGCCGGTCTCGGCCTGATGGAGAAGCAGCGGCTCAAGCTGTGGCTGGGCCACGTGCAGAGCGAGTTCGCGAAGCTCGGGCTCTGAGCCGCCGCCGTCGCGGCGGCGTCACCACTGCTGGCGTGCGTCGGGGTGGGCCTCGATCAGCGCGGCGGCGTCGGTCATCGGGTGCACGAAGAAGATCTCGTCCGACCGCACGCTGCGCCGCATGTAGCTGAAAGTGCCCTGGCCGGCGCGGCTGCGCAGCAGCGCGTCGCGCGCCTCCCAGAGGTGGCTCCACGCGCCCCACTCCGACTTGCGCGTGATCGACGGCGGCGGCCGGCGCAGGTCGTGCATGCTTTCCAGCGCGAACAGCTTGTCGATCTGGTCGTCCAGCGAGAGCGGGTGCGAGTGGAAGCCGCGCAGCTTGGCCGGCACACGCGGCCACGGCGCCAGCGACGAGGGCGAACCCGGCGGGCCGAACGGCCAGCTGCCGCAATAGGGCGGGTGGTTGGAATAGAGCCACAGCTCGCCGCCCGCGCTGCCGCCGCCGCGGCGCTGCAGCGCCTCGAACAGCGCGATCGAGCCGAAGCGGTGGTCGCTGTGCGCGTCGAGGAAGGGGTGCGGCGTGACCACGATGTCCGGCGCGAAGGCGTCGAGCACGTGCACGAGGTCGAGCACCAGGCTTTCCCAGTGCGGGGCCGCGCCGTCGCGCAGCAGCTTGGGGGCGAAGGCGCGGCGCTGGCCGTTCATGTCGCTGCGGCCGGTGGACTTCGAGCTGCAGGTCATCGACGGGTTCTGGCGCATCGGCTGCAGCGAGCCGTCGAAATAGCCGAGGTTGGCGATGTGCTCGGGCGCCACGCCCCCGAACAGCGGCACCGCCAGGCTGTCCCAGACGCGCAGCCGCGTCTTCAGTTCGCCCTGCTTGCGCAGGTCGGGAACGATGTGGCTGTAGTAAGGCCGGCCGGCGTCGCCGGCGGTCAGCGTCACGACGGCCGCGGTGCAGTTCTTGTACAGGCCGAAGGCGGCGATCTCGGCGTCGTCGGGGTGGGCGCCGAGCACCAGCACGCGCCGCGCACCGACGGGCGGCTGGTCGAACACGCGCAGCAGCGCTTCGCCGTCGACGGCGGTGCGGTGCGTCGTCAGGCTCACCCGCGCGGGCGCGCCGCGGCGCATCAGCGCGCTCAGGTCGAGGAAGCGCCAGCCGGCCGCGCCCCGGTCGAAGTGCTGCCGCAGCGGCGCGCGGCCGTCGGCGGCGAAGTCGATCCACGGCAGCCCGAAGGGCAGCGAACTCGAGCCCGCGAGTCGCAGCTGCAGCAGCGCCGAGGTGCCCGCGGCCGCGGCCGCGGGCCACTCGAAGGTGCCGTCGCGGATCGTGATGGGGAAGCTCCGCGAATCGCGCGGATCGAACTCGTACAGGTCGGAGCGGTCGGGCAGGTAGCCCTTGGCCGGCGCGTAGCGCCGCTCCTCGATCACACCCAGCTTGGAGAGCGTTCGCTTCATCGAAGAGAAAACGGAAAGCCGGCGGGCGCCGGCGGCGCGCGGCGCGCCTTGGGCCGCATGCAGCATCGGCGGATGCTCGGCGGTCGAGACGCGGTTCGATGGCATGGCGATGGATCCTCGGTAGCGCCGCAGTGGTGGCGCTGCGGTTGCGCAACGGCAAGAGCCGGTGGGCATCGAGTACAGCGGGGCTCGCAGGGTTCCGGCCGAGGATACGGGTCGTCGGGGCTTTCTTGTCTCCCCCATGCCCCGGGGGAGGGCGTGAGGATTGCACGCTTGGCGCACTCAGTCTGCGCGGGCCGACAACAGCGTCTCGAGGGCCTGTTCCTGCACGCCATAGAAGTTCTTCAGCTCGCGGACCTGCGCGCGGATTCGTTCGCCGCGCTCATTGGCAAGCGGCGCGCCCGCATCGGTCGGCGCCTCGGCGCGGCGCACCGCCAGCACCATCTTGTTCTTGCTCGTGTGCTCGAGCGAGACGAACTCGAAGACCTGCGTCTCGTAGCCCTCGGCGTCCAGCAGCAGCGCGCGCAGGCCGTCGGTCAGCATCTCGGCCTCCTGCGCGAGATGGATGCCGTGGCGCAGCAGCGGCAGCAACAGCGTCGGGCTGCGCATCTGCGGGCGCAACTCCTTGTGGCAGCACGGCGAACACATGATCACCTTGGCGCGCGCGCGGATGCCGGCGTGCATCGCGTGGTCGGTCGCGGTGTCGCAGGCGTGCAGCGCGATCAGCACGTCGCAGGCGCTCGCGCCGCCTCGCGCCGCCTCGCCGAGGCGGGCGGCGGCCGCGCTCACGTCGCCGTGCTCGAAGCGCAGACCGTCGAGGCCGAGCCGGCGCGCGGTGGCGTTGCCGAGCGCGACCATGTCGTCCTTCAGGTCGAGGCCGAGCACCTCGCAGCGCAGCCCGAGCGTGCGCGCGAGATGCTCGTGCACCGCGAAGCTCAGGTAGCCCTTGCCGCTACCCACGTCGAGCACGCGCACCGGCGCGCCGTCGGCCTTCGGCGCCGCGAGCCCGGCGCCTTCGAGCGCCGGCGCGAGCAGCTCGACGAAGCGGTTGATCTGCTTCCATTTGCGCGCCATCGCCGGCACCAGCCGGTGCTCGGCGTCGGTGACGCCGAGCGCGCCGAGGAAGGGACTGGCGATGTCGATGGGCCGCCGCTTCGCGCGATCGTGCGGGGCCGGTGCCGGCATCGCCGCCGCGGTCTCGGCCGCCACCAACGCCACCGCGGCGCGCTCGCTGCGCCGCAGCGTCTCGCGGCCCTTGCGGCTGACGGCGAGCTGCAGCTCGAAGGCCGGGGTGATCAGGTGCAGGTTGTCGAAGTCGCGGCCGACGCGGGCGTCGATCTCGGCGAGCGCGGCGTCGAGATCGAGGTTGCGCGTGAGGTCGCGCGTCGCGTGATGTTCGACGAGGCTCAGGCACAGGCCGCGCTTGAGCGCGATCGGCCGCGCCTCGATGCGTTGCGGCCCGCCGAAGCCGGCACGCGGCCCGGCCAGCACGAGGCGGCGCAGCTCGCCGGCGGCGAAGGCGGCGCGCACCGCGTCGAAGCAGCGCTCGCGCGGCGAGCGGTCGGTGGAGGAGGGCGGGGCCGGCATGGCGCGCGATTGTCGCGGTGGCCTCGGCGCCGGGACGGCCATCGATAATCGCGCCCCATGAGGCTGCGCTTCACCAAGATGCAGGGCGCGGGCAACGACTTCGTCGTGCTCGACGCCACGCGCGTCCCGCTCGCGCTGTCGCCGGCGCAGTTCCAGCGCCTCGCCGATCGCCGCTACGGCGTCGGTGCCGACCAGATCCTCATCGTCGAGCCCTCGAACGCAGCCGGCATCGACTTCCGCTACCGCATCGTCAACACCGATGGCGGCGAGGTGCAGCAATGCGGCAACGGTGCGCGCTGCTTCGTGCGCTTCGTGCGCGACGCCGGGCTGACGACGAAGGACGCGATCCGCGTCGAGACCGCCGGCGGCGTGATCGAGCCGCGGCTGCTGCCCGACGGCCGCGTCGAAGTGGACATGGGCCCGCCACGCTTCGAGCCGGCGAGCCTGCCCTTCGATCCCGCCGGCCTCGCAATGCGCGAGGAGGGCGGCCTGGCGCTGTACGCGCTGGCCCTCGACGCGCCGGCCTGGCCGGTGCGGCCGGCGCGCATCGAGGTGGCCGCCGTCTCCATGGGCAACCCGCACGCGGTGATCGACACGGCGCAGTTCGGCACGCTGCCCGCGGGGCTGGATGCGGTGGCGGTGCTCGGGCCCGCGATCGAGCGGCACGAGCGCTTCGCCGAGCGGGTCAATGCCGGCTTCATGCAGTGTTCGAGCGACACCCGCGTCCGCCTGCGCGTGTACGAGCGCGGCGTCGGGGAAACGCTGGCCTGCGGAACCGGCGCCTGCGCGGCGGTCGCAGCCGGCGTGCGTCGCGGCCGGCTGCGCGCCGGCGCCGACGTTCGCGTCGAGACGCGCGGCGGCGAGCTCGTGCTGCGCTGGGCGGGCGGTGCCGACGATGCCGTCTTCATGAGCGGCCCGGCCGTCACGGTGTTCACCGGCGAGATCGATCTGAGTTGACGAAGCACGACGACCCATGAGCACCCAAGGCATCACCGAAGACGACATCGCCCAGTTCCTGCTGCACACGCCCGGCTTCTTCGAGCGGCACGCGGAGGTGCTCGCGAGCGTGCAGCTGGCCAGCCCGCACGGCACGCGCGCGGTGTCGCTGCAGGAGCGGCAGATCCAGCTGCTGCGCGACAAGATCCGCGCGCTCGAACTGCGGCAGGTCGAGATGCTGCGTCACGGGCAGGAGAACGTCGCGATCGCCGAGCGGCTGCACCGCTGGACGCGCTCGATGATGCTGACCTCGAACGCCGGCGACCTGCCCGGCGTGCTGGTCGAGCGGCTGCGCCACGAGTTCCTGATCCCGCAAGCCGCGATCCGCGTCTGGGGCGCGGCCGAGGCCTTCAGGAGCCTCGCGTTCGCGCAAGCGGTCAGCGACGACGTGCAGCGGCTGGCCGATTCGCTGGGCGTGCCCTACTGCGGCGCCGTCATCCATGACAGCCCCGGCTTCGAGGCCGCGCAATGGTTCGACGAGCCGGCGTCGATCGTCTCGATGGCGATGGTCCCGCTGCGTCTGCATGCCGAGCCGGGAGCCTTCGGCGAAGGTCTCACGAAGGCGGCCTTCGGCCTGCTGGTGCTCGGCTCACCCGACCCGACCCGCTACACCGCCGACATGGGCACCGAGTTCCTCGCGCGCATCGGCGAGATCGCGAGTGCGGGGCTGGCGCGCTTGCTGCCGGTCGAATGAGGCGATGAGCAGCGCCGTCGCGCGGCTGCGTCCCGAGGACGACGCGCTGGTCGAGCGCCATCTGGCGCATCTGCGCGTCGAGCGCCGGCTCGCGCCGACCACGCTGCGCTCGGTCGGCGCCTCGCTCGATCGCCTGCAAGGCTTTGCCGCGGCGCAGTCGCTCGCGCTCGCGCAGGTGCAGGGCCACCACGTCCGCCGCTGGGCCGCGACGCTGCACGGCGAGGGCGCGGCGCCGCGCACGGTGGCGATCGCGCTGTCGGCCTGGCGCGGGCTCTACCGCTGGATGGGCCGCGAGAAGCTCGTCGCCGCGAACCCGGCCGACGGCATCCGCGCTCCGAAGGCGCCGAAGCCGCTGCCCAAGGCGCTCGCGGTCGATCAGGCGATGGCGCTGGCTGACCTGCGGCGGGAGGACGCCGCCGCCGAGCCGCGGCTCGAGGCGCGCGACCGCTGCATCGTCGAGCTGCTCTACGGTTGCGGGCTGCGGGTGGCCGAGCTGTGTGCGCTCGACGCGCGGCCGGCGGGCGACCGGCCGTGCTGGATCGACGCCGCCGCCGGCGAGGCGCATCTGGTCGGCAAAGGAAGCAAGGCGCGCAGCGTGCCGGTCGGCGCCGCTGCGCTGCGTGCGCTCGAAGCCTGGCTCGCGCTGCGCGAGGCGCTCGCGCGGCCCGGCGAGCCCGCGCTCTTCGTCAACCGGCGCGGCACGCGGCTCAGCGCCTCGCAGGTCCGCACCCGCCTGGCCGAGCGCGCCCAGCAGGCCGGCCTGCCCACCCATGTCCACCCGCACATGCTGCGCCACAGCTACGCCTCGCACCTGCTGCAGTCCAGCGGCGACCTGCGCGCGGTGCAGGAGCTGCTGGGCCACGCGAGCATCAGCACGACGCAGGTCTACACGCGGCTGGATTTCCAGCACCTGGCGAAGACCTACGACGCGGCGCATCCGCGCGCGAAGCGGCGATGAAATCCATCCGCCTGCGTCCCGCCAAGGAACGCGCGCTGATCAAGCGCCACCCGTGGATCTTCGAGGGCAGCATCGCCAGCGGCCGCGCCGATGCGGGCGAGACGGTGCGCATCGAGGCGGCCGACGGCAGCTTCCTCGCATGGGGCGCCTACAGCCCGGCCTCGCAGATCCGCGTGCGCGTGTGGAGCTTCGACGTCGAGGAGCGCGTCGACGCCGGCCTGTTCAGGCGCCGCATCGAACGCGCGGTCGCGCTGCGCGCGCGGCTCGCGATCCAGAGCGACGCGATGCGGCTGGTGCACGGCGAGTCCGACGGGCTGCCGGGCCTGGTCGTCGATCGCTACGCCGACACGCTGGTCGTGCAGTGCCTCGCGGCCGGCATCGAGCGCTGGAAGCCGGCGATCGCCGATGCGCTGGTCGCGGCGACCGGCTGCGAGCGCCTCTACGAACGCTCCGACGCCGCGGTGCGCAGCCTCGAAGGGCTGACGCCGTTCGCCGGCTGGCTGCGCGGCGGCACGGGCGAGCCGCCGGCGCGCGTGCCGATCCGCGAGCACGGCTGGCGCATGAGCGTCGACGTCGCCGAGGGCCACAAGACCGGCCACTACCTCGACCAACGCGACAACCGCCTGCGCTTCATGCAGCTGGTGCGGCAGTTCGGCTGCGCCCGGGTGCTCAACTGCTACAGCTACACCGGCGGCTTCTCGGTCGCGGCCCTGGCCGGCGGTGCGCAGCGGGTGACGAGCGTCGATTCCTCGGCGCCGGCGCTGGCGCAGGCGGTCGAGCATGTCGCGCTGAATGCCGCGGGCTGCGGCTTCGATGCCGCACGCCACACGACGATCGATGCCGACGTCAACGCGACGCTGCGCCGCTGCATCGAGGCGGGCGAGCGCTTCGACGCGATCGTGCTCGACCCGCCGAAGTTCGCGCCGACCGCCGCCCACGCCGAGCGCGCCGCGCGCGCCTACAAGGACATCAACCGCCTCGCGCTGAAGCTGCTCGCGCCGGGCGGGCTGCTGTTCACCTTCTCGTGCTCGGGCGGCGTCGACGCGTCGCTGTTCCACAAGATCGTCGCGGGCGCGGGCATCGACGCCGGCGTCGACGGCTACCTGCTCGAAAGGCTCGAAGCCGCGCCGGACCATCCGACGACGGTGAACTTTCCCGAGGGCGAATACCTCAAGGGCTTGGCGATCCTCAAGGCTTGAGCGGGGTCGCGCCCCTCAACGTTCGCTTTTCGGGAGTGCCGGCATGAAGTCGATGTCGCCTGGGTTTCGTGTGCCTCGAAGCTTGAAGATCGCCGCCGCGGCGGGCCTGCTGCTGGGCCTGCTGGCGGCCTGCCAGACCACGCCACCGCGCGCGCCGATCGCCCTGGCGCCGCAGGTCGACCTGCCGCGCTTCATGGGCCGCTGGTACGTGATCGCCGCCATCCCCACCTGGCCCGAGCGCGATGCCTACGAAGCGGTCGAGTCCTACAGGCTGCGCGACGACGGCCGCATCGCCACCACCTTCACCTTCCGCCGCGGCAGCTTCGAGGCGCCGCTGAAGACGATGGAGCCGGTCGGCACCGTCGCGGACACGCGCAGCAACGCGGTGTGGACCATGCAGTTCGTGTGGCCCTTCGAGGCGGACTACCGGATCGTCCACGTCGATCCGGCGCACACCGAGGTGATCGTCGGCCGCGAGAAGCGCGACTACGTCTGGATCATGGCGCGCACGCCGACGCTGCCCGACGCCGACTACCAGCGGCTGGTCGGCATCGTCGCGGCGCAGGGCTACGACACCGCGAAGCTGCGCCTCGTGCCGCAGAAACGGCCGGGCTGATCAGGCGCCGGCCCGCGCGGCCGCGTAGGGATCGCGGAAGCCGAGCCGCTGCATCAGCCGGCTCTCGGCCGCCTCCATGACGGCCGCCTCGGCCTCGACCTCGTGGTCGTGCCCCTGCGCATGCAGCGCGCCGTGCACCAGCAGGTGCGCGTAGTGCGCCTCGAGCGGCCGCCGCGCGGCGCGCGCCTCGGCCGCGACGACCGGCGCGCACAGCACCAGGTCGGCGACGACCCGCGGCGTGCTCGCGTAGACGAAGGTGAGCACGTTGGTCGCGTAGTCCTTGCCGCGGTGCTCGCGGTTCAGCGTGCGGCCCTCCTCGGCGTCGACGATGCGCACGGTGATCTCGGCCGGCGCGTCGAGCGCGGCGCACAGGCTGCGCTGCACCGCGTGGCGCGGCAGCCGCGCGCGGTGGCGGGCGTCGGCGAACTGCAGCGACAGCGCGAGCCGCGCGCGCGGGATGCTCATCGCGGATCGCGATCGGCCTGCGCCGACTCGTAGGCCTCGACGATGCGCGCGACCAGCGGGTGGCGCACCACGTCGGCCGCGGTGAAGCGGGTCATCGCGATGCCCTTGACGCCCCTGAGCACGCGCTCGGCGTCGACCAGGCCGCTCTCGACGCCCTTGGGCAGATCGACCTGGCTCACGTCGCCGGTGACCACCGCCTTGCTGCCGAAGCCCAGCCGCGTGAGGAACATCTTCATCTGCTCCACCGTGGTGTTCTGCGCCTCGTCGAGGATGACGAAGGCGTGGTTCAGCGTGCGCCCACGCATGAAGGCGAGCGGCGCGATCTCGATCGTCTGGCGCTCGAAGGCCTTGGTGACCCGGTCGAAGCCCATCAGGTCGTAGAGCGCGTCGTAGAGCGGGCGCAGGTAGGGATCGACCTTCTGCGTCAGGTCGCCGGGCAGGAAGCCGAGGCGCTCGCCGGCCTCGACCGCCGGGCGGGTGAGCACGATGCGCTGCACCGCGCTGCGGTCGAGCGCGTCGATCGCGCACGCGACCGCAAGGAAGGTCTTGCCGGTGCCGGCCGGGCCGATGCCGAAGGCGATGTCGTGGTCGAGGATGTGGCGCAGGTACTGCGTCTGGTTCGGCGTGCGGCCCTGCAGGTCGGCGTGGCGCGTGCGCAGCACGATCTCGCGTTCGCCCTCGGCGGCCGGCGGCCCGCTGCGGCCGTGCGCGCCCGCCGTCGCCTCCACGATCGCGAGCTGCAGCGCCTCGGGCGCGATCGGCTTCCTCGCCTTGTCGTACAGCGCCTGCAGCAGCGCCGCCGCGCGTTCGGCGTTGGCCTTGTGGCCTTCGATGCGGAAGGATTCGTGGCGCCGGCGGATCGTCACCTGCAGGGCCGCCTCGATCTGGCGCAGGTGCTCGTCGAGCGTGCCGCACAGATGCGCGAGCCGGGTGTTGTCGAGCGGGATGAAGGCGTGGCGGAGGATCACGGCAGGGGTGGGCGCGAGCCCGGCGGAGCGTGGATTCTCGCGCCGACCCTCCTGCACAATCCGCCGCCATGCTGGGCAGGGCGCTGCGTCGGTGCAAGGAAGCGGTACGGCGCACGGCAGGCGTCGGGATCGCGCCTTTCTCGCTCGCACTGGTGCTCGTGCTCGGCGCAGCGGCCGCGGCCGCGCAGGACGGCTGGTTCCTCACGCTGCGTGAAGCGCGCGTGCTCGACGTGCCGGCGCTGCTGAGCGCGCCGCCCGACAAGCTCTCGGCCACGCCGATCCTGCTGCCCGACGACTGGCTCGCGCTGCCGGGCGGCGCCGGCGCCGGCGCGGGGCCGCAGGTGCGCTGGTACCGCATCGAGTTCGACGCGCCGAAGCTGCCGGTGGACACGCCCATGGCGGTGTTCATCCCGCGGGTGTGCAGCAGCTTCGAGCTCTACCTCGACGGCGAGCTGCTGCATCGCGCCGGCGAACTCACCGAGCCGCTGACGCGCAACTGCTACCACGCGCAGCTCGTCACGCTGCCGGCCAAGCTGCTGCAGCCGTCGGGCAACCGCATCGACCTGCAGGTCGTCGGCTATGCCTTGCCGCGCGTGGCCGGTCGGCAGCGCGCCGGCGGACTTTCGACGCTGGTCGTCGGGCCCTGGAACGAGCTGGCGGCGGCGCAACAGCGGCAGCTGTTCTGGAACGTCACGCTGACGCAGATCGTCGCGGCGGTGCTGTTGCTGATCGGCGCGGTGCTCGGCGCGCTGGCCTGGGTGCGGCGCGTGCCGCACCTGGGTTGGTTCGCCGCGTTGTGCATCGGCTGGGCGGCGTTGACCGTGCGGATCTGGTGGCGCGAGATACCGCTGTCCAACGGCACGCTCGAGCTCGCCAGCGCCATCGGCTTCGTGCCGCTCGCCGCCTGCGCGATCCTGTTCCTGTGGCGCTACTGCGGCGTGCGCCACAAGCTGCTCGACCGCCTGCTGCTGCTGCAGACGCTTGCGCTGCCGATGCTGCTGGGCTGGGTCGGCGCGGATCGGCTGTTCCCGACCGCGGTGATCGTCTACGCACTGCTGGCGCTGGAGGTGTTCGCGTCGACCGGCTTCTTCCTTGCGCACGCCTGGAAGGCGCGGCGCCAGGAGTTCTGGCTGCTCGCCACGGTGCTCGGGCTCATGATGCTGGCGGTGGGCATCGAGCTCGGCGTGCAGGACCGGCTGCTGAACCTGCCCAGCCTGCACTTGGTGCACCTGGTGATGCCGGCGCTGTTCTGCGTGATGGCCTACAAGCTGGTCGAAAGCTTCGGCCGTGCGCTCACCGCGGCCGAGAACGCGCGTCACCTGCTCGAACAAAGGGTCCGCGAGGTCTCGGCCGAGATCGAGCGCAACTTCGCGCAGCTGGCCGAGTCGCGCGTCGAGCAGGTCGCCGAGAAGGAGCGCAAGCGCATCGCCGCCGACCTGCACGACGACCTCGGCGCCAAGCTGCTGACCATCGTCCACACCAGCGGCGACGACCGCATCTCGACGCTCGCGCGCGAGGCGCTGGAGGAGATGCGCCTGTCGGTGCGCGGTATCGCCGGCAAGCCGGTGCAGCTGGCCGACGCCATGGCCGACTGGCGCGCCGAGACCATCACGCGCCTCGGCGAGACCGGCATCGAGATCGAATGGAACAGCCCCGACCTCGTCGAGCCGCGCACGCTCGCCGCGCGCAGCTACGTGCAGACGACGCGCATCCTGCGCGAGGCGACGAGCAACCTCATCAAGCACAGCGGCGCGTCGCGCGCCGTGGTCACCTGCCGCATCGGCGAGGACTTCCAGCTCGTGATCCGCGACAACGGCCGCGGCATCCCGACCGAACTCGACGGCAAGCTCGACCGCGGCCACGGCATGGCCAGCATGAAGCAGCGCGCCAAATCGATGCATGGGCAATGCCTGGTCGAGTCGGGCCCAGGCTATGGCACCGTGATCCGCCTCACGCTGCCGCTGTAGCGAAGCCGGACCGAATCCACGCCTCGCGTCTGGACGCTCCCGGGTGCGCTGGCTACGATGCGCGCCATGGCCGAGATGACCCGCATCCTTTTGCTCGAAGACCTGCCCGAGATCCGGGTCTGGCTCAAGGCGCTTGCGGTGCAAGTGTTCCCGCAGGCCGAAGTCACCGAAACCGCGCGCGTGCAGGACGCCCGCCAGGCGATCGCCTCGCAGAAGTTCGATCTTGCGCTGGTCGACCTGGGGCTGCCCGACGGCAGCGGCGTCGAGGTCGTCGCCGCGCTGCGCGACACCCAGCCCGAGGCGCAGTCGGTCGTCGTCACCATCCACGACGACGACGACCACCTTTTTCCCGCGCTGCAGGCCGGCGCCTTCGGCTACCTCCTCAAGGAGCAGTCGCGCGAACAGCTCGGCGAGCAGTTGAAGCGCATCAGCCAGGGCGAGCCGCCGCTGTCGCCGTCGATCGCGCGGCGCGTGATCCAGTACTTCGCGGCCAAGCAGCGCACGCAGTTCCGCGAGAAGTCGCCGCTGATGCCCGGCGTGACGCTGACCGAGCGCGAGAACGAGGTGCTGCTGCGCGTCGCCAAGGGCTACACGCTGCCCGAGATCGGCGTTCAGCTGAACCTCTCGCGCCACACGATCGCCGACTACGTCAAGCAGATCTACCGCAAGCTCAACGTGAGCTCGCGCGCCGAGGTGGCGCTGGAAGCGCAACGGCTTGGCTTGTTCCGGCGCTGAGGCCTTGCCGGCGAAATCGACCGCGGCAGCCGCCGCGAAGCGAGCCAGCCGCGCGGCGCGACCTGCGCTTCGACACCCGATGAGCACGGGCTCATGATCGGCCGGCTCAGCGGCCTCCTCGCCGACAAGTCGTCCCCGCCGCAGGTGTTGGTCGACGTGCAAGGCGTCGGCTACGAGCTCGACGTGCCGATGAGCAGCTTCTACGAGCTGCCGGCCGTCGGCCAGAGGGTGCAGCTGCTGACGCACTTCGTCGTGCGCGAGGACGCGCAACTGCTGTTCGGCTTCGTCACTGCGGGCGAGCGCACGGCGTTCCGCCAGTTGATCCGCATCTCCGGTGTCGGGCCGAAGATGGCGCTGGGGCTGCTGTCGGGCTTGAGCGTCGGCGAACTGGCTCAGGCGGTGGCGGCGCAGGACGCGAGCCGGCTCGTCAAGGTGCCCGGCATCGGCAAGAAGACCGCCGAGCGGCTGCTGCTGGAGCTGAAGGGCAAGCTCGACGGCGCCGGCCTCGGCAGCGGCGCGGTGAGCGCGCCGGCGGACGGCGCGGCCAGCGACATCGCGCAGGCGCTGGTCGCGCTCGGCTACAGCGAACGCGACGCGCTGGCGTCGGTGAAGGCGCTGCCGCCCGGCAGCAGCGTCAGCGACGGCATCCGGCTCGCGCTCAGGGCGCTGGCGAAGTAGCCGCGTCGGCCACCAGCAGCTTGCGCAGCGGCGCGGGCAAGGCGATGTCGGCGAGCGCGGCGCGTGCGATCCAGCGGCCTGCATCGGCGCCGCCGAGCCGGGCGACCAGCGCTTCGGCTTCGTCGGCCGACCGCGGCTCGGCATGCCACGGCGCGAGCCGCCAGTCGAAGTGCGTCAGCGCATGCTCGATCGGCGCGAGCGCGCGCAGCGGCACGCCGGCCGCAGCGGCGAGCAGGCTGTCTTCGTCGTCGAACATGGGCAGGCTCCAGAGCCCGGCCCACACGCCGAGCGCCGCGCGCTGCTGCAGCCAGACGCGGCCGGCGTGCTCGACCCACAGCCAGGCGTTCGCGCGCCGTCCGCGCTGCAGCTTGCGCGTCTTCACCGGCAGCTGCTCGACGCGGCCGGTGGCGAGGGCGACGCAGCCGGCGCGCAGCGGGCACACGAGGCAGGTCGGCCGCCGCGGCGTGCACACCGTCGCGCCGAGGTCCATCAAGCCCTGGGTGTAGGCCGGCATCTCGGCCGGCTCGGCGGGCAGCAGCGCGCAGGCGGCCTGCCAGAGTTCGCGCTCGTGCGAGGCGACCGCGAGGTCGGCGCCGAAGCCGAGCGCGCGCGCGAGCAGCCGCTTGACGTTGCCGTCGAGGATCGCGGCGCGGCGGTCGAAGCAGAAGGCGGCGATCGCCGCAGCCGTCGAGCGGCCGATGCCCGGCAGCGCGGCGAGCTGTTCGGGATCTTGCGGAAAGCGGCCGCCGTGGCGTTCGACCACCGCCTGCGCGCAGGCGTGCAGGAAGCGAGCGCGGCGGTAGTAGCCGAGGCCGCTCCAGGCGGCCAGCACGTCGTCGAGCGGCGCCGCCGCGAGCGTGGCGACGTCCGGGAAGCGGGCGAGGAAGCGCGTGTAGTAGGCGAGCACGGTCGAGACCTGCGTCTGCTGCAGCATCACCTCGGACAGCCAGACGCGGTAGGGCTCGCGCGATTGCCACGGCAGGCCGTGCCGGCCGTGCGTGCGCTGCCAGTCGACGACGCGCCGGGCGAAGTCGCCTTCGCGCCAGTCGAGCGGGATCAGGCCTGCTCCGGGGCGAGATCGAAGTCGAGCAGCAGATCGACGCCGCTGTCGGGCTGGACATCGTCCAGCGGCGCGGCGGCTGTCGATCGCGGCTCGGCGTGCTCGCGCGCGCCACCGCCGATCTCGGCGAGGCGGCGTTGCAGTGCCTGCAGGTGCGCGTCCTGGCTTTCGAGTTCGCCGACGCGGCTTTCCAGTTCGCCGGCCGCGGCCTGGATGCGCTCCAGCGCTTCGCGGCGGCGCTTGAAGTTGCGGCGTCGCTCGCGCAGCTGCGTCTCGATCTGCGCCGACGCGGTGCGGTTCCAGAGCTCGAGTTCGCTGCTCGCGCTCTCGAACACCACCCGCAGCCGCGAGACGAGCATGCGGCGGAACTGCTCGAGAAAGCGCTCCTGCGTGAGCTTCAGCGCCTGCGTGAGCCCGAGGTACTGCACGTAGTTGCGCTCGATCAGCTCGAGGTCGGCCATGAAGCGCCCCAGATCCACCGGCGCGGCGGCCATCAGGCTGAAGCCGTATTCGGTGTTGAGCTGGCCGAACGAGGCGTCGAGCATCTCGTGGATCTCGACGCCGCGCGCTTGCGCGCTCGCGAGCCGGCGGCGCAGCGCTGCGCACAGCACGAGAAAGGCCTTCTTCGCGCCGAGCTGCAGCAGCGAGCTGCGGATCGCGTCCTGCATCTCGGACAGGTGCTCGCGCAGCCGGTCGGCGGCCAGCTCGAGCATCGCGTCCTTCAACATCCGCTGGTGCACCGCGCGCAGTGCGTGCAGCCGCGCGACGCAGCGCTCAAAGTCCAGCGACTCGGCATCGACGCGCTGGATCATCAGCCGGACCTTGCCGCTGCTCTTGCCGCGCAGGCCGCGCAGCTCGAGCAGCTGCTCGGCGACGTGCCGGCGGCGGTCATTCAGCCGGCGGCCGACCTGCAGCTCGACCTGCGCGATGCCCTCGATGCCGACCTGCGCCAGCATCTGCTGCCGGTAGGGCAGCAGCCGGTCGCTCAGCGCGGCTTCGAGCGCCGGCAGCCGGCTGGCGGCGAGCTCCGGCTCGTCGCTGGCGACGCGCGCGGCCAGCGCCTGCCGCGCAGAAAGCGGGAACACGCGCTCGCGCGGGAGTTCGAGCGTTGCGGCGACGGCTTCGCACTGCCGCTCGATCTGCGCTTCGGTCTGCTCGCGCGTGCTCAGCGGGTCGCGCAGCGTGTCGATCTTGTTCAGCACCACGTAGCGGCTGATGCCCGGCGCGCAGAGGTGGTCGCGCCAGATCGCGAGATCGGACTTCGTGACGCCGGTGTCGGCACCGAGCAGGAAGACGGTCGCGTGCGCGCTCGGCAGCAGGCCGACGGTGAGCTCCGGCTCGGCGCCGATCGCGTTCAGGCCCGGCGTGTCGAGCACGACCAGGCCGCGTTCGAGCAACGGGTGCGGCAGGTTGATCAGCGCGTGGCGCCAGGCCGGGATCTCGACCCGGCCTTCGGCATCGGCCGGCGGGTTGTCTTCGGGCCGGTCGTCGTGCCAGAAGCCCAGCGCTCGGGCGAGGTCGACCTCGACCCGCTTGACCTCGGTGACCTGCGCGAGCGCGCGGGCGAGGCCGTCGATGTCGCCGATGTCCAGTGGGGTCAGCTTCCACAGCGCGTGCTGATGCCGCATATCGCTCAGCGGCGCCGGCTGCAGCCGCGTCTCGATCGGCAGCAGGGCGAGCGCAGGCGGCTCCTGCCGGTCGTAGCCGAGCTCGACCGGGCACATCGTCGTGCGCCCGGCGGTCGCCGGCAGCACGCGCCGGCCGGTGTCGGCGAAGAACATCGCGTTGATCAGCTCGGACTTGCCGCGCGAGAACTCGGCGACGAAGGCGACCACGAGCTTCTCGCCGGCCAGGCGCTGGCGCAGCGACTCGAGGACCTCGGATTCGTCGTCCTCGAGCAGTTCGTGCTGCGCGAGGAACTGCGCCAGCTCGCGCACCCGCGCTTCCATGGCCGAGCGCCAAAGGCCGTGGGCATCGACACTCTCGGCGAACGAAGCGCTCAACGGCGGCCCCTGGCAAATGCGGTGCGGTCGATGGTAGCGGCGGCCCCTGCAACCAAAGCTTTCCAGACGTGTCCCTTTGCCCGCCGCGCGGGTTCTGCGCGTGAGCAGTTGTGAACGGGACGCGGGCCGGGTCGGGTCTCAGCGGAACTGGCAGCCGGGGCAGAAGTACGTCGAGCGCTGACCTTGCAGCAGCCGCCGCACCACGCCGCCGCAGCGCCGGCAGCGCTGGCCCTCGCGGTCGTAGACCTGCGCCTCGTGCTGGAAGGCGCCGTTCATGCCGTGGGCGTCGCGGAAGTCGCGCAGCGTCGTGCCGCCCGCGCGCAGCGCGCGGCCCAGCACCGCTCGGATCGCCGCCGCCAGCCGCTCGCAGCGCAACGGCCCGATGCGGCCCGCTTCGGCGCGCGGATCGATCCCCGCCTCGAACAGCGCCTCGGACGCATAGATGTTGCCGACGCCGACGACCGCATCCCCGGCCAGCAGCGCCTGCTTTATCGGGACGCGGCGCCCGCGCAGCCGTGCGCGCAGCCACGCGCCGTCGAACGCTGGATCGAAGGGCTCGATGCCCAGCGTCGCGAGCAGCGCGGCGGCGCGCCCGGTCGAAGGCCAGCTGCCGGGCCCGTCGGCCGCGCGATCGCCCCAGACCACCGCACCGAAGCGGCGAGGGTCGGTCAGGCGCAGCCGGCCGCGGTCGGTCGCGAGCTCGAAATGCTGCCAGGGGCCGGGTGCCGCGTCGCCTTCGGCGAAGCCGAGCGAGCCCGACATGCCCAGGTGCAGTAGCAGCCCGCCCGCGGGTGCGATGGAACCGGCGTCGTCGAGCGGCATCCAGAGGTACTTGCCGCGCCGCAGGACGTCCGCGACGCGCCGGCCGATCAGCGTCTCGGGTTTACAGCCCAGCGGCCAGCGCAGCGGCTTGCCGAGGGTGACCGAGGCGATGCGCGCACCGCGCAGCCGCTCGACCACGCTCAGGCGCGTGACTTCCACCTCCGGCAACTCGGGCATCGGTCGATTATCTTGGGCTGCATAGAATGAATTTCGATTCCGTGGAGTGTTCGATGGCCCCTCAGCTGCCGGTTCGGCGAACGGCGTGGATCCGAAGGGCGGCTGCGCTGACCGCGGCGTGTGCGGCTTTCGGCGCCGCGGCACAGATGGCGAGTCCGCTGGCCGCCGCCGGGGCCGATAACTCCCGGCTCGACGCGTCGCTGTTCTATCAGCTGCTGATCGGCGAGATCGAGCTCAACCGCGGCGACGTCGGCACCGGCTTCCAGGTACTGCTCGACGCGGCGCGCAAGACGCGCGACGAGCGCCTGTTCCGCCGTGCCACCGAGGTCGCGCTGGAAGCGCGCGCCGGCGATCAGGCGCTCGACGCCGCGCGGGCCTGGCGGCAGACGCTGCCGGCATCGATCGAGGCGCATCGCTACGAGGCGCAGTTGCTCGTGGCCCTGAACCGCGTGGCCGAAACCGCGACGCCCTTGCGTTCGCTGCTGGCGCTGGTGCCGAACGCCCAGCGCGCCGACGCGATCGCTTCGCTGCCCGGCTTCTTCGGCCGCGGCGGCGATCGCAAGGCCGCCTCCAGCGCCGCGGCAGGGGTGCTCGAGCAGGTCCTCGCGCCGTATGCCGAAGGGGGTGGCGAGGTGCGCGGATCCATCCCGCCGACCGCCGCCGAGCAGAGTGCCGTCGCGGTTGCCGCCTGGGTGGCGCTGGGCCGCGTGCGCGCGGCGGCGGGCGACGCGCCGAGGGCGCTCGAAGCGGCGCGGCGCGCGAAGGCCGCCGATCCTGCGGCCGACGCGCCCGCGCTGTTGGCGATCGAGCTGCTCGGCGCCGAGCCGGCGGCGGAGGCGCTGGTCACCGAGCACCTGGCCGCAGCCCCTGCGTCGCCCACCGGCCGCAGCGCCGTGCGGCTGGGCTACGCGCGTGCGCTCGCGCTTGCACAGCGCTACGCCGATGCGGCGCCGCAGATCGAAGCGGTGACCCGCGAGTCGCCGCAGTTCGTCGATGCCTGGCTGACGCTCGGCGCGCTGCAGGTCGAACTGAAGCAGCCCGAGGCTGCCGAGGCCGCGCTGCGCAAGTACCTGTCGCTGATCGAGGCGGAAACGAAGGACGCGCCCGATCCGGCGGCGGCCGCCGCCGTGGAAGCGGACGACGATGCGGCGAGCCCTTCGCAGCGGCTCGCGCAGGCCTATCTGCTGCTCGCGCAGGCGGCCGAGCAGAAGCGCGATTTCAAGGCGGCCGAGGAGTGGCTCTCGAAGGTGGACAGCTCGCAGGCGCTGGCGGTGCAGTCGCGCCGCGCCTCGCTGCTCGCGCAGCAGGGCCGGCTCGCCGATGCACGCGCGCTGATCCGCAAGCTGCCCGAGCGCACGCCCGACGACGCGCGCGCCAAGCTGCTCGCCGAGGTGCAGCTGATGCGCGACCAGAAGCAGTGGCCCGCCGCCTACGAGCTGCTCGGCCAGATGAACCAGCGCTACAGGGAGGACACCGACCTCCTGTACGAGCAGGCGATGATGGCCGAGAAGCTCGACCGCCTGGGTGAGATGGAGCAGTTGCTGCGCCGCGTGATCGCGCTCAAGCCGCAGCAGCCGCAGGCCTACAACGCGCTCGGCTACTCGCTGGCCGATCGCAAGCAGCGGCTCGACGAAGCCCGGCAGCTGATCAACAAGGCAATCGAACTGTCGCCCGGCGATCCCTTCCTGATCGACAGCCTCGGCTGGGTCGAGTACCGGCTCGGCAACCACGACGAAGCGCTGAAGTGGCTCGGCCAGGCCTACCGCATGCGGCCCGACGCCGAGATCGGGGCCCATCTCGGCGAGGTGCTCTGGGTCGTCGGCAAGCGCGACGAAGCCCGGCGCGTGCTTGCCGAGGCCCGCGCCCGCGACGCCGGCAACGACGTGCTGAAGGAAACACTGGCGCGGCTCAAGGTCGATCTGTGATCGCCCGGCGTCGGCTGGCCGCGGCAGCGGTCTCCTCGGCGCTGCTCGCCGGCTGCGCGGCGCTCGCGCCGCCGGTGCCGGGCGACCGGCTCGCCGGCCGGCTCGCGGTGCAGGTGGAGGGCGACGCGCAACGCTCGTTCTCGTCGGCCTTCGAATTGAGCGGCTCGGCCGAGCGCGGCAGGCTGGTGTTGACCAGCCCGCTGGGCACCCAGATGGGCCGCGCCGAGTGGTCGCCGGGCCGGGCCGAACTCGACGACGGGCGCCAGCAGCGCCACTACGCCGACCTTCAGGATCTCGCCGAGCAGGCACTGGGCGAGCGCGTGCCGATCGCCGCACTGTTCGACTGGTTGCGCGGCCGGCCGACACCGGGTGCGCCGAGCGAGCCGCAGCCGGGCGGCTTCGAGCAGCTCGGCTGGCGCGTCGACGTGTCGCGGCGCGATGCGGGCCTCGTCGAGGCGAAGCGCGACTCGACGCCGCGGGTCACGGTGCGCGCGCGGCTCGACGCGCCATGAAGGCGCTGCACGACCTGGCCGCGCCGGCCAAGCTGAATCTCTTCCTGCACGTCGTCGGCCGGCGTGCCGACGGCTACCACGAGCTGCAGTCGGTCTTCGTGTTGATCGACTGGTGCGACACGCTGCACCTCGAGCGCCGCGCCGACGGCCGGCTGCAGCGGCACGACCTCGGCGACGCCCTACCGTCCGATGACCTCTGCCTGCGCGCCGCCCGGCTGCTGCAGCAGCGCGCCGGCGTCGCCGACGGCGTCGACATCGCGATCGACAAGCGCATCCCCAGCGGCGCCGGCCTCGGCGGCGGCAGCTCGGACGCTGCGACGGTGCTCCTCGCGCTGAACCGGCTGTGGAAGCTGCACTGGCCCCGGGGGCGGCTCGCGGCGCTCGCGCTCGAGCTCGGGGCCGACGTGCCCTTCTTCGTCGGCGGGCGCAATGCCTGGGTCGAAGGCATCGGCGAGCGGCTGACGCCGATCGAGCTGCCCGAGCCGCTGCGAGGCGCACGCTGGGCTGTGCTAAAGCCGGCGCAAAGCGTGCCGACCGCGGCCATCTTCGGTGCCGCGACGCTGAAGCGCGACACCGCCGCTGCTACACTGCCGGCCTTTCTTGCGGACCCCACCGGCTTCGGCCACAACGATCTGCAGCCCACCGCCGAAGCGCACAGCGCGGAAGTCGGCGCGGCACTCGGATGGTTGAAGCAACGCGGGGGGCGGAGCCGGATGTCGGGTTCGGGCAGCGCGGTTTTCGCGCCATGGACCCAGGCGAACGATCCCTTCGAAGGCGGCGTGCCGCCGGGCTGGATCGCAAGGCTCTGCCGAGGTCTGGAGTGCCACCCGCTGGCGCACTGGGCCGAAGACGCCGAGCCGACGGTCGGCAGGAAAACGGTTTGAGGGCTCGGCGTGCCGGTCCTGCAGGAGTTCGAAGTGCGGCCCACGCCGCGCCGTCAGGAGTTAGGAGCGCGGCTCTCGTCGCGCCGCTAGGGGAGTCGCCAAGTTGGTCAAGGCATCGGATTTTGATTCCGACATGCGAGGGTTCGAGTCCTTCCTCCCCTGCCAAGACATCGAGTGAGACCTGTCGCGCCGCCCCCAGCGGCGCGACGTTTTTCGTGAACCCGTTCCAACGTAGCCTGATCGCCGCGGAGTCGTGATGCTCGCCAACACCATGCTCTTCACCGGCAACGCGAACCCCGCGCTGGCGCAGGAGATCGCCGTCTCGCTCGGGCTCGAACTCGGCAAGGCCAAGGTCGGCCGGTTCTCCGACGGCGAAGTCGATGTCGAGATCCACCAGAACGTGCGCGCGCGCGACATCTTCGTCGTGCAGCCCACCGGCGCGCCGACCAACGAGAACCTGATGGAACTCGTGATCATGGTCGACGCATTCAAGCGCGCGTCGGCCCGGCGCATCACCGCGGTGATGCCCTACTTCGGCTACGCCCGGCAGGACCGCCGCCCGCGCAGCACCCGCGTGCCGATCAGCGCGAAGGTCGTCGCGAACATGCTCGAAGCCGTCGGCGTCGAACGCCTGCTCACGATGGACCTGCACGCCGACCAGATCCAGGGCTTCTTCGACATCCCGGTCGACAACATCTACGCCTCGCCGGTGCTGCTGGCCGACGTCAAGGCCAAGGGCTACAAGGATCTGGTCGTGATCTCGCCGGACGTCGGCGGCGTGGTGCGTGCCCGCGCGCTGGCCAAGCAGCTCGGCTGCGACCTCGCCATCATCGACAAGCGCCGCCCCTCGGCCAACGTGTCTGAGGTGATGCATGTCATCGGCGACATCGAGGGCCGCAACTGCGTGGTCATGGACGACATGATCGACACGGCGGGCACCCTGGTGACGGCGGCCAAGGTGCTCAAGGAGCGTGGCGCGAACAGCGTCTATGCCTATTGCACGCATGCGGTGTTCTCCGGCCCGGCGATCGAGCGCATCCGTGCTTCCGATCTCGACGAAGTCGTGATCACCAACACCCTGGCGATGAACGAGACCACGCGCGGCTGCGAAAAGATCCGCCAGCTGTCGGTCGCCTTCCTGTTCGCCGAGACCATCCGCCGCATTTCCGACGGCGAATCGGTCACCTCCCTCTTCTCGGAGCAGAACAACAACTTCTGAGCCGCGTCGCGTCGTCGCGCACGGTGCGCGGCGACGTCCTTCAGGGGCCTGGTCGCGGGCCCTTCCTCTTTTTGGAGAACGTCATGAAATTCGTCGCCTACGCGCGCGAGCAGCAGGGGACCGGAGCGAGCCGCCGCCTGCGGGTGTCGGGCAAGGTGCCCGGCATCGTCTACGGAGCAGGCGAGCCCGCGATGATCGAACTCGATCACAACGCGCTCTTCCATGCGCTGAAGAAGGAGGCCTTCCACTCCTCGCTGCTCGACATGGAGCTCGCCGGCCAGACCCAGCAGGTGCTGCTGCGCGACGTGCAGATGCACGCCTACAAGCCGCTCGTGCTGCACGTGGACTTCCAGCGCGTCGATGCCACCACGCGCATCGTCAAGAAGGTGCCGCTGCACTTCATCAACGAAGAGAACGCGCCGGGCGTGAAGACCGACAAGGGCGTGATGTCGCACGTCGCGACCGAGCTCGAGATCGAGTGCCTGGCCTCGCAACTGCCCGAGTTCCTGACGGTCGATCTGGGCGAGCTGGGCAAGGGCCAGTCGATCCACGTGGCCGACCTGAAGCTGCCCAAGGGCGTGAAGCCGGTGCTGCGCGGCAAGAAGAACCCGGTGCTTGCGACCGTGGTGAACCAGGCCGAAGAGGAAGTCCAGCCCGAGACGCCGGTCGCCACGCCTGCCGCCAAGGCTGCGCCGGCCAAGGGCAAGAAGGACGAGAAGCAGAACCGCAAGTGATCGGCGGCTCCGCGTCACGGGCCCCGCTTAGGCGGGGCCTTTTCGTTTCCTGCGTCCGCTTTCCGCGCGCGCCCGCACGGTGGATGACGCGCGACGGGCGCTCCCGATAATCGCGCCTCATGTTCAAGCTCCTCGCCGGCCTCGGCAATCCCGGCCCCGACTACGAAGCGACGCGCCACAATGCCGGGTTCTGGTGGCTCGATGAAGTCGCGCGCAAGCTCGGCGCGACGCTCGCGATGGATCGCAGCCACCACGGCCGCATCGCGCGCCTCAACCGGCCGGCCGGGCCGCTGTGGCTGGTCGAGCCCCAGACCTTCATGAACCTGTCGGGCAAGTCGGTCGCGGGGCTGGCGCGCTTCTTCAAGATCGCGCCGGGCGAGATCCTCGTCGCGCACGACGAACTCGATTTGCCGCCGGGCGAGATCAAGCTCAAGCAGGGCGGCGGTCACGGCGGCCACAACGGCCTGCGCGACATCCACGCGCAACTCGGCTCGGCCGACTACTGGCGGCTGCGCATCGGCATCGGCCATCCTGGCGTCAAGACCGAGGTGATGAGCTACGTGCTCGGCAAGCCGCCCTCGGCGCAGCGCGAAGCGATCGAAGCGGCGATCGCGAAGTCGCTCGGCGTACTCGACGACCTGCTCGCCGGCGAGACGGCGCGCGCGACGAGCGCACTGCACACCACCAAGCCGCCACGGCCGAAGCCGCCGCGGCCGGCGGGGCTCGCGCCGCAGGCCGCGGCACCGGCCAAGGAGGGTTGATGGCTGCGAACCTCGGCTTTCCAGCCGCGCTGCTGGCTTTCGCGCTGGCCGGCGTGGCGTCGGCGCAGACGACCGTCTACCGCTGCGGTACCGACGGCCGCAGCTATTCGCAGCAGCCTTGCGGCGACGGGCGGGCGCTGGACTTCGACGACGCCCGCAGCGACGCACAACGTCGCGACGCGCAAGCGGCGAGCCACCGCGAAGCGCTCGTGGCGCAGCAGCTGGAGCGCGACCGCCGCCGCATCGAGCGGGCCGGCGGGCCGTCCGTGGCCCGCATCGACGGCCGCGGCGGCGGGCATGAAGCAGCGGCACCGTCCAAGGCCGCGACGACGCGCCCGCGCAAGGCCGCGCCCGAGGCTTCGTTCAAGGCCGCGGTGCCGCGCCAGCCGAAGCCGCGCAAAGCCTGATCAGCCGCCGGCCGCGTCGTCCTCGGCGGCGGCCTTGCCGGTCAGCAGCCTGAACTTCGCCCACAGCTGCGGCTTGCTTTCCACCTGCTGCGGATTCACCGGAATGCAGGCGACCGGGCAGACCTGCACGCATTGCGGCTCGTCGAAGTGGCCGACGCATTCGGTGCACTTGCGCGGGTCGATCACGTAGAACTCGGCGCCCATCGAGATCGCCTGGTTCGGGCATTCGGGCTCGCAGACGTCGCAGTTGATGCATTCGTCCGTGATCATGAGTGCCATAGGCCCTCCTGCACACGAACGCATGTCACGAGCGCCTGCCGGCGTTCGCCGCGCGAGGGGTAAGGCATGGCTTGCCGATTACCGCTCGGCGGGTCCGTGACCGTCGACGCCATCGTTAGCTTCCCTTCGCGACGCGCGCGCGCAGCCGCTCCAGCACCGAGGGGGCGACGAACTTCGACACGTCGCCGCCGAGCGAGGCGATCTCGCGCACGAAGGTGCCGCTGACGAACTGGTAGTGGTCGCTGGGCGTGAGGAACACCGTCTCGACGTCGGGCATCAGCTGTCGGTTCATGCCGGCCATCTGGAACTCGTACTCGAAATCGCTGACTGCGCGCAGCCCGCGCACCACGACGCGGCCGCCGTGCGAGACGACGAAGTCGCGCAGCAGGCCGTCGAAGGCCAGAACCTCGACGTTGCGGTACGGCGCGGAGAGTTCGCGCGCCATTGCGAGCCGGTCGTCGAGTCCGAACATCGTGCGTTTGTGATGCCCGGCCGCGACCGCGACGATCAGCCGCGGGAACAGCGAACTCGCGCGGCGCACGAGGTCGTCGTGGCCGAGCGTCATCGGATCGAAGGTGCCGGGGTAGACGGCGCACAGGCCGTTGTGGAAGGGCACGGTGGCGGCGGCGGTCAGGGGTTGCGGCAGTTTATGCGTCGCTCGCGGCGCGACGCGCCAAGTGGGCATGGACCTGGCCCGCCTTCAAGTGGCGGTGCAAGTGCAGCCCCGCCGCGTCGAAAAGCCCCGGCGGGAACGCCCGATCCGCTTCCAGATAGAGCCAGCCGCCCGATGCGACAAGTCCGGCGCCCGCCTGCAGGGCCGGTTCGAACAACCCGGCGTCGAACGGCGGATCGAGCAGCACCAGATCGAAGGCCGGGCCGCGGTGGTTGCGCATCCAGGCGATCGCGTCGGCCGCCTCGATGCGCACCTGTGCGGCGCCCAGCATGGCCTGCGCGCCGCGCAGCGCGGCGTGGAGCGCGGCATCGCGCTCGATCAGCAGCACTTCCCCCGCCCCGCGCGACGCCGCCTCGAAGCCGAGCGCGCCGCTGCCGGCGAAGGCGTCGAGGCAGCGCCAGCCGGTGAGCTCCTGCCCGAGCCAGTTGAACAGCGTCTCGCGCACGCGGTCGGGCGTGGGCCGCAGGCCGGGGCGATCGGGCACCGGCAGCCGCCGGCGCTTCCAGGCGCCGCCGACGATGCGGACCTGTCCGGGGCGGTTCGCGGCACTTGATCGAGGCGGGGGCATCGCGCGACCTTAGCGCAGGCCGTCGACGGCGCATCGCGCGCATTCGACGCCGAAGCGCCTCCCTAGAATCGGACGCGATGTTCAGCTTCTTTCGCAAGAAGCCGCCGGCCGACGAGCCTGCGGCCCCGCCGCCGCCCGTGGCGATCACGCCCGAGCCGGCCGCCGCGGTCGAGGCGCGCAGCGAGTCGGCCGGACGCAGCGGCTGGATGCAGCGCCTGAAGGGCGGCCTTTCGCGCACCGGCAGCAGCATCACCCAGGTCTTCACCGGCACGCGGATCGACGATGCGTTGTACGAGGAACTTGAAGCCGCGCTGCTGATGGCCGACGCCGGCATGCCCGCCACGCAGCACCTGCTGGCCGACCTGAAGCGGCGCGTGAAGGCCAGCGGCGTGAGCGACGCGAAGGACGTGAAGGGCCTGCTGGCCGACGCGGTCGCCGCGCTGCTCGAGCCGCTGCAAAGACCGCTGGTGATCGGCGCCGCGACGCCGACGGTGGTGATGGTGGTCGGCGTCAACGGCGCCGGCAAGACGACCAGCATCGGCAAGCTCACCCGCCACCTGGCCGCGCAGGGCCAGAACGTGCTGCTCGCGGCGGCCGACACTTTCCGCGCCGCCGCCAGGGAACAACTTGCCGTGTGGGCCGACCGAGCGCTGCCCGAAGGCCCGCGGCCGGGCTTCATGACGAGCTTCAAGGTCGGCCGCGTCGACATCGTCAGCCAGGCCGGCGCCGACCCGGCGGCGGTGGTGTTCGACGCCGTCAAGGCCGCGCAGGCCCGTCGCGTCGAGGTGGTGATCGCCGACACCGCCGGCCGGCTCG
Organism: Methylibium sp.; assembly: GCF_035762065.1. Classification (GTDB taxonomy): domain Bacteria; phylum Pseudomonadota; class Gammaproteobacteria; order Burkholderiales; family Burkholderiaceae_C; genus Methylibium. The sequence continues at coordinate 57,638 of NZ_DASTPW010000004.1, forward strand.
CGACCCAGGCGCACCTGATGGAGGAGCTGCGCAAGATCCACCGCACGCTCGGCAAGGCGATGGAGGGCGCGCCGCACGAGGTGCTGCTGGTGATCGACGGCAACACCGGCCAGAACGCGCTCGCCCAGGTCAAGGCCTTCGATGCGGCGCTCGCGCTGACCGGCCTGGTCGTCACCAAGCTCGACGGCACCGCGAAGGGCGGCGTGCTCTGCGCGATCGCGCTGTGGTCGCGCGAGCGCGCGATGGCCGCGGCCGACGGGTCGCCCGCGGGGGCTGCGGTGCCGGTCTACTTCGTCGGCGTCGGCGAGAAGCTCGAGGACCTCGAAACCTTCGACGCGCGCGAGTTCGCGCAGGCGCTGGTCGGCTGAGGCGCGCTCGGCGGCGTCAGCGCAGCCGCGGCGCGGCGGCGCCGCCCAGCGGCGCCGGCCGCGAATCGAAGTCGTCCATCCAGGTCGAGCTCGGCGGCTCGGGCAGCGCGTCGCCTTGCGCGCGCTGCTGCTGGTCGATCTCGTCGAGCACTTCCTCGAGCGTCGCGCGCGAGGTGGCCGCCTGCGGCTGCACCGGCAGCGGCACCGTGCGCAGGTTCGGCGGCGTGCGGTCGGCGTCGAGCGTGCGCACCGAGGCCGCGCCTTCCTCGCTATGCAGCGGACTCTTCGGCGTGCTCAGCACAAGGTCGCGCACGACCTCGGCACCGGGCAGCGAGCCTTCGGTCCAGACGAGCACCCGAACGCCGGCCTGGTGCAGCACGCGGTCCATCCGTTCGTGGCGCTTGCGGCTGCGCTCGCTGAGCTTGGTCAGGTCGCGGCGCACTTCGACAACCGCGATCACCTGCGCGCCTTCGTCGCACACCACGAGATCGGCACAGAGCTGGCCGACCCGGCGCATCCACTCGTGGTACGAGTTGCGCGTCGGCACGCGGATGAAGCGCGCCAGCGGCACCTGCGCGAGCACCAGGCATTCCGGCACCGAGCGCACCAGCAGCGCATGGGCCTTGCGTTCGGCATGGGTGAGCACGCGGGTCGGCTCGGGCGGCCAGCCGGCAACGGTGTCGATGCCTTCGACGCGCTTGTCGCGCGCGACGCTGCCGTCGCTCAGATCGGGCGGCGCGGCGCGGCCACGCATCCACCACCAGGCGCCCAGCAGGATCGCGGCGGCAAGGGCCGCAAGGGCAAGCAGGGGATCCACCGGGTTCTCCTCGACGTTGGTCGCCGGGTGATGCGGCGCTCGCTCACCGTAGTGGCGGGCCCTGTGGGCGTCAAGCCCGCGGCGCTGCCGAGCCCACGCGGCGGCGCGCGCCGTGCATTCCAGCGCGGCTTGCGGGTCGCGCCGCTAGCGCGGCAGGCCCTTGAAGCCGCCCATGCCGCCCATGCGCTTCATCATCTTCATCATTCCGCCGCCCTTCATCTTCTTCATCATCTGCTGCATCTGCTCGAACTGGTTGAGCAGGCGGTTGACCTCCTGCACCTGCACGCCGGCGCCGGCGGCGATGCGGCGCTTGCGGCTGGCCTTCAGCAGCTCGGGCTTGCGCCGCTCCAGCGGCGTCATCGAACGGATGATTCCTTCCATGCGGCGCACGTCGCGCTCGGCCTTGTCCATCTGATCGGGGCTGGGGTTGCCGGCCTTGCCGGTGATCTGGCTCGGCAGCTTGTCCATCAGGCCGCTCAAGCCGCCCATGTTCTTCATCTGCGCGAGCTGGCCGAGGAAGTCGTCGAGGTCGAAGCTCGAGCCTGACTTCATCTTGTCGGCGAGCTTTTGCGCGGCCTGCACGTCCACGCCCTGCTGCACCTGCTCGACCAGCGCGACGATGTCGCCCATGCCGAGCACGCGGCCGGCGTGGCGGTCGCCGTCGAAGGCTTCGAGGCCGTCGATCTTCTCGGACACGCCGGCGAACTTGATCGGCACGCCGGTGACCTGCCGCACGCTCAGCGCCGCGCCGCCGCGCGCGTCGCCGTCGAGCTTGGTCAGCACCACGCCGGTCAGCGGCAGGGCTTCCTTGAAGGCCTTCGCGACGTTGATCGCGTCCTGCCCCTGCATTGCGTCGACGACGAACAGCGTCTCGATCGGCTTCAGCGCCGCGTGCAGCGCACGGATCTCTTCCATCATCGCCGCGTCGATCGCCAGCCGGCCGGCGGTGTCGACCAGCAGCACGTCGACGAAGTGGCGCCGCGCGTGGTCGAGCGCCGCGAGCGCGATGTCCACCGGCTTGTCGCTCGCCTGCGACGGGAACCACTCGGCGCCGGCCTGCTTCGTGACCAGCTTCAGCTGCTCGATCGCCGCGGGCCGATAGACGTCGCCGCTGACGGTCAGCACCTTCTTCTTGCGCGCGACCAGGTGCTTCGCGAGCTTCGCCGTGGTGGTCGTCTTGCCGGCACCTTGCAGGCCGGCCATCAGGATCACCGCCGGCGGCTGCGTCGCCAAATCGAGCTGCCCGCTCGCCTCGCCGGCGCCCATCGTCGCGGCCAGTTCCTTGTGCACCACGCCCACCAGCGCCTGCCCCGGCGTCAGCGAGCCGATCACCTCCTGGCCGAGTGCCTTGTCCTTCACGCGGGCGATGAAGTCGCGCACGACCGGCAACGCGACGTCGGCTTCGAGCAGCGCCATGCGCACCTCGCGCAGCATCGCCTGCACGTTGTCTTCGGTGATGCGGGCCTGGCCGCGCAGCGTCTTGACGACCTGGGTCAGGCGATCGGCGAGGGCAGTGGCCATGCGGGCGGACGCGCGGGAACGTGAAGTGGGGGAGGGCCGTGACGCGCCGCGATGGGGGCTTCGTACACTGGCCCGATGAGTCTAGCGCCCGCCCTCCCCGCGACCGGCCTGTGGCCGTTGCTGCTGGCGAGTTCGATCGCGCTGGCCGCCTACCTCACCGCGGCGCTGCAGCGCGAGCCCAAGCGCTTCGGCGCCGCGCTCGCGATCGGCTGGATCGCGCAGGGCGCGGCCATCGCGCTGCACACCGCCGGGCTCGATCAGGCGGAACCCGGCGCGCGCTTCGGTTTCGCGCCGGCGCTGTCGATCACGCTGTGGCTGGTGGTCGCTGTCTACGGCATCGAGAGCCGCTTCGTGCCCATCGTCGGCGTGCGGCGTTCGCTCGCGCTGCTGGGCGCGATCGTCGTGATGGTCGCGTGGATGTTCCCCGGCGAGCTGCGCCCGCATGCCGGCTCGCCCTGGGCGCCGCTGCACTGGGTGCTGGGCATCGCGTCGTACGGGCTGTTCGGCGTCGCGCTGCTGCATGCGGCGCTGATGCGGCGCAGCGAACAGCGCCTGCGGCCCAAGCCCGGTGCCGGCTCGGCGGGCGCGATGGCCACCGAGCCGGGGCTGCCGCTGTTGAAGCTCGAGGCGCTGACCTTCCGCTTCGTCGCGGCCGGCTTCGTGGTGCTGTCGGCGACGCTCGCGCTCGGCTGGTGGTTCTCCCAGCCCTGGCGCTGGGATCACAAGGCGGTGTTCTCGATCCTCGCCTGGGGCGTGTTCGCGGCGCTGCTCGGCGGGCGGCGCGCCTTCGGCTGGCGCGGGCGCATCGCGACGCGCTGGCTGTATGCCGGTGCCGGGCTGCTGCTGCTGGCCTACGTCGGCTCGCGCTTCGTGATCGAAGTGCTGCTCGGCCGCACGACGGCATGAGCGCGACCGGAGTCCGTCGATGAAGTGGCTGCTGGTGCTGCTGCTCGTCGTCGCCTTGCTCTGGTGGCTGAAGAGCTCGCGCCGCTCGCTGCCGGGACGCGACGCCGGCCCGTCGGCCGCGCCGCGCGTCGAGCCGATGATTTCCTGCGCGCACTGCGGCGTGCATCTGCCCCGGCGCGAAGCGGTCGCCGGCGTCGAGGCCCTCTACTGCAGCGACGCCCACCGGCTCGCCGACGGCGACTGAGCCTCGATCGATGGCCGCCGGCCTGAAGCGCGAAGCCGCCGCGCCCGAGGGCGCGAAGTCCTGGTTCGGCGCGCTCGACCTCGGCGAGTCGACGCTCGAACTGGGCAGCGCCCGGCCGCCGCGCCACGAGCCCGGGCATGCCGCGGACGACGCCAGGTGGCCCGGGCATCCGATGCGCCGCGCCAGCGACCGCCAGGAAACCGGCTTCGCCCGGCTGCTGCGCGCCTTCCTCGCCGCCCGCGCGCTGCTGGGCATCGCGCTGCTCGGCACCGAATTGATGGTCACCTGGTTCGGTTCCCGTCCGCAGCGGGAACTGATGCTCGCGCTGTGTTCGCTCTACGCGATGGCCGCACTCGCGAGCTGGTGGCGCCGGCCCGACGACACGCCCCTGCGCGCGCCGTCGATGCGGCTGAGCCGCCCGCAGTGGCTGGCCACCGTCGGCGTCGATCTGCTGATCTTCTCGATCCTGCAGTTCGTCAATGCCGGAGCCGGGGGGCTCAACTATTCGGCGCTGCTGGTGCTGCCGGTGATGACCGCGAGCGTGCTGACGCCGCGACCGCAGGCCCTGGGCGTCGCCGCGGCGAGCGCGCTGGTGATCCTCGCCTCGGCCGGCCTCGCGATGGGCGCGAGCGGCGACGGCGCGGTCGCCTTCACGCAGGCCGGGCTCGCGGCGCTCGGCCTGTTCGTCGTGAGCCTGCTCGCCGGCGAGCTTTCGGGCCGGCTCGCGCGCGAGGAGCTGAGCGCGCGCGGCAGCATGGAACTCGCGCGCCGGCAGGCGCAGCTCAACCGGCTCGTGCTCGAGGAGATGCAGGACGGCGTCATGGTGGTCGATCGCCGGGGCCGCGTGCGCGCCGCGAACCCGGCGGCGCGCGGCCTCCTCGGCGAGCCGGCGCGCCCGGCGAGCGCCGAGCCGGAGAGCCTCGCGCTCACCGGCAAGCCGGCCTGGGAGCCGCTGGTGCGTGCGGTCGATCGCGCCTTCGCCGACGGCCACTGGCCCGAAGCGGGCCGCGACGTGGTGCTGGGCCGCGCCGACGCGAACGACGCCGCGCAGGGGCCGCGTTCGCTGCGGCTGCGCGTGCGCTTCACCCGCCGCGCGGCCAGCGGCGCACCCGAGGACTACTGCGTGCTGTTCATGGAAGACCTGCGCATCGTGCAGGCGCGGCTGCGGCAGGAGAAGCTCGCGGCGATGGGGCGCGTTTCGGTCGGCATCGCGCACGAGATCCGCAACCCGCTCGCGGCCATCATGCAGGCCAACGACCTGCTCGCCGAAGACGTCGCGACGCCGCAGCAGGAGCGGCTCACGCGGATGGTGAGCGAGAACGCGCAGCGCCTGAAGCGCATCGTCGACGACGTGATGGAGCTCGCGCCCGGCGTCGCGCCGCAGCCGGTGACCATCGACGCGACCGCGCAGGTCGCGACCATCGCCGCCGAATGGGCCCGCACCGTCAAGCTGCCGACGGCCGACAGCCCGCTCGATCTGCAGCTGCCCGCCGAGCCGCTCGAGGCGCTGTTCGACCCCGAGCACCTGCGCCGCGTGCTGGTGAACCTTCTCGACAACGGCCTGCGCCACGGCAGCCGCACGGCGGGTGCGGTGCGCGTGCGACTGGAGGCCGGCGCCGACCAGCGAGCGACGCTTGAAGTGGCGAGCGACGGCGAGCCGATCGGCCCGGAGGTCGAGCGCCATCTGTTCGAGCCCTTCTTCTCGACCCGCAGCCGCGGCACCGGGCTCGGCCTGTACATTTGCCGCGAGCTCTGCGAGCGCTATGGCGCGAGCATTGAACACGGCGCGCGGCGTGCGGGCGAGCGGCATCGCAACGTGTTCACCGTCTCGATGCGGCGCGCCGCCGTCGCTGCCGGACCTCACTGAACCGCGCCACCGTCCTCGCGCATGAACGCCGCCTCGCATTTCAGCCTGCTCGTCATCGACGACGAACCCGACCTGCGTGCGCTCTACGAGCTGACGCTGCTGCGCGAGGGCTACGAGCTGGAGACCGCCGGCAGCGTCGAAGAGGCCTGGGAGCTGCTCGCCGCGCGCAGCTTCAGCGCGGTGATCACCGACATGCGCCTGCCCGACGGCAGCGGGCTCGACCTGCTACATCGGCTCGAGCAGCAGGGCCGGCGCGAGAAGACCATCGTCATCACCGCCTACGGCTCGGCGGAAAGCGCGGTCGAAGCGCTGAAGGCGGGCGCCTACGACTACCTCACCAAGCCGGTCGACCTGAAGGTGTTCCGCAGCGTCGTCGCGTCGGCGCTCGGGCGCGTCGCGCCGCAGCAGCGGCTGGTGCAGCCGGAGCAGCTGCCCTCCGAACACGCGCCGGCGAAAGCCGCGCGGCCGACGGTCGCGGCACCCGTGGCGGCGCGCGTGCCGGCCGTCACCACCGGCGTCGGCTCGCGCGCACTCGCCCGGATGGCGGGCGCCTCGCAGGCGATGCAGCAGGTGCGCGCGCTGATCGAGAAGGTCGGCCGCAGCATGGCGCCGGTGCTGGTGCACGGCGAGTCCGGCACCGGCAAGGAGCTGGTCGCGCGCGCGATCCACGACGTGAGCGTGCGCGCCGGGCAGCCCTTCATCGCCGTCAACTGCGGCGCGATCCCGGAGCAGCTGCTCGAAGCCGAATTCTTCGGCTACCGCAAGGGTGCGTTCACCGGCGCCAACGAAGATCGCGACGGCTTCTTCCAGGCCGCGCGCGGCGGCACGCTCTTCCTCGACGAGATCGGCGACCTGCCGCTGTCGATGCAGAGCAAGCTGCTGCGCTCGATCCAGGAGCGCTCGGTGCGCGCGGTCGGCGCCACCAACGAACTGCCGCTGGACGTTCGCATCATCAGCGCGACGCACAAGAACCTCGCCGCCGACGTGCAGAGCGGCCGCTTCCGGCAGGACCTCTACTACCGGCTCAACGTCATCCAGATCAAGGTGCCGCCGCTGCGCGACCGGCTCGAGGACCTGCCGTTGATTTGCGAGCGGGTGCTCGAACGCATCGCGGCCGAATCGGGGATCCGCCCGCCGCCGCGGCTCACCCGCGAGGCGCTCGGCTACCTGCTGCGCTACCCGTTCGGCGGCAACGTGCGCGAGCTGGAGAACCTGCTGCACCGCGCGGTCGCGATGAGCGACGGCCAGGAGATCGACGTCTCCGATCTCGACCTGCCCGAGTCCGCCTTCGGCGACAACAGCCTGCGCGACGAGCGGGTCGCCGAGCGCGCCGGCCAGACGCAGCGCAAGGAGACGGAAGCCGCGCCGCGCGAGCCGGCGGCGATCGAGCGCATCTCGCTCGACCTCGCGCCGCCGTCCGCGGCACCGAGCTTGCCGAGCGACCTGGCGGCGCATCTCGACGGCGTCGAGCGCGACATCCTCGTGCGCGCGCTCGAACGCCATCGCAACAACCGCACCGCGGCGGGCGCGAGCCTCGGGCTGTCGCTGCGGCAGATGCGCTACCGCATGGCGCGGCTGGGCGTCGTGGTGGCCGGCAATGCGCATGACGACGGCGACGATGCGCAACGCACGATCTCGGGCGATTTCGGCCGTTGAGCCGGCGAACGCGGCCGGCGCCTGGCGCGGCGGCTGGTGGTCCGCGGCGCGCCGCATCGACTCGCCCAACTTCGGCGCGCGGCCCGCGGGCGCGGCGGTCGAGCTGGTGGTGCTGCACTCGATCAGCCTGCCGCCCGGCGAGTACGGCGGCGACGCGATCGAGCGGCTGTTCGCCAACACGCTCGATCACGCCGCCCATCCGTACTTCGAGCAGCTGCGCGGCTTGCGCGTGTCCTCGCACTTCGTCGTGCGGCGCGACGGCGAGCTGCTGCAGTTCGTCTCGACGCGCGAGCGGGCCTGGCATGCCGGCGCGTCGTCGTGGCGCGGCCGCGGGAACTGCAACGACTACTCGATCGGCATCGAGCTCGAGGGGCTCGAAGGCGGGCGCTTCGAAGCCGCGCAGGACGAGCGCTTGATCGGACTGCTCGCGGCCTTGCGGCGCGAGCATCCGCGGCTGCGCGGCATCGCGGGCCACGAGCACGTCGCGCCGGGCCGCAAAGCCGATCCCGGCGCGGGCTTCGACTGGCTCGCGTTGCAGCGCCGCACGCGCTGGCCGCGTGCGTGGTTTCCCGAGGCCGTGCTCGACGATCGCAGTGCCGCGCCGCGCGCCGCACGCCGCGACGATCGAGGCTTGACGCGCGCTGGCGGCGCGCGATCCTGCCGCATGCCTTGAGGCATGCGGCTTCGCGCGATCTCGTCGAGGCGCCATGCGCGCTGCACGCGCGCGAACGCGCGTTCATCGTGCGCAAATGCGCGCGACCGAACGATCGAGCCAGCGGGCTCGATACACTATCGCTAGTGTTCAGGCGGGGGTCATGGCGCTACATTTAGTGCCCGCGCGTCGCGCGGTCGCCGGCTCGCAAGGGGGGCCGCGAAGGCCCTCGAAGCCGCCGATCACTCCAACCCCTCAAGCGCTCCCCACGACTTCGCTCGAGACTTTTTTCGACGCCGTCTCGTTCCTTCTTCGCCCAGGCTCGCCGCTGCCCGGCCCTGGCCGCTCCTCGATCAAGAAAGGCCCGCCCCGATGGAAACCGTCGCCCGCTCCACCGCTCCCGCTGCGAACCTTGCTGCCGCGTCGGCCGCCCACCCGGCCGTCGAACGCGCCGTGAATTCGGCCTACGCCGGCTACCAGATCATTCGCCGCAACGGCGCGGTCGTCGCGTTCGAGCCGCACAAGATCGCGGTCGCGCTGATGAAGGCCTTCCTCGCAGTGCACGGCACGCAGGGCGCGGCCTCGGCGAGCGTGCGCGAAACGGTCGACGGCCTGACCGAAGCGGTCGTGCGTGCGCTGCTGCGCTCGCGTCCGGGCGGCGGCAGCTTCCACATCGAGGACATCCAGGACGCGGTCGAACTCGGCCTGATGCGCGGCGGCCACCACGAAGTGGCGCGCGCCTACGTGCTCTACCGCGAACGCCGCGCGCAGGAACGCGGCAAGCAGGCGCAGGTGCAGGCACCCGCCGAGTCGGCGCTGCACGTGACCGACGGCGGTCGGCGCCTGCCGCTGGACATGGCGGGCCTGCGCACGCTGATCGAGTCGGCCTGCGCCGAACTCGGCAGCGAGGTGAAGCCCGAGCCCATCCTCGCCGAGACGCAGCGCAACCTCTACGACGGCGTGCCGATCGACGAGGTCTACAAGGCCGCGATCCTCGCGGCGCGCACGCTGATCGAAAAGGACCCGGCCTACACGCGCGCGACCGCGCGGCTTCTGCTGCACACGATCCGCAAGGAGGTGCTGGGCGAAGAAGTCGTGCACGGCCGCATGCACGAGCGCTATGCCGACTACTTCCCGGGCTTCGTCAAGCAGGGCGTCGAGGCCGAGCTGCTCGACGAAAGGCTCTTGCAGTACGACCTGCGCAAGCTCGGCGAGGCCTTGCGCGCCGACCGCGACCTGCAGTTCGACTACCTCGGGCTGCAGACGCTGTACGACCGCTACTTCCTGCACGTGCGCAAGGCGCGCATCGAGCTGCCGCAGGCCTTCTTCATGCGCGTCGCCATGGGGCTGGCGCTGAACGAGGTCGATCGCGAGGCGCGCGCGATCGAGTTCTACGAGGTGCTGTCGACCTTCGACTTCATGTCGAGCACGCCGACGCTGTTCAACGCGGGCACGCGCCGCTCGCAGCTGTCGAGCTGCTACCTGACCACGGTGGCCGACGACCTGGACGGCATCTACGAGGCGATCAAGGAAAACGCGCTGCTGAGCAAGTTCGCCGGCGGCCTCGGCAACGACTGGACCCCGGTGCGCGCGCTCGGCTCGCACATCAAGGGCACCAACGGCGAGAGCCAGGGCGTCGTGCCCTTCCTCAAGGTCGTCAACGACACCGCGGTCGCGGTCAACCAGGGCGGCAAGCGCAAGGGCGCCGTGTGCGCCTACCTGGAGACCTGGCACCTCGACATCGAGGAGTTCCTCGAGCTGCGCAAGAACACCGGCGACGACCGGCGGCGCACCCACGACATGAACACGGCGAACTGGATTCCCGACCTGTTCATGAAGCGCGTGCTCGAAGGCGGCACCTGGACCCTGTTCTCGCCTTCCAACTGCCCCGACCTGCACGACAAGTTCGGCGCCGCCTTCGAGCAGGCCTACACCGCCTACGAGGCCAAGGCCGCGCGCGGCGAGCTCAAGCTGCACAAGACGGTGCAGGCGAAGGACCTGTGGCGCAAGATGCTCTCGATGCTGTTCGAGACCGGGCATCCCTGGATCACCTTCAAGGACGCCTGCAACGTGCGTTCGCCGCAGCAGCACGTCGGCGTCGTGCACAGCTCGAACCTGTGCACCGAGATCACGCTGAACACCAACGGCGGCGAGATCGCGGTGTGCAACCTCGGTTCGGTGAATCTCGCGCAGCACCTGAAAGACGGCGAGATCGATCACGCCAAGCTGAAGAAGACCATCGCCACCGCGATGCGCATGCTCGACAACGTGATCGACATCAACTACTACGCGGTCAAGAAGGCGCGCGATTCGAACCTGCGCCACCGGCCGGTCGGCCTCGGGGTGATGGGTTTCCAGGATTCGCTGTACCAGCTGCGCATCCCTTATGCGTCCCAGGAGGCGATCGACTACGCCGATCGTTCGATGGAGGCTGTCTGCTACCACGCCTACTGGGCTTCGACCGAGCTGGCCGAAGAGCGCGGGCGTTACTCCAGCTACAAGGGTTCGCTGTGGGACCGCGGTGTGCTGCCGATCGACTCGCTCGACCTCCTGGCCAAGGAGCGTGGCGGCCATGTCGATGTGGATCGCTCGACGACGCTCGACTGGGACGCGCTGCGCACGCGGATTGCCAGCCACGGCATGCGCAACTCCAACTGCGTGGCGATCGCCCCGACGGCGACCATCTCCAACATCATCGGCGTCGATGCATCGATCGAGCCCTCGTTTTCCAACCTGTCGGTGAAGAACAACCTGTCGGGCGACTTCACGGTGATCAACGAATACCTGGTGCGCGATCTCAAGAAGCTGGGCTTGTGGGACGACGTGATGGTCATCGACCTCAAGCACTTCGACGGCTCGCTGCAACGCATCGACCGCGTGCCAGCCGATCTGAAGAACCTGTACGCGACGGCCTTCGAGGTCGAGCCGGTGTGGTTGGTCGAGGCTGCGGCACGGCGGCAGAAGTGGATCGACCAGGCGCAGAGCCTGAACATCTACATGGCCGGCGCCTCGGGCAAGAAGCTCGACGAGACCTACAAGCTCGCATGGCAGCGCGGCCTGAAGACCACGTACTACCTGCGCACGATCGGCGCGACGCACGCCGAGAAGTCGACGGTGAAGACTGGCCAGCTCAACGCGGTGGGCCACGCACCGCGAAGCGACGCGCCGGTGCTGGAAGCGGCGGCGACCGACGTGAAGTTCTGCTCGATCGACGACCCGACTTGCGAGGCCTGTCAGTGACGCATCGATGCGCGATGGGCGTCATCGCGCATCGCATCGAAGCGTCTTTCGCGACGCGCGTTCGATGCACGACGACAACAAGCGCGCTGCTCTCGTGTCAACAAGTGCTTGGTGTTTGAACACAACACTTGGATAATTCTTTTCGTAGGACGCACACCATGCTGGTCTGGGAAGAAGAAACCCGCTCTGCACCGATCTCGACGCATCAACCTCTGCCTTCGTCGCTGCGCGATGCACGGGTGATCGTCGAGTCCACCGCGCCTTCTTCGAGTGTTCTCGATGCCACCCTGGCGTCGAATGCGGCGGTGACGCAAACAGCGACGCAAGCCGCGAACACGCGCCGTGTCAACGTCGCCGACAAACGCATCATCAACGGCCAGACCGACGTCAATCAGCTGGTGCCGTTCAAGTACAAGTGGGCGTGGGAGAAGTACCTCGCCACCTGCGCGAATCACTGGATGCCGCAAGAGGTGAGCATGTCGCGCGACATCGCCACCTGGAAGGATCCGAACGGCTTGTCCGAAGACGAGCGCCGCATCATCAAGCGCAACCTCGGCTTCTTCGTCACCGCCGATTCGCTCGCCGCGAACAACATCGTGCTCGGCACCTACCGGCACATCACCGCGCCCGAATGCCGCCAGTTCCTGCTGCGCCAGGCGTTCGAGGAAGCGATCCACACGCACGCGTACCAGTACATCGTCGAGTCGCTCGGCATCGACGAAAGCGAGATCTTCAACGCCTATCACGAGGTCGCGTCGATCCGCGACAAGGACGAGTTCCTGATCCCCTTCATCGAGGCGATCATGGATCCGAACTTCAAGACCGGCACGCCCGAAGCCGACCAGACGCTGCTCAAGAGCCTGATCGTCTTTGCCTGCCTGATGGAAGGCCTGTTCTTCTACGTCGGCTTCACTCAGATCCTCGCGCTCGGCCGCCAGAACAAGATGACCGGCGCTTCGACGCAGTACCAGTACATCCTGCGCGACGAGTCGATGCACTGCAATTTCGGCATCGACCTGATCAACCAGCTGAAGCTCGAAAACCCGGACCTCTGGACCCCGGCGTTCAAGGCCGAGATCAAGGCGCTGTTCCTGAAAGCCGTCGAGCTCGAATACCGCTACGCCGAAGACACGATGCCGCGCGGCGTGCTCGGCTTGAACGCGAGCATGTTCAAGGGTTACCTGCGCTACATCGCGAACCGCCGCGCGACGCAGATCGGCCTGGAAGCGCTCTTCCCGAACGAGGAAAACCCGTTCCCATGGATGAGCGAAATGATCGATCTGAAGAAGGAAACGAATTTCTTCGAAGGCCGCGTCACCGAATACCAGTCGGGCGGCGCGCTGTCCTGGGACTGAACCTGGAGTGAAGCGAGACCCCTGCGTGCCGAAGCGTCGGCTCGCGGGATCCAAGAATCAAGATCAGTGGGTGCGGTGACTTCGACCAAAGAGCCGAGCGCAAGAGCCCACGAACCCATTCACCGTACCGCTGCGCCTCTCCAAGGCAAATGCGGGCGGTGGATCGCCGCAACGCTCGAGCGTCGCGGTGTCTTTGCAACTTGATCAAGGAGAACGTGATGGCAACTGCGAAGAAGGCTGCGGCCAAGAAGGCCCCGGCGAAGAAGGCGGCGAAGAAGGTCGCGAAGAAGGCTCCGGCGAAGAAGATGGCCGCCAAGAAGGCGCCGGCCAAGAAGGTCGCCGCCAAGAAGGCGCCGGCGAAGAAGGCCGCAGCCAAGAAGGTCGCGAAGAAGGCCGCGAAGAAGGCGCCTGCCAAGAAGGTCGCAGCGAAGAAGGTCGCCAAGAAGGCGGCCAAGAAGGCGCCTGCGAAGAAGGCCGCCAAGAAGGCTGCGAAGAAGGCCCCTGCGAAGAAGGCTGCGAAGAAGGCCCCTGCGAAGAAGGCGGCCAAGAAGGCGCCTGCGAAGAAGGCCGCCGCGCCGGCGGCCTCGGCCGCTCCTGCAGCGCCGGCCGCGAAGACCACGCTGAGCCCCCAGGCGGCGTGGCCCTTCCCGACGGGCAACAAGCCCTGAGCTTCGTCGCCGACGAAATGAAGCCCGGCTTCGGCCGGGCTTTTTTTCGTTTGCTCGGCGCCCGTGGGCGCGAATTTCAGAGATCGAGCATGGCGCGATCGATCAGATGGTTCTGCGGCCCGGCGCTTGCGATCTTGATGGCACCGACCCTGTTGCCCAGCGCTGCGCAACGCTCGAGCGGCCAGCCGCGCTCCAGGCCGTAGAGCAGCGCGCCGCGAAAAGCGTCGCCGCAGCCGGTAGGGTCGACGACCGCGGCAGCCGGCACGCCCGGCACGCGCTTCGCGACGCCTTGTTCCCAGACGTCGCAGCCCTCGGCGCCGAGCGTCACGACGATGCCGCGCAGCTGGGAACGCGACAGCGTCGGCAGGTCCAGCCCCGTGCGATCGCACAGCATCTTTGCCTCGTAGTCGTTGAGCGCGAGCCAGGTCGCCTGCTCGACGAAGCGGCGCAGCTCGGCGCCGTCGAACATCGGCAGCCCCTGACCCGGATCGAAGACGAAGGGGATGCCGGCGCGCTGCAATTGCGCCGCATGCTCCAGCATCGCGTCGCGGCCGTCGGGCGCGACGATCGCCAGCGCCAGTGCGCGATCGGTCGGCACCGCGGTGCGGTGCGCGAGCTGCATTGCGCCGGGGTGGAAGGCGGTGATCTGGTTGTTGTCCTGGTCGGTGATGATGATCGCCTGCGCGGTGTAGGTCTCGGCGGTGCGCGCGACCAGGCTCGTGTCGAGCTGCCAGCCTTGCAGGCGCTTCAGGTAGTCGTCGCCGTCGTTGCCCAGCGCGGCCAGCACGATCGGCTCGCCGCCCAAGGCCTTCAGCGTGTAGGCGATGTTGCCGGCGCAGCCGCCGAACTCGCGCTTGAGGGTCGGCACGAGGAAGGACACGTTGAGGATATGCAGCTGGTCCGCGAGGATCTGCTGCGCGAAGCGGCCGGGAAAGGTCGTGATCGTGTCGAAGGCGAGCGAACCGCAGACGAGCGCTGGCATGAAGGACTCCGGGAGTGAAGACACGGCGGCACGAAGCGGCGCACGGGCGCGCGCCGTCGCGCCGCCTCAGGGATAGAAAAGCTCGACGTTGTAGCCCGTGATGCGCGCGGCGCGCGAGCTCAACAGCGCCTGCAGCTGCACCTCGGCACCCGGCGCCAGCACGCGGCTGCTGCCGACGCTCGCGAGCGCCGGCGACGCGCTGAAGTCCGACGGCGCCAGCGCCCGGCGCGACACCAGTCCGCCGCCGCCGTCGGTGAGGCTCAGGTCGATCGAGGGCACCGCCACTTCGAAGGCGGAGTGGTTGTGCAGCGTGACCGCCAGCCGATACGCCTCTGCGTTCTGCACCTGGGTAAGCCCGCTCGCCTCGACGCTCACCGCCGCGAGCCGGCGCATCGGTTCGATCCTGCAGCCGACGACTTCGCAAAGCGCCTCGATCGCGCCGCGCGATTCAGGCCACTGCGCCGCGAACACGTCCCGGAACTGCAGTGCGACCTGCACGAGCAGCACGCCGACCAGTGCGACGGCCCCGACCGCGAGCCCGGCGCGCATGCGCGGCCGGTCCCAGCGCGTCGGTGCCGGCGGATCGTCGGTGCCGAGGAAGCTCGAAGTCGCTGCCACCGCGGCGTCTTCCTCGGCCTCGCTGCGCAGTTCGTTTGCGAGCGGGCCTGCCGGCAGCTCTTCGCGCAGCGGCCGGCGTGCGCGCTCGAGGTCGAGCTCGATGTGCTCGTCGTCGCGCGCCGCGTCGGGCGGCAGCATCGACTCGTCGACGATCGGCGGCTGCGACGCGGCCGCCGCATCGGCCTCGGCCCCGCGCGGGAAGTCGCCGGAGAAATCGCTCGGCTGAGGATGGTGGGTCGCGACGAAATCGGCGACGCCCTGTGCGGCCACCTCGGTCGCGCTCGGCTTCTCGACGCGCTGCGGCGGCGCTTCGCGCTCCAGGTCGAACAGGCCTTCGAGCGCGCTGAAGACCTCCTGGCAGCGGCCGCAGCGCACCCAGCCTTCGCTGATCTTCAACTGGTCCTGCACGACGCGAAAGATCGTGCCGCAGTGGACGCAACGGGTCGCGAGGCTCATCGTGGCCGCGATGATGCCATCGGGCCTGCCCTGCGCCGCCTTCGTCCAGGTGCCGCGAAGCCTGTGTTCATGCGGCTCGGCGGCCGGTCATCAGGATCCAGCCGTCCTCGCTGTCGACGACGTCGATCGCCAGATGCGACGCATAGGCAGCACGCAGTTCGTCGGCCTGCCGCTCGAGGATGCCCGCAAGCACCAGCGCGCCGCCCGGCGCGACATGGGCGGCCAGCAAGGGCGCGAGCAGCTTCAAGGGCGAGGCGAGGATGTTCGCGAACACGACGCCGTAGCCCGCTGCCGGCGCGCCGATCGACTCGGGCGAACCTGCGCGCAGCTCGACGCCGTTGGCCTTCGCGTTCGCTTCGGCCGAGGCGAACGCGGCCGGGTCGATGTCGATCGCATCGATCGCCGCGGCGCCGAAACGCGCGGCACCGATCGCGAGGATGCCGGAGCCGCAGCCGTAGTCGAGCACGCGCGCGCCACGCAGGCGTTCGGCCTGCCGCGCGGTCCAGCGCAGGCACATCCGCGTCGTCGGATGCGTGCCGGTGCCGAAGGCAAGGCCCGGGTCCAGCCGGATGACCTGCGCGGCGCCGGCCGGCGGCGCATGCCAGCTCGGCACGATCCAGAAGCTCGGCGTGATCTCGACCGGCGCGAACTGGCTCTGCGTCAGTCGCACCCAGTCCTGCTCGTCGACCGCATGCAGCGAGGCGACCCGGACGCGGCCCGGCTCGCCTTGCGCGAGCAGCCGCGTCACAGCGCGCGTCGCCGCCGGCTCGTCGCCGAACAGCGCGCGCAGGATCGAGCGCTGCCAGCCTTCCCGCGGCGCCGGCAGGCCCGGCTCGCCGTAGATCGCGCGCTCGGCCGGCGTGTCGGCTTCGGCGTCTTCGACCGAGACGCTGAGCGCACCGAGTTCGATCAGCTCGTCGCCGATCGCCTCGACGCCGGCTTCGTCGGCGTGCAGCACCAGTTCATGCATCGCGGACGCCCGGGCGACTCAACGCTTGCGTTGCGCCATCCAACCTTCAAGGTAGTGGATGCTGGTGCCGCCCTCGACGAACTTCGCGTCGACCATCAGCTCGCGATGCAGCGGAATGTTCGTCGAGATGCCCTCGACCACCGTCTCGAGCAGCGCGGTGCGCATGCGCGCGAGCGCGTGCTCGCGGTTGTCGCCCTGCACGATGATCTTGCCGATCATCGAGTCGTAGTTGGGCGGCACGAAGTAGTTGCTGTAGGCATGCGAGTCGACCCGCACGCCCGGCCCGCCCGGCGGATGCCAGGTGGTGATACGCCCCGGCGACGGCGTGAACTTGTACGGGTCCTCGGCATTGATGCGGCACTCGATCGCATGGCCGCGCAGCTCGATCTGCCGCTGCGTGAACGGCAGCTTCTCGCCGGCGGCGACGCGGATCTGCATCTGCACGATATCCACGCCGGTCACCAGCTCGGTCACCGGGTGCTCGACCTGCACGCGCGTGTTCATCTCGATGAAATAGAACTCGCCGTTCTCGTAGAGGAACTCGAAGGTGCCGGCGCCGCGGTAGCCGATCTTCTTGCAGGCCGCCACGCAGCGTTCGCCGATGCGCTCGATCGTGCGCCGCGGGATGCCGGGCGCGGGCGCCTCTTCGATGATCTTCTGGTGGCGGCGCTGCATCGAGCAGTCGCGCTCGCCCAGCCAGACCGCGTTCTTGTGCTGGTCGGCCAGCACCTGGATCTCGATGTGCCTCGGGTTCTCGAGGAACTTCTCCATGTAGACGGACGGGTTGCCGAAGGCCGCGCCGGCTTCGGCGCGGGTCGTCTGCACCGCGTTGAGCAGCGCAGCCTCGGTGTGCACGACGCGCATGCCGCGCCCGCCACCGCCGCCTGCCGCCTTGATGATCACCGGGTAGCCGATCGCGCGCGCCTGGCGCACGATCTCCTTCGGGTCGTCGGGCAGCGCGCCCTCGGCACCCGGCACGGTCGGCACGCCGGAGCGCACCATCGCGGCCTTCGCCGAGACCTTGTCGCCCATGACGCGGATCGACTCCGGCGTCGGCCCGATGAACGTGAAGCCGCTTTGCTGCACCCGCTCGGCGAAGTCGGCGTTTTCAGAGAGAAAGCCGTAGCCGGGGTGGATCGCCTCGGCGTCGGTCACCTCGGCCGCCGCGATGATCGCCGGCATGCTCAGGTAGCTCTGCGCCGAAGCCGGCGGGCCGATGCACACCGCCTCGTCGGCGAGCCGCACGTACTTGGCGTCGCGGTCGGCCTCCGAATAGACGATGACGGCGCGCACGCCGAGTTCGCGGCAGGCGCGCTGGATCCGCAGGGCGATCTCGCCGCGGTTGGCGATCAGGATCTTCTTGAACATGCTCGGCAGCCCGGTGTCACTCGATCAGGAACAAGGGCTGCCCGAACTCCACCGCCTGGCCGTTCTCGCAGAGGATCTTCGCGATCGTGCCGGACTTGTCGGCCTCGATCTCGTTCATGATCTTCATCGCTTCGATGATGCAGATCGGCTCGCCTTCCTTCACCTCGGCGCCCACTTCGACGAAAGCCTTCGAGCCCGGGCTCGCCGAGCGGTAGAAGGTGCCGACCATCGGTGACTTCACCGTGTGGCCCGCCGGCGCCTCGGGCGCGGCTGGCGGGGCCGGTTGCGACGCCGGGCCGCCTGCGGCTGCAGCTGCGGCAGGCACCGGCGCCGCGATCGTCATCGCCGGCAGCGCGGCGGCCTGTGGCGCCATGACGACCGGCGCACTCTTGACGATCCTCACCTTGCCCTCGGCCTCGGTGATCTCCAGCTCCGACACGTTCGACTCCGACACCAGGTCGATCAGCGTCTTCAGTTTGCGCAGGTCCATGCGTGCTCTCTCCAGCGGTGCTCTTTTCGCGAGGCGCGTGGGCGCCGTCGTGCATCGTCGTCGCGCCGGCACGGCTCGCGAGCCGGCGAGATCGGCCGCTCGCGCTCGACGAGATGCCGCTCAGATGCTTGAATTTGCCGGCAGATCGCCGGACGGAGGCGCGACTTTAAGCGCAAACCTTGTGCCGCCCGCCACTATCGCGGCACTGGCCGGCCATGCTCAGCCGAGCGCGCCGGCCCAGAGGGCAAGTTCGTCGTAGCTGGTCTCCCCGAGCTTGCGTTGCACCACCTTGCCGTTCGCATCGAGCAGCAGGCTGAAGGGCAGGCCGCCGCGCTCGTTGCCCAACTCCCGAACGAGTTCGGTGCCTTCGAGACCGGCCAGCCCGATCGGAAAGCCGACCTTCACCTTCTGCAGGAATTCGCGCACGGGCGTCGGCGCGTCGATCGCGAGCCCGAGCACTTGCACGCCCTTGCCGGCGTGATCGCGGTAGAAGCGATCGATTGCCGGCATCTCGCGCACGCATGGCGCACACCAGGTCGCCCAGAAGTTGATCAGCAGCGGCTTGCCCCGCAGGCTGGCCATCGCGAGCGTCGGGCCGGCCGGCGTCTCGAAGCTGCGGGCCCAGAGTCCATCGGCCGCGGCTGCGGTGGCGGCTGGGCCGGGCTCGCGCCCGAGCGTCGCGAGCCAGGCGCCGGCCCCGAGGGCGGCCAGCCCGGCGCCGCCGAAGATCCAGCGTCGGCGGTCCGGCTTCGCTTCATCGCTCATCGTGGGACTCCATCAGTCGCTGCAGCGCCGCGGCGTCACCGCGTTGCGTGCGGCCCGTCGCGTCGGCCCGCAGCGCGCCGCGCAGGTCGTCGTGGTCGAGGATCGTCAGCTGCACGCCGACATGCTGCCCGAGGCCCGCGTGCGGCAGCGAAAAGCCGAGCACGTCGACCGGCTGCCCGCCGCGCGGCCCGGGCCGGCTCGCCGCCTCGTAGCGAACACCGGCGTCGATCAACGCGAGCTCGGCGGCCTTCGGATCGTCGCAGTACAGCTCGAGGTGGATGTCGTTGAGGCGCGTCGCGGTGCCGCGCCACACCGCGCCGCTGAGGTGCGGCCGGAAGGCCGCGAGCCGGCGCATCCAGACGAGCGCCACCTCGCGCAGCTGCGCCAGCTCGCCCGCCTGGGTGTCCGCGCAGAACAGCTCGATGTGGGCGAAGACCTCGGCTTCGAGCGCGTCGTTGTCGGGCAGCGGCAGCCGCGTCGCGTCGATGCCGCCCTGCTGAGCGATCAGCTTGCGCGCGCGCTGCTTCGCCGGCCCGTATTCAAGGCCTTCGTCCACCACCAGCCGCGCGGCGGTGACCAGCAGTTCGGCTTGCAGTCGATCGGTGCTCATCGGAATCAGGACGGCAATTCGACGGCCGGCATCCGGGCGACGATCGTTGCGGCGCGGCCCGAGACGTAGGCCGAGCCGGGCCGCTTCTCGAAGCGCTTGGGTGCCGGCAGCATCACCGCGAGGCGCGCGGCCTGCATAGGGCTGAGCCGGTCGGCGTCGGTGCGGAAGTAGTGGCGCGCGGCGGCCTGCGCGCCGAACACGCCTTCGCCCCACTCGGCGTGGTTCAGGTAGAGCTCGAGGATGCGGCGCTTGTCGAGCAGCGCTTCGAGCGCCAGCGTCAGCACGAACTCCTCGCCCTTGCGCAGGAAGCTGCGCTCGGGCGAGAGCAGCAGGTTCTTCGCGAGCTGCTGGGTGATCGTCGAGCCGCCGACGATGCGCGCCGGCCTTGCTGCGCGGCCGGGCGCGAGCCGCGCGTTGCGCGCCTGCGCGAGTTGCTCGGCGCGCTGGTTCCGTTCCCAGGCGCGCTCGACCGCTTCCCAGTCGATGCCGCCGTGGTCGGCGAAACCGGCGTCTTCCGAGGCGATCACCGCGCGCTTGAGGGTGTCGGCGATGTGTTCGTAGTCGCGCCACTGCTGCAGCCACGGCACCTCGCCGCGCTCACGCGCGAGCCGCAGGATTTCGCTGCGCTGGAAGGTCGTCGATTGCGGATCGACGAAGCGCATCAGCCCGACGCGCAGCACCAGCGCGAGCTGCAGGGCCAGCGCGCACAGCGCCACGAGGCCGAGCAGGCGCAGCACCCGCCTCATCGCACCGGCGCCTGCGCGTCGAGCGCGTGGCGTTGCTCGCGCAGCACCTCGGCGGTCGGCGGCCGCAGGCCGCGCCAGACGAGGAAGGCCTCGGCCGCCTGCTCGACGAGCATGCCGAGGCCGTCGCGCGGCGTCGCGCCGTGCTCGCGTGCCCATTGCAGGAAGGGGCGGGCGGGCGCGCCGTACATCATGTCGAGCGCCACGCCGCCGGCGCGCAGCACCCGACCGGCGATCGGCACGCCGGCGCCGGCAAGGCTCGCCGCGGTCGCGTTGACGACGATGTCGAAGCCGCCCGGCGCCGCGTCGAGCGCGCAGGCCGCCAGCTCCACGCCCCGCTGGGCGGCCAGCGGCGCGTGCCGCTCGACCAGCGCTGCGGCCTTGTCGATCGAGCGGTTGCACAGCGCGAGCTGTTCGAGCCCGGCGTCGATCAGCGGCCCCATCGCGCCGGCCGCCGCGCCGCCGGCGCCCACCAGCAACAGCCGCCGCCCGCGCAGGTCGATGCCGGCGTTGTGCATCAGGTCGCGCACAAGGCCGGCGCCGTCGGTGTTGTCGGCCAGCCAGCCGCCGGCTTCGGCCGGCTCGAAGCGCAGCGTGTTGGCCGCCTGCGCGAGCCGCGCGCGCGGGCTCAGTCGCGCGGCCAGCGCCGGCACCTCGAATTTGAACGGCACGGTGATGTTGCAGCCGCGTGCCGGCCCGAGCCCTTCGGCCGACGAGGCCGCGAAGCCTTGCAGCGTCTCGACGAATCGGCCCGGCTCCGCCAGCAGCCGGCCGTAGTGGATGGCTTCGCCGGTCAGTTCGGCGAAGCGCGCGTGGATCGCAGGCGAGCGGCTGTGCTCGACCGGATGGCCGACGACGACGTAGCGATCGCGCAGCACACGGCTCATCGCTGCGCCGCTGCCTGCGGCCGCTTGCGGGGCGGGGAAACGTGCGCTTGCGACACCCTCGCTGCTCATCGCGGCAACGACTGCTCCATGCGCGTCTGGACGCCCTCGTCGCGTGTGAAGCGGAAGCGCGAGGCGACGACGATCTGGTCGGCCTGCTTGCGCATCGCCTCGCTGAACGGGCCGAAGGGCGCGGCGGCGCGCACGATCGCCTGGGCGCGGCGGTCGAGCGCGGTCGAGCCGGAGCTCTGCGCGATCTCGGTGTCGAGCACGCGGCCCTGTGCGTCGATCGTCACCGTCATCGTCAGCTCGCCGTAGAGCTTGCGCCCCTTCTCCTGGGGGAAATTCGTCGTGCCGCGCTCTTCGATCCTGCGACGCAGCACGTCGTAGTAGACCGCGTAGGCCGCCTCGCTGGTCGAGGGGCTGACGTAGCGCTTCTTCGGGCGCGCGTTCTCGGTGTTGATGCGCTTCTCGATCTCGGCGAGCTGGTCGATGGCCTGCTTGATCTGGTCCTGCTGCGCCTGCGCGTCGGTGCGGCCGTCGTCGCGCTGCGGGTCGGGCGGCGGCAGTGCGGCCATCGACTTGCGGATCTGCGCGAGCAGCTGCATCTGCTGGTCCTGCAGCGACTGGATCTGCTTGCGGGTCTCCTCGACCGAGTCGCCGAGCGCCGTCACCGCCGAGGGCGGCAGCGGCGAGGTCGCGCGGCCGGCCTGTGCCTCGCCGCCGCCGGCCAGGTTGGCCTGCGCGATCGCCTGCGCCTTCAGCGGCGGTTCGTTCGAGCGCGCGTTGACGAGGATGACCTCGAGCGGCGTGTCCTTGAACACGCGGTTGAAGCCCTCGGGATCAACGATGCGCACCATCAGCAGCGCCGCATGCACGCCGACCGAGACGATCAGCGCGATCTGCAGCGTCGAGAGCTGCGCGAAGCGCGCGCGAGCGCGCCCGGCAAAGCCGCCGCGGCCCGAGACCCGCTTGCCGCGCAGCGCCGGCGCGGCACTCATGCCGCGGGCCCGCTCGCGGTCGCCGGCTCCGCACCCGGCGCTTCGGCATCGGCGACGTCGATCGCCAAGGCCAGCGGGGTCGCGGCCTCGGCTTCGTCGTCGGACTCCTCGTCGGAGGCGGCCGCGGCCGCCTGATCGTCGAGGCGCGCCGCGAGGCTCGCATGCACGTCGAGCGTCAGCAGATCGAGCCCGGTGACGCGCACGCGCACCTTCGCGCCGCGCGGCAGGCTTTCGGTGCCGAGCGCGCGGAACACCAGCGGCAGCGTGTGGGCGCGCACCAGGCCGTCTTTCATCACGGCGGCGTCGAGCTCGGCGACGCCCGCCTGCTGCAGATGCCGCATCGCCCAGAAACGCTCGATCGCGTTCTGGAACTGGTTGTAGGCGGTGTAGGCCGCGTCGAAGCTCGAGATCACCGAGAACAGCTCGGCGTCCTTCGGCTTGAACGGCGCCGCGAGCGCCGCACTGCGGCCGTGCCGCGCGACCGCGACGATCTGCCACTGGTTGACCAGATCGACATAGCGCCGCAGCGGCGACGTCGCCCAGGTGTACTGCCTGACGCCCATGCCCGCATGCGGCGCCGGCTTCGTGCCCATGCGCACCTTCACGCCCGGCGCCATGCTGGCCTGGCTGCGGTAGATGCCGGGGACGCCGTGCTCCGCGAGCCAGCCGCCCCAGTGGCTGTTCGCGAGGATCATCGCCTCGGCGACGATCAGGTCGAGCGCCGAGCCGCGCTTGCGCTCGGTGATCACCACCGTCTCGCTGCCGTCGGGTTCGTCGCCCGCCTTCTCGTCGGCGCGGCCCTCGAGCTTGAAGGCGTAGTCGGGCCGGGTGAAGTTCTCCGGCTTGCCGCGCGCCACCTCGCGCTGCGCCTTCAGATGCCGCGCGAGCCGGTGCGCGAAGGCCAGTTCGCCGGCGAACTCGTAGCCCGCTTCGGCGTCGCCGTCGAGCGTGGCCTCGGTGACGACGCCGTCGAGCTGGTCGTGCCGCAGGTTCGCCACGATCGGCACTCGTTCGAGCGCGGTGCGCGTGCCGGTCACCGCAAGGGTGGCCGCATCCAGATCGAAATAGACGCTGACGGCCGGGCAGTCGCGCCCGGCCTGCAGCGTGTAGGTCTGCACGACCGCATCCGGCAGCATCGTCAGCTTGTGGCCCGGCATGTAGACGGTGCTGAGCCGGGCCCGCGCGAGCTGGTCCACCGGCGAGCCGGGCGCAAAGGCAAGCGCCGGCGCGGCGATGTGGATGCCGAAGGTGACGGTCGCGCTGCCGAGGCCCTGGACACTGAGCGCGTCGTCGATCTCGGTGGTGGTCGAGTCGTCGATCGAGAAGGCGCGCACCGCCGCGAGCGGCAGCTCGTCCTTGATCGCCGGGGCGGCCATCGGCGCGAAAGCCGTGCCCTTCGGGAAGAACTCGAACAGGAAGCGCCGCCAGTGGAACTGGTAGGGGCTGGTGATCGCGCCGGCGTCCTTCAGCAGATCGAGCGGCGCCTTGTGCGCGAGCTTCGCGGCCGCGACCACCGCCTTGTATTCGGGACCGTTCTTGTCCGGCTTGAACAGGATCTTGTAGAGCTGCTGCGCGATCGGCTCGGGGCAGCCGCCTGCGGCGAGTTCCGCGGCCCAGGCGTCGATCTGACGCGCCTGCTCCGCCTTGCGCTCGATCGCGCGCAGGGCCTGCTCCAGGACTTCCTGCGGCGCCTTGCGAAAGCGCCCCTTGCCGCGCCGGTGGAAGTAGTGCGGCGCCTGGTGCAGCTTGAACAGCGTCGCGGCGCGCTGGCTCGCGTCGGCCTGCGCGCCGAAGTATTCGCGGGCGATGTCGTCGAAGCCGAAGTCCTCGTCGGGCGCGGTTTCCCAGGCGAGGTCGAGGTCGATGTCGGCCGATTGCGCCTGCGCCTCGTCGAGCAGCAACGCCGGCGCCGGCGCGCCGAAGCGCATCAGCGCCTGGGTGCTCTTGACCTTGACGCGCTTGCCGGAGTCGAGCTCGACCTGCATGGAGCTCTCGGCCTCCGACATCACGCGGCCGGCGAGGAACTTGCCGGCATCTTCGAACAGCAGGTAGGTGTCGGCCATGGAGCGGCGGATTCTCCCATCGCCGCTTGCCGGGGCCCGCGCCGACCGAGCGCTGCGCGCGGGCTACTTCTTCTTCTGCGTCGTGCCGCCGCTCTGCTGCGACGCGGGGGTCGAGCCGCCCTGCACGCCGAGCGCGCCGCCGGTGCCCAGGCCGCCCTTGACCGTCTGAGCCTTGTAATTGCGCACCGCCTTGACGAGCTGGTTGTAGCTGTCGACGAAGGCCGCGACGATCACCTTGCCCTCCGGCGTCTTCGCGTAGCCGCTGGCCGAGGCGCCGGTGGCCCAGCCGTAGGCGCCGCCGAAGGCGCCGAAGTCGAAGTTGCGGGCGGTGCCCTCGGCCGCCGCGAGCTGCACGCCCGAGCGGTTGTCGACCATCAACAGCGTCGTCGAGGCCTCGTTGACGCTCAGCGAGCCGCCGACCCAGCCCAGCGCGGGCAGACCGACCGCGTTCGCGAGGCCGCTGACGGCACCGCGGGCGCCGCCGGTCTTGTCGCTGAACTGGATGCTCGGGCTCATCGAGTAGTCGGCGGCGACCATCTGGCCGCGGCCGAAGTTGCTGCCGGCGCGCATCTCGCCCGATTGTTCGAGCGCGCGTTCCTGCTGCATGTTGCGCATCGCCGCGCCGCGTTCAACGACGACGAAGCAGTTCGACTGCTGGATCATCATCCGCAGCACCGGCACGGTCGAGCCGAGCTGGCCGTAGCGGCTGCGGTAGTAGCCGTACCACGACGCGCCCTGGTCCTCGACGACGGCGATCGTGCCCAGCGTCTCGCCGCAACTTTCGAGGTTGCTGTTCGCGTTGGCGGTGGTCGCGCCGCCGGCCGCGCCGGTGACCGCGCCCTTGCTGCCGCCGCCCACCTCGGGCGTGGTGGACATGCACGCGCCGAGCAGCAGTGCGCTTCCGAGCGCGAGCGCGCGGCTGGCGAGCCGCGCCGGCTCAGGGGGCCGCCGCGCGGCTTCGAAGTTCGACATCCGGTCTCTCCAGGAACGCCGCGACCCACCGCGGCGCGGGCGAATATAGGCGCGTGCCGACGGCCCAGGAAGGCCGCGGATGCCCGCCGGCCACCTCGATCTAGGGGCCGTCGAGGCCGAGGAAAAGCATCGCGCCGGGGAGGTGCAGGTCGAAGTCGCCGAGCGCGTGATCGCTGCCCTCGACCAGCACGCCGCAGCTGCCCGCGTAGCGCGCGCGCATCTCGCGCCAGTCGAGCACTTCGTCGCCGGTGGCGATCACCGTGTGGTAGCGCTCGGGGCGGGTGATCGCCGCCGGCGTCATCGCGCGCAGCGCGGCCACGTCGGCCGCGGTGAAGTCGAAGGACAGCGCCGGATCGTGCCAGGCGGTCTGCGTGCCAATGTGGGCGGCGAGGTCGCGCGCCGGGTCGACGGCCGGGTTCAGCAGTACGGCGCGGCAGCCGCGCGCTTCGGCGAGCACCGTCGCGTAGAAGCCGCCAAGCGAGCTGCCGACGACGGCCATCGTCGCGCTCGGCCAGCCGGCGGTGAGCATGTCGATCAAGCCGCGCGCCTCGGCCGGCGCCGGCGGCAGCTGCGGGCAGCGCCAGACGATCGCCATGCCCTCGGCCTGGAGCCGCTGCACCTCGCGCGCCATGCGCCGCGCCTTCGTCGAGTGCGGCGACGAGCGGAAGCCGTGCAAGTAGAGGAGGTGCGTCGTGCGCAAGGCCGTGCGCGCTGTCATGCGGCCTGCTTCGCGGCCAGCGCGTCCAGCAGCTTGGCGTGGATGCCGCCGAAGCCGCCGTTGCTCATGCACAGCAGGTGGTCGCCGGGCCCGGCGAGCTGAACGACGCGCTTGACGGTCGCGTCGATGCTGTCGCAGACGATCGCGCGCGTGCCCAGCGGCGCCAATGCCTCCTGCGCGTTCCAGCCCAGGCCGCCGGCGTGGCAGACGGCGAGGTCGGCCTCCTCCAGCGCCCAGGGCAGCTGCGCCTTCATCGTGCCGAGCTTCATCGTGTTCGAGCGCGGTTCGAAGATCGCGACGATGCGCGTGCCGGCCGCCCCGAGCGGCTGGCCGAGGCGGCGGCGCAGTCCGTCGAGCGTGGTCCGCATCGCGGTGGGGTGGTGCGCGAAGTCGTCGTAGACCTTCACGCCGGCCACTTCGCCGCGCAGCTCCATGCGCCGCTTCACGCCCTCGAAGCCGCCCAGCGCCGCCGCGGCCTCGGCCGGCGCGATGCCCAGGTGCTCGGCCGCGCCGATGGCGGCCAGCGCATTGAGCTGGTTGTGCTCGCCGAGCAGCGGCCATTCCACGCGGCCGACCTGGCTGCCGGACTTCAGCACGTCGAAGGCATGCGGCTCGCCGCGCGCGCGCAGGCCAGGCGCATCCCCGCGCACGCCGAAGCGCATCACCTCGCTCCAGCAGCCGCGCTCGAGCACCCGCGAAAGACTCGCTTCGCGCGCGTTCACGACGACGCGCCCGCTCGCCGGCACGCTGCGCAGCAGGTGGTGGAACTGCGTCTCGATGGCCGCGAGGTCCGTGAAGATGTCCGCGTGGTCGAACTCCAGGTTGTTCAGCACCGCGGTGCGCGGCCGGTAGTGGACGAACTTGCTGCGCTTGTCGAAGAAGGCGGTGTCGTACTCGTCGGCCTCGATCACGAAGGGCGCGTTCGTCGGGCCCAGCCGCGCCGACACGCCGAAGTTCGCCGGCACGCCGCCGACCAGGAAGCCCGGCGCGCGGCCGCTCGCCTCGAGGATCCAGGCGAGCATCGAGGTCGTCGTGGTCTTGCCGTGCGTGCCGGCGACCGCGAGCACGTGCCGGCCCGCGAGCACCTGCTCGGCAAGCCACTGCGGGCCGCTCGCGTAGCGAGCGCCGGCGTCGAGGATCGCCTCCATCAACGGGTTGCCGCGGCTCACGACGTTGCCGACGACGAAGAGGTCGGGCGCGAGCTTCAACTGCTCGGCGCCGAAACCTTCGATCCATTCGATGCCCTGGGCGCTGAGCTGCTCGCTCATCGGCGGGTAAACGGCCGCATCGCACCCCGTCACCCGATGCCCGGCTTCCCGCGCCAGCGCCGCGAGCCCGCCCATGAAACTGCCCGCGATGCCGAGGATGTGCAGGTGCATGCCGAAGATTCTAGGCAGCGGGTCTGCTAGCGTGAGCCGAATGAGCAGCGAGGGTTTCCGGAGCGCCGCTTCCCGCGCGGGGGGAGCGGCCGCAGGCCCCGGGGGGCGCCGATGACCGTGGGGTCGTCGAGCGGCATCGCGTGGATCGCGACCAGCGCCTGGGCCTACCCGGCGCTGGAGTCGCTGCACATCGTCGGCATCGCGCTGCTGCTGGGCAACCTGGTGCTGTTCGAGGCGCGCGTCTGGGGCGCGGCCAGCGAGCTTCCCTTGCGTTCGCTGGCGCGGCTCTCGCTCGGCCTCGCGGCCGGCGGCTTCGGCCTCGCGGCGCTGACGGGCATCGCCATGTTTTCGAGCCAACCGGGCGAACTGCTCGCGAACCGCGCCTTCGTCATCAAGATGACGCTGCTGATGCTGGCCGGCCTGAACGCCGCGTTCTTCCATGCGCGCGGCAGCCTCGACGCGCCCGACGCCACGGCCCGTGCGCTGACCCTGATCTCGCTGGGGCTGTGGCTCGCCGTCATCGCCTGCGGCCGGTGGATCGCCTACGTTTGACGCTCTGAACAGGAGACCGACCGATGCAACGCCGAACCTTGATCACCGCCGCGGCACTCGCGCCCCTCGCCGCGCACGCCCACCACGGCTGGAGCAGCTTCGACCCGTCGCGGCCGATCTACCTGGAGGGCAAGGCCGCCAAGGTGGAGTGGCGCAACCCGCATGCGCAGCTGCAGCTCGAGTTGCAGGCCGACTTGAAGCTGCCGGGCGACCTGGCCGGGCGCAGCGTGCCGGCGCAGTCGTCGCCGGTCGAAGGCGCGGCGATCCTGAAGGCCGCGCAGTTGCCGACGCGCAAGGACAAGGTCTGGAACGTCGAGCTTGCGCCGGTGTCGCGGATGGAGGCCTGGAAGGTCGCGCCGATCCAGGCGGGCGAATCGCTCGCGGTGGTGGGCTACACCTTCGCGGGCGAGAAGGGCGAGGCGGTGCTGCGCGCCGAGTACCTGTTCGTGGCCGGGAAGGTCTACGGGCTGCGGTCGTCGCCGGCCTGAGGTCGCTGGGCGCGCGGGGGCGCCCGTGACGGCGCTCGTCAGCCGCGAAGCGCTTCGCGGGCCGCGGCGACGGTCGCTTCGATGTCGGCCGGCGCGTGCGCCGCGCTGACGAAGCCTGCTTCGTAGAGGGCCGGCGCGAGGTAGACCCCGCGCTCGAGCATGCCGTGGAAGAAGCGGTTGAAGCGCTCGCCGTCGGTGGCCATCACTTCGGTGTAGTTCTGCGGCAGCGAGGTGCCCGGTGTCTTCGGGAAGAAGAAGCCGAACATGCCGCCTTCGCAGTCGCCGACCATCGGCACGCCGGCGTCGCGCGCCGCGGCGAGCAGGCCGTCAAGCAGGCTCTTCGTGCTGCGCGCGAGCGCGTCGAAGAAGCCGGGCCGACGGATCTCACGCAGCGTGGCGAGGCCGCAGGCGGTCGCGACCGGGTTGCCGCTCAGCGTGCCGGCCTGGTAAACCGGCCCGAGCGGCGCGAGCTGTTCCATCACCGCGCGCGGGCCGGCGAAGGCGGCGAGCGGCATGCCGCCGCCGATCACCTTGCCGAAGACGCTCAAGTCCGGCTTGAAGCCGGGCAAGGCCTGCGCGTAGAGGCTTTGTGCGCCGCCTAGCGCGACGCGAAAGCCGCTCATGACCTCGTCGAACACGAGCAGCGCGCCGTGCTTCGTGCACAGCTCGCGCAATCGAGCCGCGAAGGGCAGGCTGGCGCGCACGAAATTCATGTTGCCGGCGATCGGCTCGAGCATCACGCAGGCGATGTCGCGGCCGTGCGCGTCGAAGGCCGCGTCGAGCGCGGCGAGGTCGTTGTAGGGCAGCACCAGCGTGTGCTTGACGACGTCGGCCGGCACGCCGGCGGAGGTCGGGTGCCCGAAGGTCGCGAGGCCTGAGCCGGCCTTCACCAGCAGCGCGTCGGCATGGCCGTGGTAGCAGCCCTCGAACTTGACGATCGTGCTGCGGCCGGTCACGCCGCGCGCGAGGCGCAGCGCGCTCATCGCCGCCTCGGTGCCGGAACTGACGAGCCGCACCTGCTCGGCGCTCGGCACCAACCCGAGGATCGCTTCGGCCAGCTCGACCTCGCGCTCGGTCGGCGCGCCGAAGCTGAAGCCCTCGGCAACCGCGCGTTGCACCGCTTCGACGACCGCCGGGTGGCCGTGGCCGAGGATCATCGGACCCCAGGAGCCGATGTAGTCGATGTAGCGCTTGCCGTCGGCGTCCCACAGGTACGGCCCTTCGGCGCGCGCGATGAAGCGCGGCGTGCCGCCGACCGCGCGGAAGGCACGCACCGGTGAATTGACGCCGCCGGGGATCACCTGCCTGGCGCGCTCGAACAGCGCAGTACTGCGAGAACTCGTCATCAGTGGATGCGGCGCGGGCCGCGCTCGTGCAGGCCGGCTTCGGCATCGTCGCCGGCTTCGGGCGGCATGTCGGGGCTCTCGCCTTCGCCTTCGGCCTCGGGCAGCGCCCAGAAGAAGCGGTCGGGCACGACGTTGCCCATGCCGGGCCGGAAGCCCGCGTCGAGCGACTGGTCGAGGAAGCTCAACGCCTCGGAGACGGCAAGGTGCAGGTCCTGCCCGCTCGCGCGCAGCGAGGCGAGCGCGGCCGACAGCGTTTCGCCGGCGCCGACGAAGCTGGTCTCGAAGCGCTCGAACTTCTCGCCGGTGATCGCGCCCTGCGGCGAAGCGAGCACGTTGTCGACGTAGGCGGTGCCGCCCTTCGCCGACGGCAGCGTGATGCCGGTGACGAGCACGTACTTCGCCCCCAGTTCGCCGGCCGCGACCGCGAGTTCGCGCGCCGACGGCGGGCGCTCGCCTTCCCATTCGGGCAGCAGCAGGTCGATCAATGTCTGCTGGTTGCCGACCAGCACCTCGGTAGCCGGCAGGATCAGTTCGCGCCAGGCGTCGAGGTAGGCCTGCTGCTCGTCGTCGTCGAGCCAGGCGACGGTGTTCGCGTAGGTGACGAGCGGTACCTCGGTGTAGTCGCTCAAGACCTCGGCCACCGAGGCCACGCCCTCGGCGCTGCCGAGGAAGCCGACCTTCCAGGCCGCGATCGTCACGTCCTCGAGGATGCTGCGCGCCTGCTCGACGATCGCGTCGGGCTCGATCTCGTGCGACTCGAACACCTCGGCGGTGTCGCGCAGCACGATCGCGGTGACGATCGGCAGCGGGTGCGCCCCCATCGCGGCGATGGTCGAGATGTCGCCGGCGAGGCCGCCCGCGCCGCTCGGCTCGCTGGCGTTGAAGCTCATCACGCAGGCGGGCGGCGCGTCGTCGCTTTCCGCGTCGCTGGCCTCGGTGCTCGAAGCGTCGGCATTCATCACGGATCGGGGGGTTGGGTGCGATGCGAAGGCCGGGGTCCGCGCAGGCGGTCACGGACTTCGAGGAAATGATGAGGATTGTTGCCCAGGTGTCCTCGGTAGCTCGTTTTCTCGCGAAGACCGCTGGCTAGAATCTTTTTCGTCATTGTAGAGAGCGTGTTTTTTCCTTCAGCAAGCCCGTGAGCGAAGCCAAAACCTGGATGTGCCTGATCTGCGGCTGGATCTACGACGAAGCCGCAGGCGACCCCGAACACGGCATCGCACCCGGCACCGCCTGGGCCGACGTGCCGATGAACTGGACCTGCCCCGAGTGCGGTGCGCGCAAGGAGGACTTCGAGATGGTGCAGATCTAGCGCCGCTCGAACGCCCGAGTCCGATGTAGCCCCCTTCCCGACGACCAGGAGCCCTGCGGTGAACGAAGTGTCGATGTCCGAAGCTCCGCAGGCCGTGTCCGCCGCCGCGATGGTGCGCGTGCTGGTGATCGACGACAGCAACACCATCCGCCGCAGCGCCGAGATCTTCCTGAAGCAGGGCGGTCATCAGGTCGTGCTCGCCGAAGACGGCTTCGACGCGCTGGCGAAGGTCAACGATCACCAGCCCGACCTGATCTTCTGCGACATCCTGATGCCCCGGCTCGACGGCTACCAGACCTGCGCCATCATCAAGCGCAACCCCCGCTTCGCCGACGTGCCGGTGATCATGCTGTCGTCGAAGGACGGTCTGTTCGACAAGGCCCGCGGGCGCATGGTCGGCTCGGAAGACTACCTGACCAAGCCCTTCACCAAGGACCAGCTGCTGCAGGCGGTGCGCCAGCACCGGCCGGCGCTCTGACGCCTTTTCTCCTGCTTGCACGAGTCCCCCGCGAGGCACCCATGGCCATCGAAAAGATCCTGCTCGTCGACGACTCGAAGACCGAGTTGCATTTCCTCTCCGACTTGCTGAGCAAGCGCGGCTACAAGGTCCGCACCGCCGAGAACGGCGAGGACGCGATGCGCCGCCTCGGCGAGGAAAAGCCCGACCTGATCCTGATGGACGTCGTCATGCCCGGCCAGAACGGCTTCCAGCTGACGCGCGCGATCACGCGCGACCCCCGCTTCACCGACGTGCCGGTGATCATGTGCACCAGCAAGAACCAGGAAACCGACAAGGTCTGGGGCATGCGCCAGGGCGCGCGCGACTACGTCGTCAAGCCGGTCGACGCGAACGAGCTGATCGCCAAGATCCGCGCGTTCGACTGAGCCGCCGATTCCGAGCACGCAAGAGGAAGCGTCCGGCATGGCCAAGAGGGAAGCGCTGCGCGAGCTTCAAAGCCGGCTCGCCGAGCGGCTGCAGGCGACGCGGCAGGAAACCGATGCGGCCAGCTGGCTCGCGATCGAAGCCGCCGGTCACGGCCTGCTGCTGCCGCTGGCCCAGGCCGGCGAGATCTTCGCGCTGCCGGCGATGGCTGCGGTGCCGCACACGCACCCGTGGTTCCTCGGCGTCGCCAACCTGCGCGGCCGCCTGCACGGCGTGGTCGATCTGGCTGCCTTCCTCGGCCTGCGGCGCGAGCCGCTGGGCGACGTCGCGCGCGAACAGTGCCGGCTGGTCGCCTTCAATCCTTCGCTCGAGCTGAATTGCGCGGTGCTGGTCGACCGGCTGGCGGGCCTGCGCTCGTCCGAGCAGATCCGCGCCGAAGCAAACGAAACCGCGTGGCGGCCGGCCTTCGCCGGCTTCGCCGGGCTCGATCCCCAGGGGCGCCGCTGGCAGGAGATCCAGCTCGCGGCGCTGGCCACCGATCCGCAGTTCATGAAGATCGCGCGCTGAAGCCATGGCGCGCGCCCAGGCCGGCTTTGCCACCGACACCGATAGACCCCGAGATGACCGAGAGGCGCGTATGAGTTTCATGGACAAGTTCAAGAGCCGCAGGCCCCGCAAGTCGGCCTCCGACGTCGACGAGCTGCCGTTCGACGACGCCTACCCGTCGCCCGACGAGCCGATGCCCGGCGGGCACGAGCCGACGATCACGATGGACACGCGCGCCGGCAGCGGCTCGGACGATTCGTCGATCATTTCGGAGGTCGCCTCCGAACTGCCGGCCGCGCGCTCGCCGGCCGCCGAAGCACGGCTCGGCGGCGGCGCGGCCCTGCCGCTGATCGGCAAGCTCGGGATCGCCGACCAGCAACGCAGCCTGACGGTGCTGGCGCTGGTCGGCCTGGTCCTGCTCGGCGTGGTCGGCGGCGGCGCGGTCATCTCCGCGAACCGCAGCGCCGCGCAGGTCGCCGCGACCGGCGATGCGCTGATGCAGTCGCAGCGGCTCGCGAAGTCGGTCTCGCAGGCGGCGCTCGGCAGCGCCAGTGCCTTCCCCGAGGTCAAGGACAGCGTCGGCGTGCTCGTGACCGCCGCGAGCGGTCTGGCCGGCGGCAACGACATGACCGCCGCGGCGCCGTCGTCGGTGCAGCCGGCGCTCGAGCCGCTGATGCCGCTGGTGCAGCGCGCCGAGAAGAACGCCGGCGTGGTGCTGGCCCAGCAGCAGACGCTGACGCAGGTCAGCCAGGCGCTGCGCAACATCAACCGGCAGTCGGCCGAGCTGCTCGAGACCGCCGAGACCGTCGCTTCGCTGAAGGTGCAGCAGGGCGCGACCTCGGCCGAGCTGTCGGCTGCCGGCCAGTTGGTGATGCTGACCCAGCGCATCGGCAAGTCGGCCAACGAACTGCTGACCTTCGAAGGCGTGTCGCCCGAGGCGGTGTTCCTGCTTGGCAAGGACTTGAACGCCTTCCGCGAGATCGGCACCGGGCTGCTCGAAGGGAATGCCGAGCTGCGCCTGCCGCCAGCCAAGGACGCCGCGGTGCGCGACAGCCTCGCCACGCTGATGCAGCAGTACGAGGGCACCCGCTCGCAGGCCGGTCAGATCCTCGGCAACCTGCAGAGCCTGATCGCCGCGCGCGAGGCGCAGACCTCGATCCTGGCCGACAGCGAACCGCTGCGCAAAGGCTTCCAGGAGGTGCAGGCGCAGGTGCAGGCGCAAGCCGGCGTCGGCTTCGGCCGCGCGCTGCTGCTGGGGCTGGCCGCGCTGATGACGCTCGGCGGCATCGGCGGCCTTGCCTACATCTTCCTGCACGAGCAGCGCTCGCGCACCGCCTCCGCGGACGCGCAGCGCGAGGACGCGGTGCGCCAGGAGCAGGAGGCCAAGCGCATCAACGACGCCAACCAGGCGGCGATTCTTCGGCTGATGAACGAACTGCAGACGGTCGCCGAAGGCGATCTGACGCAGCAGGCGACGGTCACCGAGGACATCACCGGCGCGATCGCCGACTCGGTGAACTACACCGTCGAGGAACTGCGCAACCTCGTCTCGCAGGTGCAGGGCTCGGTGTCGCGCATGACCGAGACGACGACGCAGGTCGAAGTCACCTCGACCGAGCTGCTCGCCGCTTCCGACGAGCAGCTGCGCGAGATCCGCGAGACCGGCGAATCGGTGCTGCAGATGGCCGGCCGCATCAACGACGTGTCGGCGCAGGCGAACCAGTCGGCGCAAGTGGCGCGGCAATCGCTGATGGCCGCGGAGTCCGGCCTGCATGCGGTGCAGAACGCGATCGGCGGCATGAACACGCTGCGCGACCAGATCCAGGACACCTCCAAGCGCATCAAGCGCCTCGGCGAGTCCTCGCAGGAAATCGGCGAGATCACCGAGCTGATCTCGGACATCACCGAGCAGACGAACGTGCTCGCGCTCAACGCCGCCATCCAGGCGGCCTCGGCGGGCGAGGCGGGCCGCGGCTTCTCGGTCGTCGCCGAGGAAGTGCAGCGGCTGGCCGAACGCTCGGGCGACGCGACCAAGCAGATCGCCGCGCTGGTGAAGACGATTCAGACCGACACCCAGGACGCGGTAGCCGCGATGGAGCGCTCGACGCAGGGCGTGGTCGAAGGCGCACGGCTGTCCGACAACGCCGGCACCGCGCTCGGCGAGATCGACCGCGTCTCGCGCCAGCTCGCCGAGCTGATCGAGGACATCTCCAACGAAGCGGCGCGCGAAGCGAAGTCCGCCAACGTGGTGGCCGCGAACATCCAGCACATCTTCGCGGTGACCGAGCAGACCGGCGACGGCACCCGCTCAACCGCGCAACTGGTGCGCGAGCTGTCGCGCACGGCCGAGGAGCTGAAGGCCTCGGTCGCGCGCTTCAAGATCGCCTGACGCCCCCACGCCGAACCGACCGCCGCATGGACAGCCTGCCCTCGCAACCCCTGAGCGACATCCGCGATGACAGTGCGCTCGCCTGGGTGCAGGAGGAGCTGCGCAAGTCGCTCGAGCTCGCGCACAAGTCGCTGCGCCGCACGCTGAAGGAACGCGAGGCCGCGGCCGGCTCCGATCTCGACGATGTCGAGGCGACGCCGCTGCGCACCGCGCGGCAGCAGCTGCATCAGGCCGTCGGCGTGCTGGAACTGGTGAACCTGCGCGGCGGCGCGGCGCTGCTGCGCGGCAGCGAAGCCGCGGTGCAGCGCTTCATCGCCAAGCCGGCGAAGCTCGACATGGCGGCGATCGACACGATCGAGCGCGCCTCGTTCGCGCTGCACGATTTCCTCACGCGCCGCATCGCCGGCCATCCGGTCTCGCCGCTCGCGCTGTTTCCGCAGTACCGCGCGGTGCACGAGCTGGCCGGCACCGAGCGCATCCATCCGGCCGACCTCTGGGACTTCGAATGGCAGTGGTCCAGCCTCGCGCCGCGCTCCGGTGACGCGCCGACCGCGCGTGCGGCCGACGCCGACGCGCTGACCGCTTTCGAAAAGGACGTGCTCGCGTCGATGCGCGGCGGCGGCGCCGAGCCGCTGCGCCGCCTCGGCGAGCTGAGCGCGGAGCTGTCGGCCGGCGTTGCGACCGGGCCGGGCGGTGCGCAGCTTGGAAGCCTCTGGCAACTCGCGGCCGGCTTCTTCGAAGGCCAGGCGCAGGGGCTGCTGCCGTCGGACGTCTATGCGAAGCGCGTCGCCTCGCGGCTGCTGGCCCAATTGCGCCAGCAAAGCCGCGGCGACGCGACCGCGAGCGAGCGCCTCGCGCGCGAGCTGCTGTTCTTCTGCGCGCGTTCGGGCCGCCCGTCGGCCGGCGCTGCGCCGCAGCTCGACCGCATCCATGCGGCCTGGCCGACGGTGCGCGACGAGGTCGCGATCGACTACTCGACCGTGCAGCTCGGCCGCCACGACCCGGCCTGGATCACCCAGGCGCGCAAGCGCGTCGCGGCGGCGAAGGACAGCTGGTCGGCGGTCGCCGGCGGCGAGATGCACCGGCTGGGCAATCTCAACGAGCAGTTCTCGCTGGTGCGCGATTCGCTCGAGCGGCTCGTGCCCGGCGGCGAGGTGCTCGGCGAAGCGATGGCCGCCGCGGTCGGCGCTACGGTGCAGGCCGGCCAGAACGGGCAAGTCCCCGAGCCGGCGCTCGCGATGGAAGTCGCGACCAGCCTGCTCTACCTCGAAGCCGCGCTCGAGGAGGGCGCGTTCGACCAGCCCGAGCAGGCCGCGCGCGTGCACCGGCTCGCGCAGCGCGTCGGCGCGGTACGCGGCGCCGCGCAGCCGGAGGCGCTCGAGACCTGGATGGAGGAGCTGTACCGCCGCGTCTCCGATCGCCAGACGATGGGCAGCGTCGTGCAGGAGCTGCGCAGCTCGCTGTCCGAATCCGAGAAGCTGATCGACCAGTTCTTCCGCAGCCCCGACGATCCCTCGGTGCTGATCCCGGTGCCGGCGCAGCTGCAGGCCATGCGCGGCGTGCTGTCGGTGCTGGGCCTCGACGCCGCGACGCACGCGGTGCTGCGCATGCGCGACGACGTCGACGCGCTGGTGGCGGCCGGCGCACAGGCGCGCCACGAGCAGCCGCTGTTCGAGCGCCTGGCCGGCAACCTCAGCGCGATGAGCTTCCTGATCGACCTGCTCGGCGTGCAGCCGCAGACGGTCAAGGCGCTGTTCCGCTACGACGAGGCCAGCGGCCTGCTGCGCTCGCGCATGGGCCGCGCCAACTCGGCGCTCGAAGCCGCGGCCGCGCCGCGGCTCGACCCCGAGCTGATCGCCCAGGCGCAGGCGCTCGCCGCCGCGGTGGCCGACCCGGCGACGCCGGCCGAACAGGTCTCGCGCGACCTCGAACGCTTCGCGCGCGACCCCGGCGTGCTGGCCCAGCCGGCGCTGGTCGCCAACCTCGATGCGGCGCGCAGCGCGCTCGAACAGGCCGCGGCCCCCGGCATGGGCAACGCCGCCCGCGCCTTCGCCCGCGAGCACGCGAGCGAGATGCTGGCCGACTTCGCCGCGACCGGCGCCGAGCCGGTCGGCCTGCCGCCGCTCGACGACGTGCCGGCGATCGCGCCGATCTCGCTGGCGCCGGCTGCCGCGCCGCTGGTCGATCTGGAGACCGACGACGAGATGCGCGAGGTCTTCCTCGAGGAAGCGCGCGAGGTCGTCGCTGAGGCCGGCGCCGCGCTCGACGCGCTGGCGGAGGTGCCGCAGGCGGTCGACCAACTCACCACGGTGCGGCGCGCCTTCCACACGCTGAAGGGCAGCTCGCGGATGGTCGGCCTCGCCGAATTCGGCGAAGCGGCCTGGGCCTGCGAGCAGCTCTACAACGACCTGCTCGCTCGCCAGCACGGCGCGACGCCCGACGTGCTCGCCGCGAGCCAGGACGTCGTCGCCCATCTGGCGCGCTGGGTCGAAGCGGTCGCGGGCGGCGCGGACGCCGGCTGGAGCGCCGCGCCGGTGCGCGCGGTCGCCGACGCGCTGCGGCTCGAAGGCCGGCGCATCGCGCTGCCGGGGGCGCCGACGCAGCCCGGAGCGGCCGGCGCCGCTTCCCTCGCGAGTCCGGCGGCCGCGGCCGAATCGCTGTCCGAGCCGGCAGCCGCGGCCGTCGCGCTGCGCGAGCCCGATGCCACGGTCGCCTTCGGGTTCGATCCGGCGGATGCCACGCCCGCTGCGTCGTTCGACACCGATGCGACCTTGCCCCTGGCCGACGTGCTCCCGCCGGGCATCGAACTGCCCGAAGCCACCGAGCTCGACCTCGCGCTGCCGGCCGCCCAAGCCATGCCGCTGATCGACGCC
This sequence comes from Methylibium sp., assembly GCF_035762065.1. GTDB lineage: Bacteria > Pseudomonadota > Gammaproteobacteria > Burkholderiales > Burkholderiaceae_C > Methylibium. The sequence goes on from NZ_DASTPW010000004.1 coordinate 95,340, forward strand.
GAGCCGCCCGCGGACGCCGCGCCGAGCGCCGCCGGCCTCGACTTCGAATTCAGGCTCGACATCGACGAGCCCGCTGCTCCGCAGCCGGCGCTGCCGGAGGTCGAACCGCTGGAATCGCCGCCGCCGTCCTTCGAGAGCACCGCGTTCGACAACCCGGACCTCGACGCGACGATGCCGCTGCCCCTGCCGCAGACCGAGGTGCTGCCGCTGCCGCCGGGCACCGATTTCTCGACGATCGATCTCGACCTGCCTGGTGCGTTCGCGGAGTCCACCGCGCCCGCGAAGCCGCTGATCGAGACCCTGTTGCCCAGCCGCGGCCTGCCGCCGGCCGAGCCGGCCTGGGCCGGCACCGGCCACGGGCCCGAATCGGCCACCGTGCCTTTCGAGCCGAGCGAACTGATCGAGGCGCTCCAGCCCTCGGTCGCCGGCGAGCTGGGCGCGAGCGCCGAGCCGGCGCCGCTGGCCGACGACCAGGTCAAGGTGATCGGTTCGTTGTCGATCGGCATCCCGCTGTTCAACATCTTCCTGGCCGAGGCCGACGAGCTTTCGCGCCGGCTCGGCGTCGAGCTGTCGGAGTGGTCGCACGAGTTGCAGCGGCCGGTGGGGGAGACCGCGGTCGCGCTCGCTCATTCGCTCGGCGGGAGCTCCGCCACCGTCGGCTTCATCGAGCTGTCGGCGCTGGCGCGCAAGCTCGAAGCGGCGCTCGCGCATTCGCAGCGGCTCGGCCATGGCGTGCCGGCCGATGCGCAGCTCTTCCTCGACACCTCCGAAGAGGTGCGCCGCCTGCTGCACCAGTTCGCCGCCGGCTTCCTGAAGTCGCCGACGCCCGAGCTGCTGGCCGCGCTCGACGCCTTCGAGGCCGACATCGCCGAGCGGCTCGAGGACGCGATCACCACGCAAGGCGGCGCCGAGGGCTTCGCCGCCAGCGCCCAGGCCGCATGGGCCGCCGACGGGCCGCCGGCCGAAGCGACCGGCGAATCGGCCGAACCGGCGACGCGCGCGGTGGCCGTCGAGCCGGAAGCCGCAGCCGAAAGCGCGGCGGCCGACTTCGACGCGCCGCACCTGCGCACCGACTTCGCCGACCTCGGCGTCGCCGACTTCCGCCCGCTCGCGCCGGCGCCGCGCCTCGACGAGACGCCGCGCCCGCCCAGCAGCCGCGAGGCGCTCGACGGCGAAGAAGACCTCGATGCGGTCGATGCGGTCGATGCCGAGCTGTTCCCGATCTTCGAGGAAGAGGCGCAGGAGCTGCTGCCGCAGCTGGCTGCCGAGCTGCGCGACTGGTCGAAGGCGCCGGCGCAGCAGGCCCATGCGGCGGCCGCGATGCGCACCCTGCACACCTTGAAAGGCGGCGCGCGCCTGGCCGGCGCGATGCGCCTGGGCGAGATGTCGCACCGGCTCGAAACCGCGATCGAGCACCTGATGGCCGAAAGCCCGGCCGACGGCGGCCGCGTCGAGCAGCTGCTCGGCCGCGCCGACGCGCTGGCGATCGCCTTCGAAGCACTGCGCCAGCGCGACGCGCAGGCCTACGACGAGCGCCAGAGCGGCTTCGACCGGCTGACGCAGCCGGGCCGGCTCGCGGCACTCGACACCTCGCCCGCGACGCTGCCGCAGCCGCTCGACGACGCGGGCGCGCTGCTGGCGCCGCTGCCGGCGCTGTCGGACGTGCCGCCGGCGGCTGCCGAGCCGGCGCGTGCCGAGCCGCCTTTGCTGTCCGAGATCGTCGAGGAACTGCCGTTCGATGCGCCGCCGGCGGCGCCGGCCCTGCCGCCGATCGACTGGTCGCGGTTCGCCGCCGGCGATGGCGCGCCCGCGCTGCCGACGCCCACCGAGCGCGCACCGCTGGCCACCGCCGCGGCGGTGCGGGTGCGCACCCAGCTGCTCGATCGCATGGTCAACCAGGCCGGCGAGGTGAGCATCGCGCGCGCACGGCTTGAATCGGAAGTCGGCCAGATCCGCGGTTCGCTCGGCGACCTGACCGACAACCTCGAACGCCTGCGCGGCCAGCTGCGCGACATCGAGCTGCAGGCCGAGACGCAGATGGCCACGCGGATGGAAGCCGCGAAGGCCGCCGCGCAGGCCTTCGACCCGCTCGAGTTCGACCGCTTCACCCGCTTCCAGGAACTGACGCGGATGATGGCCGAGTCGGTCAACGACGTCGCGACCGTGCAACGCAGCCTGCAGCGCACGCTCGAGACCGCCGAGGACGGCCTCGCCGCGCAGGCGCGCCTGACGCGCGACCTGCAGGAAGACCTGCTGCGCACCCGCATGGTCGAGTTCGAGGGCCTGTCCGAGCGGCTCTACCGCGTCGTGCGCCAGGCCGCCAAGGAAACCGGCAAGCAGGTGCGGCTGGACATCATCGGCGGCTCGATCGAAGTCGACCGCGGCGTGCTCGACCGCATGACCGGCGCCTTCGAGCACCTGCTGCGCAACTGCATCACCCATGGCATCGAGCCGGCCGAGCGACGGCTCGCGGCGGGCAAGGAAGCCACCGGCCACATCGTCGTTTCGCTGCGCCAGGAGGGCAACGAGGTCAGCGTGGAGTTCCGCGACGACGGCGGCGGGCTCGACCTGGCGCGCATCCGCGACAAGGGCCGTTCGATGGGGCTTGTCGCGGAAGACGCGAACCCGAGCGACGCCGAGCTGGCGAACCTGATCTTCATGCCCGGCTTCACCACCGCCGACAAGGTGACCGAGCTGGCCGGCCGCGGCGTCGGCATGGACGTGGTGCGTGCCGAGGTCAACGCGCTGGGCGGCCGCATCGAGACCGCCAGCGCGAGCGGCCAGGGCACCAGCTTCACGCTGGTGCTGCCGCTGACCACCGCGGTCACGCAGGTCGTGATGCTGCGCGCCGGCGCGACCAGCGTCGCGGTGCCGGCCACGCTGGTCGAGATCGTGCGCCGCGCGAGCGCCGCCGAGATCGAGCACGCGTACCAGACCGGCGCCTACAGCTACGGCGAGCAGACGCTGCCGCTGCTGTGGCTCGGCGCGCTGCTCCAGGCGAGCGCGCGCAGCGTCGAACCCACCGGGCGCTCGACGCCGGTGATCGTCGTGCGCTCGGCGCAGCAGCGCATCGCGCTGCACGTGGACGAAGTGCTGGGCAACCAGGAAGTCGTCGTCAAGAACCTCGGACCGCAGATGTCGAGCCTGCCCGGGCTGGCCGGCATGACGCTGCTGGCCTCGGGCGCGGTGGCGCTGATCTACAACCCGGTCGCGCTCGCCACCGTGTACGGCGAAGCGGCGCGCCGCACGACGGCAGCCGCGCCGGCGCTGCGCGACGCGCCGGCCGCGCCGGTGAAGTCCGCGCTTGCCGCCGCGACCGCCGCGCCGCTGGTGCTCGTGGTCGACGATTCGCTCACCGTGCGCCGCGTCACCCAGCGCCTGCTGGTGCGCGAGGGCTACCGCGTCGCCGTCGCGAAGGACGGCCTCGAGGCGATCGAGCGCCTGACCGAGGAGAAGCCCGCGGTCGTGCTGAGCGACATCGAGATGCCGCGCATGGACGGCTTCGACCTCGTGCGCCAGATCCGCGCCGACCGGGACCTGGTGGGCCTGCCGGTGATCATGATCACCTCGCGCATCGCGCAGAAGCACCGCGACTACGCGGCGCAGCTGGGCGTCAACCACTACCTCGGCAAGCCCTACAGCGAAGAGGAGCTGCTGTCGCTGATCGGCCGCTACTGCCGGCAGGCGCAGCAGCTGCAGGCCGTCGCGGCCTGAGGTCCGTGGCGGCTCAGCGGCCGCCTTCGTAGCCCTGCTGGCGCCAAGCCTCGAACACCGCGACCGCGACCGCGTTCGACAGGTTCAGGCTGCGCTGGCCCGCACGCATCGGCAGGCGCAGCCGCTGCGCCGGCGCGAAGCTCTCGCGCAGCGCGGCCGGCAGGCCGGCGGTCTCGCTGCCGAACACCAGCCAGTCGCCGGGCTGCCAGGCCACCTCGTCGAAGCGCCGCACGGCGTGCGTCGTGAACGCGAAGCAGCGTTGCGGCGGCGGCCGGCAGGTCTTGAGCAGCGCGGCCCACGAAGCATGCCGGTGCACGCGCGCGTGCTCGTGGTAGTCGAGCCCGGCGCGTTGCAGCAGCTTGTCTTCCATCGAGAACCCGAGCGGCTCGACCAGGTGCAGCGCGCAGCCGGTGTTGGCCGCGAGCCGGATCACGTTGCCGGTGTTCGGCGGGATCTCGGGGTGGACGAGCGCGATGTTGAACATGCGGCCGCGATGCTAGTGGTGCATCGCGTCGAAGCCGCTGGCTAGACTGCGCGCCGTCTCGCTCGAGGAATCGCATGCAGCCGAAGCAGCTCGTCGCCGTCGCGGTGGCCGTCCTGGGCGGACTGCTCGGTCCCCACGCCCCGGCTGCCACCGTCGCCGGCGTCAGCCCGCAAGGCGAAGTCGCGCAGGTCCGGCAAGTCGTCGTCAAGTTCTCGGAAAGCGTCGTCGCCTTCGGCGATCCGCGACTCGCCGATCCGTTCGTCGTGCAGTGCCAGGGGCCGGTGCCGAGCGGGCAGGGCCGCTGGATCAGCGATCGCGCCTGGACCTACGACTTCGACGAGGCGCCCGGCCCCGGCCTCAAGTGCCGCGTCAGGCTCAAGGCCGGCTGGAAGCCGAGCGCGGCGAACGCCTCGGCGCTGACCGGTGCGACCGACTTCACGTTCCAGACCGGCGGCCCGGCGATCGTGCAGACGCGGCCCTGGCCGGGCTCGGAGATCGCCGAGGACCAGCACTTCATCCTGCAGCTGTCGGGGCCGGCGCTCGAGGCGAGCGTCGCCGACAAGGCCTGGTGCGAGGTCGACGGCCTCGGCGAGCGGCTGCCGTTGAAGCTCGTCGTCGGCGCCGCGCGCGAAGCCGCGCTGAAGTCGCAGCGCATCGACAAGCGCCTGCACGCCCGCACCCTCGTTGCCGGCTGCGGCCGGCCGCTGCCGAACGACACGGCGGTGCGGCTCGTCTGGGGCGCGGGCATCGCGGCGCAGGGGAATCCCGCGGTCATGACGCGCGGCGAGCAGCGCGAGCGTTTTCGCGTGCGCAAGCCCTTCGTCGCCGAGTTCGGCTGCGAACGCGAACGCGCCGGCGCGCCTTGCCTTCCGATCCGGCCGATGAGCCTCGGCTTCTCGGCGCCGATCGCGCGCGCCCTCGCGCAGCAGGTGCGGCTGAAGAGCACGGCCGGCACGAGCTTCGCGCCAGTGAACGACCGCGGCGACCCGTCGACCGCGGTCACGAGCCTGACCTTCCCGGTCCCGCTGCCCGAGAACGCTCGCTTCACCGTCGAGCTGCCCGCGGACCTGAAGGACGACGCCGGCCGCGCGCTCGCGAATGCCGCGAGCTTCCCGCTCGCGGTGGCGACCGGCGAGGCGCCGCCGCTCGCCAAGTTCGCCGCCGCGCCTTTCGGCGTGATCGAGTACGAGACCGACGCGAAGGGGCAGACGGCGCAGGCGCTGCTGCCGATCACGCTGCGCCACGTGCAGCCGGACCTGCGCGACGGCGCGCCTGCGCCGTCGCCGGCCGCGTCTTCGGCTGCGCCGCCTCCGGCGCCGCGGGGTTCGGTGCGCATCAAGCGCCTGGCGAGCGACGCCGAAATCCTCGACGGCTACGCGAAGCTCAAGCGCTGGCACGAGAGCGAGCTGACGGCGAAGGAAGCGGGCCGGCCCGAGCGCGAGTGGTTCACGCAGCGCATCGAGCAGGACGCGCGCGGGCGCAACCGGGTCGTCCGCGAAGAGCGCCGCATCGCGACGCGCGAGCTGCCGCTGCTGGCCGGCGACGCGGGCGCGCGCACGCTCGACCTGCCGCCGTTGCGCGGCGGCGACCCGCGGCCTTTCGAGGTGATCGGGCTGCCGATCGCCGAGCCCGGCTTCCATGTCGTGGAGGTCGCGTCGGTGCGGCTCGGTGCCGCCTTGCTCGACAAGCCCGCACCGCTGTACGTGCGCACCGGCGCGCTCGCGACCAACCTGGGCGTGCACTTCAAGCACGGCCGCCAGAGCAGCGTCGTCTGGGTCACGTCGCTCGACCGCGGCAAGCCCGTCGAAGGCGCCGAGGTCGTCGTCAACGACTGCCGCGGCAAGCCGATGTGGACGGGCCGCACGGACGCGCAGGGCCTGGCGCGCATCGACCAGCCGCTCGACGACGGGCTGGACGGATCGTCGGGCCGCGCATGCGCCGTGCCCGAGGGCCTGTTCATCACCGCGCGCAAGCCGCTGGCGGCACGGCCGTCGGTGATCGACACCGCCTTCGTCTTCAGCAGCTGGCAGAAGGGCATCGAGAGTTGGCGCTTCGACGTCGCGACGAGCCGCGATCCGCAGCCGGACCTGCGCGCGCACACCGTCTTCGATCGCACGCTGCTGCGCGCCGGCGAGACGGTCTCGATGAAGCACTTCATCCGCGCCGAAACCGCCAAGGGCCTGCTGCCGCTGGCGCCGCAGGAGCTGCCGACGCGCCTCAGGCTCGTCCACCAGGGCAGCGGCGAAGAGACGGTGCTGCCGCTCGCCTGGGCCGGGCAGCGGCATGCGCTGTCGAGCTGGAACATCCCGGCCGCGGCGAAGCTGGGCGTCTACGAGGTGGTGCTCGAACGCGACGCGCCGAAGGACGCCGCGACGAGCGCGAACGAAGCGGGGCAGGGCCCGCGCACCCGCTTTCCGGCCGGCGACTTCCGCGTCGAGGAGTTCCGCGTGCCGCTGCTCGACGTGAAGCTCGTAGGCCCGAAGGAGGTGCCGATCGCGCCGGCCTCGTTGCCGATCGCGCTGCAGATGAACCATCAGTCGGGCGGCGGCGTCGCGGCGGCGCCGGTGCGGATCTCGGCCTTGCTGAAGCCGCGTGCGCCGAACTTCCCCGGTCGCGAGGACTTCCGCTTCGAGCCGCCGCGCGATCCGAAGGTCGTCGCCGGCGAGGAGAGCGAGCCGACGAACGAGGCCGCCGGCCGCCTCGTCGTCGACAAGCTCGCGGCGAAGACCGATGCGAAGGGCGCCGCGAGCCTGACGCTCGACAAGCTGCCGGCGATCGAGCGCCCGAGCGAGCTGCTCGCCGAGGCCACCTTCAACGACCCGAACGGCGAGGTGCAGACGGTCGCGACCCGCATCGGCTTGTGGCCGGCCGCGGTGGTGGTCGGCGTGCGCGCCGGCTCGTGGGTGAGCCAGCACGGCAAGACGCGCTTCCAGGTGATCGCGCTCGACACCGCCGGCCGCGTGCTGGCCGGCCAGGCGCTCGCGGTGCGCGCGCGCCTGAGCGAGACGCTCTCGACGCGCAAGCGCATGGTCGGCGGCTTCTACGCCTACGACAACCGCACCGAGCTGCGCGAACTCGGCACCGTGTGCAGCGGCACGAGCGATGCGCAGGGGCTGCTGAATTGCGAGGCGAGCCTCGACACCGCCGGCCAGGTCGAGCTGATCGCGAGCGCGAAGGACGCGCAAGGCCGCACGGCGCAGGCGGCGACCAGCGTCTGGGTCACGCGCGCCGGCGAGCTGTGGTTCGCGCAGGACAACGACGACCGCATCGACCTGCTGCCCGAGCGCAGGAGCTACCAGCCCGGCGAGACCGCCCGGCTGCAATTGCGCATGCCGTATCGCGAGGCGACGGTGCTGGTCGGTGTCGAGCGCGAAGGCGTGCTCGCGACCCGGGTCGTCACGCTGCGCGGCGACGACCCGACGATCGAGCTGAAGATCGAGCCCGGCTGGGGCCCGAACGTCTACGTCACCGCGCTCGCGCTGCGCGGCCGCGTGCGCGAGGTGCACTGGACCAGCTTCTTCCAGTGGGGCTGGAAGCAGCCCTTCGCGTGGTGGCGCGCATGGCGCGACGAGGGCCCCGGCTACCAGGCGCCGACCGCGATGGCCGACCTGAGCAAGCCTTCGTTCAAGGTCGGCATGGCCGCGCTGCAGGTCGGCATGGCCGAGCATGCGCTGCAGGTTGCCGTCGGCAGCGACAAGCCGGCGTACCAGGTGCGGCAGAAGGCGGTCGCGCGGGTGAAGGTCAGCCACGCCGGCAAGCCTGCGGCGGGGGCGGAGATCGCGTTCGCCGCGGTCGACGAGGGCCTGCTCGCGCTGCGCGACAACGCCTCGTGGGACCTGCTCGACGCGATGTTCCGCAGCCGCCCCTGGGGCGTGGAGACCAGCACGGCGCACAACGAGATCGTCGGTCGGCGTCACTACGGCAGGAAGGCCGTGGCAGCCGGCGGCGGCGGCGGCCGCGGCGCGACGCGCGAGCTGTTCGACACGCTGCTGCTGTGGAAGGGCCGCGTCGCGCTCGACGCGAACGGCGAGGCGACGATCGAGGTGCCGCTGAACGATTCGCTGACGAGCTTCCGGCTGGTGGCAATCGCCGACGACGCCGGCCCCGACGGCACGCCCCGCTTCGGCAGCGGCAGCACGACGATCCGCGTCACGCAGGACCTGCAAGTGCTCGCCGGCCTGCCGCCGCTGGTGCGCGAAGGCGACCGCTACACCGCACTGGTCACGCTGCGCAACACGACCGCGCGCGAGATGCGCGTGAAGGCGACGCTGGCCGGCACCGCGCTGCTCGACGGCCTCGGCGACGCGGCGAGCGCCCGTGCGCTGGCCGCGACGGCGGCGAGCGGCGACCCGCGCATCGAGCGCCGCCCGGTCGCCCCGGCCGCGCAGGAGGTGCGGCTCGGCCCCGGTGCCGCGCAGGAGCTGAGCTGGCCGATCGAGGTGCCGCCCGGCGCGTTCAGCATCGGCTGGGAGCTGTCGGCCGAGGAACTGGACCGTGCCGCCAACGAAGCGGCGCGCGATCGCGTCAAGCTCACGCAGCTCGTCACGCCGGCGGTGCCGGTGCGCGTGCTGCAGGCGACGCTGGCGCGGCTGGACGGCCGGTACACGCTGCCGGTCGCGCCGCCGGCCGATGCGCTGCCGCTGGCCGCTGCGGGGGAGGGCGGTGCAAAGCGCGGCGGTCTCACGCTCGGTCTGCAACCGAAGCTGAGCGGCGCGCTGCCGGGGCTGCGCCGCTATTTCGAGACCTACCCCTTCGCCTGCCTCGAGCAGAAGGCCTCGAAGGCGGTGGGCCTGCGCGACGCACCGATGTGGCAGACGGTCGCCGAGACGCTTGCGACCTACCTGGACGCCGACGGCCTCGCGGGCTACTTCCCGCCCACGGCCGCCGACGCCGCGCGCGGCAGCGACCGGCTCACCGCCTACCTGCTCGCCGCCACGCACGAGGCCGGCTTCGCGCTGCCCGAGCCCGCGAAGACGCGGATGCTCGACGGCCTCGCCGCGTTCGTCGAAGGCCGCATCGAGCGGCGCTTCTGGGCGCCGGCCTTCGCGGCCTCGCGCGACGTCGATGTGCGCAAGCTCGCGGCGATCGAGGCGCTCGCGCGCCACGGCCGCGCGCAGGCGAGGCAGCTCGGCTCGATCGACCTCGCGCCCGACACCTGGCCGACCGCGGCGGTGATCGACTGGCTGTCGATCCTCAAGCGCGTGCAGGGCCTGCCGCGGCAGGCCGAGCGGCTCGCCGAGGCTCAGCAGATCCTGCGCGCGCGCATGACGCTGGGCGGCACCACGCTGAAGTTCAGCAACGAGGACGACGACTTCTGGTGGTGGCTGATGGACAGCGCCGACGCCAACGCCGCGAAGCTGATCCTCGCGGTGCTCGACGACCCGGCCTGGAAGGACGAGCTGCCTCAGATGGTGGTGGGCAGCCTCGCCCGGCAGAAGCGCGGCGCCTGGCTCACGACGACCGCCAACCTCTGGGGCTCGCTCGCGCTCGACAAGTTCTCGGCGAAGTTCGAGTCGCAGCCCATCGCCGGCAAGACGGTCGCCAGCTTCGGCAACGCGACGCAGGGCTTCGACTGGTCGGCGCAGACCAGCCCCGCGTCGAGCAGCGCGCGGCTCGTGCTGCCCTGGCCCGCCGGCGCGAACGGCGTGTTGAACGCCGAGCAGCAGGGCAGCGGCACGCCCTGGCTCACCGTGCAGAGCACCGCGGCGATCCCGCTGAAGGCGCCGCTGCGCGCCGGCTACGGCATCAAGCGCACGGTGAGCGCGGTGACGCAGAAGCTGCCCGGCCGCTGGAGCCGCGGCGACGTGATGCGCGTGCGGCTCGAGATCGACGCGCAGGCCGACATGAGCTGGGTCGTCGTCAGCGATCCGGTGCCCGGCGGCGCGACGCTGCTCGGCTCCGGCCTCGGCCGCGACTCGGCGATCGCCGTCGGCGGCGAACAGCGTGAAGGCAGCGCCTGGCTCGCGCACCAGGAGCGCAGCTTCGAGGCCTGGCGCGGCTACTACGAGTTCCTGCCGCGCGGCCGGCACGTCGTCGAGTACACGCTGCGCCTGAACAACCCCGGCCGCTTCGGGCTGCCGCCGACGCGCGTCGAGGCGATGTACGCGCCGGAAACGTTCGGCGAGGTGCCGAACGGCAGCGTCGACGTGCTGCCATGAAGCGCCGGATCGCGTGGGCCGTCGCCGCGGCCTCCTGCAGCGCAGCGCTGGCGCTGCCGAGCTTCGACGACGTGAAGGCCGCCCACCGCCCCTCCGACCTGCGCTTCGTCGATCGCCACGGCAGCACGATCCAGACGCTGCGTACCGACCGCAGCCTGCGCCGGCTCGACTGGGTCGCGCTCGAAGAGCTTTCGCCGGCTCTCACCACCGCGCTGGTCCAAAGCGAGGACCGGCGCTTCTTCGAGCACGGCGGCGTCGATTGGGGCGCGGTCGCGCGCAGTGCCTGGGGGACGTGGCGCGACGAACCCTCGCGTGGCGCCTCGACGCTGACGATGCAGCTCGCCGGCTTGCTCGACGCCGGGCTCGCGCGGCCGGCGCGCGGGCGCAGCGTCGGGCAGAAGCTCGGGCAGGTCGCCGCGGCGCGCGAGCTCGAAGCGCGCTGGAGCAAGCGGCAGATCCTCGAGGCCTACCTTAACCTGGTCGGCTGGCGCGGCGAACTGGTCGGCGTCGGCGCGCTCGCGCAGACGCTCTACGGCAAGTACCCGAGCGGCCTCGATGCGCAGGAGGCTGCGGTCGCGGTCGCGTTGCTGCGGGGGCCGCAGGCGACGCCGGACCGCGTCGCGCAACGCGCCTGCGCGATCCTGAAGTCGCAGCGGCTCGATTGCGCCGGCGTCGCCGCGCTCGCGCACGATGCTCTGGCGCGCAGCGGCGCCATGCCGCTCGGGGAGCAGCTCGCCCCGCACTTCGCGCGCGCGCTGCTGCGCGAAGGCGCGGCGATCGATGCGCAGGGCCGCGTCCGCACCACGCTCGACGCGCGCGTGCAGCGCACCGCGCTTGCCGCGCTGCGCCGGCAGATGGCCGAGCTGCAGGGCCGCAATGTCGAGGACGGCGCGGTGCTGGTGCTCGACAACGCCAGCGGCGACGTCATCGCCTGGGTCGGATCGAGCGGGCGCTGGTCGGATGCGCCGGCGGTCGACGGCGTGCTCGCGCGCCGCCAGCCGGGCTCGACGCTGAAGCCCTTCGTCTACGGCCTCGCCTTCGAGCGGCGGCTGATCACGCCGGCGACGCCGCTCGACGATGCGCCGGCGCAGTTCGCCACCGCCGCCGGCCTCTACCTGCCGCAGAACTACGACCGCGATCACAAGGGCTGGGTCAGCGCGCGTGCTGCCTTGGGATCGAGCCTCAACGTCCCGGCGGTGCGCGTGGCCGCGATGCTGGGGCCCGACGCGGTGTTCGAGCGCCTGAACGCCTTCGGGCTGGGCCTGCGCGAAACCGGCGGCTACCACGGCCACGCGCTCGCGCTCGGCGCGGCCGACACGACGCTGGCCGCGCTGACCAACGCCTACCGCGCGCTGGCGCGCGGCGGCGTGTGGGCGCCGGTCGCGCTCGGCGCGGCGGGCCGCGAGCGTCGCGTCGCGGCGGCCGATGCGAGCTGGCTCGTCGCCGACATCCTGGCCGACGACGGCGCACGCGCGCAGACCTTCGGCCTCGCCAGCGCGCTCGCGACGCGCGGCTTCGCGGCGGTGAAGACGGGCACCAGCAAGGACCTGCGCGACAACTGGTGCATCGGCTTCACCGACCGCTACACCGTCGGTGTCTGGATCGGCAATGCGAGCGGCGCGCCGATGCATGCGGTCAGCGGCATCAGCGGCGCGGCGCCGGTGTGGCAGCAGGTCGTCGCGGCGCTGCATGCGGATCGACCGTCGCGAGCGGCGCCGGCGCCCGCGGGACTCGAACGCACGCGCATCGAGCCCGGCATCGCGCGCGAGGCGGCGCGCGACGAATGGCTGCTCGCCGGCACCGCGGCCCGGCCGGTGGCGTGGCCGCGACGGCAGCACGGCGCGCCGCCGCCGACCGACGCCGGCGCGCCGGCGCGGGTCGTCGGCATCGCCCATCCCCGCGACGGCAGCGTGTTCGCGCTCGACCCCGACATCCCGCCCGCGCTGCAGCGCCTGCGCTTCGAGGGCGAGCCCGGCATCTGGTGGCTCGACGGCCGGCGGCTCGCGCCCGGCGCGCAGCACCGCTGGCTGCCGCGGCCGGGGCGGCACGAGCTGAAGCTGGTCGGCGCCGACGACGGCGCCGAGCACGTGGTGCGCTTCGAGGTGCGCGGGCCGCGCATGCCGCTGGCGGCGGCACGCTGAGGCGCGCGCGCCGTCACGGCGGCGTGCGCGCGACGACCCAGGCCTGCACCGACGCCGCCCCGGCCTGCAGCAGCGTGCGCGCCGCCTCGTGGACGGTCGCGCCGGTGGTCATCACGTCGTCCACCAGCACGAGGTGACGGCCGCGCAGACGCTCGGCGGCCGCCGGCTCGACGACGAAGGCGCCGCGCAGCGCCTGCAGGCGTTCGGCACGGCGGCGGCTCGACTGCGGCGCGGCGTCGAAGCCGCGTCGCAGCGCGTGCCGGTGCCACGGCCGCCCGACGAGCGCGGCGAGCCGCTGGGCGATCACCGCCGCCTGGTTGTAGCCGCGCTCGCGCAGCCGCGCCGCGCCGAGCGGCACCGGCAGCAGTGCATCGGCCGGCGGGCTGCCGGCGGCATGCCAGGTGCGTTGCAGCAAGGCGGCGAGCGCAGGTGCGAGATCGAGCGCAGCGTGGAACTTGAAGTCCTGCAGCAGGCCGTCCCAGGGGTGGCCGTAGTCGGCCGCGGCGAGCGCGCCGGCCAGCGGCGGCGGCTCCTTGACACAGGCGCCGCAGATCCCGGCGTCACCCGGCAAAGGCAGCGCGCAGCGCCGGCAGCGCGAACGCAGCGGCGCCCAGCGTTCGAGGCAGGCGGCGCAGACGCGACCCGCGCTCCCGCGGCTCGCGCCGGCGCAGATCGCACAGGTGTTCGGCCACGCGACCAAAGGCCCGCGCGGCAGCGAGGTGAACGAGGACATGAGGCAGGCGCGCGGCGCGTGATGAGAGCCGCGGATACTGCCCGGACCGATGCACGACAGCCTCCCCAACCCGAGCGATCCGAGCCCCCCGCAACCCGCGGCGGTGGCGGCGCTGCTGCGCCGCGCGGCGCGCGCGGGCGAGGCGCCTTGGCTGCACCGCGAGATCGCGCGGCGCATGACCGAGCGGCTCGGCTGGATCAAGCGGCGGCCGGCGCGGGTGCTCGACTGGTGGAGCGTGCAGGGCGGCTCGCTGGCCGCGTTGCGCGAGGCGCTGCCGCGCTCGCGCATCGATGCGGTCGAGCCGAGCGCGGCGCTGCGCGACGCGGCGCGGGCGATGCGGCGTTCGCCGTGGTGGTCGATGCGGCGCTGGACGCAGGAAGCGGGCGACGCCTGGCTCGAGGGCGAGGCGCCGGCCGACGGCGCGGCGCAGCTGCTGTGGTCGAACATGGCGCTGCACTGGGCGCCGGACCCGGCCGCACTGTTCGCGCGCTGGCGGCGCGCGCTCGCGGTCGATGGCTTCGTGATGTTCTCGTGCTTCGGCCCCGACACGCTGCGCGAACTGCGCACACTGCATCGCCACCGGGGCTGGGGTGCGTCGGGCCACGGCTTCATCGACATGCACGACCTCGGCGACATGCTGGTGGCCGCCGGCTTCGCCGACCCGGTGATGGACATGGAGGCCCTGCAGTTGCACTGGGCCGACGCAGCATCGATGCTCGCCGAGCTGCGCACGCTCGGCGGCAACGCGGCCGCGACGCGCTTCGCGGGTTTGCGCACGCCGCGCTGGCGTCGAGGATTCGTCGAGGCAACCGCTGCGACGCTCGCGGGTGCCGACGGCCGGCCAGCGCTCGGCTTCGAGATCGTCTACGGCCATGCGTTCGTGCCGGCCGCGCGATTGAAGGTCGAGCCGGAAGTCCGCGTGTCCGCCGACGCCCTGCGCCGCATGGCACGCGCGGGGGCGTCCGGGTCGGCTTTGCCTTGAGAGGGCGAGGAGCGTCGCGATAAACTCTCGCGGCTCCGCGAACCGGACGTCCGTGTCGGGCTGGAGCGCCTCCCCCGATTCCTTCGCAGCATGTCAGCAGCGTCCATCGCAACGCCTTCGGGCACCACGCGCTTGAGGTTCGGTCGCGTGCACGCAGCGGCCGGCCTGCCCTTGCGCGAGGCGAACGGCTCGATCGAGTGGCTGCTCAAGCGCAACTGTTCGCTGAAGCCGCAGCAGCTGTTCGGCGTTTATGCATCCCTGTGCGTGATTTCGCTGACCATCGCCACATACTTCTGGCTCAACGGCGCGACCCTGGTCATGCCGTTCGCGTGGGCCGAATTGCTCGTCGTCGGCGCGGCATTGCTGGTCTATGCAAGGCATGCCGCCGACCGTGAGTTGATCACTCTGCAATCGGGCCGGCTCGTGGTCGAGCATCTTCACGGCGGGCGCGTCGAGCGGGCCGAATTCCAGCCGGATTGGGTGCGCGTCGAGCCTCGGCGCGACGATCGTTCGCTGATCGAGCTGTCCGGCCAGGGCGCGACGATCGCGGTGGGCCGCTACGTGCGGCCCGAGTTGCGGCCCGCGTTGGCCGACGAGTTCCGCGCGACCTTCCGGCAATGGCCCGAAGGGCGCTGGGCGGGCGAGGACCCGAAGCGCTAGGCCGCGAGCCGCCAGCGCCGAGAGAGATTTGTTCTGGAAGCGAGCACGATGAAGACCGAGAAAGCCCCGACCCGTTGGATCGCGCCCATCGCGCGCGCCTGTGCCGCCGTCGCGACCACGCTCTACGCCGCCGGCGCGCTGGCCGTGAACAGCCTGCCCGGCGGACCGGCGGTGAACCAGCTGGATATGCACCCGCCGGTCACGCGCATCGCCGCCGAACAGCAGTGGCTGCACTACTTCATGCTGTGGATCTGCCTGGCGATCTTCATCGGCGTTTTCGGCGTGATGTTCTATTCGATCTGGAAGCACCGCCGCTCGAAGGGCGCGAAGGCGGCGCACTTCCACGAATCGACCACGGTCGAGATCGCCTGGACCATCGTGCCGTTCGTGATCGTGATCTTCATGGCGCTGCCGGCCACGAAGGTCGTCGTCGCGATGAAGGACACCACCGGCGCCGATCTCACGATCAAGGCGACCGGCATGCAGTGGAAGTGGGGCTACGACTACATCAAGGGCGAAGGCGAGGGCATCGCCTTCGTCTCGACGCTGGACAACACCCAGCGCCTGATGAGCGACAGCGGCAAGCCCGAGCCGACCGACAACTACCTGCTGAAGGTCGACAACCCGTTGGTGGTGCCGGTCGATCGCAAGGTGCGCATCATCACGACGGCCAACGACGTGATCCATGCGTGGATGGTCCCGGCCTTCGGCGTCAAGCAGGACGCGATCCCGGGCTTCGTGCGCGACACCTGGTTCCGCGCCGAGAAGACCGGCGACTACTACGGCCAGTGCGCCGAGCTCTGCGGCAAGGAGCACGCCTACATGCCGATCCACGTGAAGGTGCTGTCGCAGGCCGACTACGCGGTGTGGGTCGAGGGCGAGAAGAAGAAGCTCGCGGCCAAGGCCGACGATCCGGGCAAGGTGTGGGCGCTGCCGGAGCTGGTCGCGCGCGGCGAACAGATCTACGCCGCCAACTGCCAGGCCTGCCACCAGGCCAACGGCAAGGGCATGGGCCCGATCAAGGCGCTCGACGGCTCGGCCGTGGTGCTCGACGCCGACAAGTCGAAAGAGATCGCGATCCTGCTGAACGGCGCGGCCAACGGCGCGATGCCGTCGTGGAAGCAGCTGTCGGATACCGACATCGCCGCGGTCATTACCTACACCAAGAACCACTGGTCGAACGCGACCGGGCAGCTCGTGCAGCCGGCCGACATCGTCGCGCAGCGCAAGTGATGGAAGCCCCCGATCGAACCGCCTACAGCACGAGGACACGAGCATGAGCGCAGTACTTGATCACCACGGCGGCCACGCCCACGACGAACCGCACGACCACCCGCATGGCTGGCGCCGCTGGGTCTTCGCGACCAACCACAAGGACATCGGCACGCTGTACCTGCTGTTCTCGCTGACGATGTTCATGATCGGCGGCGTGCTCGCGCTCGGCATCCGTGCCGAGCTGTTCCAGCCGGGGCTGCAGGTCGTCAATCCGGAGCTATTCAACCAGCTCACCACGATGCACGGGCTGATCATGGTGTTCGGCGCGATCATGCCGGCGTTCGTCGGCTTCGCGAACTGGATGGTGCCGCTGCAGATCGGCGCGGCCGACATGGCCTTCGCGCGGATGAACAACTTCAGCTTCTGGCTGCTGATTCCCGCGGCCGTGATGCTGGTCGGCTCGTTCTTCATGCCCGGCGGCGCGCCCTCGGCGGGCTGGACGCTCTACGCGCCGCTGACGCTGCAGATGGGCCCGAGCATGGACGCCGGCATCTTCGCGATGCACATCCTCGGCGCGAGCTCGATCATGGGCTCGATCAACATCGTCGTGACGATCCTGAACATGCGCGCTCCCGGCATGACGCTGATGAAGATGCCGCTGTTCTGCTGGACCTGGCTGATCACCGCCTACCTGCTGATCGCGGTGATGCCTGTGCTCGCCGGCGCGATCACGATGACGCTGACCGACCGCCACTTCGGCACCAGCTTCTTCAACCCGGCCGGAGGTGGCGACCCGGTGATGTACCAGCACATCTTCTGGTTCTTCGGTCACCCCGAGGTCTACATCATGATCCTGCCGGCCTTCGGGATCGTGAGCGCCATCATCCCGGCCTTCGCCCGCAAGCGGCTGTTCGGCTACACGTCGATGGTCTACGCGACGGCGTCGATCGCGATCCTGTCGTTCATCGTGTGGGCGCACCACATGTTCACGACCGGCATGCCGGTGACGGGCCAGCTGTTCTTCATGTACGCGACGATGCTGATCGCGGTGCCCACCGGCGTGAAGGTGTTCAACTGGATCGCGACGATGTGGCGCGGCTCGATGACCTTCGAGACGCCGATGCTGTTCGCGGTCGGCTTCATCTTCGTGTTCACGATGGGCGGCTTCACCGGCCTGATCCTCGCCGTGGCGCCGGTGGACATCCAACTGCAGGACACCTACTACGTCGTCGCGCACTTCCACTACGTGCTGGTCGCCGGCTCGCTCTACGCCATGTTCGCCGGCTTCTACTACTGGTGCCCGAAGTGGACCGGCGTCATGTACTCCGAGACGCGCGGCAAGATCCACTTCTGGGGCTCGTTGATCTTCTTCAACGTCACCTTCTTCCCGATGCACTTCCTCGGGCTGGCCGGCATGCCGCGCCGCTATGCCGACTACCCGATGCAGTTCGCCGACTTCAACATGCTGGCCTCGATCGGCGCCTTCGGCTTCGGGTTGATGCAGGTGTACTTCGTGTTCTTCATCGTGCTGCCGGCGATGCTGGGCAAGGGCGAGAAGGCGGTCGCGAAGCCCTGGGAAGGCGCCGAAGGTCTCGAGTGGGAAGTGGCGTCGCCGGCGCCTTTCCACACCTTCGAGACGCCGCCGAAGCTGAACGTCGCGGCCACCCGCATCGTCGGCTGAGGCGCATCCGAGAGCGCACGCAGGATCCATCGCGATGGCCCCGAACCGCGAACAGCGCAAGAGCAACCTGAGGCTGGCCTTGATCCTGGCCTCGATCGCGCTCGCTTTCGCGCTCGGCTTCGTCGCCAAGATCGTGCTGCTCGGGCGCTGAGGCGGATGCGATGAGCGACGCCCCGCGCGAAGCACGCGCCTCCGCCCGCGCGCACCGCCTGCTCGGCGCCGACAACCGGCGGCTCCTTGGCAAGCTGGCGGTCGTCACCGCGCTGATGTTCGGCTTCGGCTATGCGCTGGTGCCGATCTACCGGACGATCTGCGAGGCGCTCGGCATCAACGTGCTGTCGCTGTCGGAGCGCACGGTGAGCGGCCAGTCGGCTGCTCCCTCCAACAGCCAGATCGATCGCAGCCGCGTCGTCACGATCGAGTTCGACGCCAACGTCAGCGGTCCCTGGGACTTCAAGCCCGCGGTCCGTTCGATCGACGTGCATCCCGGCGAGCTGACGACGGTGATGTACGAGTTCCGCAACGTGCAGAACCGCAGCATGGCCGCTCAGGCGATCCCGAGCTACGCGCCGCGGCAGTCGATGGCCTATTTCCAGAAGGTCGAGTGCTTCTGCTTCAACGAGTACCAGCTCGCGCCCGGCGAAGCCAAGAGCTGGCCGGTCGTCTTCACGATCGATCCGAAGCTGCCGCGCGACGTGCGCACCATCACGCTGAGCTACACCTTCTTCGAGGTCGGCGGCAAGACGCCCGCGGCGCCGAAGGCGGCGCTGCAGGATTCGGCGCCGAAGGCGGCGCTACGGGATTCGGCGCCGAAGGCGGCGCCCCACGATGCCGCGCCGCGCAGCACCGCCGCGGTGAAGGCCGGAGCGCCCGGATGAGCGACGGCTTCAAGGCCGCCGTGCAGCGCCGCGGCTCGTTCGCGCAGACGCTGAAGGCTGTCGGCTGGTCGTTCTTCGGGGTGCGCCGGTCGGCCGACTACGAGCGCGACGTGAACCAGCTCAATCCGGTGCACGTGCTCGTCGCCGGCGTCGTCGCGGCGGCGGTCTTCATCGTCGTGCTGCTGCTGCTCGTGCGCTGGATCGTCGGCAGCGGCGTCGCGGCCTGAGTTCGTCCTTCGTTTCCCGCATCACTTCCAAGAGGCTTCCAGGAGAGAGCATGTCGGCAGCCAGCCCCGGGCACGCGCCCTATTACTTCGTTCCGGCCCCGTCGTGGTTCCCGGTGGTGGCCTCGGTCGGCCTGTTCTTCGTGATCCTCGGCGCAGGCCAGTGGATCAACGGCCATGCATGGGGCGCTTACTCGCTGGTCGGCGGGCTGGCGCTGTGGGCCTTCGTGCTGCAGGCCTGGTTCCGCGCGGCGATCCACGAAAGCGAGACCGGCCTCTACAACCAGCGCGTCGATGTCTCGTTCCGCTGGAGCATGAGCTGGTTCATCTTCTCGGAGGTAATGTTCT
Organism: Methylibium sp.; assembly: GCF_035762065.1. Classification (GTDB taxonomy): domain Bacteria; phylum Pseudomonadota; class Gammaproteobacteria; order Burkholderiales; family Burkholderiaceae_C; genus Methylibium. Next base: position 114,558 of record NZ_DASTPW010000004.1, read on the forward strand.
TCGCGGCCTTCTTCGGCGCGCTTTACTGGACGCGGCTGCATTCGGTGCCGAACCTCGGCGATCCCGAGAACGCGCTGCTATGGCCCGACTTCAAGGCCGCCTGGCCGAGCGTCGTGGCCGGTGCGACGACCTCGCCCGCGAACATCGTCGCGCCGTTCACGACGATGGGGCCGTGGCCGATCCCGACGATCAACACCGCGCTGCTGCTGACCTCCGGCGTCACGCTGACGATCGCCCACCACGCGCTGCGCGAGAACCATCGGGGCCGCTGCATCGCCTTCATGTGGCTCACCGTGCTGCTGGGCGTCACCTTCCTGGGCTTCCAGGTCTACGAGTACATCCATGCGTACACCGACCTGAATCTCAAGCTCAACAGCGGCGTCTACGGCTCGACCTTCTTCATGCTGACCGGCTTCCACGGCTTCCACGTGTTCGTCGGCATGCTGATGCTGCTGTTCATCACGCTGCGGTTGATGAAGGGCCACTTCACGCCGGACCGCCACTTCGGCTTCGAGGGCGCGGCCTGGTACTGGCACTTCGTCGACGTGGTATGGCTGGGCCTGTACATCGTCGTGTACTGGTTTTGAACGACGCGGCGCTTGCCGGTGCACGAAGAGCGCCTCGCGGCGCTCTTCTTCATTGCAGGCTCACCGGGGCTGCAGCGGCAGCCCGGTCGGCTGGATCCAGCCCAGCTTGTAGGCCAGCAGGATGAACAGGAACAGCGCGACCGACAGCCCGATGCGCAAGGCCAGCGCATGGAGCATGCGGTTGCTCTTCGGTGCGCCGTCGCGGCCGTCGTTCAACAGGGCGCGGCCCGCCGCGGCGAGCGCGAGCACGATGGCGACGAAGGCGGCGACGATGATCCATTTCATGGTCGGGCCATCGTATGGCATCGATTCGCCCGTGCCGTCGATGCGGGCATGGCGACGATGAGCCCGCGGCTGCGTCGGGCGATCGTGCTGCTCGCGGCCGTCGCGATGACGGCGCTGACCGCGCGGCTGGGCTTCTGGCAGCTCGGCCGCGCGCAGCAGAAGGAGGCCTTGCAGAGCCAGCGCGAGACGCGCCGCGGCGAGCCGCCGCTCGCGGCCGCCGAGCTCGCGCGCACCGCGCAGGCCGCTGCGGCCCAGCACGATCGCCGCATCGTGCTTGCCGGCCGCTGGCTGCCTCAGCACGCGGTCTTCCTCGACAACCGCCCGCTCGAGGGCCGCGCCGGCGTGCTGCTGGTGATGCCGCTCGAGCTCGCCCCCGGCGACACGGTCCTTGTGCAGCGCGGCTGGGCGCCGCGCGATCCGGTCGATCGCAGCCGGCTGCCCTCGGTGCCGAGCGCGCCGGGCCGGGTGCTGGTCGAAGGCGTCGTCGCGCCGCCGCCGGGCCGCACGCTGGCCCTCGGCGCCGAAGGCCGGGGCATGCTCCGGCAAAATCTCGATCCCGAAACCTTCGCCCGCGAGACCGGTCTGCCCTTGCGGCCGCTTTCGATCCGGCAGGACGAAGGCCCACCGGACGACGGCCTCGTGCGCCGCTGGCCGGCCCCGGCGACCGAGGTGCCCAAGCATCGCGGCTACGCCTTCCAGTGGTTCGCGCTCAGCAGCTTGACGGTCGCCTTGTATGTCTGGTTCCAACTCCTCGGGCCCTGGTGGCGTCGGCGGCGTGCGGCCTGAAGCCGCGGCGCTCGCCGAGCCGCTCGCCTTCACCGTGCACAGCCTGCCCAGCCCCGCGCTGGCCGACGACCCGCGGCAGCGCCACGGCCGGCTGAAGATGCTGCTGGTGCTGCTGGTCTGCGCGGCCCCGGTGATCGCCTCCTACTTCACCTACTACGTGATCCGCCCGAGCGGCGGCACGCAGCACGGCACGCTGATCGAGCCGCAACGGCCGATCCCGCCGGCCGCGGAGCTGCCGCTTGCCGACCTGCAGGGACGTGCGGTCGATGCGAAATCGCTGCAGGGGCAGTGGCTGTTCGTCGTCGTCGCCGGCGGTGCCTGCGATGCGCCGTGCGAGCGCCAGCTCTACCTGCAGCGCCAGCTGCGCGAGACGCTGGGCAAGCACAAGGACCGTGTCGACCGCGTCTGGCTCATCGACGACGGCGTCGCGCCGCGCGCCGAGCTGCGTGCGGCGCTCGAGGGCACGACGCTGCTGTTTGCGCCGCGCGAGGCGCTCGGCAAGTGGCTCGGCGCCGCGCCGGGCCATGCGATCGGCGATCACTTCCACCTGGTCGATCCGCGCGGCCATTACATGCTGCGCTTCCCGGCGCCGAGCCAGGCCGCCGGCATCAAGCGCGACCTCGACCGCCTGATGCGCGGCTCCGCCGCCTGGGACAAGCCCGGCCGCCCCGGCGAGACGCCATGAGCGGCACCGAGCTCGTCGACCTGAAGCCGCTGCTCGCGCTGCTGGGCGTGGCCGTGCTGCTCGCGGCGCTGCCGCTGGCCTGGACGCTGCGCCGCACACGCGGCGCGCCGGCCGCGCGGCGCCTGCGTGCCCTCACGGTGCTGACGCTCTTCCTCACCTTCGACCTGGTGCTCTTCGGCGCCTTCACGCGCCTGAGCGATTCCGGCCTCGGCTGCCCCGACTGGCCCGGCTGCTACGGCACCGCCAGTCCGCTGCACGCGCGCGACGACATCGCGATGGCCGAGGCCGCCCAGCCGACCGGGCCGGTGACCCACCGCAAGGCCTGGATCGAGATGATCCACCGCTACCTCGCGATGGCGGTGGGCGCGCTGATCGTCGCGATCACCGCCTGGAGCTGGTGGCTGGCGCGGCACGCAGCGGCCAACAAACAGCGCGCGAGCGGCGCGTCGCCGTGGTGGCCGACCTTCACGCTTGCCTGGGTGCTGCTGCAGGGCGCGTTCGGCGCGTGGACGGTGACGCTCAAGCTGTACCCCGCGATCGTCACGCTGCACCTGCTGGGCGGCTTGGTGCTGCTCGCGCTGCTGGCGGCCCAGGCCTGGCGCGACGCGGCGCCGGTCGAGGTGAGCGCGGGGCTGCGCGCGCTGGTGCTCGGCACCGGCGCACTGGCCTTCGGGCAGATCGCGCTCGGCGGCTGGGTCAGCACGAACTACGCGGTGCTCGCCTGCACCGATTTCCCGACCTGCCACGGCGTGGTCTGGCCCTCGATGGATTTCGCGCAGGGCTTCGAGCTGCTGCGCCCGCTCGGCGCGCGCGCCGACGGTGGCTACCTGAGCTTCGAGGCCTTGACCGCGATCCACATGGCGCACCGCCTCGGCGCCGCGGTGCTGCTGATGGCGATCGGCGTGCTGGTCGCGCGCCTGTGGCGTCACGAGGCGCTGCGGCCCATCGCGCGCGGCCTCGTCGCGGTGCTGGCATGGCAGCTCGCCACCGGCGTCGGCAACGTCGTGCTCGGCTGGCCGCTCGCGGCGGCGCTCGGCCACACCGGCGGCGCGGCGGTGCTGGTGCTGCTGATGACGGCGCTGGCGGTGCGCGTTCGCGGCGCGGCAAGCGCGCCGGTGCGCGCCACCGGGCGCGCGCCAGTGCTCGGCAAGGCGGAGGTCTGAGGATGGCGCACGCCGTGCCCGAGACCGACGCCGTCGCGGCGGCGCCGGGCTGGCTCCTGCGCTGGCGCCAGTTCAGCGCGCTGACCAAGCCGCGCGTCGTCCAGCTCATCGTGTTCTGCGCCGCGATCGGCATGCTGCTCGCGGTGCCCGGCTGGCCGAGCGCGGCGGCCTGGCGCGTCGCGCTGGCGGCCACGGTCGGCATCTGGCTCGTCGCCGCATCGGCGGCGGCGTTCAACTGCATCGTCGAGCAGCAGATCGATTCGCGGATGAAGCGCACCGCGTGGCGGCCGACCGCCCGCGGCGAGCTGTCCACCGCGCACACGCTGGCCTTCGCGACGCTGCTCTGCGGCGCCGGCTCCGCCGTGCTGTGGTACTGGGTGAACCCGCTCACGATGGGCCTGACCTTCGGCACCTTCGTCGGCTACGCGATCGTATACACCGTGCTGCTGAAGCCGGCGACGCCGCAAAACATCGTGATCGGCGGCGCCTCGGGCGCGATGCCGCCGGTGCTCGGCTGGGCAGCGATGCGCGGCGAAGTCGGCGCCGAGGCGCTGATGCTGTGCCTGATCATCTTCCTGTGGACGCCGCCGCACTTCTGGGCGCTGGCGCTCTACCGCGCCGACGACTACGCGCGCGCCGGCCTGCCGATGCTGCCGGTGACGCACGGCAACCAGTTCACCCGGCTGCAGATCCTGCTCTACACCTTCGTGCTGTTCGCGGCGACGCTGCTGCCCTTCGTCTACGGCATGAGCGGCTGGGTCTACCTGGCGTTCGCGCTGGTGCTGGGCGTCGCGTTCTGCGCGTACGGCTTCCGGCTCTGGCGCGACTACAGCGAAGCGCTCGCGCGCCGCACCTTCCGCTTCTCGATCTGGCACCTGATGCTGCTGTTCGCCGGCCTGCTGCTCGATCACTACCTCGCGCCGTGGCTGCGCGCGCCGGCTTGAGCCGGAACCTCGAAGGACACGCGATGACCGACCGACGCCATCTGCTGCTCGCCACCACCTCGCTGTTCGTGCTCGCCGCCTGCGGCGAGTCCGGCAGCGGTGCCGCCGCGCCGGCCGGCGGCTTCAAGGGCGTGGACATCACCGGCGCCGACTACGCCAAGGGGTTTTCACTGCCCGACGCGCAAGGCAAGCCTCGCACGCTCGACGAATTCAAGGGCAAGGCCGTCGTCGTCTTCTTCGGCTACACCCAGTGCCCCGACGTCTGCCCGACGACCATGGCCGAGCTCGCCGCCGCGAAGAAGCAGCTCGGCGCCGACGGCGACAAGCTCGCCGCGGTCTTCGTCACCGTCGATCCGGAGCGCGACACGCCCGAGATCCTGCGCGCGTACATGTCGGGCTTCGATCCGGCCTTCGTCGCGCTGCGCGGCAGCGTCGACGAAACGCTGGCGCTCGCGAAGAGCTACAAGGCCTTCTTCCAGAAGGTGCAGGGCAAGGACCCGGCGAACTACACGATGGACCACACGGCGGGCGCCTACGTCTACGACCCGGCCGGCCGCGTGCGGCTGTTCGTGCGCTACGGGCAGCCGGTCGATGCCTGGGTGGCGGACCTCAAGTACCTGATCGCCGGGTGACCGCCGCCCCTCGGCTGCTTCATGGCGCCGGTTGAGGGGCGCCGCTGGCGACCGCCGTCAGCGCCGGATCCGCGGCGGCTCGCGGAAAGAACAAAGGGGCGCACTGCGCCCCTTTGTTCATTGGTGAAGCTGGCCTCAATAGGCTGAGAGGGTCTTGCGCATCTTCTTCATCGCGGCCACCTCGATCTGCCGGATGCGCTCGGCGCTGACGCCGTACTCGCTGGCCAGGTCGTGCAGCGTCAGGCCGCCCGAGCCGTCGTCGTTCACCTTGAGCCAGCGCTCCTCGACGATGCGGCGGCTGCGCGCGTCGAGCGCGTCGAGCGCACGCAGCACGCCGTCGCTCGCCATCGCGTCGCGGTGCCGCGCGTCGAGCACGCGGGTCGGCTCGTGGCGCTCGTCGGCGAGGTAGGCGATCGGCGCGAAGCTGTCCTCGCCGTCGTCGTTGTGCGGCTCGAGCGCGATGTCGCCGCCCGACAGGCGCGTCTCCATCTCGATCACGTCCTCGCGCTTGACGTTCAGGTCGCGCGCGACGAAGTCGATCTCGGCGTCGCTGAGCGTGCTGCGGTGCGTCGCGCCCTCGACGCCTTCGGCCCGAAGCGCCTGCTTCTTCGAGCGCAGGTTGAAGAACAGCTTGCGCTGAGCCTTGGTGGTGGCCAGCTTCACCAGCCGCCAATTGCGCAGCACGTATTCATGGATCTCGGCCTTGATCCAGTGCAGCGCGTAGCTGACGAGGCGCACGCCCTGCGACGGATCGAAGCGCTTGACGGCCTTCATCAAGCCGACGTTGCCTTCCTGGATCAGGTCGCCGTGAGGCAGGCCGTAGCCGAGGTACTGGCGCGAGACCGACACCACCAGCCGCAGGTGCGACAGCACCAGCCGGCCGGCGGCTTCGAGGTCGTTGCTCTCCTTCAGCCGGCGGCCGAGTTCCTGCTCCTCTTCGGCGCTCAGCATCGGCAGGCGGTTCACCGCGCCGATGTAGGCGTTCAGGTCGCCCAGCGAGGGCACCAGCGACCAGGGGTCGCGCACCGCGAGCGCGTGACCCGCCGCGGGGGCCGGCAGCATCGAGGAAAGCGGAGTCGAGGCAGCAGTAGACATCGATGAACCTCCTGGAAGGCCGCAAGTTTAGCAGTCGGGTTTTGAGAGTGCTAAGAGACCGCACCGGTTCACTTCGGAGCCAGGCGGCATCGCAATCCAGTGTTCACCGGCGCGAAACGATAAGCAGGCGCTCACCAAAGAAAACGCCGGCCCCCTCGGACCGGCGGTCGGGTGGGCGCGGCGGCGCTCAGTGCACGCCGGGCAGCGCCACGTCCACCAGTCCCATCTCCGGCGAGTTGAGCAGCGCCTGGATGTCCAGCAGGATCAGCGTGCGCTCGGCGATCGAGCCGAGGCCGGTGATGTAGGCCGCGTCGATCGCGCAGGAGACCTGTGGCGCCGAGCGGATCTGGTCGGAGGCGAGTTGCAGCACGTCGCTGACGGAATCGACCACGATGCCGACGGTGCGTGCGCCCAGGTGCAGCACGATCACGACGGTGAAGCCGTCGATCACCGCGCTGGGCGCGCCGAAGCGCTGGCGCAGGTCGACCACCGGCACGATCACGCCACGCAGGTTGATGACGCCACGCATGTGCGCCGGCGCGTGGGCGATGCGTGTCGGCGGCTCGTACGAACGGATCTCCTGGACCTTCAGGATGTCGATGCCGTATTCCTCGCTGCCGAGGCGAAAGCTCAGCACCTCCTGGGTGCTCGCGGTGGCCCCCGTGCGGGCCTCGGATGCGTGGGCGGCTTGGCTGGCGATCATGGAAAGGTCTCCGCGGAGCAGGTCGAAGCGCCACCGGGCGCCTGCATGCCGGTCATTGCAACATCGCGAGCACGACGCAGCGGCGCGAAAAGCGCCGTGATTCGGCCCTGTCTTCCGGCCTCGTCGGCCTTCGCCGGCGGGTTCGTCAGCGCAGCGTCAAGGCCGGGCTTGCCGGCAGGCCGTCATGATCGCGATCGTCGCAGGCCGCGCCTTGCGCCGCGACGCCTACCGACCACCGTGAAACGCCGATGCACATCCTCCTTGCCGAAGACGACCCCGCGCTGGCCGAACTGACGATGCGAGCGCTGCGCTCGCAAGGCTGGGCGGTCGACCACACGCCGCGCGGCGAGCCGGTGGCCGCCTCGGTGAAGAGCGATCCCTACGACCTGCTGGTGCTGGACATCGGCCTGGCCGGCATCGACGGCATCGAAACCTTGAAGCGCGTGCGCGCCCAGGGCTCGACGCTGCCGGTGCTGATGCTCACCGCGCGCGACGCGATCGAAGACCGGGTGCAGGGCCTCGAGACCGGCGCCGACGACTACCTCGTCAAGCCCTTCGCGCTGGCCGAGCTGATCGCGCGCATCAAGGTGCTGACGCGCCGCCACGCCGCGCGGCAGGCCACGGTGCTCGCGATGGGCAGCCTGCGCATGGACCGCGAGGCGCGCCGCGCTTGGATCGGCGAGCAGCCGCTCGAACTCTCGGCGCGCGAGTGGGCGGTGCTCGAGTACCTGCTGGGCCGCGTCGGCCACGTGGTCGGCAAGGAGCAGATCCTGCAGGCGATCAGCGGCTGGGACGACGCGCTGTCGGAGAACGCGGTCGAGGTCTATGTCTCGCGGCTGCGGCCGAAGATCGAGCCGGCCGGCCTGCGCATCCGCGCGGTGCGCGGCTTCGGCTACCTGGTCGAGGAACAGGGCGCCCCGGTCGCCGCAGGCTGACGCGGCCCACCTCTTCCGGCCATGCTGCGCAGCCTCAAGGCCACCCTGATGGTCTGGGTGGTGGCGCTGATCGTGCTGCTGGTGCCGCTGCGCCTGTACTTCGAGCTGCGCGTGCAGCTGAGCCGCACCGATGCCGCCTACGACGTCGGCCTGAGCGATTGGGCGCTGGCGCTCGGCAACCTGGTGCGCCTCGACCAGGGCGAGGTCAGCTTCAACCTGAACGAGCAGACCGAAGCCTCGCTACGCACCACCAGCACCGACGACAAGACCTATTACGCGGTGCTCGACCCCGCCGGCCGCCGCGTCGCCGGCGATCCGCCGCTGGCCGAGCTGCCGCTCGCCTTGCGGCGCGGTGAGCGCCGGCTGCTCGACGGATCGATCGACGGCCGGCCGGTGCGCGTGGCGGCGCATGCGGTGCTCTGCGGCATGCGGCTGTGCCAGGTGCGCGTCGCCGAAACGCTCGGCAAGCGCGAGGCCGCCCGGCGCGAGGCGCTGCACTTCGCGCTGTGGTTCGCGCTGGTCTTCGGCCTGGTGCTCGCGGTCGCGATCTGGCTCGCGGTAAGTCGCGCGATGCGCCCGGTCGCGTCGATCAACGAACAGCTCGCGCAGCGCTCGCTCGACGACCTGCGCCCGCTCGAGCCGGCGGTCACCGGACCGGTGGCGCCGCCGCAGGGGCGGCTGCCTTCGGAAATCGCGCCGCTGGTGCATGCGATCGACCAGCTGCTGCAGCGCGTGGCGGGCGACGCGGCGCGCCAGCGTCACTTCATCGCCGACGCCGCGCACCAGCTGCGCACGCCGCTGGCCGCCTTGCATGCCGAAGCCGAGCTGGCGCTGCTCGAATCGCATCCGCCCGCGGTGCACGCGACGCTGCAGCGCATGCACCGCTCGACGCGGCGGCTGACGCGGCTGGCCGACCAGCTGCTGTCGCTCGCGCGCAGCGAGGCGGCGGTGCGGGCGGCGGTGCCGGGCGAGTCGGTCGATCTCAAGCGCGTCGCGCAGGACGCCGCGCAGGACTGGGTGCCGCGCGCCCTCGAACGCGGCGCCGACCTCGGCTTCCAGCTCGAGCCGGCCACGGTGCGCGGCTCGCGCCACCTGATCGGCGAGCTGCTCGCGAACCTGCTGCACAACGCGCTCGAATACGCGGCGATCGATCCGGCGCGGCCGGCGCGCATCACCGTTCGCACCGCGCAGGCCGGGCCCGACGGGACGCCGCGGCCGATGCTGGAGGTCGAGGACAACGGCCCCGGCATCGCGCCGGCCGAACGCCGCCGCGTGCTTGAGCGCTTCTACCGCGCGCCCGGCTCGCCCGGCGCCGGCAGCGGCCTGGGCCTCGCGATCGTCGCCGACATCGCCCGGGCCCACGGCGCCGGCGTCGAGCTGCTCGACGGCGAGGACGGCGGCGGCCTGAAGGTGCGGGTGGTGTTTCCGCGGAACAGCCCGGGTCCGGCCACGGGCGCTTGAGTCGCTGCGCGCCGGCAGCGCGTCAGCCGAAGCGCGTCGTCAACTTGCCGAGCTGCTCGTCGAGCACGTCGAGCATCTCGTCGATCGCGACCGGCTTGGTCAGGTAGCGCACCGCGCCGGCGCGCTGCGCGGCCTGGACCTGCGCGGGCAGCGCGTCGGCCGAGACGACGATCACCGGCACCTCGGCCGTCGCGGCATCGGCCTTCAGCCGTTCGAGCAGGGCCATGCCGTCGAGGTCGGGCAGGTGCATGTCGAGCAGCACGAGGTCGGGGTGTTCCTCGCGCACCGCCTGCAGGCCGTCGTGGCCGTTGGTGGCGACCGACAGGCGCACCTGCGGGCGCAGGCCGAAGATGCCGCGCATCACCTCGACGTTGGTCTCGTTGTCTTCGACGTAGAGCACGTGGCGGCCGTTGTAGCCGGCGTCCAGGCCATCGGCGAGCGAGTGAACGGTCGAGTCGGCCGGTACCTCGTCGTGCAGCGGCAGGCGCAGCGTGAAGACCGATCCGATGCCCGGCTCGCTCTTCACGGTCAGCGAGCCGCCCTGGCGCTCGGCGAGCAAGCGCGCGATCACCAGGCCGATGCCGGTGCCCTCGGGGCCGCCCTTCTCGCGGCCGAGGCGGTTGAAGGGCTGGAACAGCTGCGCGAGCTGGTCGGCGTCGATGCCGATGCCGGTGTCGATGACGTCCAGCTCGAGAAAGGCGGCGTCGCCGTGCTGCACGCGCCGCGTCGCGACGCGCACCTCGCCGCCGTCGCGGTTGTACTTGACCGCGTTCGAAAGCAGGTTCGTGAGGATCTGCTTCACGCGCGTTGCGTCGGCGATCCAGCGCAGCGGCCCGTGGTCGGCCATCGCGCGTACGAGGTGGATGCCGCGCGAGCGCGCCTGCGGCTCGACCAGCGCCAGCGAGGCCGCGATCAGCGGCTCGGCCTGCAGCGGCTCGACCTGCAGCGACAGCGTCCCCGACTCGATGCGCGACAGGTCGAGCACGTCGTTGATCATCTCCAGCAGATGCCATCCGGCCTGCTGGATCTGGCCGATCCAGCCGCGGTGGCGCTCGTGCAGCGTCTCGCTGCGGTCGAGCTCGAGCAGCTGCGCGAAGCCGAGCATCGCGTTCAGCGGCGTGCGCAGCTCGTGGCTCATGCGCGAGAGGAACTCGTTTTTCGCGGCGTTCGCGCTCTCCGCCGTTTCGCGGGCCTTCTCGGCCTCTTCGAGCCGCAGGTGCTCGCGGATGTCCTCGACCAGCGCCACGAGCCGGTGCGGCTGGCCCTGCGCGTTGCGCATCACGGTGACGGTGCTGCGCACCCAGCGCTCCTCGCCGTTCTTCGCGACGTAGCGCATGCGCAGGCGGTGCATCGAACGGCGCCCGGCGATCAGGTCGCGCCGGCGTTCGTCGTCGAGGTCGCGGTCGTCGTGGTGGGTCAGCGTCGCCATCGAAAGGCTCAGCAGCTCCTCCTCGCTGTAGCCGGTCAGGTGGCAGATGGCCGAATTCACCTGCTTGATGCGCCCGTTCAGCTCGGTGTAGAGCATGCCGACCGGCACCGTCTTGAACATGCTGCGAAAGCGCCCCTCGCTTTCGCGCAGCGCGCGCTCGGTCAGCTGGCGGTCGGCGATCTCGCGCTGCAGGCGCTGCGTCGCCTTCTCGATCGCCGTGCGCGTCAGGCGCTCCCGGCCGGTCACGAGCAGCAGCAAGGCGCCCATCAGGCCGGTCGCGGCCAAGCCGGTGAGCGAGAACATCCACGCCGCGGAGTTGTCGCCGCCCAGGATGCCGGCGCGGGCGGCGGCCGGCACCTCGCCCTTCGCGCGCACCAGCATCGTCCACTCGCGCCCGGCGAAGCCGAGCTTCTCGCGGTGCACATAGCGCTCGCGCGCGGCGTCGCCGCGGCAATCGGCGGCGCCGGCCAGGCGCACCGGTGCGGCGCCTTCGGCGGTCTCGAGCAGGCAGCTCTCGAGGTAGCCCGGCGCGGCGGCGAGGAACCGGGCGAGCGCGTCGTCCATCCGCAGCGTCGCGAACACCATGCCGCGCAGCCGGCGCTGCGCTCCGTCGCCGTCGAACACCGGCTTGTAGACGACGACGCCGAACTGCTCGCCGGTGTCCTGCGTGAGGCGGAAGCCGCGCGTGGCGACCGCCGCGTCGAGCTCGCGCGCCTTCAGCGCCGCGGTGCGCGCCGCCGGGATCGACATCGCGTTCACGCCCAGCGCGGCCTCGTTGTGCGCGCGCGGCTCGATGAAGCGCAGCACCAGCGACTCGGTGTCCTGCGCGCTCAGCACGGGCTCGCGCTCGAAGACGCGGTAGTAGGGGTCGCCGTCGGCGCGCACGCGCGCCACCAGCTCGGCGATGCGGTCGCGCGCGACCCATTCGTGCCAGCCCAGCGCCTGCAGGCCGGGCAGCTTCGCGAGCCAGCTGGCGGTCGCGCGCTCGAACTCGCGCCGGTCGACTTCCGACGAGCCGATGAAGACGCCATGCACCGCGTCGAGCGCGTTGAGCGTGCTCTCGAGCCGCAGCCGCACCGTGCGGGCAAGTTCGCCGGCATCGCGCTCGAAGCGGGTCTGCGTGCGATCGGCCTCGACCCGTTCGATCTGCCCGATCGCCAGGGCGAGCATCGCGGTGGCGACCGTCAAGGGCAGCCCCACGGTGTTGCGGCGCGGCCGCCACGCGCGACGCGGCCGGCCGATCAGCGTCAGCACCGCGGGCACCGCGATGACGACGCCGAGCGTGTCGCCGCCCCACCAGGTGGCCCAGGCCGCGGCCAGCCGTTCGAGCGGGATCGCGCCGCTCGAGCCCAGCAGCATCGTGGCCCAGCTCGCGCTCACCGTGCAGGCGAGCGCGCCCCCCAGCAGGAACAGCCGCGTGATCGACTTCGGCCCGTCGAGCGTCAGCGGCCCCGGGACGCTGCGGCGCACCAGCGCGTCGCCGAGCGCCGCCTGCGCGACCGCGCCGAGCGGGATCGCCGCGGCCACCAGCCAGGCGAAGGCGCCGCCGGTGGGCAGGGTCGCGACGACGAAGGCCTGCACCGCGAGGCTGCCGGCGTACACCGCGAGCAGCGCCTGCCGGCCGTAGACCAGCACCGCCGCCAGCGCGATGCCGGCCGAAGGGAACAGCGGCGAGGCCGAGACGTCGCCGATCGAAAGCTGGACCGACGCGATGCCGACCGCGGCGTAGGCCAGCGCCACCATCGCCAGCGGCGCCAGCGCAGCGCGCGCACGCGGCGTGGGTGCGTCGGCCTCGAGGATGGTGGTCGGCGCGTCTGACATGGCGGTCGCGGGTCGGGGGCCAGCCTACACCGCGGGCCCGTGTTCGAAGCTCGCGAACCCGGCGTTCGCGCGACGGGGTGCACGAAGCGAGGCGGCCACGCGAGGCGCCGTCCGCGCGGCTAGACGTTGAAGAGGAAGTGCAGCACGTCGCCGTCCTTGACGACGTAGTCCTTGCCCTCGGCGCGCATCTTGCCCGCCTCCTTCGCGCCGTGCTCGCCCTTGAAGGCGACGAAGTCGTCGAACGCGATTGTCTGCGCGCGGATGAAGCCGCGCTCGAAGTCGGTGTGGATCGCCGCGGCCGCCTGCGGCGCGGTGTCGCCGACGTGGATGGTCCAGGCGCGCACTTCCTTCGGGCCGGCGGTGAAGTAGGTCTGCAGGCCCAGCAGCCCGAACGCGGCGCGGATCAATCGGTTCAGGCCGGGCTCGTCCTGGCCCATCTCGGCGAGGAACAGCGCGCGGTCCTCGTCGTTCATGTCGGCGAGTTCGGCCTCGGTCTTCGCGCAGATCGCGACCACCGGCGCCTTCTGCGCGGCGGCGTACGCGCGCAGGCGGTCGAGGTGCGGGTTGTTCTCGAAGCCCGACTCGTCCACGTTGCCGACGAACATCGCCGGCTTCGCGGTGATCAGGCCCAGCGGCTTGAGCACCGCGCGCTCTTCGCGGCTGAAGTCGATGCCGCGCACCGGCTTTGCTTCGTTGAGCGCCGCCTCGCACTTCTTCAGCACCTCGACGAGCCGCTGCGCGTCCTTGTCCTGTCCGGCCTTCGCGACCTTCACCGACTTCGCGAGCGTCTTCTCCACCGTCGCAAGGTCGGCCAGGCACAGCTCGGTCTGGATCACCTCGACATCGGCGATGGGGTCGATCCGGCCGGCGACGTGGATCACGTTGTCGTCGTCGAAGCAGCGCACCACGTTCACCGTGGCGTCGGTCTCGCGGATGTGCGCGAGGAACTGGTTGCCCAGACCCTCGCCCTTGCTCGCGCCGGCCACCAGCCCGGCGATGTCGACGAACTCGACCAGCGCCGGCACGACCTTCTCCGGCTTCACGATCGCCGCCAGCTGGCCCAGCCGCGCATCGGGCAGCTCGACCACGCCGACGTTCGGCTCGATCGTGCAGAACGGGTAGTTCTCGGCCGCGATGCCGGCCTTGGTCAGCGCGTTGAAGAGGGTGGACTTGCCGACGTTGGGCAGGCCCACGATGCCGCATTGCAGGCTCATGGCGGTGGGTTTCTCGCGAGCTGGGAGCGCAGGCCCGAACGGGCTGCGACAGGGGCGACGAGTTTAGTCCGCGGCCCTCGCCAACACGGCGGCGAGCCCGGGCGGCGCGGGTCGCTCAGGCCCGCGCGAGCCCGCTGTGGCGAGCCTGGGCGGCGGCGCCCTGCGCGTTGTAGGTGCCGCCTTCGCGCGGCAGCAGCACTTCGATCGCGCGGTCGAGCGCGGCGGTGGCGCGTGCCAGCGTTTCGCGCTGCGCGGCGATGCTGGCGCTGGCGCGTGCCAGGCGCTGGCGCAGCGCCGGCGGCACCGGGCCGCGGCTGCGCTGGAAACGGTCGAGCGCGGCGGCGAGCGCGCGCTGCAGGTCGGTGGCCGCGGTGTCGATCGCGCGGCCGCCCGGCTCGGCCAGCGACGCGGCCAGCGCGGCCAGGCGCGCCTCGACATCGTCGATCGCGGCGTCGAGCGCCGGGTCGGCGACCAGGGGCAGGGCAGCGGTCATCGCGGCGGGCCCGGATCGGTCAGCGCCTGACCGCGCTCAGCGCTTCCTGGGCGTTGGCGATCAGCTTGTCGGCGATCTTCTCGGCATCGATGCGGTAGGTGCCGTCGGCGATCTCGCGCCGCAGGCGCTCGACCTTCGCCGCGTCGAACTCGCCGCCGGTGGCCGCGCCGATCAACTGGGTGGCGGTCGCCGAGATGCTGACGCTGCTGCTCGCTTCCGGCTGCTTCGCGGTGCGTGCGCGCTTCGCGGCGGCGCCGGCTTCGGCGTTCGCCCGGGCGAGCGTCGCGGCGTCGGTCGCGGTCGTCGAGGGGGTGTCGACGGGTTGATCGATCTTCATTCGAAGCTCCTTCCAGGGCCGCGCAGCGCGGCATGCGGATCAGCGGGGAAAGGACCGCCGACCGCGCGACGAACCGGGATGTTGAGGTCGCTATCGACTTCGCCGCCGCGAACTTGAGCGGCTTTTTTGTAACAGCGCGGGCTCACAGCTTGATCTCCACCATGCGCTCGCCCACGGCGGTGCCGGTGACGATGCGGCCGTTGTCGATGCGCACGCGCGCGGCGGCGCCATCGAGGCCGGGCGTGATCGCCTGGCCTTCGCCGTGCACCGCGAAACCCGAGCCGACCGCGACGATGCGCACCGTCTCGCCGGCACCGAACCACTGGCGTGCGCGCAGATCGGTCTCGCGCAGGCTTTCGCCGGGCATCAGCGCGCGCACGAGGTGGCGGCCGATCGCTTCGCGCGGATCGAGCACCGCGTTGCCGCGTCCGGCCGCGAGATCGACCTCGGCTTCGACCACGTCGCGCTCGGTCAGCACGCTCGCGGCCGGCATCGCGGCGGCGGCGACCAGCGCGCGGCCGAACACCTTCACGGTGACCGGCAGGTAGACATTCCAGTGGGTCGGCCCTTGCAGGCAGCGCAGGCCCACGCGCGTCCTGCCCCAGGCGACGAAGCCCGGCGGCAGGTACGGCTCGACCTTCGCGCAGGGCGCGAGCTTCAGGCGCGGATCGAGCCGGCCGACCTCGACCTCCGCGCGCAACCCCGGCGCCGGCGCGAGCGCCGTCTGCGTCAGCTTGCGCGCCTCGCTCGACCAGTCCTCGGCCTGCGCGCCGGCCGCGCAGGCGAGCACGCCGGCTGCGAAGGCGACGGCAAGGCGCGAAGCGAGGCGGAAATCCATGGCTCGTGACTCTAGAGATCGGCGCCCGGCGCGGAAGCCGGAATTGGCCGGTCGAAGCCGCGCTATTCGCGGCCTCGGCCGGCCATGTGCCCGATGAAGATGCCGAGCATCGCCCTACATCCCGTTGCGAATCGACTCGCGACGGCCCGGGGCGCAGCAACACGGCAGGTTCGCCATGCTCGACCGATTGACGCAGACCCTCGACTTCCACGGCCAGGCGCTGGTGCTGCGTTCGCAGCGCCAGCAGGTGATCGCCAGCAACATCGCCAACGCCGACACGCCCAACTACCAGGCGCGTGACATGGACTTCGCCGCGGCCTTGCGCGAGGCCAGCGGTGCCGGCAACCCGGCCGCTTCCTTATCGGCCACGAAGGCCGGCCACTTGAGCACGGGCGGCGCTGCCGCCGGCGCGACGCAGGCCGGACTCAAGTACGCGACGCCTGCGCAGACCAACCTCGACCGCAACACGGTGGACATGGACCGCGAGCGCGCGGCCTTCGCCGACAACGCGGTGCAGTACGAGGCGACGCTGCGCTTCATCAACGGCAACGTGAAGACGATGCTGAGCGCGATCACCGGGCAGTGATGTGGACCACCCCGTTGCGGCTTCGCCGCTCCCCTCAAGGGGCGCCGCTGGCGGCCCGGCAAAGCCGGATCCGCGGCGGCTGCTCGGTTGAGTGGCGCCTGACGGCAACGAGAACTTCAGGAGATCCGCGATGAGTCTGATGGGCATCTTCAACGTCAGCGGCAGCGCCGTAAGCGCGCAGAGCCAGCGGCTCAACGTGGTGGCCTCGAACCTCGCGAACGCCGACACGGTTGCCGGCCCCGACGGCCAGGCCTACAAGGCGCGCCAGGTCGTGTTCCAGACGCTGCCGTTCGGCCCGAACGGTGTGCAGAACCCCGCGACGGCCGGCGTGCAGGTGAGCACCGTCACCGAGAACGACGCGCAGGGCCGCCGCGCCTTCGATCCCAAGCATCCGCAGGCGGACGCCGAGGGCTACGTGACCTACAGCAACGTGAACGCGGTCGAGGAGATGGTCAACATGATCTCGGCCTCGCGCTCCTACCAGAACAACATCGAAGTGATGACGACCGCCAAGATGCTGCTGCAGAAGACGCTGCAGCTCGGGCAGTCATGACCGACCCCCGTTGCGGCTTCGCCGCTTTCCCTCCAGGAGGCGCCGCTGGCGGCCCGGCCGAGCCGGATCCGCGGCGGCTGCTCGGTTAACCACACCCACTTTTCACCATGGCCACCTCCTCCGTCACCGACAGCTCCGCCAGCGCGATCGCCGCGCTCAATGCCGCCTCGTCGTCCGCTGGCGTCAAGAAGGACGACGGCTCCGAGCGCTTCCTGCGCCTGCTCGTCACGCAGATGCAGAACCAGGACCCGCTCAACCCGATGGACAACGCGCAGGTCACGAGCCAGATCGCGCAGATCAACACCGTCACCGGCATCGAGAAGCTCAACACGACGGTGCAGTCGCTGTCCTCCCAGATGCTGCAGTCGCAGGCGCTGCAGGGCGCGAGCCTGGTGGGCCGCTCGGTGCTGCTGCAGGGCAATGCGCTGCACTTCGACGCCACCCGCACCGCGACCGCCGGCTTCGAGCTCGCCTCGGCCGCCGACGACGTGAAGATCGAGGTGCTGTCGCCCAGCGGCCGCGTGCTCGACACGATCGTGGTCGGCGCCGCCGACGCCGGGCGCAGCGGCTTCGAATGGAAGGCGCCCGAAGGCGCCAGCACCGACGGCATCACCTTCCGCGTCGTCGCCCGCTCGGGCGCCGCCGCGCTCGGCGCGACGCCGCTGACCACCGACCTGGTGCGCTCGGTCTCCACCGGCACCGAAGGCGGCCTGAACCTGTCGCTGCTGCACGGCGGCGACGTGCCCTACACCCAGATCAAGGCTTTTTCCTAAGGTGCCCCCATGAGCTTCCAGCAAGGTCTTTCCGGTCTCAACGCGGCCAGCCGCAACCTCGAGGTGATCGGCAACAACGTCGCCAACGCCAGCACCGTGGGCTTCAAGGGCTCGCGCGTCGAGTTCGCCGACGTCTACGCCGCCAGTGCCTACGGCTCGGGCGCGAACCAGCCCGGCATCGGCGTCAACGTCGCCGCGGTGGCCCAGCAGTTCACGCAGGGCAACATCTCCACGACCGGCAACTCGATGGACCTGGCGATCAACGGCAGCGGCTTCTTCCAGCTCGCCGACAGCCGCGGCTCGCTGCTGTACAGCCGCAGCGGCCAGTTCAAGGTCGATCGCGAGGGCTTCGTGATCAACAACGAGCGCCAGCAACTGCTCGGCTACCCGGCCGACGCGCAAGGCGCGATCGTTCCCGGCCGCGCCCAGCCGCTGCAGCTGCCGACCGCCGGCGTGCAGCCGCGTGCCACCGACGAGATCGACATGGAGATCAACCTCGACGTGCGCTCGGCCGTCACGCTGCCGGCGGCCGGCGACCGCATCGACCTGAACGACCCGAGCACCTACAACAACGCGACCTCGGTCACCGTCTATGACGCGACCGGCCAGGACGTCGCGCTCACCTACTACTTCCAGAAGGCCGCCGCGGACAACTGGAACGTCTACGTCACCGCGAACGGCAATCCGATCAGCGTCGACGGCGCCGGCGTGCCGCTGCCGACCACGACCATGACCTTCCCGGCCAACGGCTCGGCGCCCACCGCGCCGGCCGCGCCGATCGCGCTGACCATCCCCTCGACCACCCGCACCGGCGGCGCCACCACGCTGCCGATCGCCGGCGTCCAGCTCGACCTGACCCGCGCGACGCAGTACGGCGCCGGCTTCTCGGTCACCAACCTCACCCAGACCGGCTACGCGCCGGGGCAGCTGACGGGCGTCAGCATCGAAGGCAACGGCGTCGTGATGGCGCGCTACAGCAACGGCCAGTCGCGCCCGGCCGGGCAGATCGAACTGGCGAACTTCCGCAACCCGCAGGGGCTGCTGCCGCAGGGCGGCAACGCCTGGGCGGTCAGCTACACCAGCGGCGACCCGATCGTCGGCGTCGCCTCCAGCGGCAACTTCGGCGCGCTGCAGGCGGGCGCGGTCGAGGACAGCAACGTCGATCTCACCGGCGAACTCGTCAGCATGATCACCGCGCAGCGCGCCTACCAGGCGAACGCGCAGACGATCAAGACGCAGGACTCGGTGCTGCAGACGCTCGTGAACCTGAGGTAATGATGTTGCCCACCCCCGTTGCGGCTTCGCCGCTCCCTCTCGAGGGGGCGCCGCTGGCGGCCCGGCAAAGCCGGATCCGCGGCGGCCGCTTGAACGGCCGTGGCAAGGCCTGAAGGAGCTCGTTCGTGGATCGAATGATCTACCTGTCGATGGCCGGCGCGAAGGCGGCGATGCAGCGCCAGGAGGTGCTCGCGAACAACCTCGCGAACGCCTCGACCACCGGCTTCCGCGCCGAGCTGCAGTCGATGCGCGCGGTGCCGGTCCGCGGCGACGGTGCAAGCACGCGCGTCTACGCGCTCGAGACGACCGTCGGCTACGACGACGCGGCCGGCCCGACCACCACCACCGGCCGCGCGCTCGACGTCGCGATGCAGGGCAAGTCCTGGCTCGCGGTGCAGGGCCTCGACGGCACCGAGGCCTACACCCGCATGGGCTCGCTGCAGGTCGACGCGCAAGGTCAGCTGATGACGTCCAGCGGCATCACCGTGCTGGGCGACGGCGGCCCGATCACGCTGCCCCCGGGCGGCACGCCGCAGATCGCCGCCGACGGCACGATCAACGTCAAGCAGGGCGACGGCAGGCTCACGCCGGCCGGCAAGTTGAAGCTGGTGACGCCGCAAGACCGGCTCCAGCGTGGCGACGACGGCCTGTTCCGCACGGCCGACGGCGCGCCGCTCGCTGCCGACGAGAACGCCCGGCTGCAGGACGGCGCGCTCGAAGGCAGCAACGTCAACGCCATCGAGAACATGGTCGCGATGATCGCGGCCGCGCGCCAGTTCGAGGCGCAGATGAAGCTGATGCAGACGGCCGAGGCCGACGAACGCGCCGCGGCGAAGCTGCTGTCGGCGAACGGCTGAGATCGACCGCGCCGCGCGCGCCACCCGTCCCGCACCCGCTTCCATGCGCCTGCCCGAGATCCTGCTGGTCGACGACGACCCGGCGTCGATCCGCCTGCTCGGCCGCATCCTCGAAGGCCTGGGGAGCCTGCGCTTCGCCACCGGCGGCGAGGAAGCGCTGCGGCTCGCGCAGGCCGCGCCGCCCGACCTCGTGCTGCTCGACGGCGAGATGCCCGGGCTGTCCGGCTTCGAGGTCTGCACAAGGCTGAAGGCCGACGCGACGCTGGCCGACGTGCCGGTGATCTTCGTCACCTCGCACAGCGGGCCGGATTTCGAGATCAACGGCTTCGCGATCGGCGCGGCCGATTTCATCGCCAAGCCGGTGCGCGCGCCGCTGGTGATCGCACGGGTCAAGGCGCAGCTGCGCGCGAAGCAGCAGGCCGACGCGCTGCGCGAGCTGTCGCGCACCGACGGCCTCACGGGCCTCGCGAACCGCCGCCTTTTCGACGAGACGCTGGCGCGCGAATGGCCGCGCGCGCGCCGCGCCGGCACGCCGATCGCGCTGCTGCTGATCGACGTCGACCACTTCAAGCTCTACAACGACCGCCACGGCCACCCGGCCGGCGACGACTGCCTGCGCCGCATCGCGCACAGCCTGCGCACGGTGCTGCAGCGCCCGGCCGACCTGGCCGCGCGCTACGGCGGCGAGGAGTTCGTGCTGCTGCTGCCCGAGACGCCGCGCGAAGGCGCGCTGCGCGTCGCCGAGCGGCTGCTCGCCGAACTGCGCGGCCTGCGGCTGGTGCACGAAGCCGCACCGCTCGGCCGCGTGAGCGCGAGCATCGGTATCGGCTGCCACGACGCCGAAAGCGACCGCCGGAACGACCACGCGACCGATTTCCACTTGCAAGCGGAGTTCGCCGCGGTGGCGCACTCGGCCTCGCTGCTGGTGCAGGCGGCCGACCTCGCGCTGTACGCCGCCAAGCGTGCCGGCCGGGCCCGTTGCGCGCTGCTCGATGCCTGCGACATCGACGCGCCGCAGCGCGTGCGGCTGTTCGACGCCGCCGGCTGATCCGCGACGGCGTGCGGGCACCCACGATGCGCCGGTTCGCGACGCCGCTGCGCGCCGCCATCCTGGCCGGTGTGCTCGTGCTGGGGCTGGCCTGCGTCGGCGCGTCAATCCTCGAGCGGCAGAACGGCGCCGGCGCGGCCGAGCGCTTCGACGCGGTCGCGGCGCGCGCCACCGACCAGCTGAGCCGGCGCATCCGCGCCTACGAATACGGCCTGCGCGGCGCGCGCGGCGCGGTGGTCGCGAGCGGCGCCGGGTTCATCACCCGCGACGGCTACCGCCGCTACGCCGAAACCCGCGACATCGACCGCGAGTTCCCGGGCGCGCTGGGCATCGGCCTGGTGCGCCGCGTCGCGCCGCCCGACGAGCGCGCGTTCGTCGAGGCCGCACGCATGGACGGCTGGCCGGCGTTCGCGATCCGCCCCTACCACGCGCACGACGGCGACCGCTACGTGATCCATCTCGTCGAGCCGATCGAGCGCAACCGCCGGGCCATCGGCATCGACCTCGCTTCGGAGCCGACACGCAAGCTCGCCGCCGACCGCGCCGCCGACACCGGCGAAGCGACGCTCACCGGCCCGATCACGCTCGCCAGCGGCACCGGCGGGCACCAGCGCTCGTTCCTGATGCTGCTGCCGATCTACCTGGCCGGATCGCTCCCCGACACGCTCGACGCGCGCCGCGCGGCGGTGCAGGGCTGGTCGTATGCGCCGCTCGCGATCGACCACGTGCTGCGCGACTTCGACTTCCTCGGCGGCGCGTTCACGATGACGCTGACCGACGTGAGCGACGCGCAGCCGCAGGTCTTCTTCGAGCCGCCGGCCGGCGCCGAGCCGACGGGGCTCGTGCGCACGACGACGCTCGACACCTACGGCCGCCGCTGGCAGGTGGAGCTGCGCGCGACGCCGCGCTTCCTCGCATCGCTCGACCAGCCGCGCCCCGCCTGGGTGCTCGGCGGCGGCGCGCTGGCCGCGCTGCTGGCGGCGCTGCTCGGCTGGCAATCGATGCGCGGCGTCGAGCGCCAGCGTTCGCTGCAGGCCGAGCGCATGCGTCGCGCGGCGATCGTCGACGCGTCGAACGACGCGATCGTCGGCCTCGATCTCGAAGGCACGATCACCGACTGGAACCCGAGCGCCGAGCGGCTGTTCGGCTTCGGCGCGGCCGAGGCGATCGGCCGCTCGGTCGCGAGCCTGCTGCTGCCCGACGACCGGCTCGCGGAGGACGCCGGCATCCGCGCCGCGCTCGCACGCGGCGAGCCGGTGCGCGCCTTCGACTCGCTGCGGCGCAAGCGCGACGGCGGCACGATCGAGGTCTCGATCACCGCCTCGCCTGTGCTGGGAGCGGGGCGCCGGCTGCTCGGCTTTTCGCAGACGCTGCGCGACAGCACCGAGGCCAAGCGCGCCGAGCGCGAACTGCGCGAGCTCAATGACGATCTCGAGCGCCGCATCGCGCGGCGCACGGCGTCGCTCGAGTCGGCGCGGCGGCACCTGAACAACGTGCTCGACGCGATGCCCTCGGCGATCGGCTACTGGGACACCGCGCAGCGCAACCGGTTCGCAAACCGCACGGCGCGCGACTGGTACGGCATGGATGTTTCGGCCGACGGCGGCCGCACGCTGGCCGAGTCGCTCGGCGAGCGCTATGAAGCGACGCGAGCGCATGCCGAAGCCGCGCTGCGCGGCGAGCCGCGCAGCTTCGAGCGCAGCACCACCGGCCCCGACAGTCGGGTGCGCCACGTGCTCGCGCATTACGCGCCGGACATCGTCGACGGCCAGGTGCGCGGCTTCTACTCGCTGGTGCACGACGTCACCGAGCTCAAGCGCACCGAGCAGGCGCTGCGCGAGACGCGCGAGCGCTTCGCCGGCGCCGCGCTCGCCGCGGGCATCGGCATGTGGGAATGGCAGGTGCGCGGCAACACGCTGGTGTGGGACGAGGGCATGTACCGCATCAACGGCCTCGAGCGCCGCGACGGCGAGGACCTGATGCGGCGCTGGCCGCAGACCCTGCACCCCGACGACCTGGGCGCGAGCCAGGCCGCGCTCGCCGCCGTGCTGGCCAGCGGCGACGCGAGCGTCTCCGAGTTCCGCGTGCTGCGCCCCGACGGCGAAGTGCGCCATGTGCGCGGCAGCGTGCGCGTGCTGCGCGACGCGGCCGGCCGGCCGCAGGTGGTGACCGGCATCAACCTCGACATCACCGAGCGCAAGCGCGCCGAGCTGGAGCTGCGCGCGACCGGCGCGCTGCTGCGCAACGTGCTGGACGCCGCCTCCGAGGTCGCGATCGTCGCGATCGACCCCGACCTGCGCATCCGCCTGTTCAACCGCGGCGCCGAACGCATGCTCGGCTACGCCGCCGACGAGGTGGTGGGCCGCCACACGCCGGACCTCTACCACGACCGCGACGAGCTGATCGCGCTCGTCAAGCAGCGCGCGCGCGAGCTCGGCCGGCGGCTCGAACGCGGCGAATTCATGATCGGCGCCGACGCGCTCGGCCGCGCGCGCGAGTTCACCTACGTCGCGAAGGACGGCCGGCGCATCCCGGTGGAGCTGGTGGTCACCGCGATGCGCGGCGACGACGCGCAGCTGCTCGGCTACCTGGGCATCGCGCACGACGTGACGCAGCAGAAGAAGGCCGAGGCTTCGCTGCGCATGGCCAAGGCGCGCGCCGAGCTCGCGAACCAGGCGAAGAGCCAGTTCCTCGCGAACATGAGCCACGAGATCCGCACGCCGATGAACGCGGTGATCAACCTCGTCTACCTGCTGGCCCGCACGCCGCTCGACGCGGCCCAGCGCGAGCTGCTCGGCACGCTGGAGTTCGCCAGCGGCGGGCTGCTCGCGGTGATCAACGACATCCTCGACCTGTCGAAGATCGAGGCCGGCGAACTGGCGATCGAGCAGCTGCCGTTCGCGCCGGCCGCGCGCCTGCGCGAGCTGGCCGAGGTGATGGCGGTGCAGGCC
The DNA here is from genome assembly GCF_035762065.1 of Methylibium sp. Classification (GTDB taxonomy): domain Bacteria; phylum Pseudomonadota; class Gammaproteobacteria; order Burkholderiales; family Burkholderiaceae_C; genus Methylibium. The sequence goes on from NZ_DASTPW010000004.1 coordinate 138,009, forward strand.
GAGGCCAAGCACATCGCCTTCGAGGCCGAGCTGCCGCCCGAGCTGCCCGCCGCCGCGCGCGGCGACGCGCAGCGGCTGCGGCAGATCCTGACCAACCTGATCGGCAACGCGATCAAGTTCACCGAGCAAGGCGGCGTGCGCCTCGTCGTCAAGTGCGCGCCGCGCGGGGGTGGTGACGACGGCAACGGCAACGGCAAGGGCAAGGGCGAAGGCGATGCCGCCCACCGGCTGCGCTTCGAGGTGCACGACACGGGCCCGGGCATCCCGCGCACGCTGCAGTCGCGGCTGTTCACGCCGTTCGCGCAGGCCGATGCCTCGACGACGCGGCGCTTCGGCGGCACCGGGCTGGGCTTGTCGATCGTCAAGCGGCTCGCGCAGATGATGGGCGGCGAGATCGGGCTCGCGAGCACCCTGGGGCAAGGCAGCACGTTCTGGGTCGAGCTGCCGTTCGGCGCCGCGACCGTCGACGAGCTCCCCGCCGCGCCGGCGCGCACCCCGCGACCCGGGCGCGCGCTGCAGGGCCTGCGCCTGCTGGTGGTGGACGACAGCGACATCAACCTCGAAGTCGCGCGGCGCATCCTCGCGCTCGAAGGCGCGCGCGTCGTGCTCGCCGCGCACGGCCGCGAGGCGCTCGAGCGCCTGCTCGCCGAAGGCGCGCCGCGCGTCGACGCGGTGCTGATGGACGTGCAGATGCCGGTGATGGACGGCTACGAGGCGACCCGCCGCATCCGCGCCGAGCCGGCGCTCGCCGGCCTGCCGGTGATCGCGCTCACCGCCGGCGCGCTCACCAGCGAGCGCCAGCGCGCCGACGCCGCCGGCATGGACGACTTCGTCACCAAGCCCTTCGACGCGCGCGCGCTGATCGACTGCGTGCGCCGCCACGTCGCCTTGCGCGCCGGGCGACCGAGCGTCGACGAGGCGAGCGCGCCGGCGCCGCTCGTCCCGGGACCGGCGCCGCTCATCCCCGCACCGGCGCTGCCGGCGCCGGACGAGCCCTCGGGCTGGCCCTGCATCGCCGGCATCGACGGCGCCGACGTGCGCGCGCGGCTGTGCGGCGACGTCGACCTGTTCCGCTCGACGCTGCGTCGCGCGCTCGTCGAGTTCGCCGATCTCGCCGAAGGCGTCGACACGCCCGCCGATGCGCCGGCGCGCGCCGCGCTGAGCGCGCGCATGCACCGGCTGCGCGGCAGCGCCGGCCAGCTCGGCGCGAGGGAACTGGCCGGCCACGCCGGCGCGCTGGAGCGCGCCTGCGACAAGGACGATCCCGCCGAGGCCGCGCGGCTGGGCGCCGCAGTGTCGGCGGCCTTCGTCGCGCTGCGCGACGCGGCCGCGGCCGCCGGCCCCGTGCTCGACGCGCGCGCCGAGCCGGCCGGGGCCGGCGCCGATGCGCCGTCGCTGGAGCCGGGGCTGCTCGCCCAGCTGCAGCGGCAGCTCGCCGAGCAGAGCCTCGCCGCCGTCGACACCTTCACGAGCCTCGCCCCCGCGCTGCGCCGGCGCCTCGGCGCCGAAGCCGGCGACGCGCTGCGCGACAGCATCGAGCAGCTGCGCTTCGACGAGGCCGCGGCGCGGCTGGCGCCGCTGGCGGCGCAGGAGGCGCCGGCTCGCTGAGCGCCGGCTCAGGCGGCCCGCAAGCGCAGCTCGAACCGGCTGCCTTCCCCTGGCCGCGACTCGACGGTGATCGTGCCGCCCAGGGTCTCGGCGATGCGGCGGCTGATCGTGAGGCCCAGGCCGGTGCCGTCGAACTTGCGGCGCGAGTGCAGGCGCTTGAAGGGCTCGAAGACGGTGGCGAGGTGCTTGGCGTCGATGCCGACGCCGTTGTCCTCGATGCCGACGAGCACCCATTCGCCTGCGCCGTCGCGCTCGCGCCGCGCGCTCACCCGCACCTGCGGTACGCGCTCGGGCGGCACGAACTTCACCGCGTTGCCGATCAGGTTCTGCAGCAGCAGCGCCAGCGCGCTCGGCTGGCCCAGCACCGTGGGCAGCGGCTCCGCGTGCACCGCCGCGCCGCGCGCGTCGATGCGCGCGCGCAGCGCCGCCAGCGCCTGCGCCAACACGGCGTCGAGCGCCACCGGCGCCAGCGCCGCCTCGCCGGGGCGCTGCAGGCGCGCGAGCTGCAGCATGTCGTCGAGCATCGTGCGCATGCGCGCGGCGCCGCGCTTGAGGTGATCGAAGTAGCCGCGCACCTCGGGAGGCATCTGCGCGCCGTGGTCTTCCTCGATCAGCTCGCTGAACTGCGCGATCGTGTTCAGTGGCTCGCGCAGGTCGTGCGAGGCGATGCGGGCGAACTGTTCGAGCTGCTCGTTCGCGCGCTGCAACTCGGCCATGCCGCGCTGCAGCTCGGCCTGCGTGCGCATCAGGTCGCTCACGTCGTGCACCGTCCAGATCACGCCGTTGCGCTGCCGGTCGGCGCCGTGGCTGGGCTGGTAGCTGACGTCCATCGTGCGCCGCTCGCCGCGGCCGAAGGGCACGGTGACGCGCGCGCTCAGCGTCTCGCCGCCGAGCGCGCGATCCACCCGCGCCTGCATGCCGGCGTTGTAGACGCCCGGCGCGAGCGCCTGCGTCCAATGCCGCCCGATCACCTCGGCCTGCGTGCGCCCGATGCTCTTCAGCCACGCGGCGTTGACGGCGCGCACCGTGCCGCGCAGGTCGAACACCAGCATCAGGTCGGTGGCGCCGGAGCTGATGGAGGCAAGCACGTTGCTCAGGGCGCGGTCGCGCGCGAGGGCGACGATCAGCATCTGCGCCGGCAGCACCGCGAGCAGCGCCGGCAGGTAGACGAACACCGGGTGCGCCGTCGCGGCCGCGCCGGCCGGCGCGAAGACGCCGAAGGCCATCGACATCGTCGCGCTCACGCCGAGCACGAAGCCCACCGTGAGCGCCGCGGCCGGCGGCGCGAGGAAGGCCGCGACGATCGGCGCCTGCACCAGGTAGACAAAGGGATAAGGGAGCGACGACAGGGCCACCAGCGCGATCAGCACGGTGGCGAGCACCAGCGCCGCGACGCGCAGCGTCGCCACCTGCCGCAGGGCCGTGCGCCAGCCCTCGTGGCGCCATGCCAGCGCGGCCGGCAGCGTGATCACCGTGCCGACGGCGGCGCCGACGAACCAGTCGGCCCAGATCTTGTCGAAGCTGCCCAGGCCGAGCATCGCGAAGCCCGAGGCCGCGAGGCTGGCGCTGGCGAGCGGCGCGAGCACCGCGCAGGCGCCGAGCAGCTTCAGCAGCTCGACCGGCCCGTTGAACGGCCACGGCGAGAAGCGCAGCCGCCGCACCAGCAGCGCGGCGAGCAGCACATCGGCCGCGTTGCTCGCCGCGAGCACCGCCACCTGCGGCCCGCGATCGCCGAAGGCCAGGTTCGCGCCTGCGCTCGCGACCACCAGCGCCGCGGCCAGCAGCGGCCAGCGACTGCGCGGCGAGGTGACGAAGAAGGCCATCGCGGCGCCGTTGGCGAACCACACGATCGCGATCGAGCCCGGCTGGCGCGCCAACGCGATCGCCAGCATCGCCAGCGCGGCATAGAGCAGCCCGAGCGTCGCCGCCTCGGCATGTGCCGAGCGGCCGTGGCTCATGGCTGCGCCGTCGCGCTCGTGCCGGCGCCGCAAGCGGCCGGCTCGGCGAGCCGGCGCACCGCGGCCGCGTCGAGCGGCTTGATCAGGTAGTCCTTGACGCAGCGGTGCGCGAAGGCGCGCTCGCGGTCGAGCGGGTCGGGCGAGGAGGTCAGCATCACGACGCCGGCGCGCGCCGGCGCCTCGGCGCGCAGCGCGCCGTAGGCGGCCAGGAAGGTGAAGCCGTCCATGTCCGGCATGTTGATGTCGAGCAGCACCAGATCGACCCGGCGGCCTTCGGGGCTCATCAGGAAGGCGAGCGCTTCTTCGGCGTCCTCGAAGCAGCTCACTTGCGCGCACAGGCCCGAGCGGCGCAGCACCGCCTCGCCGTAGACGAGGTCGGCGTCGTGGTCGTCGATCAGCAGCACGTGGCGAAGCATGGCGGGCGCGAGGCAATCGGGTCGGCCGGGAGTCTAGGCAGCCGCCTCATCGCGCGTGTTGCCGCGCGTTGCGCTGCGCGCCGCGGCGTGACGGGATCGTCGAAACGCGGCCCGGAAATGCACCGTGCTTGCACCGCATTTCCGGCGCTGCCCCGAGCGGCGCCTCGGCAGCATGGGCAAGGCACAGCAGGAGCCCGTCATGATGCGTTCGCTATGGATTTCGAAGTCGGGGATGGAGGCCCAGCAGACCCAGCTGGATCACATCTCGCACAACCTGGCGAACAGCGCCACCAACGGCTACAAGCGTTCCCACGCGGTCTTCGAGGACCTCATGTACCAGACGCTGCGCCAGCCCGGCGCGAACAGCGCCGGCGAGTCGCTGCTGCCCACCGGCCTGCAGGTCGGCCTGGGCGTGCGCGCGGTCGCGACCTCGCGCCAGTTCGCGCAGGGCGGGCTGCAGCAGACCTCCAACAACCTCGACGTCGCGATCAAGGGCCGCGGCTTCTTCCAGGTGCAGATGCCCGAAGGCACGACCGGCTACACCCGCGACGGCGCCTTCCAGGTCGATGCGCAGGGCACCCTGGTCACGAACAACGGCTACCCGCTGCAGCCGGGCATCACGATTCCCGCGAACGCGCAGACGGTCACGATCGGCGCCGACGGCACCGTCACCGCCGCGCTGCCGGGCCAGGCGACGCCGCAGACGCTGGGGCAGTTGCAGCTCGCCGACTTCGTGAACCCGGCGGGCCTCGAGGCGCGCGGGCAGAACCTGTTCGTCGAGACCGCGGCCTCGGGCACGCCGAACGCCGGCGCGCCGGGCAGCAACAGCCTCGGCCAGCTCGCGCAAGGCTTCGTCGAGACGAGCAACGTCAACGTCGTCGAGGAGCTCGTCTCGATGATCCAGACGCAGCGCGCCTACGAGCTCAACTCGAAGGCGATCCAGACCTCGGACCAGATGCTGCAGCGTCTGACGCAGCTGTGAGCCGCGCGATCGTTTTCACCGCGCTGGCTGCCGCGCTCGCTGGCTGCCAGGCGATGGCGCCGAAGGTCGACCTGCCCGAGACGGCGCCGGTGCGCCCGCAGGTGGTGATGCAGCCGGCCGTCAACAACGGCTCGATCTTCCAGAGCGGGCAGTACCGCCCGCTGTTCGAAGACCATCGCGCGCGCCTGGTCGGCGACACGATCACGGTGCAGATCGTCGAGAAGGTCGCGGCCAGCCAGCAGTCGACCAGCACGGTCGACAAGAGCGGCTCGGTCAACGGCAGCATCTCGGCGCTGCCGTTCTTCCGCTCCAACTCCTTCACCCGCGCCTCGGCGACGGCCGCCAACGAGCAGGCCTTCGAAGGCAAGGGCACGACCGCGAGCCAGAACACCTTCACCGGCACGATCACCGCGACCGTGACCGAAGTGCTGCCCAACGGCCACCTGATCGTCGCTGGCGAGAAGCAGATCGGCGTCAACCAGCACGTCGACGTGCTGCGCTTCTCGGGCCAGATCGACCCGCGCGCGATCCAGCCGGGCAACTCCGTGCCGTCGCCGCAGATCGCCAACGTGCGCATCGAGCAGCGCGGGCGCGGGGCGCAGGCCGAGGCGCAGGGAATAGGCTGGCTCGGACGCTTCTTTTTGAACGTTCTGCCGATGTGACGGGGCGAAGAATGGACTCAAGTTTTGGGTCCCTCGCATGCCTCGCCACTTCCTCACCGCCGACGCCCTCGACACCGCGCTGCTCGCGCGGCTCGACGAGGCCGACCCGAGCGCCGACGCGGCGCGTGATTCGCGCCACGACACCCTGCTGCGCTGGCTGATCGCCGCGGCGCTGCTGGTCGCGAGCGCGGCGCTTTGGTGGCCGCAGGAGGCACAGGCGGCGCGGATCAAGGAAGTCGCCTCGGTGCAGGGCGTGCGCAACAACCAGCTGGTCGGCTACGGCCTCGTCGTCGGCCTCGACGGCACCGGCGACCAGACCACCTCGGCGCCGTTCACCACGCAAAGCCTCAACGCGATGCTCCAGCAGATGGGCGTCACGGTGCCGCCGGGCGTCGCGGTGCAGCTGCGCAACGTCGCCGCGGTGATGGTGACGGCCACGCTGCCGCCGTTCGCGCAGCCGGGGCAGGCGATCGACGTGGTCGTCTCGTCGCTCGGCAACGCCAAGAGCCTGCGCGGCGGCACGCTGGTGGCCACGCCGCTGAAGGGCGCCGACGGCCAGGTCTACGCGCTGAGCCAGGGCAACCTGATCGTCGGCGGCGCCGGCGCGTCCGCGGGCGGCTCGAAGGTGCAGGTCAACACGCTGAACGCGGGCCGCATCCCGGCCGGCGCGACGGTGGAGCGCAGCGTCCCGACGCCGCTCGCGCAAGGCGATTCGATCCAGCTCGATCTCGCGAGCGCCGACTACTCGACCGCGCGCGACGTCGCCCGCGCGATCAACGCCAAGATGGGCGCCGACACCGCGCAGGCGCTCGACGGCCGCACCGTGCGCGTGCGCATGCCGGCGACGCCCGACGCGCGCGTGAACTTCCTCGCCGACATCGAGAACCTCGACATCGCGCTGGCCGCGCCGGCCGCGCGTGTGGTGATCAACGCGCGCACCGGCTCGGTGGTGGTGAACCAGGCGGTGACGCTCAAGCCCTGCGCGGTGGCGCACGGCTCGCTGTCGGTGACGATCAGCTCCACGCCGGTGATCAGCCAGCCCGGCCCGCTCTCCAACGGCCAGACGGTGCGCGCCGAGAAGGCCGAGATCGCGATCAACCAGCAGCCCGGCTCGCTGATCCAGCTGCCCGAAGGCGCGAAGCTGACCGAAGTGGTCAAGGCGCTGAACGCGCTCGGCGCCACGCCGCAGGAACTGCTCGCGATCCTGCAGGCGATCAAGGCCGCCGGTGCCTTGAACGCCGAGCTCGAGGTGATCTGACATGAGGACCGCCGGCCTCGACGCCAACGCGCTGCGCGGCCTGCAGGCCAGCGCCGGCCGCGACCCGAAGGCGGCGATCCAGGAGGCCGCGAAGCAGTTCGAGTCGCTGTTCATGCAGCAGCTGCTCAAGAGCATGCGCGACTCGACGATGGCCTCCGGCATGCTGGACAACTCCGGCACGAAGATGGGCACCGAGCTGCTCGACACGCAGCTCGCGGGCAAGCTGAGCGGCCAGCCGGGCGGGCTCGCCGCGATGATCGCGAAGCAGCTCGAGCGGCAGATCGGCGCGGTGAAGGACACCGCGGCGCCCGCCGCGCCTGCGCGGTCCGCCGCGGCGGCCAAGGACAGCTGGAACCGCCTGCCCGGCGCATCCGACGCGCAGGATTTCGTCGCGCGCCACAGCGCGGCGGCCGAAAAGGTCGCGGCCGAGACCGGCATCCCGGCGGCCTTCATCCTGAGCCAGGCCGCGCACGAATCGGGCTGGGGCAAGAAGCAGATCCGCAACGCCGACGGCAGCACGAGCCACAACCTGTTCGGCATCAAGGCCGGCGGGCGCTGGAACGGCGCGACCGCCGAAGTGACGACGACCGAGTACGTCGGCGGCCAGCCGCAGAAGGTCAAGGCGAGCTTCCGCGCCTACGCCAGCGCCGAGGAGTCGTTCCGCGACTGGGCCCGGCTCATCAAGGACAGCCCGCGCTACGCGAAGGTGGTCGAGGAGGGCGGCAGCGCGCAGGGCTTCGCGGTGAACCTGCAGCGCGCGGGCTACGCCACCGACCCGCAGTACGCGGCCAAGCTGGGCCGGGTCATCAACACGACCCTGCGCCTGCAGAAAACCCTCCAGACCTGAACGACCATGGCCTCGCTGCTCAACCTCGGCTCGCGCGCGATGTTCGCGAACTACGCGGCGCTGCAGACCATCGGCCACAACATCGCGAACGCGAGCACCGCCGGCTACTCGCGCCAGCAGGTCGAGCTCGCGACCTCGGGCGGCCAGTTCAGCGGCGCCGGCTTCTTCGGCCAGGGCGTCGACGTGCGCACCGTCGCGCGCAGCCACGACGCCTTCCTGCAGCGCCAGGCTTCGCTCTCGCGCGCCGAGGCCGCGCGCGACACCGCGCGGCTCGAGCAACTGCAGCGACTCGAGAACGTGTTCCCCGGCGGCGAGGCCGGCCTCGGCTACGCCGCGGGCCAGCTCTTCAACGCCTTCGTCGACGTGGCGAACCGCCCGCAGGACGCCGCCGCGCGCGAAGTGGTGCTCTCGCGCGCCGAGGAACTCGCCAACCGCTTCCAGGCGGCCGACCAGCAGATCGACAGCCTGCAGGCCGGCGTGCTCGACGACGTGCGCACCTCGATCGGCACGGTCAACAACCTCGCCGCGCGCGTCGCGCAGCTGAACCAGCAGATTGCCGCCGCGCGCGGCACCGGCCAGCCGCCGAACGACCTGCTCGACCAGCGCGACCAGCTGGTGCGCGAGATCAGCGAGCACGTGAAGATCACGACGATCGAGGCCGACGACGGCTCGCTCGGCCTGTTCATCGGCGGCGGCCAGCGCCTGGTGCTCGGCGGCAGCGCGCTGAGCCTCAAGGCGGTGCCCGATGCCTTCGATCCGCAGCGCGTGCGCATCGCGCTGGCCGAGCAGGGCGGCGACCGGCTGCTGCCTGCCGACACGCTCTCGGGCGGGCGCATCGGCGGCCTGCTCGACTTCCAGGACGAAGACCTGACGCAGGCCCGCGCGCTGCTCGGCCAGCTGGCCAGCGCGATCGCCGCGGCGGTGAACCAGCAGCAGAGCTTCGGCCTCGACCTTCGCGTGCCGCCCGGCGCCGGCGCGCCGATCTTCACGACCGGCGCGCCGAGCGCGCTGCCGGCCTCGACCAACGCGCGCAACGGCGCTGGCCAGTTCATCGGCACGGTGAGCCTCGCGGTCGCCGACGCCGCGCAGCTGCAGGCGACCGACTACGAGCTGAGCCCCGACGCATCGACGCCCGGCAACTACCTCGTCACGCGCCGCACCGATGGCTTGACGCGCAGCGTCGCCAACGGCGCGACGCTCGACGGCTTCACCGTCACCGTCGGCGCGCCGGCGCCCGCCGCGGGCGATCGCTTCCTGCTGCAGCCGGCCAGCCAGGCCGCGGGCGGCCTGCGCCGCGTGCTCGACCGCGCCGCCGGCATCGCGGCCGCCTCGCCGGTGACGGCGACCACCGCGGTCGCGAACACCGGCACCGCGAGCGTCGCTTCGCTCAACGTCGTGAGCAACGCGCTCGATCCGGCATTGACGGCGAACGTCGCCTTCACCAGCAACGCCGGCGCCTACAGCTGGGAGCTGCGCGATGCGGCGAACACGCTCGTCTCCAGCGGCACGGGCACCTGGACGCCCGGCGCGCCGATCGCGCTGAACGGCTTCGAACTGCGGCTGGCGGGCGTGCCGCAGACCGGCGACACGCTGCGCGTCGCGCCGACGCCCTATCCGGAAGGCAACAACGGCAACGCGCTGTCGCTGCTGGCGCTGCGCGATCTCGATGTGGTCGGCCGCGTCGGCACGACGCCGGGCGCGACCACCGCGAGCGCCTATGCGCAGGCGATGGCCGACATCGGCGTGCGCGTGCAGAGCGCGAAGGCTTCGCAGGGCATCTCGAGCGCGGTCGCGACCAACGCCGAGACCGCGCGTTCCGGCGAGACCGGCGTGAACCTCGACGAGGAGGCCGCGCGGCTGCTGCAGTTCCAGCAGGGCTACCAGGCCGCCGCGAAGATTCTTCAATCGGCGCAGACCGTGTTCGACACCTTGCTCAGCCTTGCGCGCTGAACCTGATCCTGGAGTCCGTCATGCGCGTGAGCACCGCCAACCAGCACGAGATCGCCGTCGCGAACCTGCAGCGCCGTCAGCGCGAGATGCTCGACAGCCAGCAGCAGATGACGACGCTCAAGCGCGTCAACCGCGCGAGCGACGACCCGACCGCCGCGGCCCGCGCCGAGCGCGCGCTGGCGCTCGAATCGCGCAGCACCGCAAGCCAGCGCGCGGTGGAGGCCAGCAAGAACGCGATGCAGCTCGCCGAGGGCACGCTGGGCGACGCGGGCGAGCTGCTGCAACAGGTGCGCGAGAACCTCGTCGCGGCCGGCAACGCGAGCTACAGCGATGCCGAGCGCCTTTCGCTCGCGAAGAGCCTGCGCGAGAAGCGCACGCAGCTGCTCTCGCTCGCCAACCGCGGCGACGGCGCCGGCGGCTACCTGTTCGCCGGCCAGGGCGCGAGCAACCCGCCGTTCGTCGATGCGCCCTCGGGCGTGCAGTTCCGCGGCGTCTCCGGGCAGATCGGCGTCGGCGGCGACGAGCCGCTGGCGCTCACGCTCGACGGCCAGGCCACCTGGACCACCGCGCCGACCGGCAACGGCGTGTTCGAGACCCGCGCGACGACGCAGGCCGGCACCGCCTGGATCGACGCCGGCCGCGTCAGCGACCCGTCGGCGCTCACCGGCGACCCCTACAGCCTGAGCTTCGCCGTGACCGGCACCGCGCCGAACACGACGACCACCTACACCGTGCTGCGCGACGGCAACCCGACCGCGCTGACCAACGTGCCCTACGAGAGCGGCCGCGCGATCGAGATCGACGGCCAGTCGGTCACCGTCACCGGCGCGCCCGCGAACGGCGATCGCTTCGACCTCGCGCCCGCGACGCCGACGCTCAACGTGTTCGACATGATCGAGCGCGTCGCGCGCGCGCTCGAGACGCCGTTGCGCAACGGCGGCC
>NZ_DASTPW010000005.1:0-4764 GCF_035762065.1 Methylibium sp.
AGCCGCGCGACCGTGAACGGGTCGCTGGCTAGCATGTCGGCCACGGTCAGCGTATGCGCATCTTCCTCGGCACGCAGCAGCGTCTCGGTCCAGGAAGCGGAAGGCAGCTCGATCCTCATAGGACTGCACTGTAACCAAGCGTTGCGCATGAAAAGCGCAGGTGAAGCGAGGAACTCGACGGGAACCGTCGAATAGTTCACGCAAGGGTGCAGTAGCATCACCGGCCTTGAGATTCTTCACGGCGTACCTACGTCGTGGACGCTGCTTCCCCACAACACGCCATGAGCCAGAAACAGACCCTCTCCTTCCAGGCCGAGGTCGCGCAGCTGCTGCACCTGGTCACCCATTCCCTGTATTCCAACCGGGAGATCTTCCTGCGGGAGCTGGTCTCCAACGCCTCGGACGCCTGCGACAAGCTGCGCTTCGAGGCGCTGAACGACGCGAGCTTGTACGAAGACGCCCCGGAGCTGAGGGTGCGGGTCAGCTTCGACAAGGAAGCCCGCACGATCACGATCACCGACAACGGCATCGGCATGAGCGAGGCCGAGGCGATCGCCAACCTCGGCACGATCGCCAAGAGCGGCACGCGCGAGTTCATGGGCAAGCTTTCCGGCGAGCAGGCGAAGGACGCGCAGCTGATCGGACAGTTCGGGGTCGGCTTCTACAGCGGCTACATCGTGGCCGACCGCATCAGCGTCGAGACCCGCCGCGCGGGCGCCAAGGCGGAAGAGGGCGTGCGCTGGTCCAGCGCGGGCACCGGCGACTTCGAGGTCGAGACGATCACGCGGCCCGAGCGGGGCACCGCGGTGACGCTGCACCTGCGCGAAGGCGAGGACGAGTGGCTCTCGCAATGGAAGCTGAAGTCGACGATCTCGAAGTACTCGGACCACATCTCGCTGCCGATCCTGATGCGCGAGCAGGTCTGGGACGCCGAGAAGAGCGAGTACGTGACCAAAGACGAGTGGGAGACGGTCAACAAGGCTGCGGCGCTGTGGGCGCGCAGCAAGAGCGAGATCACCGACGCGGAGTACAAGAGCTTCTACGAGCAGATCAGCTTCGACAGCCAGCCGCCGCTGGCCTACACGCACAACCGCGTCGAAGGCCGCAGCGAATACATCCAGCTGCTCTACCTGCCGGCGAAGGCGCCGCACGACCTGTGGAACCGCGAGCGCAAGGGCGGCGTGAAGCTTTACGTCAAGCGCGTCTTCATCATGGACGACGCGCAGGCGCTGATGCCGAGCTACCTGCGCTTCGTGAAGGGCGTGATCGACTCGAGCGACCTGCCGCTGAACGTGAGCCGCGAGCTGCTTCAGGAAAGCCGCGACGTGAAGGCGATCCGCGAGGGCTCGACGAAGCGGGTCTTGTCGATGCTCGAAGAGCTGGCGACCAACGACAAGGACAAGTACGCGAGCTTCTGGAGCGAGTTCGGCGCGGTGCTAAAGGAAGGCGTCGGCGAGGACCACGCGAACCAGGAGCGGCTCGCCAAGCTGCTGCGCTTCTCGTCGACGCACGCCGAAGGCGCCGAGGCCTCGGTTTCGCTGGCCGATTACGTCGGGCGGATGAAGGAAGGCCAGGAGGCCATCTACTACGTGACCGCCGACACGCTGGCCGCCGCGCGCCACAGCCCGCAGCTGGAGCTATTCCGCAAGAAGGGCATCGAGGTGCTGCTGCTTTCGGACCGCGTCGACGAATGGATGCTCGCCCACTTCTACGAGTTCGAGGGCAAGCCGCTGCAGAGCGTCGCGAAGGGCGCGGTCGACCTCGGCAAGCTGCAGGACGACGAAGAGAAGAAGCAGGCCGAGGCTGCCGCCGAAACCTTTGCGCCGGTGCTCGAGAAGCTCAAGACAGCACTGAAGGATCGCGCGAAGGACGTGCGCGTCACCACGCGGCTCGTCGATTCGCCGGCCTGTCTGGTGGTCGAGGAAGGCGACATGAGCGGCCACCTCGCGCGGCTGTTGAAGCAGGCCGGGCAAACCGCGCCGGCCAGCCAGCCCATCCTCGAAGTGAACCCCGGGCATGCGCTCGTCCAGCGGCTCGACGCGAGCGAGCGCTTCGACGATCTGGCGCAGGTGCTGTTCGATCAGGCGGTGCTGGCCGAAGGCGGGCAGCTGGAGGACCCGGCCGCCTACGTGCAGCGGGTGAACCGGCTGCTCGTTTGAATCACCGATCGGCGGTGGCTTCCTCGACGTCGCCGCCCATCGCCACCACCTGCCAGCGCAGCAGCTCGATCTGCTCGGCCCAGTAGGCCGATGCAGCCGAGCCGCCGAACCACGGGAAGGCAACAGGGAAGGCCGGGTCGTTCCAGCGCTGCGCGAGCCAGGCGCTGTGGTGAAGCATCCGCAGCGTGCGCAGCGGCTCGATCAGCGCAAGCTCGGCGCGGTCGAAGTCCATGAATTGCTCGTAGCCCTCGAGCAGGCAGGCGAGTTGGCGGCGTGCGCTTTCGTCGTCGCCGGCCAGCAGCATCCAGAAGTCCTGCACCGCGGGGCCCATGCCCGCGTCGTCGAGATCGACGAAGTGCGGGCCGTCGGCCGTCCACAGCAGATTGCCGGGGTGGCAGTCACCGTGCAGGCGCAATGTGGCGAGCGGCCCGGCGCGCTCGAAGGCGGCATCGACGAGATCGAGTGCGCGCTGCGACACGGCAGCCCAGCGCGCGCGCTCGCTCGGCGTGATCGCGTCGTGCTTGAGCAGCCAGCGGCGCGGCGCGTGGCCGAGCTGTTGCGCGTCGATCGCACGGCGATGCTCGAAGCGGCGCCGCCGGCCCACGACGTGCCAGCGCCCAAGGAAGCGGCCGATCCAGGTCAGCGTGTCGGGGTCGTCGAGCTCGGGTGCGCGACCGGCGCGGCGCGGCCAGACGGCGTAGCGCAGCGTGCCGGCGTCGTGCATCGCGAGCGTCGGCGGCTCGCCGAGGCAGCGCACGCCCGCGGCCTGCGGCTCGATCACCTGCGGCGCCACGGCTGGCACTTCGGCGGCAGCCAGTTCGAGCGCGAAGGCGTGCTCCTCGACGATCTGCGCGTCGCTCCAGCGGCCGGGCCGGTAGAACTTCGCCACGACGAAGCGGCCGTCGTCCAGGCCGACCTGGAACACGCGGTTCTCGTAGGAATTGAGCTGGAGCAAGCGGCCGTCACCGTGCAGGCCGACATCAGCCAGCGCGTCGAGCACCGCGTGCGGCGTGAGGTCGTCGTAGGGCCGGTCGCTGTGGGGCTCGTCCATGCGCCGATGCTCGCATGGCGCTTCGCGGCGACTTCAGCGTCGGGCGATCGGCGCCTCCGCCTCGGCGGCCGACGGCGGGAAGTCGCTGTTGGCGGCCAGGTCGAGCTGGCTCGACGGCGCGAAGAACGAGTCCTGCGCGAACATCGAGTCGGCCGGGAGCGACCGGCCGGCGCGGCGGGTGCGAACGGTGTCGCTCAACTGGCTGCGCGCCTGCTGGAAATGGGGGTCGGGCGCGGCAGCGCGCGGCGGCACCGCCGACAGCGGCGCAACGCGCACCGTCGTCTGCCCTTGCGGGCGCAGGAGCAGCTCCAGATCGCTGCGCGGCGGCAGCTGGCTCGCCTTGCAATGCACGTAGCGGATGCGGCAGGCGCCGAGCACCGACTGCTTGATCCGCATCGCCCGGCTCGACATGCCGCGCGGCGGCTCGAGATCGATCACCGCGAGCACGCGGGCGTTCGCGCTGCAGATCGCAAAGCTCACGTGAAGGTTGCCGAGCAACTCGAACCAGAACTGCTGGCGCTCGACCGAGCGGGGCTGGCACAGGCGCACCAGCGGGAGCTTGGCAAGGACGGTGTTGTGCGGCAGCGCCTCGCGCAGGTGACGCATCGCCTGGCGCTCGTCGGCGTTGAGCACCGGGCGCGAGTCGAGGTCCCAGACGTCCGGCAGCGGGTGGGCGGTTCGGCGCTGCCCGGCGCGCCAGCCGGCCCAGCCGCCCAGCGTGCCCAGGGCCGACGCAAACAACAACCACAGCGCGACCGACATCCACCGCCTCCATCGCGCGCAACCACCTCGGCCAGCGCTTCACGCGGCGCGATGGTAGCGGCGGGTCTGCGACCCGACACCCCCGGGAATCGGCGCGGCCTGGCGATCAAGCGCCCGGCCGCGCAGACTCACCCGGCATGGCTCGTCACTCCTCGCGACGGATCGCATGCATGCCGGTGCTGCGGCGCATCTGCCGGCGGATGTCGCCGACGATGCCGGCCCAGCCCCGCAGGCGACGGGCCTGGCGCTTGAACTGGTAGTCGAACTCGCCGGCGCGCCGTTCGAGCACCTGCTCGGCCTGGCTGGCCAGCGTGTCCGGCGGCAGGCTCAACCAGGCGCACGCATCGGCGCCGTCGCGTTCGACGGTGGCACCGGCGTGACGGGCGATCTTCAACATGGCGGCGTTCTCACTGAGCGCGTGAATGAAGAAGGTGTCGGTGTGGCGGTTGCGCGCACGCACCATCGCGTGCTCGAAAAGTCGCGTGCCAAAGCCGCGGCCGCGCGAACGAGGCAGCACGGATACGCCGAACTCGACCATCGCCGGTCGTTGCGGTACTTGGGCAGGGCGGCCGAAGGCAAGATGGCCAAGCGCGATCAAGCGAAGCGAGCGGTTGAAGATGCCAAACACCTCGTCTTGTTCGAAGTCGATCGACTCGACGTAGCGGCCGATCTGCTCGTCGGAAGCCGCATGGCCGAACCGCAAGTAGCGGTCGGTAGGCGGCAGCGCCAACAGGTGGTCGAGGATGCGGCGACGGTGTCCCTGCGCGAGGGATCGAATGGGGACCCACTGCG
>NZ_DASTPW010000006.1:0-56432 GCF_035762065.1 Methylibium sp.
ACACCTCGCTGACCGTCAGGTAGGCCGAGCTCGCGGCGGCCGAGGCGAGGAAGAACACGCCCGACCAGGCCAGCGTCTGCGTGGTCGCGTCGAGCACGCCGGTGTAGAAGCCCAGCCCGGTGAGCAGCAGGCCGACGCCCGACAGCGCATAGGTCGCCGAGATCATCACGCGCCGGCCGATGCGGTCGAACAGCGGGCCGAGCAGCAGCGGGCCGAGCACGTTGCCCGCCGCGAACGGCAGGATGTAGAGCGCCACGTCCGCGTCGGCCACGCCGTAGAAGCGCGTGAGCACCAGCGCGTAGGTGAAGAAGATCGCGTTGTAGAAGAAGGCCTGCGAGACCATCAGCGCGAGCACCACCATGCTGCGCACCCGATAACGCCGCAGCAGCAGCTGCGCGACCTCGCGCATCGTCGGAAGCTGCCGGCGCCCGACCGGCAGCGCGGCGCTCGCCGGCACCTCGGCGAGCGGGCGGCCGCTGCGCTCGCGCACCTCGGCCTCGATCGCGGCGACGATGCGCTCGGCCTCGTCGGCGCGGCCATGCGCGAGCAGCCAGCGCGGGCTCTCGGGCACGTAGCGGCGCACCAGCAGGATCGCCACCGCGAGCACGCCGCCGGCGAGGAAGCCGGCGCGCCAGCCGAGGTCGGGGCCGAGCACGCGCGCATCGAGCAGCCCCAGCGCCAGCAGCGCGCCGAGCGCGGCGCCAAGCCAGAAGCAGCCGTTGATCGCGAGGTTGACGCGGCCGCGCACCCGCGCGGGGATCAGCTCGTCGATCGCCGAATTGATCGCCGCGTACTCGCCGCCGATGCCGAAGCCGGTGACGATGCGGCAGGCGACGAAGCTCCAGAAGCCGGTGGTGAAGGCGGTCGCGACCGTCGCGGCCATGTAGACCGCCAGCGTCACCATGAACAGGCGCTTGCGGCCCAGCCGGTCGGCCAGCCGGCCGAAGTACACCGCGCCCAGCACCGCGCCACCGACGTAGGCCGAGCCGGCCCAGCCCACCTGCGCCGCGCTGAGGCCCAGGGTGTCCGGCCGTTGCAGCACGCTTGCGATCGAGCCGACGATCGTGACCTCGAGCCCGTCGAGCACCCAGGCGACGCCGAGCGCGATCACCACGCGCCAATGCCAGGGCGACCAGGGCAGGCGGTCGAGCCGGGCGGGGAGGGTGCTGAGCGCGCTCATGCGCGCGGGCTCGCTGGTTGCTCGCATCGGCGGCGCTGGGCAAACGGCGCGCGCGGCGCCGCGCCTCGCGGCGCGCGCCACCGGGCCGCGCCCGCTGCTAGGACAGCATCTGCCCCAGCTCCGCGAAGCTGTGCGCGATCTCCGGCACGTCGATCGTGCGGCCGAGCTGGCGCTCGATCTGCGCGCGCGAGACCACGCCGCGCACGCGGCAGGCCTTCGGGTCGGCCGCCGGTCCACGGTCCATCACCAGCAGGTGGTTGCGGCCGTGGCGCTGCAGCGTCGCGATCAGGTGCTCGACGCGCGCGTGGCGCAGGTCGTCGTGGTCGATCGCGTCCATCAGCGCGAGCGGCGTCATCACGTCGGCGACGCAGAGTTCGTCGTGGCGGATGCCGCGCTGCTGCACCACGCGCATCGGGCGGTCACCCTGCAGGTCGGTGGTGGTGATCAGGCCTTCGATCGCCGGCATCGCGCTGACGACGAAGAGCATGCGAACACCCTGGCAGATCATGATCTGCTCGGCATGCCGCAACGACGTGGCCGGGCCGGTGGTCGCGGCCTCGACCTGCGTGAGGTCGGTCATGACGTCGAGCGCGAGCGAGTCGAGCGTGACCGGCGCCGTCGATGTGTGCGGTCGGGCCTGGGCGAGCGCGGCGCCGCCGTCGAGGCGGCGGATGGTGAGGGCGCTGGCGGTCATCGTCATCTCGTCCATCGCAGGTTCCTTGATCGGGGCTGGGTGAGGAACGACTGATCGCCACGCGGCGGTGACGCCTGGCCACGGAGAGCCCCGATGCTGCACCCACAAGGCGCTCGGCACCAGCGCGATCGTCCGGACGAAGCGAGGGTCGCCCGCAGCCGGGTTCCAGCGACGCGCCGGCTCACACCTGCAGCCGCGTGCCGAGCTCCACCACGGCGTTGTCCGGCAGCCGCAGGAACTCGACGACGCCGCCCGCGTTGCGGCTCATCGCCGCGAACAGGCGCGCCCGCCAGTTCGCGAGGCCGCCGCCGGGCGCGGGCACGAGCGTCTCGCGGCTGAGGAAGTAGGTGGTCTCGAAGGGCGGGATCGCGAGGCCCTGGGCCCGCACGAGATCCAGCGCCTTCGGCACGTCGGGCGTGTCCATGAAGCCGAAGCGCAGGGTGACGCGCCAGAAGCGGTTGCCCAGCGACTCCACCTGCACGCGCTCCTCCTGCGGCACCCAGGGCACCGGCTCGAACTCGACGGTCAGCACGACGTTGCACTCGTGCAGCACTTGGTTGTGCTTCAGGTTGTGCAGCAGCGCCTGCGGCACGGTCGCTACGTCGGCCACCGGGTAGACCGCCGTCCTGCCGGCGCGGTGGATGGCCTGGGCCTGCAGGCCGTCGATGAAGCCGCGCAGCTCGAGGCCGTCCTGCCGAATCTCGTCCATCAGCCGCGCGCGGCCGCGCCACCAGGTGCTCATCACGACGAACAGCAGCAGCCCGAGCGCCAGCGGGAACCAGCCGCCGTCGAGGAACTTGACCGCGCAGCCAGCCACGAGCAGCGCATCGACGGCGAGGAAGAAAGCCGTCGCGCCGCCGGCGAGCCACGAGGGCAGCCGCCAGCGCTCGCGCACGACGAACCAGGTCAGGAGGGTGGTCGTCAGCATCGTCAGCGTGACCGCGATGCCGTAGGCCGCCGCCAGCGCCGACGAGCTGCCAAAAAACAGCACCGCGCCGAGCACGGCGGCCAGCAGCATCGAGTTGACCGCCGGCATGTAGATCTGGCCGGGCTCGCGCGCGGAGGTGTAGAGGACCCGCATGCGCGGCAGGAAGCCGAGCTGGACGGCCTGCCGCGTCAGCGAATACGCACCCGAGATCACCGCCTGCGAGGCGATGATGGCGGCGAGCGTCGCCAGCACCAGCGCGGGCACGAGCCAGGCCTCGGGGAACAGGTGGTAGAACGGGTTCTCGATCGCGGCCGGGTCCTTCATCAGCAGCGCGCCCTGGCCCATGTAGTTGAGCGCGAGCGCGGGCAGCACAAGCCCAGTCCACGCGATGCGGATCGGCCGCTTGCCGAAGTGCCCCATGTCGGCGTACAGCGCCTCGGCGCCGGTGAGCGCGAGCACGATCGCGCCGATCGCGGCCGGCAGCTGCCAGCCGCGCCCGGTGACGAACGACCACGCATGCAGCGGGTTCAGCGCGGCGAGGATCGCCGGCTGCTCGGCGATGTGCACGGCACCGATGGCACCGAGCGTCGCGAACCAGAGCACGATGACCGGCCCGAAGAAGCGGCCGACCAAGCCGGTGCCGTAGCGCTGCACCGCGAACAGCCCGACCAGGACCGCGATCGTCGCGGGCACCACGTACGCACCGAGCGCCGGCGCGATCACGCCGAGCCCCTCCATCGCGCCGAGCACCGAGATCGCCGGCGTGATGACGGCATCGCCGTAGAACAGCGTCGCGCCGAACACCCCGAGCAGCAGCAGGCCGCGCCGCAAAGCCGGCCGCGAGCGCACGGCCTCGGCCGCGAGCGCCGTCAGCGCGAGGCCGCCGCCTTCGCCGTGGTTGTCGGCGCGCAGGATCAGCACCACGTACTTCAGCGTAACGACCAGCATCAACGCCCAGAAGATCGTCGAGACGGCGCCGACGATGCGCAGCGCATCGAGCGGCACGCCGGTGTGCGGCGCGAACACTTCCTTCATCGTGTACAGCGGGCTGGTGCCGATGTCGCCGTAGACGACGCCGAGCGCGCCGAGCGTCAGCGCGGCGACGCCTTGTCGGGGCAGCCTGGACGGGGCTTCGGCGGTCGAGCGATCCGCGGCGAGGGTGACGGAAGCGGGGGGCATGGGCGACTCCTTGCGAGGAGCCGGGACGATCGCCCGGACGGCGTCAGCAACGCATAAGGACCGTCAGCCCTCGGTATCGACGATGCGGTAGCCGACGCCCGGCTCGGTCAGCAGCAGGCGCGGGTCGGCCGGCTCAGCTTCGAGCTTGGCGCGCAGTTGCGCCATGTACAGGCGCAGGTAGTGCGTCTGCTCGGTGGCGTCGGCGCCCCACACGTCCGCCAGCAGCCGCCGGTGCGTCACCACCTGGCCGGCCTGCCGCACCAGGCGCGCGAGCAGCCGGAACTCGGTCGGCGTCAGGTGCACGGCGGTGCCGCCGCGGCGCACCACATGCGCGGCGATGTCGATCTCGACGTCGTCGCGGCGGTAGGCGGTCACGGCCGGCTGCACGGCGGTGCCCCGGTGCCGCAGCGCCACGCGCATGCGCGCGAACAGCTCGGCCAGGCTGAACGGCTTGACGAGGTAGTCGTCGGCGCCGCCGTCGAGCAGGCGCACCTTCTGGCCGTCGGCCTCGCGTGCCGAGATCACGACGACCGGCGTGGCGCTCGTGCGGCGCAGCGTGTCGAGGAAGGCGCTGCCGTCGCCGTCGGGCAGGCCGAGGTCGAGCAGCACCAGGTCGATGCCGGCGCCGCTGCGCTCAGCCTGTGCGGCGAGCGCCTGCGCGTCGGCGAGGCTGGCGGCGGCCAGCACCTCGTAGCCCTCGACGTCGAGCGCCGCGCGCAGCGTGGCGCGCAGCTCGCGCTCGTCTTCGACGAGCAGCACGCGCAGGCTCACGGCACGGGCTCCTCGAGCGGGGCTGCCGGCGCTTCGCGCAGCGGCAGCCGGCAGTCGAAGCTCGCGCCGCCGCGTCCGCGGGAGCGCACGGCGAGCGTGCCGCCGTGCGCGCCGGCGATCGCGCGGCACACAGCGAGGCCGACGCCCGCACCGGGCGCCTCCTCGCTCACCGGCGTGGCTTCGCCGCGCCGGAAGACCTCGAACACTTTCTCGCGCCAGGCCGGCGTGATGCCGGGGCCGCGGTCGCGCACGGCGAGCCGGAGGTCGCCGTCGTCGCGGCACACCGCGACCTCGACCGGCGTGTCCGGCGGGCTGTACTTGAGCGCGTTGTCGATCAGGTTGTCGAGCAGCTGCGAGACCAGGATCGCGTCGCACCACAGCAGCGGCAGGCCGGGCTCGACCCGCGGATACACGCGCTCGCCGTCCTTGCGGCGGCGCGCCCGTCGCATTGCGCTGCCGACGATCTCCTCGGCCGACTCCCAGTCGCAGCGCAGCCGAACACCGGGTGCGTCGAGCCGTGCGAGCTGCAGCGTGTTGTCGGTGAGCCGCGCGAGGCGGCCGGCCTCCTCGACGATCGTCGTGGCGAGCCGGCGGCGCTGCTCGGTGCCGAGCCGGTCGGACTGCTGCTCGAGCGACGAAGCCGCGCTCATGATCGTCGCCAGCGGAGTGCGGTAGTCGTGCGAGACGGCGGCGAGCAGTGCGTTGCGCACGCCCTGCTCGTGCGCCTGCTCGCGCGCCTCGCGCTCGCGATGGGAGGTGGCGGCGCGCTGCAGCGCCTGGCCCATTTGGTCGCACAGCGCCTGCGCATGCGCGAGGTCGACGCGGTCGACCGCCGGGTCGATATCGGGCAGCAACGCGGCGCCGAAGGCGAGCCCGCGGCCGCGCAGCGGCAGATAGACGTCGCGCTGTTCCTCGAAGCGCCCGCTGCCGGGGCCGAGTGCGCGGTTCTCGCGCAGGCACAGATCGAGGCCGGCACGCTGGTTGGCGTCGGGATTGCCCACGACCGCCGGCTCGGCCGCCGCGTCGCCGTGCGGCGCGACGAGCACCGCGACCGGTGCACCGGGCGCGACGTAGGCGAGCAGGTCGCGCAGGGCGCTTGCATGGGTCACCGGATCGGCCGCGTCGCGCAGCGCGTCGCCCCACTGGCGCAGGCGCTGCTCGCGCTGCGCGCTCTCCTGCGCGGCGCGGGCCAGCGCGCGTTGGCGGATCACCAGCGCGCTGACGATGCCGTTGACGACCAGCATCGCGATCAGCAGCAGCGCGTGCTGGCGCAGATCGACGCCGAGCGTGTGGCGCGGCGGCACGAACGACCAGTTGAACGCCAGCACCGCGGCCCCACCCGCCACGGCCGCGGCCCAGCCCTGCCACCACAGCGATGCCACGGCCGAACTCAGCATCAGCACGAGCGCGAGATTGGCCAGATCGACGCTGCCGTCGAGCACGAACATCGCCGCCCAGCCGACCGCCCAGGCGACCCACGCCGGCCAGGTGCGCAAGCCGACGGGACGGGATGGCGCTGCGGCGGGCTGCATGGGCTGCGAGCGTAGCGTCGCCGTCGTCAGGACGGCGTATGCATCCCGGCGCTGCCGCCTAGACCGGCTGCCAGCGCCCCGCGATGTTCTTCAGCAGCTGGTTCACCGCCGCGAGCTGGCGGTTGCGCACGTCGAGCAGGCTGTTCTCGCTGCCGAGCGCCGAGGTCTGCGCGAGCACCACGTTGAGGTAGCTGACGGTGCCGGCGCGGTACTGGTCGAGCGTGATCTCGAGGTTGCGCCGCGCGGCGGCGAGCGCTTCCTGCTGCAGCTGCGCCTGCTGCTGCAAGCGGTCGGCGAGCACGAGGTTGTCCTCCACTTCCTGCAGCGCGGTCAGCACCGTCTGGCGGTAGGTGGCGGTGGCCTGGTCGGCGCTCGCGCGCGCCTGCGCGCTGGCGAGCCGGCGCTGGCCGCCGTCGAAGATCGCCTGCGTGATCGACGGGCCGATCGACCAGAACAGGTTCGGCGCGCTGATCAAATCGGCGAAGCCCGAGCGCTGCCAGCCGGCGCTGGCCGACAGCACGAGCTGCGGGAAGAAGGCCGCGTCGGCCACGCCGATCTGCGCGTAGGCCGCCGCGACGCGGCGCTGCGCGGCGGCGATGTCGGGTCGCCGTTCGAGCAGCGCGCCGGGCAGCATCTCGGGCACCGCAGGCGGCGCCGGCAGCGTGTCGTTGCGCGCGAGCGCGAAGGCCGACGGCGCCTGGCCGAGCAGCACCGCGATCGCGTGCTCGAACTGCGCGCGCGCGATGCCGGCCTCGAGCGCCTGGGCCTGCGCGGTCTTGAGCTGCGTCTCGGCCTGTAGCACGTCGGTGCGTGCGGCGACCCCGCCTTCGTAGCGGATGCGCGTCAGTTCGAGCGAGCGCCGGTAGGCCGCCACGCTGCGCTCGTACAGCGACTGCTGCGCCTCGGCGGCGCGCATCGAGAAATAGCTCTGCGCGAGCATGGCCTGCGCCGAAAGCCGTGCGGCGGCGAGGTCGTCGGCACTCGCCTGGTAGCCGGCCTGCGCCGCATCGCTCGCCTGCGCGAGCCGGCCCCACAGGTCGATCTCCCAGCTCGACGACAAGCCCACCGACGCGGTGTTGCGCGGCGCGCGCGTGACCTCGAAGCCCTCGCTCGAGACGCTGGAGCCGTTGCGGCTGCGGCTGGCCGAGGCGTTGGCCGACAGCGTCGGGAACAGCGCGCTGCGGCTGGCCTCGACCGCGGCGCGCGCGCCGGCCACCTGCGCGATCGAGGCCCGGAGGTTCTCGTTGCCGATGACCAGGCGCTGCTGGAGGTCGTCGAGCACCGGGTCGGCGAACAGCGTCCACCAGGCGTCGGGCACCGGCACGGTGGCGGCGTCGGCCGTGGCGCTGCCGCGTTGCCACAGGCCCGTTTCCTTGTATTGCGCGGGCGGCGCCACGGGCGCCGGCGGATCGACGCGCGTGATGGCGCAGGCCGAGAACAGCAGGGCCGGTGCGATCAGCAGCAGGGGAAGCGAGCGGCTCATGTCGTCTCGTCGTCGTTCAAGTCGAGGCGGAAAGCGCGGCGGCGCGCGCCGGCTTCGGCTTGCGCCGCCGCATCGCCGCGGCACGCAGCCGGTCCATCACCACGAACACCACCGGCGTCGTGTAAAGGGTCAGCAGCTGGCTCAGGATCAGCCCGCCCACGATCGCGATGCCCAGCGGCTGGCGCAGCTCGGCGCCGTCGCCGCTGCCGAACATCGCGGGCGCCGCGAGCGGCACCGCGCCGAAGATCGCCGCCGCGGTGGTCATCAGGATCGGGCGCAGCCGCAGCTTGGCGGCCCGATAGATCGCAGGCGCCGCGCCGGTGCGCGCGGCGCGCTGCGCGTGGATGGCGAAGTCGATCATCAGGATCGCGTTCTTCTTGACGATGCCGATGAGCAGCACGACGGCGATCAGCGCAATGATCGAGAACTCGGTCTTGAACAGCATCAGCGCGAGCAGCGCGCCGACGCCCGCCGAGGGCAGCGTCGAGAGGATGGTGACCGGATGCACCAGGCTTTCGTAGAGCATGCCGAGCACCAGGTAGATCGTCACGATCGCCGCGGCGATCAGCAGCGGCTGCGAGGCCAGCGATTCCTGCAGCGCGTTGGCGGTGCCGGCGAACACGCCGCGCACCGAGACCGGCACGCCCAGCGCGGCGATGGCGCCCTGGATCGCCTCGGTCGCCTGCGAGAGCGAGACGCCGGGCTGCAGGTTGAAGCTGATCGTCGAGGCCGGCGTGCCGTTCTCGTGGCTGATCGACAGCGGCGTGTTCGTCGTCTCCACGCGCGAGAAGGCCGACAACGGCACCTGCTCGCCGCTGCGGCTGGTGACGTAGAGCCGCCCCAGCGTCTGCGGGCTTTGCAGGTACTGCGGCGCGAGCTCCATCACCACGCGGTACTGGTTCAGCGCGTTGTAGATCACGCCCACCTGCCGCTGGCCGAAGGCGTTGTTCAGCGTGTTGTCGATCGTGGCGACGCTGACACCCAGGCGCGCGGCGGCATCGCGGTCGATCACGAGGCTGGTCTGCAGGCCCTTGTCTTCCTGGTCGGTGTCGATGTCGGTCAGCTCGGGCAGCTGCGCCATCGCGTTGCGCACGCGCGGCTCCCAGGTGCGCAGGTCTTCCAGCGAGTCCGCCTGCAGCGTGAACTGGTACTGCGAGCTCGACTGGCGGGCGCCGATGCGGATGTCCTGCACCGGCACCAGGAACAGGTTGGCGCCGGGCTCGCGCGCGAGCTTGCCGCGCAGTCGCGCGATCACGGTCTCGGCGGACTCCTTGCGCTCGGCCAGCGGCTTCAGGTTGATGAAGAAGCTGGCCGAGTTGCTGCTGCCGCCGCCGCGGCCGCTGCTGCCGGTCGAGCCGTTCACGGTGGCCACCGCCGGGTCCGCGAGCAGCACCGCCATGAAGCGATCGACCCGCTCGCGCATCGACTGGAACGAGCTGCCCTGATCGGCGCGCACGTTGCCGAAGATCGCGCCGGTGTCCTGCTGCGGGAAGAAGGTCTTCGGGATCGCGCCGTAGAGATGGACGTTCAGGCCGATCACCGCGGCCAGCGACAGCAGGGCGACCGGCTGGTGCCGCAGCGTCCACGCGAGCGAGCGCCGGTAGCCGCGCATGCAGGCGCGGGCCAGGCGCTCGCGCGCGCGCGCGAACGCTGCGCCGAGATCTCGAAGCCGGCCGAGACGGCCGGCGGGGCCCGGCCGGCGCCGCTCGCCGCGCGGCTTCAGCAGGGCCGCGGCCATCATCGGCGTGGTCGTCAGCGACACCAGCATCGACACCAGGATCGCCGCCGAGAGCACCACCGCGAACTCGCGGAACAGCCGGCCGACCACGCCGCCCATCAGCAGGATGGGGATGAACACCGCCACGAGCGAGAGGCTGATCGAGACGACGGTGAAGCCGATCTCGCGCGAGCCGCGCAGCGCGGCCTCGAGCGGCTTCATGCCCCTCTCGATGTGGCGGGTGATGTTCTCCAGCACGACGATCGCGTCGTCGACGACGAAGCCGGTCGCGACGGTGAGGGCCATCGCCGAGAGGTTGTCGAGGCTGTAGCCGCACAGGTACATCACGCCGAAGGTGCCGGCCAGCGAGACGGGCACCGCGACCGCCGGGATCAGCGTCGCGCGCCAGCTGCGCAGGAACAGCAGCACCACCAGGATCACCAGACCGATGGCGATGCCCATCGCGCGCTCGACCTCGCGCAGCGATTCGCGGATCGTCGGCGTGCGGTCGCTGATGACGTCGAGGTCGATCGCCTGCGGGATCTGCGCGCGCAGCCGCGGCAGCATCGAGCGCACGCGCTCGACGGTCTCGATCACGTTCGCGCCCGGCTCCTTCAGCACGTAGAGCAGGATCGCCGGCTTGCCGTTGGCGACGCCGTAGTTGCGCACGTTGTCCACCGAATCGACGACCTCGGCGACGTCGCGCAGGCGCACCGCGGCGCCGTTGCGGTAGCTCAGCACCACCGGCGCGTACTCGGCCGCGGTGCGCGCCTGGTCGTTCGCGCCGATCTGCCATTGGCGCGTGCCGTCGTCGACCGCGCCCTTCGGCCGGTTGGCGTTGGTCGCCGTCAGCGCGATGCGGACGTTGTCGAGCGCGATGCCCTGCGCGGCCAGCTTGTCGGGGTTCAGCTCCACCCGCACCGCCGGCAGCGCGCCGCCGCTGACGTTGACCTGCCCGACGCCGTCGACCTGCGCGATGCGCTGCGCGAGCACGGTCGAGGCCGCGTCGTACATCTGGCCGCGCGAGAGCGTCGCCGAGGTCAACGCGAGGATCAGCACCGGCGCGTCGGTCGGGTTCACCTTGCGGTAGGTCGGGTTGCTCGGCAGGCCGGTGGGCAGCAGCGAGCGCGAGGCGTTGATCGCGGCCTGCACGTCGCGCGCGGCGCCGTCGATGTCGCGGTCCAGGTCGAACTGCAGCGTCACGCGCGCCGAGCCGAGCGAGGAGCGCGAGGTGATCTCGTTGACGCCGGCGATGCTGCCGAGCGCGCGCTCGAGCGGCGTCGCCACCGTCGCGGCCATCGTCTCGGGGCTCGCGCCGGGCAGCGAGGCGCTGACCGAGATGGTCGGGAAGTCGACCTGCGGCAGCGAGGCGATCGGCAGCAGCTTGAAGGCCAGCGCGCCGGCCAGCGCGACGCCGAGCGTCAGCAGCGTCGTCGCGACCGGCCGCGCGATGAAGGGCGACGAGATGTTCATCGCGCCACCGCCGGTTGCGCACCGCGGCGGCGCCAGCGTGCGATCAGGTTCGCGAAGCCGAGGTAGATCACCGGCGTGGTGAACAGCGTCAGCAGCTGGCTGACGATCAGGCCGCCGACCATCACGACGCCCAGCGGATGCCGCAGCTCGTGGCCGACGCCGGTGCCCAGCATCAGCGGCAGCGCGCCGAGCAGCGCGGCCATCGTCGTCATCAGGATCGGCCGGAAGCGCAGCAGGCAGGCCTTGTGGATCGCCGCGCGCGGCGCCATGCCTTCATGGCGTTCGGCGTCGAGCGCGAAGTCGATCATCATGATCGCGTTCTTCTTGACGATGCCGATCAGCAGCACGATGCCGATGATCCCGACGATGCCCAGATCGAGCCGGGCCGCGAGCAGCGCGAGCAGCGCGCCCAGGCCGGCCGAAGGCAGCGTCGAGAGGATCGTCACCGGGTGCACGTAGCTCTCGTAGAGCACGCCCAGCACGATGTACATCGTGACGACGGCCGCAAGGATCAGCAGCAGCGTGCTGGTCAGCGAGGCACGGAAGGCCTCGGCCGCGCCCTGGAAGCTCGTCTCGACGCGGGCGGGCAGTTCGAGCTTCGCTTCCTCGGCCTTGATGGCATCGACCGCGTCGCCCAGCGCCGCGCCCGGCGCGAGGTTGAACGACACGGTCGCCGCCGGGAATTGCGCGACGTGGTTGATGGCCAGCGCCGCCGGTCGCTCGGTGACGCGAGCGACCGAGCTCAGCGGCACCTGCACCGTCGTCGAGACGCCGGCGGCGTCGACGGTCGTGCCCGGCAGGTAGATGCTCTCGAGCGCGCGCGGGCCGCGGCGGAATTCGGGCGCGGCTTCGAGCACCACGCGGTACTGGCTCGCCTGCGTGTAGATCGTCGAGATCAGCCGCTGGCCGAAGGCGTTGTAGAGCGCGGTGTCGATTGCCGCGACGGTCACGCCGAGCCGGCCGGCGGCCTCGCGGTCGATCTGCACGAAGGCCTGCAGCCCCTGGTCCTGCAGGTCGGTCGCCACGTCGGCCAGTTGCGGCAGCGTCTTCATCCGCTCGACCAGGCGCGTCGTCGCCGACGCAAGGTCGCCCGCATCCGGCGAACTGAGCAGGAACTGGTACTGCGTCTTCGAGACGCGGTCCTCGATCGTCAGGTCCTGCACCGGCTGCATGTAGGCGGTGATGCCGGGCAGGCGCGCGGTCGCGTCGGCCAGCCGCCGGATCACCTCGGTCGCCGAAGCGTCGCGCTCGGCGAAGGGCTTGAGCGCGATCTGCATGCGGCCGGTGTTCAGCGTCGCGTTCGCGCCGTCGACGCCGATGAACGAGGTGAGGTGATCGACGTCCGGGTCCTGCAGGATCACCTCGGCCAGCGCCTGCTGCCGCTCGCTCATCGCCTCGAACGAGGTGCTCTGCGTCGCCTCGGTGATCACCTGCACGAGGCCGGTGTCCTGCACCGGGAAGAAGCCCTTCGGCACCGCGAGGTAGAGCGCGGCGGTCGCGACCACCGTCGCGGCGAACACCGCGAGCGTCGCCGCCGGGCGGTCGAGCACCCGGTCGAGTGCGCGGCCGTAGCGGGCGATCAGCCGGTCGAACCACGCGCCGAAGCGCTCGCCGAGCCGGCTCCGCCTGCGCTCGCCTTCCGGCTTGAGCAGGCGCGCGCTCATCATCGGCGTAAGCGTCAGCGAGACGACCGCCGAGATCAGGATCGCGACCGCCATCGTGATCGCGAACTCGTGGAACAGCCGGCCGATCACGTCGCCCATGAACAGCAGCGGGATCAGCACCGCGATGAGCGAGACGGTGAGCGAGATGATCGTGAAGCCGATCTGCTTCGATCCCTTCAGCGCCGCCTCCATCGGCGAATCGCCTTCCTCGACGAAGCGGGCGATGTTCTCGATCATCACGATCGCGTCGTCCACCACGAAGCCGGTGGAGATCACCAGCGCCATCAGCGTGAGGTTGTTGATCGAGAACCCGGCCATGTACATCACGCCGAAGGTGCCGATCAGCGAGACCGGCACCGCGACGCTCGGGATCAGCGTCGCGCTCGCGCTGCGCAGGAACACGAAGATCACCGCCACGACGAGCGCGATCGCGAGCAGCAGCTCGAGCTGCGTGTCGCGCACCGAGGCGCGGATCGTCGTCGTGCGGTCGGCGACCACGGCCACGTCGACCGACGCCGGCAGCGTCGAGCGCAGCTGCGGCAGCAGCGCCTTGACCCGATCAACCGTCTCGATCACGTTCGCGCCCGGCTGGCGCTGCACGTTGAGGATGACGCCGGGGGTCGCGCCGCTCCACGCGGCCAGGCGCAGGTTCTCGGCGTCGTCGACGATCTTCGCCACGTCGCGCAGCCGCAGCGGGCTGCCGTTCTTCCAGGCGATCACGAGATCCTGGTATTCGGCGGCGGTGCGCAGCTGGTCGTTGGCGTCGATGGTGGAGGCGCGCTGCGCGCCGTCGAAGCTGCCCTTGGCCTGGTTGACGTTGGCCGCCGCGATCGCCGAGCGCACGTCGTCGAGCGAAAGCCCCAGCGAGGCCAGCGTCTGCGGATTCGCCTGGATGCGCACGGCCGGCCGCTGCCCGCCGGCCAGCGACACCAGCCCGACGCCTTCGAGCTGCGAAAGCTTCGGCGCGAGGCGGTTCTCGGCGAGGTCGTGCACCTTGATCACCGGCAGCGACGGCGAGGTGACGGCGATCGTCAGCACCGGCGCGTCGGCCGGGTTGATCTTGTTGTAGATCGGCGGCAGCGGCAGGTCCTGCGGCAGCAGGCTGTTCGCGGCGTTGATCGCCGCCTGCACCTCCTGCTCGGCGACGTCGAGCGCGAGGCCGAGCGAGAAGCGCAGCGTGACCACCGAGGCGCCGCCCGAGCTGACCGAGGTCATCTGCGCGAGCCCCGGCATCTGGCCGAACTGGCGCTCCAGCGGCGCGGTGACGGTGGTGGAGATGACGTCGGGGCTCGCACCCGGGTAGAGCGTCGTGACCTCGATCGTCGGGTAGTCCACCTCGGGCAGCGCCGAAATGGGCATCAGCCGGTAGGCGAGCAGGCCGGCGAGCACGATCGCCAGCATCAGCAGCGAGGTCGCGACCGGGCGTTCGATGAAGAGGCGGGACGGGTTCAAGGCGCTTGCCGGCTGTCAAGGCGCGCGGCCGGCCTCGAACGGTGCGGAGGCGCGCCGGTACGGGCGGCTCGCGGCGTCCGGGCCCGGGGCCGCACCGGCCGCGGGCGCCGCGCCGGGCGGGCCGCGCCGGCCGCCGCCCGGCGGCTCGCTTGCGCCGGCACGCAGCCTCGGGTCGCTGGCGATGACCTCCACCTTCGCGCCTTCGCGCAGCCGGTCCACGCCGTCGATCACCACCCGCTCGCCGGCCTGCAGCGCACCGCTGACGGCCATCCAGTCGCCGTCGACCGCACCCGTCTTCACCACGCGCGTCGAGACCGTGCCGTCCGCGCCGACCACGTAGACGTAGAAGCCCCGCGCGCCGCGCAGCACCGCGGCCGGCGGCACCGCGAGCGCGTTCTCCTGCGTGTCGAGCTCGAGCTTCACGCTGACCGACTGGTTCGGGAACAGCGCCTCGTCGCGGTTTGCGAACTCGGCCTTGGCCTTGATCGTGTCGGTCGCCGGATCGATCGCGTTGTCGATCGTCGCGAGCCTGCCGAGCGCGAGCCGCTGCGCGCCGCCGCGGTCCCAGGCCTCGACGACCAGCGGCTCGTTCGCGCGCAGCTTCGCGGTGATCTGCGGCAGGTGCGCCGAAGGCACCGCGAAGACGAGCGCGATCGGCTGCGTCTGCGTGATCGTGACCAGCCCGTTCGCATCGCCGGTCTGCACCAGGTTGCCGAGGTCGGCCTGCTTCAGGCCGACGCGGCCCGAGATTGGCGCGACCACGCGGGTGTACGAAAGCTGCAGGCGCGCCGTCTCGACCGCGGCCCGGTCGGTCTGCACCGTGCCTTCGAGCTGGCGCACCAGCGCTTCCTGGGTGTCGAGCTGCTGCTTTGCTATCGCGTCCTTCGCGAGCAGGTCGCGGTAGCGGGCCAGGTCGATGCGTGCGTTCTCGAGCTGCGCGCGGTCGCGCGCCAGCGTGCCCTCGGCCTGGCCGAGTGCGGCGCGGAAGGCGCGCGGGTCGATCTGCGCGATCACCTGGCCGGCCTTGACCTGCTGGCCCTCCTTGAACGAAAGCGACTGCAGCACGCCGGCCACCTGCGCGCGCACGACGGCGGTGTTGCTCGCGCTGATCGAGCCGATCGCATCGACCACGACGCGGATGTCGCGCAACTCGGCCGGCTGCACCGAGACCGGCTGCACGCCGGCACCGAAGCGGCGGTTCGCGCCGCCCGGGCCACCGCCGGCGCCGCCGGCACGTGCGCCCGGCTCGGCGCCGCCGGCCGCCGGCTGCGTGCTACGCGCGTGCCACCACCAGCCGCCGAGCGCCGCGAGCACCACCGCCAGGGCCAGCATCCACGGCCAGACGGCACCGCGCTGGGTAGCGGGTCGTGGCGACTCGAATCGAAGGTTCATGGGGGTCGGTGGCTCGTGGCTGGCCGGGGAAGGCGCCTCGCAGTGTGCCGCCCGCACCGCGTCGCCCGCCCGGTTCAATCAGGCGCTTGATTCGGCCGCCCGGGCACGAGCGGCGTCTTGCAGCCCGGTAAAGAAACTTGAACGGCGTGCCGTCGCGGCGCGCGTCGAAGCCGTTCGACCGCGGCGGCCAGCCGGCAGCCCCCACCGTCCGCGACGGCCTCGCGTGGCGGTGCTAGCCGCCGCGCCGCACCGTCGCCAGCAGCGCCGCGACGCCGACGAAGAGCCCGCCGAAGCAGCGGTTGATCCAGCGGATCTGCCCCGGCTCCTTCAGTGCACGCAGCAGTTGCGCGCCGAGCGCGGTGTAGACGGCCATCACGACCAGATCGGTGAAGCCCAGCGTCGCCGCGATCCACAGGTACTGGGTGCCCAGCGGCCGGGCGAGGTCGAGGAACTGCGGCACCACCGCCAGCAGGAATACGGTGCCCTTCGGGTTGACCGCGTTGACCGCCCAGCCGCGCAGCACCATCGCGAGCGGCCGGGCGAGCTCGGCCGAGGCGGCATCGGCGACCAGCGGGCGGGCCGGCGCGCGCCAGTGCGAGATCCCCAGCCACAGCAAGTAGGCGACGCCCACCCACTTGACCACCGCGAAGGCGAGCGCCGAGGTCGCGATCAGCGCGCCCACGCCGATCGCGACGGCGAGCACCTGGGTCCAGATGCCGAGCACCAGGCCGATCGTCAGCGGGTAGCCGCGCACGAAGCCGTGGCGCGCGCCGGCGCTCATCGCGGCCACCGCGCCCGCCCCCGGCGAGATGCTGATCGCCCAGGAGGCGGCGAAGAAGGCGAGCCAGGTCGACGGTTCCATGCGGCACCCCACGGCGATGCGACACGGCGAATGTAGTGCCGCGTGCCGCCGCGTCGGCGCCTTGCGCTCAAGCTTCGCCAGCCGCTGCCGAAAGCCCAGGGGCGGGCAGCCCCGCATCCGAAGTCCAACCATGCACGAGACCCTGACCCTCACCGTCGGCCAATTGCGCCCGGGGCTCTACATCCACCTCGATCTCGGCTGGATGGACCATCCGTTCCCGCTGAGCCATTTCAAGATCACCGGCGATTCGCACCTGGCGACGCTGCGCACGCTGGGCCTCGGCCGCGTGCGCGTCGATGCCGAGAAGAGCGACGTGGCGGTGCTCGAGGCCCGGGTTGCCGAAGGCCTGCTGAGCGCGAAGCAGGCCGAGGCGAACTCGGTGCTGCGCGCACAGGCCGAGGCGCGGCGCGCGGCCGAGGCCGCCGCCGCGATCGGCGAGGCACCGCCGCCGGCGCTTTCGCCCGAAGCCGCCGAGCGGCTCGCGCGCCGCGCCGCGCTCGAAGCGGAACAGGCCTGCGCCGCGCTCGCCGAGCGCCGCTACAACGAGGCGAGCAAGGCGCTGAAGGCCGCCTTCGACCTCGCCTTGAAGCAGCCTGCGGCCGCGCGCGAGCAGGCCGAAGGCCAGGTGCGCTTCTTCCTCGACCACCTGCTCGGCGCCGAAGAACTGGCGATCCGGCTGCTGAGCGAATCGGCCGGCGACCGCGCGGCGATGCACGGCATCAACGTCGCGGTGCTCTCGCTGCTGCTCGGCAAGCAGGTCGGCCTCACGAAGGACGAGATGTTCGACGCCGGCGTCGGCGCGATGCTGCACGACGTCGGCAAGATCGAGCTGCCCGACCGCGTGCGCTGGCTCGACGCCAGCGCGCCCGGCGTGCCGCAGCACGAGCGCCAGTATTACCAGGAGCACGTGAGCCGCGGCGTCGTGATCGGCCGCGGCATGAACCTCGCGCCCGGCGCGCTGCTCGTGATCGCGCAGCACCACGAGCATGCCGACGGCAGCGGCTTCCCGCTGCGCCTGACGGCCGAGCGCATGACGGCCGCGGCGCGCATCGTCGCGCTCGTCAACCGCTACGACCGGCTGTGCAACCCGCCCACGCTCGACAAGGCGCTGACGCCGCACGAGGCGCTGGCGCACATGTACAGCCAGCTCAAGCACCGCTTCGACGCCGCGGTGTTCGCCCTCTTCATCAAGATGATGGGCGTCTACCCGCCGGGCTCGCTGGTGCAGCTGAACGACGAGCGCTACGGCATGGTCGTCGGCGTCAACGCCGCGCGGCCGCTGAAGCCGCGCGTGCTGGTGCACGACGCGAAGACGCGCCGCGAGGACGCGCTGCCCCTCAGCCTCGAATCGCTGCCCGGCCTGGGCATCCGGCGCAGCCTGCGCACGGCGCAGCTGCCGGCCCATGCGCTGGGCTACCTGTCGCCGCGCCCGCGCATCACCTACTTCTTCGAGCCGGCCGGCGCCGTCTATCCCGAGGCCACCGCCGGGGCGGCACGATGAAGCTGCTGGCGCGCTTCCCGCAGATCCTGGTCGGCGGCCGCCGCGCGGCCGGCAACGCCAGCGAAGTCGTCCAGCGCAGCGCGTTCTGGCCGACCACCCGCAACCACGAGGAGACGCTGAACCATCCGCTCGGCAGGCCGGTCGGCCCATTGCCGCCGGCGCAGCGCGCGCTCGTCGAGCGCCCGCGCAACGACTGGGCCAGCACCGTCGCCGCGTGGCGCAGCACCACCGGGCTCGGCAGCCGCGAGGACCGCACATGACCGACACGTCGCTGCTGCCCGCATTGCCCGCGCCGCCGGCGTGGCAGGCGCTGCTCGACGGCCTGATCGAACCGGTCTGCCTCGTCGAGCCGCAGCACCTCACCGTGCTGGCCGCCAACCCCGCGGCCGGCCGGCTGCTGGGCCACGCGCCGGCCGTGCTGGTCGGCCGCTCGGTGTTCGATCTCGCGATCACCCCCGAGGACCAGTCGTTCTGGGAGGACGTCGTCGCCGGCCATGCGACGCCCACCGGCGTGCAGATCCATTCCGATTCGCTGGTGCGCCACGCCGACGGCCGCGTGCTGCCGGTCGAGCGCTGCGTCAGCCGCGTGTGGCTGCGCCCGGGCCAGGCCATCTACGTGCTCGGCCTGCGCGACCTGTCCGCGCAGCGCCAGGCCGAAGACGAGCTGGAGAAGATCGTCGCCGAGCTGCGCGCGACGCGCGAATCGACCGCCGAAGGCCTGCTCGTGACCGATCTCGACGGCACGGTGCGCGCCTGCAACCGGCTGTTCGCCAAGCTCTGGGATCTGCCCGAGGTGCTGGTCGCCGAGCCCGACGACCGCGAGATCCGCCAGTGGATGCGGGAGCAGGTGCTCGACGAGCGCGAATTCGCCGAGCGCCTGCGCGAGCTCGACGGCGACCCGCTGCTGCGCGGCAGCGACCTCCTGCGGCTGCAGTCGGGCCGCGTGCTCGAACGGGTGGTGCTGCCGCAGTACAGCGGCGGCCGGCCGGTCGGGCGCATCAGCTCGTTCCGCGACGTGACCGAGATGCTCGCCAACGCCGAGCGCCAGGAGCTCGCGGCGCGCGTCTTCGAGTCGAGTCTCGACGCGATCTTCGTCACCGACGCCGAGCACCGGATCGTCGCGGCCAACGCGAGCTGCGAACGCCTGACCGGCCTTGCGCGCGAGGAACTGATCGGCTTGCGCACCGACCGCCTGCTCAGCGAGCCCGACGGCCCGGGCGACGCCTGGTTCGCGACCGCCGCCGCGCGCCTGACGCGCCAGGGCTTCTGGGAAGGCGAGCTGCGCCACCGCCGCGCCGACGGCACGGTGCTGCCGGGGCATGTGTCGCTGGTGCGCATCGGCGGTGCCGCTTCGCAGCCGACGCTCAACGCGGCGAGGAGCCGCGCCGCGGCGGCCGGCGCGAGCCTCGCCGGCGGCGCCGCCGCGGCCCGGCACGTCGGCTTCTTCAAGGACCTGAGCGAGACGGTCGCGGCGCACAAGCGCATCGAGGAGCTGGCCTACACCGACGCGCTGACCGGCCTGCCCAACCGCGTGATGCTGGCCGAGCGGCTGGAGTTCGCGCTGGCGATGTCGCAGCGGCACGAGACGCCGTTCGCGCTGCTGTTCCTCGACCTCGACCGCTTCAAGCAGATCAACGATTCGCTCGGCCACGTCTCGGGCGACCGCGTGCTGGTCGAGGTGGCGAGCCGGCTTTCGACCTGCGTGCGGCAGGTCGACACCATCGCGCGCCTGGGCGGCGACGAGTTCGTGATGCTGCTGACGCAGACCGACGCGCGCGGCGCCGAGACCATCGCGCGCCGCGTGATCGACGTGCTGGGCCTGCCCTTCGACCTCGACGGCATGAGCTTCTCGGTCACCGCGAGCATCGGCATCGCGATGTTCCCGACCGACGGCGAGTCGATGAACGACCTGATCAAGAACGCCGACGCCGCGATGTACCGGGTGAAGGAGCGCGGGCGTGCGGGCTTCCGCTTCTACCAGCCGCAGATGAACGTCGACCTGCTCGCGCGCATGAAGCTCGACCACGCGATGCGCGTCGCGCTCGAGCGCGGCGGCTTCAGCCTGCACTACCAGCCGCAGGTGGACATCGAGACCGGCGCGGTGATCGGCGCCGAGGCGCTGCTGCGCTGGATCGACGAGGACCTCGGGATCATTCCGCCCGGCGAGTTCATCCCGGTCGCGGAAGAGAGCGGCTTCATCGTCGCGCTCGGCGACTGGGTGCTGCAGGAAGCGGTGGCGCAGGCCGCGCGCTGGCAGGCCGAAGGGCGGCCGGTGCGCGTCTCGATCAACGTCTCGGCGCTGCAGTTCCAGCAGCTCGACTTCGTCGAGCGCGTCGCAGCGGTGCTGGCCAGCGCGCAACTGCCCAGCGAATGGCTCGAGCTGGAGCTGACCGAGTCGATCCTGGTGCGCGACGCGAACGAAGCGCTGCAGCGCCTGCGCGCGCTCGACGCGCTCGGCGTGCAGCTCGCGATCGACGACTTCGGCACCGGCTACTCGAGCCTCGGCTACCTGAAGCGCTTCCCGATCAAGAAGCTGAAGATCGACCGCAGCTTCATCAAGGGCCTGCCCGGCGACGCCAGCGATGCCGGCATCGCCTGCGCGGTGATCCAGCTCGGCCGCGCGCTCAACCTGCGCGTGATCGCCGAAGGCGTGGAGACGCCCGCGCAGCGCGACTTCCTGCGCCGCAACGGCTGCCACGAGTACCAGGGCTGGCTGTTCGCGCCGGCGCTCGAAGCCGCGCAGTTCGCGCGCCAGACGGCAGGGCGGATGGCCGGCGCGGCGGGCGCGCCGGACGCGAACCGCGCCTGACCGGCTGCGCGCAGGACAGGCCCCGGGTTCGGCCGGGTGCGAGGCTGTATGGAAACCCAGTAACCTCGCCGCATGGGCGAGAGCATCGATCCGCGTGCGCCGGGCGCCATCCACGGCCGCGGCACGGCGGTGCGCATCGCCCACCGCTACGAACGTCAGGCACGCGAGGCCTTCTTCGACGGCTGGCCCGAGGATGAAGACATCGACGCGGGCGCGCCGCCGCCCGCGACGACGGTGCGCGACGAACAGGCCGGCTCCATCCTCAGCCGCAACGACTCGCCCGACATTCCCTTCGAGCTTGCGATCAACCCCTACCGCGGCTGCGAGCACGGCTGCATCTACTGCTACGCGCGGCCGACGCACAGCTACCTCGATCTCTCGCCGGGGCTCGACTTCGAGACGAAGCTGGTGGCGAAGGTGAACGCCGCCGAGCTGTTGAAGCGCGAGCTCGGCCGTCGCGGCTACGTGCCGAGCCCGATCAACATCGGCTCGGCGACCGACGCCTACCAGCCGATCGAGCGTCGCCTGCGGCTCACCCGCGCGGTGCTCGAGGTGCTGTGTGCCTGCGAGCACCCGTTCACCATCGTCACCAAGTCCGCCGGGATCGAGCGCGACCTCGACCTGATCGCGCCCGCCGCGCGGCGCCGGCAGGCGCAGGTGTTCATCAGCGTGACGACGCTCGACGCCGCGCTCGCCCGCAGGCTGGAGCCGCGCGCTGCCTCGCCGCGGCGCCGCCTGCTCACCGTGCGAAGGCTGGCCGATGCCGGCGTGCCGGTGGACGTGAACCTCGCGCCGGTGATCCCGTTCATCAATGAGCCCGAGATCGAGGACATCGTCGCCGCCGCCGCCGAGGCCGGCGCGCGCGCGATGCACTACACGGTGCTGCGCCTGCCCTGGGAGGTGGCGCCGCTGTTCCGCCAGTGGCTCGACCAGCACTTCCCCGAGCGCGCCGCGCGCGTGATGGCGCGGGTGCAGGAGATGCGCGGCGGCAAGGACTACGACGCCGATTTCTCGACCCGCATGAAGGGCGCCGGCATCTGGGCCGAGCTGATCCGCCAGCGGGTCTGGAAGGCGGCGGACAAGCGCGGCATGACGCGCGAGCGCGTCGCGCTCGATGCAAGCCGCTTCAGGCCGCCCGGCAAGGACGCGGCGCAGGGCGCCTTGTTCTGATGCGGTGCCGTCAGCCGCGGATCGCCGCTTCGATCGCCGCGACGTCGATCTTGCGCATCGGCATCATGGCTTCGAAGGCGCGCCGGGCCGTCTCGCCGCCCCGGGCCATCGCGTCGGTCAGCACGCGCGGCGTGATCTGCCAGCTGATGCCCCACTTGTCGCGGCACCAGCCGCATTGGCTTTCCTCGCCGCCGTGGCCGACGATCGCGTTCCAGTAGCGATCGGTCTCTTCCTGCGACTCGGTGGCGATCTGGAACGAGAAGGCCTCGCTGTGCTTGAAGGTCGGCCCGCCGTTCAGGCCGATGCAGGCCACGCCGGCGACGGTGAACTCGACGACCAGCACCGCGCCGGCCTTGCCGCCGGGGTAGTCGGCCGGCGCGCGGTGCACCGCGCCGACGCTGCTGTCGGGGAAGGTCGCGGCGTAGAAGCGCGCGGCGTCCTCGGCGTCGTGGTCGTACCAGAGGCAGATCGTGTTGCGGGCCATGAGCGATCTCCTGGAATGGCTGTGGCGCAAGCATGCATGAGGCTCGATGACCCCGCGGGCCGCCTCAATCGACCCAGAGGCCGCGCTCGCGGTGCCAGTCCTCGAGCGTGGCTTCGGGGTGGCCGTCGAAGCAGCGATCGCCCGCGCCGATCGCGGGCTCGACCCACCTGGCTTTCGACGCCAGCATCATGTGCACGCTCGAAGGCGCCTTCGGCAGCGCGCTGTCCATGGCTGAAGCGAACGGGTGGAAGAGCTCGGGGTACGTGGGGTCGAACATCCACAGCGCCGTCGCGCAGGCCGCACAGAAGTGCCGCTCGCCGCCGCTGACGCGGCAGGCGCCGTGGACGTCCGCCAGCTCGGCGCGGTACACGGCGGTCTCGCCCTCGACCCTCAAGCTGCGCTTGTCGGCATGCAGGTTGATCGCGTAGCCACCGCCGCCGGCCGTCTTGCGGCAGATCGAGCAGTAGCACCGCATGAAGGGCACCGGCGCGTGGCTTTCGGCGCTGAAGCGGACCTTGCCGCAGCGGCACGAGGCTTCGAGCTTCAACGGCATGGCGACTCCCTGTCCAGAGGCCCGGCAGCGGCGCGCCGGCATGGGAGCGCGCCTCTCGCACGGGTCTTCGTCGACCCGTGCGGTGGCAAGGGAGGCGCCCGCCTCAGCGCCCAGCCGGCTCGCGCGCCGCGACCAGCCGCACCCGCGTGATCTCCGACGGCGCGCCGAGCCGGATCGGCGGCCCCCAGTAGCCGGTGCCGCGGCTCGTGTAGACCCACAGCGCGCGCAGCCGGTGCAGCCCCGCGGTGTAGGGCTGCTGGAAGCGCACGAACAGGTTCCAGGGCCAGAACTGGCCGCCGTGCGTGTGGCCGGAGAGCTGCAGGTCGAAGCCGGCCTCGGCCGCGGCGGCCGCACTGCGCGGCTGGTGGGCGAGCAGCACGCGCAGCGCCGCATCGGCCGGCGCGCCGCGGATCGCGCGGTGCGGATCGCTGCGGTCGTCGGGCGTGAAGTGGCCGGCCGAGTAGTCGGTGACGCCGGCCAGCACCAGCCGGGCGGGGCCTCGTTCGATCACCACGTGCTCGTTGTTCAGCACCCGCAGACCGAGCTGGCGCAGATGCGCGATCCACTCGGCCGCGCCGCTGTAGTACTCGTGGTTGCCGGTCACGAAGAAGGTGCCGTGGCGCGAGCGCAGCCCGGCCAGCGGCTGCACGTCGGCGGCCAGGTCGCCGACGCGGCCGTCGACCAGGTCGCCGGTGATCGCGATCGCGTCTGCATCGAGCCGGTTCACCACGTCGGCGATGCGCTGCACGTAGCCGCGCTTGACGGTCGGGCCGACGTGCACGTCGCTGATCTGCACGACGGTGAACCCGTCGAGCGCCGCGGGCAGCCCGGCGATCGGCACGCGCACTTCGCGCACGCGGGCGGTGCGGCGCGCACCGACGACGCCGAGCACCACGCCGGCCAGCGCCAGCAGCGGCACTGCCAGCGCGGTGGGCCCGGCCAGCGGCGGCAGCTCGAAGGCGCCGCCCAGCAGACGGCTCGCAAGCAGCACCGCGTCGCGCAGCAGCGTGGCGACGAACAGCATCGAGAACAGGCCGAGCGCCAGCATGCCGATCCAGGTGCGGCGGTCGGCGGCTGCGCGGTCGTGCGCGCGGCGGCTGCGAAAGCCGATCGGGATCGCGAGCCAGCAGGCCAGCAGCAGCGCGAGGAAGAGGCCGGCGGCGACGGGGCCCGGCAGCTCGGGCGCGACGCGCCAGCCGATGTACAGGTGCGCGAGCGTGGCGACGGCAAGGATCGGCATCGCCGCCAGATGGCGCCGCGGCGCGTTCGTTCAAGCCGAGGGCGGCGAAACCTGCCTCCGCGCCGGCCGGGCCGGCGCCGCCGGCCGCGAGCGGCCCTGGCGAACGTGATGGCACCGACCTTTGGGCACCATGCACGACATGGCCGTCCCCGCGTTCAACACCCCCCTGTCCGTGCTCGACCTGGCGCCGATCGTCGAAGGCGGCGACGCCGCGCAGGCGCTGGCCCACAGCATCGAGCTGGCCCAGCACGCCGAGCGCTGCGGCTACCGCCGCTACTGGGTCGCCGAGCACCACAACATGGAGGGCGTCGCCAGTTCGGCGACCGCGGTGCTCGTCGGCCGGCTCGCGGCGGCGACGCGGACGATCCGCGTCGGCTCCGGCGGCGTGATGCTGCCCAACCACGCGCCGCTGGTCGTCGCCGAGCAGTTCGGCACCCTCGCGACGCTGTTCCCCGACCGCATCGACCTGGGCCTCGGCCGTGCGCCCGGCACCGACCGCGCGACGATGCGCGCGCTGCGCCGCCGGCTCGACGCGAGCCACGACGAGGACGAGTTCCCGCAGGACGTCGTCGAGCTGCAGGGCTACCTCGCGCCGCTGTCGCGCTCGCAGACGGTGCGCGCGATCCCTGGCGCCGGCACCGAGGTGCCGATCTGGCTGCTCGGCTCCAGCCTGTACAGCGCGCAGCTCGCGGCCTACCTCGGCCTGCCGTTCGCGTTCGCGTCGCACTTCGCGCCCGACCTGCTGCTGCGCGCGCTGGAGACCTACCGCGCCGGCTACCGGCCTTCGGCGAAGTGGCCCGAGCCGCACGTGATGGTCGGCGTGAACGTGGTGTGCGCGGCCAGCGACGAGGAGGCGGCGCACCTGTTCACCTCGATCCAGCTGCGCTTCCTCGGCATGCAGCGCGGCGAGCGCGGGCCGCTGCCGCGGCCGATCGAGCCGGCCGAGCTGGAGACGTGCTGGAGCGCGCCCGAGAAGGCGCAGGTGCAGCGCATGCTGGCGGCCTCGGCGGTCGGCTCCGCGCAGACGGTGTGGCGGCAGCTCGGCTCGCTGGTCGCGCAGACGCGCGCCGACGAGCTGATCGTCGCCGGCGCGATCCACGACCACGCGGCCCGGCTCGCGTCGTACCAACTGCTCGCGGCGCGGCCTTGACGCCGGCCGGGCGCTGGCCGACGCCGCGGCCCTGCACGATGCGCGCACTGCGGGTGCTGGCTGCCGTCGTCCTGCTCGCCGGTGCGGGCCGCGCCGCTTCGGCGCAGCAGCCGGCGCCGGACAACCCCGCGGCCGGCGTGCAGGACACGATGGCGCAGCGCATGCAGGCCTGCGTGGTCTGCCACGGCAAGGAAGGCCGCGCGACCAACGCCGGCTACTTCCCGCGCATCGCCGGCAAGCCGGCCGGCTACCTCCACAACCAGCTGCGCAACTTCAAGGAGGGCCGGCGCCGCCATGCCGCGATGCATCACCTGGTGCAGCACATGTCGGACGACTACATGCGCGAGATCGCGCAGTACTTCGCCGCGCTCGACCTGCCGTATCCGCCGGCGCAGCCGGCCGCGCTGACGCCGGCGCGCATCGGCCTCGCCCAGCGTCTGATTCGCGACGGCGCGCCCGAACGCGGCATCCCCGCCTGCGCGGCCTGCCATGGCGAGACGATGGCCGGCAAGCTGCCGGCGATGCCCGGGCTGCTGACGCTGCCCGGCGACTACCTGATCGCGCAGTTCGGCGCCTGGCGCACCGGCCAGCGCCGCGCCCACGAGCCCGACTGCATGGGCGAGGTCGCGCGGCGGCTGACGCCCGACGAGATCACCGCCGTGGCCCGCTGGCTTTCGGCGCAGACGCTGCCGCTAGGCACCGAGCCCGAGCCGGCGAGCCGCGCGCCGCTGCCGCTGGCCTGCGGCAACGCAGCGCCATGAGTGCGATCGCGCGCACACGCCGGTGGAGGCGCCGGCTCGGGGCCGTTGCGGGTCTCGTGCTGGTGCTCGGGCTCGTGCTTGCCGGGCTCGTCGCGTGGCTCAACCTGCGCGGCGAAGCACCGCTCGAAAGCGGTACCGCGGTGCGCGCGAGCGCGGCGCTGATCGAGCGCGGCGCCTACCTCGCGCGCGCCGGCAACTGCATCGGCTGCCACGCCGGCGTGCAGGGCGAGCCCTTCGCGGGCGGGCGCGGCGTCGAGACGCCCTTCGGCGTCGTCTACGCCTCCAACCTCACGCCCGACGCGGCGACCGGCCTGGGCCGCTGGTCGCCCGCCGAGTTCTGGCGCGCGCTGCACCACGGGCGCTCGAAGGACGGCCGCCTGCTCTACCCGGCCTTCCCCTATCCGAGCTACACGCGCATGCGCCGCGAGGACTCGGATGCGCTCTACGCCTTCCTGCGCGGCGTCGCGCCGGTCGAGCGGCCCAACCGGCCGCACGCGCTGCGCTTTCCCTTCGGCACGCAGCCGGCGCTGGCGGTGTGGCGGGCGCTGTTCTTCGAGGCCGAGGACTTCGCGGCCGATCCGGCGCAAAGCGAATCGTGGAATCGCGGCAAGTACCTGGTGCAGGCGCTGGGCCATTGCACCGCCTGCCACTCGAGCCGCAACGCGCTGGGCGCGACGAGCCTCAATGCCGAGTTCGCCGGTGGCCTGATGCCCGA
Source organism: Methylibium sp. (assembly GCF_035762065.1). GTDB lineage: Bacteria > Pseudomonadota > Gammaproteobacteria > Burkholderiales > Burkholderiaceae_C > Methylibium. The sequence continues at coordinate 26,711 of NZ_DASTPW010000006.1, forward strand.
CGGGAGCTGGTATGCGCCCTCGCTCGCGAATCCGCGCGAAGCCGGCGTGCAGGCCTGGCCGCGCGCCGAGGTCGCCCGGCTGCTGAAGACCGGCCGCTCCACCCACGCGACGGTCGCCGGCCCGATGGCCGACGTCGTCTACACCAGCACGCAGCACCTGCGCGACGACGACCTCGACGCGATGGCGCAGTTCCTCGCATCGATCCCGGTGCGCGAGGCGCCCAAGCGCGCGTTCGAGCGCGCACCGGAGCCGACGCTCGCACGCGGCGCCGCGCTCTACGAGACGCACTGCGCCGCATGCCACGGCGATCGCGGCCAGGGCGTGGCCGGCATCTACCCGGCGCTCGCCGGCAACCGCGCGGTGACGCTCGGCTCGCCGGCCAACGTGATCCAGGTGATCCGCTGGGGCGGCTTCGCGCCGAGCACCCCGGGCCATCCGCGGCCCTTCGGCATGCCGCCGTTCTCGCAGGTGCTCGGCAACGACGAGATCGCCAGCGTCGCGAGCTTCATCCGCCAGTCCTGGGGCAACGGGGCGGCGGAGGTGACGCCGGTGGCGGTGCGGCGGGTGAAGTGAACACAATCCCGCCATGCTCATCAACTGCGTCGCCTACCGCGAAGGCAAGAAGCTCGCGGAACTGCCGGTCGAACGGATCAGCGAGTACGTCGCGCAGCCGGGCTGCTTCGTCTGGGTCGCGCTGCACGACGCGACGGCCGAGGAACTGGCCGAGATGCGCGACGAGTTCGGCTTGCACGAACTGGCGGTCGAGGACGCGCTGCACGGCCACCAGCGCCCGAAGATCGAGGAGTACGGCGATTCGATCTTCGCGGTGATGCACCTGGTGCAGCGCGACGCGGCCGGCAACCTGCAGGTCGGCGAGGTCGACGTCTTCGTCGGCCACAACTACGTTCTCTCGGTGCGCAGCCGCAGCAACGAGGGCTTTCGCATCCGCGAGCGCGCCGAACGCGAGCCGCATCTGCTGAAGCACGGCGCGGGCTACGTGCTCTACGCGCTGATGGACGCGGTGGTCGATCGCTACTTCCCCATCCTCGACGCGCTCGAGAGCGAGCTCGAGACGGTCGAGGAACGCATCTTCGACAAGGGCACCGCGAAGAACAACATCGAGCGGCTGTACGACCTGAAGCGCAAGCTCACCGTGCTCAAGCACGCGGTCGCGCCGCTGCTCGAAGCCGCGAGCAAGCTGCACGGCGGGCGCACACCCTACATGTGCCGCGGCACGCAGGAGTACTTCCGCGACGTGGTCGATCACCTGCTGCGCATCAACGCCTCGATCGACGCGATCCGCGAAACCATCGGCACGGCGATCCAGGTGAACGTCTCGATGGTCGCGATCGAGGAGGGCGAGGTCACCAAGCGCCTCGCGGCCTGGGCCGGCATCTTCGCGGTCGCGACCGCCTTCGCCGGCATCTGGGGCATGAACTTCGAGGCCATGCCCGAGCTGAAATGGCAGTGGGGCTACCCGATGGCGCTTGCCGTGATCGCGGCGTCGTGCGGCTTCGTCGCGTGGCGCTTCCGGCGCGCCGGGTGGTTGTGAGGCGCGGCCTTTCTCAGACCGGCACGTAGCGCCGCAGCCGCCGCGCCGCCGCGAACAGCAGGGCGAGCGTCGGCAGCAGCAGCCCGACGGCCGCCGCCACGACCGCGGCGACGACCGCCCCCGGCGCCAGCCGCGCCGGCTCGAAGCGCGGCAGCGCCGCGTAGTCGGCCGCGGCGAGCGGCCGGTTCGCGAGCACCTTCGGCCGGAACCACGCCTGCCAGCGCGCATGGAAGCGCGCGACCTCGTCGTTGAACGCGCGATAACGCGCGGTGCCGGTGCCGGCCAGATCGTTCAGCGCCTGCTGCATCACGACCGCGGGCGACACGAAACGCAGGCGATCGACGAGCGCCTGCTGCGCGGCCAGCCGCGCGTCGTAGCGGGCGATCTCGGCCTGCACGTTGGCCGCAGCCGCGGCCTGCAGCGCGACGCGGCGCACGCCGCGGGCGTGGTCGCTGTCCGGCGCGATGCCGGCCGGGTCCATCTCGGGATGCTCGGCGTGGAAGCGCGCGAGCGTCGCCTCGGCGTCGCGGTGGACCGCGATCTGCGAGGCGCGCAGCCGCTCGACCATCTCGGCACGCGACGGCACCGGATGCAGCACCTGGATCGCGAGGCCGAGCAGCGTCGGCAGCAGCAGCGCCAGCGCGATCCACGCGCCGGCCAGCACCAGCGCGTTGCTCGCCGCGCTGCGCCCGCGCAGATCGACCCATGCCGCGAGCGCGAACCAGAACGCGAGGTAGGCCGCGAGCAGCAGCGCCCAGCCGCCGAGCGCCAGCGCGCCGTGCATCGCATCGAAGCCGTCGCCGAGCGCGAGCGCGGCCGCGCCGGCCGCGAGCAACGCGCCGTACAGCAGCGCAAAGCGCAGGCCGAGCTTGGCCGCGAGCAGGCGGCGCAGCCGGATCGGCTGGGCCAGCAGCAGCTTCAGCGTGCCTTGCTCCTTCTCACCGGTGAGCAGGTCGTGCGCGAGCGCGAGCGCCAGCAGCGGCGCGAGGAAGACGACCACGAAGGCAAGGTCGAAGCTGCCGTTGAGCAGGTGCGCGGGGTTCTCGATCTCCTCGGCGAACAGGAAGCTGTCGGCGTTGTCGGTCGAAACCTTCACGTAGGGCGGGTTCAGGTCGCTCTGGCCGAACGAGACGAGCGCGAGCGGCTCGCGCGCGATCGCCGCGACCGTCGCGCCGTGGCGCAGGCCGACCCACAGCGCCGAGCGCGGGTCGTAGAACGCGCCCTGCGGCTTCAGCGCGCCGGCCTCGACGGCGGCGAGATCGGCGCGCAGCTTGTCGATCCGCTGCACTTCGTCGGCGCGCGCGGCGGCGACGGCGGCGTCCTGCCGCGCGAACCAGGCGGCGCCGTTCGCGAGCGCGTAGCCGCAAGCGAGCAGCAGCGCGAGCGCGAGCCACAGCAGGTGCCGGTCGGCGAGCATCAGGCGCAGCTCGTGGCGCAGCAGCACGCCGAAGGGCGCGCTGCGCTCGCCCGCGAGCGCGGCGTGGGCAGGCGGGGCGATGGCCATCGTCGGCTCCTCGGTCAGACCGCGCGCAGGCGGTCCGCCGCCCGCAGCGCGAACACGCCGCACAGCAGCGCCCACAGTCCCAGCGCCGCGAGCGGCTGTGCCTGCCGGGCCCAGGCCCAGGCGGCCGGCGGCGGCGCGTAGGCGAACGGCGGCACCTGCTGCCACAGCGCACGGCCGGCCTTGTAGTTGGCATCGCCGTAGCGGCTGAAGTTGGCGATGTCGTCGTTCATCGCCTTCTGGATGACGCGCCGATAGCCCTCGGCGGCGTCGGCGAAATGGCGCTGGTGCGCGCCGTCGCTCGCGGCGAAGCCCATCGACGCCGGCTGCAACGCCAGGCGCGGCAGCGCGGCGCCCAGCACCACGGCCAGCGTGCGCTGGCGCTGCTCGGTCGCCGCGAGCGCCGCGTGGTGCTTGTCGAACACGCGGTAGCCGTTCTCCTCGCCTTGCTGCAGCGCCAGGCCGCGGAAGTTCTGCGGCAGCTCTTCGAGCCGGTCGACGCCGTGCTCGTCGAGCAGCTTCTTCTTGAAGGCCTGGAAGCCCGGATGCGCTTCGTCGTGGCCGCTGAAGCTCGCGCGGATCTCGGCGGCGACCTGCGACTGGAACGCCGCCGCCGAAGGCGACGGGAAGACGCTGCGCGCGATGTCGCCGGCCAGCCGCGGCGCGACGAAGGCATTGAGCACCCAGAACGCCAGCAGCAGCACCAGCGCCTGCCGCGACGACGCCGCGCGCGCCGACACCGCGAGCGTCAGCGCGACGAAGCCGAGCAGGTAGACGAGGTAGCCGGCGCCGAGGCCCGCCGCGCGTGCAAGCAGGTCGCCGCGCGGCGCGGCATGCTCGTCGGGCCAGGCGAGTGCCGCGCCCATGCCGATCACGGCCAGCGGCAGCAGCACCACCGCGAGCAGCCCGGCCAGCGCGAGCGCCTTGCCCAGCAGCAGGTCGCGCGCGCGCACGCCCTGGCCGAGCAGCAGCTTCAAGGTGCCGCGCTCGCGTTCGCCGCTGAAAGCCGGGAAGCCGAGCAGCACCACCAGCAGCGGCGCGAGCACCTGCAGCACGAAGCCGACGCTCAGGTCGCCGAAGCGCTGCAGCGCGGTCGCGTCGCGCGCCGGGCGGAAGCGGAAGTCGTTGCGCTTGTGCGCCTCCATCCAGGTCGTCACGCCGACGTAGGGCGCGACGCCCGGATCGACGAAGGCCAGCGCGCTCGGCGGCTTGAAGGCGTACTGGCCGAAGTGGGCTGCGCCGTGCGGGTTCTTGTCGCCCTGGTCGAGCCACTGCGCGTAGCTCGCCTCGCGCGCGGCGGTGTGCTCGGCCTCGACCTGCAGCGCGCGCTGCCAACCGAGCAGCGCGCCGACCGCGAGCAGCGCGAGCAGCAGGCCGAGCGCCCAGCCGAAGCGGCGGTCGCGCCGCATCGCGGTCCATTCGGCGCGGGCGACCGTCAGCACCGCGGACGCGGGCTTGGCCGGCGAGGACGCCACCGCCGTCGCGGCGAGCCGGTCGCTCGGCAGACGAACTCGGGTGCTCATGCCGCCACCTCCGCCTCGTCGTCCTCGGCCTGCAGCTCGAGGTAGACGCGCTCGAGGTCGACGTGATCCAGCTCGGCGGTCGCCATCGTCTTCAGCAGCCGCCCGCGCCGCATGATCCCGACGCGATCGGCCGCCTGCTTCGCGAGGAAGAGGTCGTGCGTCGCCATCAGGATCGCGACGCCTTGTGCCTTGAGCTGCTGCAGGAGCCGCGAGAACTCGTTGGCCGCCTTCGGGTCGAGCCCCGAGGTGGGCTCGTCGAGCAGCAGCGCCTGCGCGCCCTTGGCGAGCGCGATCGCGATGCCGACCTTCTGCCGCATGCCCTTCGAGTAGCCGGCGACGCGCTCGGCGCCGCGGCCGCGTGCGAGGCCTGCCTGGTCGAGCCACTGCGCGAGCTCGGCGTCGCCGGGCCGGCGGCCGAGCGCGAGCGTCGCGAAGTAGGCGAGGTTCTCCAGGCCGCTGAGTGCGCCGTAGAGCATCACGTTCTCGGGGATGTAGGCGACGCGGCGCTTGGCGGCAAGCGGGTCGCGCGCGACCTCGACGCCGCCCACCAGCGCCTGCCCGCCGCTGGGCTCGACGAAGCCCATGAACAGATGGATGGTCGTCGTCTTGCCGGCGCCGTTCGCGCCGAGCAGCGCGAAGATCTCGCCCGGCTCGACCTTCAGGTCGAGCGGATGCAGCGCCACCGCCTCGGCGTAGCGCTTGTGCAGTCCTCGTGCTTCGAGCATCGCCGTCTCCTTCGCCTTCACAGGAAGCTGTACTTGAATACCGCGCCGAACTCGAGCCGCGGTTTCGGGTTGAAGCTGGTGCCGGCCTGGTCGGAGCCGAATTCGCGCGGCTGCCAGATCAGGTAGCCCGTGTAGGCGCTGCGGCCCTGCTCGAAGCTGAGCCGCGCGTTGACCAGCTCCCAGGGGTCGGTCTCGCGCTCGCTCGTGCCGACGTAGTAGGGCTCGGGCGCGGAGTGCAGGTAGGACAGGTCGAACAGCAGCCGGCCGCCTCGATACGGCATCGCGCTTTCGAGGCCGGCGCCGTAGAGATCGGGCGCCACGTTGGCGAGCTTCGTCTGCCCCGCGACCAGCGGGTTGGCGACCCGCGCCTTCACGTGCGCCCACGAGCCGTAGACGACGAGCGACTCGTTGACGCTCCAGCGCGCATCGAGCTCGAAGCCGTCGCGCCGGCTGTCGCCGATGTTGACGAGGAGGCCGCTGCCCGGCGGGTCCTGGCGCAGCTCGCTGCGGATCTCGGTGCGGTAGACGTTGGCGTTGACGCGCACCGGCCCGAGCTTCGCGTTCAAGCCGAGGTCGCGCGTCGTGCCGGTCGGAATGGCGAAGTCGAAGTTCGCTGCGCCGACCGCGCCGGACGGCGACAGCTCGGCCGCGCCGAGCGAGCGGAAGCCTTCGCCGGCGTTCGCGTAGACCGTCAGCGCCTTGCTTACTTCGTAAGCCGCGCCAAAGCGCGGCGAGCCGAGGTGCTGCGAGCCCGAGCCCGAGCGTTCGGGACGGCGGCGGTTGTCGATCGCCTGGTGGAAGCTGTCGAGCCGCCAGCCGCCGACGAGCTTGAGCGCGTCGATCGGCTTCCACTGCGCCTGCACGAAGGCGCCGTAGCTCGCGATGGCCAGCCCGTAGTCGCTGTTGACGGCGCCGGTGCGGCTGCGCGCGACGGTCGCGAAGTTGCCGATGTCGCCGCGGTCCTGGCGCGTGTCGACGCCCAGCGTGACGGCGACGCGCTCGCCGAGCGGCGCGTGGTAGTGCAGCCGGCCGCCGAAGACGGTGCGCTTGTCGAACTGCTCGGTCTGCAGCATGGGCATCGCGGCGTTGAAGCTGCTGTAGCGGACGCGGTCGAAGGCATCGACGTAGGCGGTGCCGGACCAGCCGGCGTCGCCGGTGCGCGGCTGCCAGCTCGCGACCAGGCCGTAGCGCGCGTTGTCGCCGCCGTCGCTTCGGTACGGCGTCGAGCGCGGGTCGACCCGGCCGGCCTTGACCGCATCGAAGTCGAGGTAGCCGGGCACGTCGTAGTCGGCGCGGTAGGCGTTGGCGCGCAGGCTGACCAGGCTCGCGCCGAGCGGCAGCGTCGCTTTCGCGAGCAGGCTGTAGCGGTCGTACCGCGAGCGGTCGCGCCAGCCGTCGGAGTGGTAGGCCTCGCCGGCGGCGAAGGTCTGCACGCCGTCGGGCTCGCCCGGCTGCCGGCAATGCACGCCGGCGACGCGGCCGAGGCCATAGCGGCCGGCCTCCAGACTCACGCTCGACGCCGGCGCGCAGCGGCGCGTCACGATGTTCACGACGCCGGCCAGCGCCTGGTCGCCATAAAGGGCCGAGAACGGGCCCTTGACGACTTCGACGCGCTCGATCATCTCGGGCGTCAGCCAGTTGTATTCGGACGTGCCGTGCCCGCCGATGCCGCCCGAGGGGATGTTCTGCGGCACGCCGTCGATGAAGAAGCCGGTGGCGATGCCGTGCGATCCGTTGCCGAAGCCGCGCATCACGAAGGGCGAGCCGATGTCGCCCTGGCCGAAGTTCACCGACTGCACGCCGGGGATCGCGCGGTAGAGGTCGCTGTAGGAGCGCAGGTTGAGCCGCTCGATGCGCTCGGCATCGAGCACCTGCACCGGCGCGGGCAGGGCTTCGCTGCGCGGCGAAAGATCGAGCTTGTCGTCGCGGCTGCCGGTGACCTGCACGGCCGGCAGCGTCTGCGCGATGACGGCGGCTTCGGGGGCCGGCGGCGTTTGCGCGAAGGCGCAGGCGGCCGTGCCGAGCAGTGCGGCGCAGCTGCTGCGCACGGGAACGCGCGGACGGCCGCGGCTGGCGCGGCTGGATGAGCGATGCATGGCGGCTGGGGACCGGTCGGGGCCGCCGTTCGGCGGCCGAGGGAACAGCCGGCCTGCCCGGGGCCGCGTCTTCGAGGCGCGAAGCGCGCCACGACGCAGCGGCCGCGAGCAGGGCGGGGCGACGCAGGCTGGCGGCAGCCAGCGCGTCTCAGGCCCGGGGCGGTCGCTCGATCGCCGGCAGGCTGCGCGACGCGAAGCCGGCCACTGCCGTCGCCGGCCAGCGCCGCGCCGCTTCGGCCGCGCCGGGATGCACGCCGACGACCGCGTCGACCGCGAGCGCGCCCGCGGCGCCGGAGCCGGTGGCGGCTTCGCCGTCGTCGAGGGCGATCACGCCGGCGTCGTCGCCGGCGTGGCGATGCGGCCCGGCGCCGTGGTCGTGCTCGGGGTCCTCGCCGGCGTGCAGCGACGCCGCGCGCCGATCGCCGGGCACGATGCGGCGAGCGTCCTGCCAGCCGGCCATCAGCCGCGCTTCGTCGAGAGCTGCCGCGCCCGCGGGCGCATGCACATGCCGCGCGACCCCGAGCACGCCGCCGAGGCCGGCCTCCAGCGCGACCAGCGGCAGGCTCGCGATCACGGCCAGCAGCACCAGGCGCCGCGCGCCGTGGCGCAGCAGCGATCGCAGGAGCAGGGCAGGGGGCAGGGTCATCGGAGTCGCCGGCGCGGCGCCGCGCGGTATGCGCGGGCCGCTCGTCCGACTTACGGCGGCGACCCCGAAGCGGATGCAGCGATCCGCGCGCTCGCTACTTGAAGAGGTCCTTGACCCGGTCGGCCCAGCTCTTCGTGTTCGGTGAGTGGCGGTCGCCGCCCTTCTTGAAGCTGTCGTCGAGCTCCTTCATCAGCTTGCGCTGGTGCTCGGTCAGCTTGATCGGCGTCTCGACCGCGATGTGGCAGTAGAGATCGCCGGGGTAGCTCGAACGCAGGCCCTTGATGCCCTTGCCGCGCAGGCGGAAGGTCTTGCCGTGCTGGGTGCCCTCGGGCAGTTCGATTTCCGCCGAGCCGCCGAGCGTGGGCACGCCGATCGCGCCGCCGAGCGCGGCGGTGGTCATCGGCACGGGGATCGTGCAGTGCAGGTCGTCGCCGTCGCGCTCGAAGATCTCGTGCGACTTGATGCGGATCTCGATGTAGAGGTCGCCCGCCGGCCCGCCGTTGGTGCCCGGCTCGCCGTTGCCGGCCGAGCGGATGCGCATGCCCTCGTTGATGCCGGCGGGGATCTTCACCTCGAGCGTCTTCTGGTTCTTGATGCGGCCGGCGCCGCTGCAGGCAGGGCAGGGCTCGGGGATCACCTTGCCGGTGCCGCGGCAGTTCGGGCAGGTCTGCTGGATGCTGAAGAAGCCCTGGCGCATGTGCACCTGGCCCGAGCCGTTGCAGGTGGGGCAGGTCTTCGCGCTGGTGCCGGCCTTCGCGCCGGAGCCGTTGCAGGTCTTGCAGTCGTCCCAGCTCGGGATACGGATCTGCGTGTCCTTGCCGCGCGCCGCCTCCTCGAGCGTGATCTCCATCGAGTACGAGAGATCGTTGCCGCGGTAGACCTGCGCGCCGCCGCGGCGCGCGCCGCCCTGGTTGAAGATGTCGCCGAAGATGTCGCCGAAGGCTTCGGCGAAGCCGCCGAAGCCTTCGGCCCCCGGGCCGCCGCGCGCGCCCATGTTCGGGTCGACGCCGGCATGGCCGTAGTGGTCGTACGCGGCCCGCTTGTTCGAGTCGGACAGCATCTCGTAGGCCTCCTTGGCCTCCTTGAATGCTTCCTCGGCCTTCTTCGCGCCCTCGCCCTGGTTGCGGTCGGGGTGGTGCTTCATGGCCAGCTTGCGGTAGGCCTTCTTGATGTCTTCCTCGCTGGCGTTCTTCGCCACGCCGAGGATTTCGTAGTAATCGCGCTTCGCCATGAACAGCCTTCGTCAGACACGAAACCCCCGCGGGCTTCTAAGGCCTCGCGGGGGTGGATCGTCGGGTCAGGTCGGGATCGTCATCAACCCTGCTTCTGGTCCTTGACTTCCTTGAAGTCGGCGTCGACGACGTTGTCGTCGCTGGCCGGCTTCGCCGCCGAAGGCTGCGGCTGGGACGCCGCGTCGCCACCGGCCGCCGCACCGGCCGCGGCCTGCGCCGCCTGCACGTCGGCGTAGACCTTCTCGCCCAGCTTCTGGCTCGCGGCCATCAGCGCCTCGGTCTTGGCTTCGATGTCGGCCTTGTCCTCGCTCTTCAGCGCGGTCTCGGCGTCCTTCAGCGCGGCTTCGATCTTGGTCTTCTCGTCGGCGTCGAGCTTGTCGCCGTGCTCGGCGAGGCTCTTCTTCACCGAGTGGACCATCGCGTCGGCCTGGTTGCGCGCGGTGACCAGCTCGATCTTGCGCTTGTCCTCGGCGGCATTGAGCTCGGCGTCCTTCACCATCTTCTGGATCTCGTCCTCGCTGAGGCCCGAGTTCGCCTTGATGGTGATCTTGTTCTCCTTGCCGGTGCCCTTGTCCTTCGCGCCGACGTGCAGGATGCCGTTCGCGTCGATGTCGAAGCTCACCTCGATCTGCGGCATGCCGCGCGGCGCCGGCGCGATGCCTTCGAGGTTGAACTCGCCGAGCATCTTGTTGCCGGTGGCCAGCTCGCGCTCGCCCTGGTAGACCTTGATCGTCACGGCCGGCTGGTTGTCGTCGGCCGTGCTGAACACCTGCGAGAACTTGGTCGGGATCGTGGTGTTCTTGGTGATCATCTTGGTCATCACGCCGCCGAGCGTCTCGATGCCCAGCGACAAGGGCGTCACGTCGAGCAACAGCACGTCCTTGCGGTCGCCCGCGAGCACCTGGCCCTGGATGGCGGCGCCGACGGCCACGGCCTCGTCGGGGTTCACGTCCTTGCGCGGCTCCTGCGCGAAGAACTCCTTGACCTTCTCCTGCACCTTCGGCATGCGCGTCATGCCGCCGACCAGGATCACGTCGTGGATGTCGCTGACCGACACGCCCGCGTCCTTGATCGCCGTGCGGCACGGCGCGATGGTCCGCTCGATCAGGTCCTCGACCAGCGCTTCGAGCTTCGCGCGCGTGAGCTTGATGTTGAGGTGCTTCGGGCCGGTGGCGTCGGCCGTGATGTATGGCAGGTTGATGTCGGTCTGCGCGCTGTTCGACAGCTCGATCTTGGCCTTCTCGGCCGCTTCCTTCAGGCGCTGCAGCGCGAGCACGTCCTTGCTGAGATCGACGCCCTGGTCCTTCTTGAACTCCGCGATGATGAAGTCGATGATGCGCTGGTCGAAGTCCTCGCCGCCGAGGAAGGTGTCGCCGTTGGTCGAGAGCACCTCGAACTGCTTCTCGCCTTCGACGTCGGCGATCTCGATGATCGAGACGTCGAAGGTGCCGCCGCCCAGGTCGTAGACGGCGATCTTGCGGTCGCCCTTCTCGTTCTTGTCGAGGCCGAAGGCGAGCGCCGCGGCGGTCGGCTCGTTGATGATCCGCTTCACGTCCAGGCCCGCGATGCGGCCGGCGTCCTTCGTGGCCTGGCGCTGCGCGTCGTTGAAGTACGCGGGCACGGTGATCACCGCCTCGGTGACCGGCTCGCCGAGGTAGTCCTCGGCGGTCTTCTTCATCTTGCGCAGCACCTCGGCCGACACCTGCGGCGGCGCGAACTTCTTGCCGCGCACCTCGACCCACGCGTCGCCGTTGTCGGCCGCGGCGATGGTGTAGGGCATCAGGTCGATGTCCTTCTGCACTTCCTTCTCGGTGAACTTGCGGCCGATCAGGCGCTTCACCGCGTACAGCGTGTTGCGCGGGTTCGTGACCGCCTGACGCTTGGCACTCGCGCCGACCAGCACCTCGCCGTCTTCCTGGTAGGCAATGATCGACGGCGTGGTGCGCGCACCTTCGCTGTTCTCGATCACGCGGGTGGTGTTGCCTTCCATGATGGCGACGCACGAGTTCGTGGTCCCGAGGTCGATGCCGATGATCTTGGCCATGTTGATGTGCTCCTGGGCGATGTCGGATGCGGTGGAAGTTGTGGACAACTTCCGCGGGTTCAATGAGGAAACGAGTGCGCGCGCTACTTCGGCGCGACCACGGTGACGAGCGCCGGGCGCAGCACGCGCTCGGCGATGAGGTAGCCCTTCTGAAGCACCGCGACGATGGTGTTGGGCTCCTGGCCTTCGGCGCCGGGCACCATCGTGATGGCCTGGTGCTGGTGCGGATCGAAGCGGGTGCCGGCCGGCGGCGCGATCTCGACGACCTTGTGCCGCTCGAAGGCGCTGGCCAGCTGGCGCAGCGTCGCGTGCGTGCCTTCGCGCAGCTGCTCCGGCTGAGCGTTGGCGATCGCAAGCGCCGCCTCGAGGCTGTCCTTCACCGGCAGCAGGCTTTCGCAGAAGGACTCGATCGCGAACTTGCGCGTCTTGCTCATCTCCTCGTCGGAGCGGCGGCGGGTGTTCTCGACCTCGGCCTTGGCGCGCAGGTAGGCGTCGGACAGTTCGGCGTGCCGCGCTTCGAGCGCGACCAGCCGCTCCTCGGCGCTTTGCTCGGCGCCGGTCGGGGCGGCATCGGACGACGGGACTTCGTCGAGGCCGCCGGCCCCGGTGGTGGTGGCCAGGGTCTTGAGCACCTGGTCTTCGTCGGACGCGGGTTTTTCCATCGTGAGGGTCGTCTTCGTTGGGGCGCAGCCGCCAGGGACCGCGGAAAGCATGACCGCGCGCTTGGCGCCGGTGCGATCGGACCTTGGGCCCGTGTCCGCGATTTCAAGAGGGAGATTCGCCCGACGGCGCGATCGCGGCAGGTCGGTCAACCGTCCGGCTCCAGGCTGGCGCTCCAGCGTTGCCAGTCGGCCAGCTTGCGGCGGTCGCGCTTGCTGGGCCGGCCGTGTTCCAGCGTCGCGGCCGGCTCGGGGGCGAGCCGGGCTTGGCGGGCGCGAGCTTCGCGGGCGGCGAGGCTCTCCGGCGTTTCGGCGTAGAGCGCCTGCGCCACGGGCGCCGGGCCGCGCACCGCCGAGATCGCCAGCACGTCGAGCACCCGCTCGACGCCACCGGGCTGGCGCAGCCGGACGCGGTCGCCGGGGCGCACCGGGCGAGAAGCTTTGGCGACCTGGCCGTTGACCTCCACGCGCGTCCGCTCGATGGCCTCGGCCGCCAGCGCGCGCGTCTTGTAGAAGCGCGCGGCCCACAGCCATTTGTCGAGGCGGACGTCGGCGGCGGTCTTCGTCATCAGGGCGCGGATTGTCGCGGGAGCCGCCGCGGCGGATGCACTTCTAGAATCGCCGCCCACTGCAGCCCGGAGCGCCCCATGCCGTCGTCGAAGTCCGTGTTGCCGCCGCATCCGGTCGTGGTCGTCGGTGCCGGCCTCGCCGGCCTGACCGTCGCGCTGCATCTGGCCGACCGCCATCCGGTCGTCGTGCTCGCCAAGCGCGGCATGCACGAAGGCGCGACGGCCTGGGCGCAAGGCGGCATCGTCGGCGTGCTCGGCAGCGATGACAGCATCGAAAGCCACGTCCGCGACACGCAGGAAGCCGGTGCCGGACTCGTTGACGAAGACACCGCGCGCTACATCGCGAAGCGCAGCGCCGAGGCCATCGAATGGCTGGTCGCGCGCGGCGTGCCGTTCTCGCCCGACCCGAGCGGCCCGATGGGCCTGCACCTGACGCGCGAGGGCGGCCACGCCGTGCGGCGCATCGCGCATGCCGCCGACGCGACCGGCCGCGCGATCCACGAGGCGCTGCTCGTCGAGGTGAAGCGTCACCCGAACATCGCGCTGCGCGAGCGCTGGATGGCGCTGGACCTCATCACCCAGCGGCACCTGAAAGGCGACGGCGAGCCGCGCTGCCACGGCGTCTACGCGCTCGACATCGACGGCAAGCGCGTCGAGGCGCTGGCCGCCACCGCGGTCGTGCTCGCGACCGGCGGCGTCGGCAAGGTCTACCGCTACACGAGCAATCCCGACACCGCGACCGGCGACGGCATCGCGATGGCCTACCGCGCCGGCTGCCGGGTCGGCAACATGGAATTCATCCAGTTCCACCCGACGTGCCTGTACCACCCGCAGGAGCGCAGCTTCCTCATCACCGAAGCGCTGCGCGGCGAAGGCGCGCAACTGAAGCTGCCGGAGGCCAACGGGTCGAGCGGCGAGCGCTTCATGGCCGCGCACGACGAACGCCTCGAACTGGCGCCGCGCGACATCGTCGCCCGCGCGATCGACTTCGAGATGAAGAAGCACGGCCTCGATCACGTGTGGCTCGACGCGACGCATCTCGGCGAAGCGTTCCTGAAGGAGCACTTCCCCACGGTGCATGCGCGCTGCCTCGCGCTCGGCATCGACATCGCGAAGCAGCCGATCCCCGTCGTGCCGGCCGCGCACTACACCTGCGGCGGCGTCGTCACCGACCTGCATGGCCGCTGCGACCTGCCGGGCCTCTATGCGGTCGGCGAGACCACCTACACCGGGCTACACGGCGCGAACCGGCTGGCGAGCAACTCGCTGCTCGAATGCGTGGTGCTCGGCAAGAGCTGCGCCGAGCACATCCTTTCGCAAGGCGAGGTGCGGGTGCCGGTGCTGCCGGCATGGGACGAGAGCCAGGTCGAGAACGCCGACGAGCAGGTGGTCATCAGCCACAACTGGGACGAGCTGCGGCTGCTGATGTGGAACTACGTCGGCATCGTGCGCACGACCAAGCGGCTCGAGCGCGCCTTGCACCGCATCAAGCTGCTGCGCAGCGAGATCGACGACTACTACGCGAACTTCCGCGTGAGCCGCGACCTGCTGGAACTGCGCAACCTCGTCGATTGCGCCGAGCTCATCGTGCGCAGCGCGCTCAGCCGCCACGAAAGCCGCGGCCTGCATTCGAGCCGCGACTTCCCGGCGACATTGCCGGTGAGCTTTCCGACGATCCTGACGAGGAAGCCGAAGCGCAAGGCGCCGCCCTGGGCGGCGTGAGTCTTGTCAGGGCTGGTAGCAGGCGCCGCTCGCATCGTGGTCGATGCGAATCAGATCACCGCCGGCGCCGCCCCAAATGTTGCCGTCGGCGAAGATCAGGCAGCCCTCGCCCTTGTAATGCACCTGCATGCGGCGCGCATCGTTGCCGAAGTAGAACGGGATCCAGCGCTTGCCCGATTCATAGGTATGCGATCGATCGGGGGTGCGGTCCAGTACGTTCTGCACATCGCTCATCGACATCCCGATCTGCAGCTTGGCGAACTTGCTGTTCGGCATCGGCGTACCCGTAACGACACCGTCGAACTTGCCATCCCGCGACTTGACGGCTCGCTCGGTCGAGCTGGGTGTGGGGCTGGTGGTGGCTGCCGCATCGGCGGCCGGCGGTTTGCCGGCGCAGCCTGCAAGTGATAGCGCGACGATGCTCGGAAGTAGGCGTGCGATGGGCATGTTCAGTTCGAAGTGGAAAACCTCGGAAGAGGCGAAGCCGTGCAATCTACTCAAGCTCCTTGCCGATGCGGCTCCTGCAGCCGCATCGCCGGCGTGAGCTAATCCGCACCTCGTGCGATCTCGGCAAGCCTTACCTCGCCCGCATCGCCGTCCTCGCCTGCACGAACTCGAAGGCGTAAGCCACGCTCTCCGTCACCGCCGCGTCGAGCGCGGCGCGTTCCTTGTCGGTCAGGTAGAAGGCCAGATCGACTTCGTGGCGGATGTAGCGCGTGGGCAGGCGGTTGAGCGCGACGCAGGCGACGTCGGGCCACTTGTCTTCGTGGACGCCGGGATAGCCGGCGGCGCTGGCGACGACCGCCTCGAAGACGGCGCGTTCGTAGTAGTTGTGGATGGACGTGAAGTCGGCGCTCATCCAGGCACTATCGGCGCGGGCGCCTGCGCGCTGAAGCGGGATCAGCACCGCTTTCGCGGGCAGTTCGTGATGCAGTTCAGCCCGCGAGCACGCGCATGGAGAAGTCGGTCGCCTTCACGTCCTTCGTGAGCCCGCCGATCGAGATGCGATCGACGCCGGTGGCGGCGATCCCGCGCACCTGGTCGAGCGCGACGCCACCCGAAACTTCGAGCAGCGCGCGGCCCGCCGTCAGCGCCACGGCCTCGCGCATGCGCGCGAGATCGAAGTTGTCGAGCAGCACGCTCGTCGCGCCGTGATCGAGCGCCTCGCGCAACTGCGCGATCGACTCGACCTCGATCTGGATGTCCACGCCGGCGTTCAGCTCGCGCGCCGCGCGCAGCACCTGCGCGATGCCGCCGGCCGCCGCGATGTGGTTTTCCTTGATCAGGATGCCGTGCCACAGCGCGAGCCGCTGGTTCTGGCCGCCGCCGACACGCACCGCGTACTTCTGCGCCTGTCGCAGGCCGGGCAGCGTCTTGCGGGTATCGAGGATCGCGCAGCCGCGAGGGTTCGCGGAGGCACCGGCGATCGCGTCGACGTGCCGGCGCGTCAGCGTCGCGGTGGCCGACAGCAGCTGCAGGAAGTTGAGCGCGGGGCGCTCGGCCGCGAGCAGCGCGCGGGCCTCGGCTTCGATCTCGACGACCGGCGTCGCCGCGCGCATCGCCGCGCCTTCGTCGTAGTGCCAACGCAGCTTCGCTTCGGCATCCAGCGCATGAAGGCAGGCCTCGAACCAGTCGCGTCCGCACAGTACCGCGTCTTCGCGCACCAGCACGCGGGCCGCGACGCGCCGGCCTGCGGGCACGAGGCGGCCGGTCCAGTCGGCGCGGCCGAGGTCTTCCATCAGCGCGTCGCGCACATTGCGTTCGCGCGCCTGTTCCAGCGTCTCGTTGATGTCGAAGGCGAGCATCACGCGGCCCCGATGTTTGGCACGAAGCCGCGCGCCGGCTGGCTGATCGCCGCCGGGTTCGCCTTGACGAAGTCGAGCATCCGCTCGATGCAGCCCAGCGCTTGGCTACGCGTCGGCTCGGGCACGGTGATCTGCGGCGCCTGCCGTTCCAGGCAATCGACCAGCCCCTGCAAGCCGTTCATCGCCATCCACGGGCAATGCGCGCAGCTCTTGCAGGTGGCGCTGTTCCCCGCGGTCGGTGCTTCGAGCAGCGTCTTGCCCGGTGCCAGCTGACGCATGCGGTGCAGGATGCCGTTGTCGGTCGCGACGATGAAGGTGGACTTGTCGCTCTTCACCACCGCGTTCAGCAGCTGCGAGGTGGAGCCCACGACGTCGGCCAGGTCGACCACGCTGCGCGGCGATTCGGGATGCACGAGCACCAGCGCATCGGGGTGTTCGCGTTTCATCAACTCGAGCTCGATGCCCTTGAATTCGTCGTGCACGATGCATTCGCCCTGCCACATCAGCATGTCGGCGCCCGAGTGGTCGGCGATGTAGCGGCCGAGGTGGCGGTCCGGCGCCCACAGGATCTTTTCGCCGCGCGCGCGCAGGTGCTCGACGATCGCGATGGCGCAGGAGCTCGTCACCATCCAGTCGGCCCGCGCCTTCACCGCGGCGCTGGTGTTCGCGTAGACCACCACGGTGCGGTCAGGGTGCGCGTCGCAGAACGCCGCGAACGCGTCGGGCGGACAGCCCAGGTCGAGCGAGCAGGTCGCGTCGAGGTCGGGCATCAGCACCGTCTTTTCGGGCGACAGGATCTTGGCGCTCTCACCCATGAAGCGCACGCCGGCGACCACCAGCGTCCGTGCCGCGTGGTCGCGCCCGAAGCGCGCCATCTCCAGCGAATCGCTGACGCAGCCGCCGGTCTCGAGCGCCAGATCCTGCAGGTCGCCGTCGACGTAGTAATGCGCGACGAGGACGGCATCGCGTTGCGCGAGCAACGCCTTCGCGCGCGCCTTCAGCCCGGCGCGTGACGCCGGCGTGAGCGGCGCGGGCGCCTTGGCCCAGGCCTGTGCGGTGCAGGCCACGCCGGCGGCGTCCTGCTTGGTGAAGTCGTAGAGGATCTGTTGGCTCATCGCTTGCCTTTTTCGTCCTGCGATTGTCCGGCGGCGGGCCGCAGGCTCAAGCCGGCGGTGTGATTCGACCGTGCCGGCATGCGCGATTGCAGCACCGCCTTCGGCGCGACGGCGTCATCGTTGCCCCGCCCGGTCACGTGGCGCCGCTGGCCGCCGCCTTCGCACCGAGCGCGTTGCCGACGAGTGCGCCTCGAGCCGAACCGAACAGGCTGCTCGGCGGCGCGCCGAACGTGCGCCTCACCATCGCGCTGAACGCGCTCGGGCTCGCATAGCCCAGCTCCGCGGCGATCTCGCCCATCGGCGTCTTGCGCGCGGCGAGCGTCAGTGCGCGCGCCAGCAGCACCTGCTGGCGCCATTGGCCAAAGCTGGTGCCGAGCTGCTCGCGGAACAGGCGGGCGACGGTGCGTTCGCTCGCGCCGACGTCGCGCACCCAGTCGCTGAGGGTGACGTGGCGGGTCGGGTCGTCGAGCACCGTTTCGCACAGCGTGCGCAGGCGGCGGTCGTCGGGCAGCGCGACGCCCAGCGGCACCGGCGCGGCGCGCCGAAGCTCGTCGGCCAGCAGCGGCGCGATCAGCTTCTCGCGCTGCAGCTCGGCCTCGCTCGGCGGCATGCCGCCGTCGGGCGCGTGCGGCAGCGCCAGCATCAGCGCGCGCAGCAGCTCCGAGACCTCGAGCACACGGCAACGCTGCCAATCGGCGTCGACCTGGCTCCGCGACTTCGCTTTCGGCTTGCCCGGCCCGCAGCGCCCGCCCGGCTGGTGCAGGTAGAGCGTGCGCATCTCGGCCGATTCGACAACAGTGACCGCGTGCTCGATGCCCGGCGGGATCCACACCGCCCGCGACGGCGGCACGAGGTAGGTGCCGCGGCCGGCGGTGATGCGCATCACGCCGGTCGCCGACCACGCGAGCTGCGCCCACGGGTGACGGTGTGGCACCACACGCGTGTGCGCCTCGTGCAGCGTGTGCTTCGCGCGCAGCGGACGTGCCGGCGTGGGCTCGAACAGATGCGGCGTGACCGGGCCGACGCTCGCCGCGGCGACGGAGGAGGGGCTTGGCATGATCTCGACAGAAGCTGTCTCGCTATCGTAAGCAAGCCGGGCGCGCCCCACCTAGCATCGAGGGCATGCCGACCACCGCTTCCGCCGACTTGCCCGCGCCGTCCGCGCCCGGCGTGCCCTTGCGCCAGGACGCGCGCACGATCGGCCTGATCGGCCTCGCGCACGGCACTTCGCACTTCTTCCACATGCTGCTGCCGCCGCTGTTCCCGGCGTTCATCCGGGACTTCGGGCTCAGCTACTCCGAGCTCGGGCTGCTGGTCACGGCCTTCTTCGTGATCTCGGGCATCGGCCAGGCGCTGGCCGGCTTCCTGGTCGATCGCGTCGGCGCGCGGCCCGTCCTCTTCCTCGCGCTCGCCTGCTTCGTCGGCGCGGCGCTGGCTGCCGCCTCGGCGCAGGGCTATGGCGGCCTGATGCTGGCGGCGGCGCTCGCCGGGCTCGGCAACTCGCCGTTCCACCCGGTCGACTTCACGATCCTCAACAAGCGCGTTTCCGCGCCGCGGCTGGGCCACGCTTTCTCCGCGCACGGCATCAGCGGCAACCTCGGCTGGGCGCTGGCGCCGGTGTTCCTGGCCGGCATCGCCGCGCTGGCCGGCTCGTGGCGGATCGCCTACCTCGCCGCGGCGGCGTACGCGGGCCTGGTGCTGGTGGTTCTGTTCATCCAGCGCGACGCGATCGACGACCGCGCCGGCACCTGGGCGCACGAAGCGAAGACCGGCGCGCCGGCGGCCGCGCGCGCCGAGCATCCGCTTGCCTTCCTGAAACTGGCCTCGGTGTGGCTGTGCTTCGCGTTCTTCTTCTGGAGCACCGCGGCGCTCAGCGCGATCCAGAGCTTCGCGAGCCCGGCGCTGCACGAGATGTACGGCCTGCCGCTCGCACAGACGGCCTTCGTCGTCACGGGCTACATGCTGTGCGGCGCCGCGGGCATGGTGGTCGGCGGCTTCCTGGTCGGGCGCTCCCCGCGGCTCGAACGCAACATCGGCCTCGCCATGAGCGCGGCGGCCGTGGCCTTGTTCGTCGCGGGCAGCGGCGCGCTGCCGGGCGCGGCGGCCGCGGCGCTGGTGGTGCTCGGCGGCTTCGGCGTCGGGCTGGCCGGGCCGTCGCGCGACATGCTGATCAAGCGCGCCTCGCCGCCGGGGGCGACCGGGCGCGTCTACGGCACCGTCTACTCGGGGCTCGACATCGGTTTCGCGCTGGCCTCGCCGGTGTTCGGCGCGCTGCTCGATCGGGGCCACGCCAGCGGCGTCTTCCATGGCGCCGGCCTGATGCTGCTGATGGGCGTGGCCTCGGCGGCGCTGGTGGGCTCGCGGGTGGCCCGCATGCGCGGCGCCGCGCCGCTCGCGGCCTGATCGGGGAGCAAGGCGCTCGGTACATTGCGCGGCATGCCGTCCAAGCCGCCGATCGAACGCCCCACCGCACCGCGTATCGCGGGCCACGCGCTGGTCGAGGCGCTGATCGAGCAGGGCATCGACACCTGCTTCGGCGTGCCCGGCGAAAGCTTTCTGGCGGTGCTCGACGGCCTGCACGAGCACCGCGATCGCATCCGCTTCGTCGCCTGCCGCCACGAAGGCGGCGCGGCGTTCATGGCGGAGGCGCAGGGCAAGCTGAGCGGGCGGCCCGGCGTGTGCCTGGTGACGCGCGCGCCCGGCGCGGCGAACGCGGCGATCGGCCTGCACACCGCCTTCCAGGACTCGACGCCGATGGTGCTGTGCATCGGCCAGGTCGCGAGCACCCAGCGCGACCGCGAAGCCTTCCAGGAGCTCGACTATCGGCAGATGTTCGGCCCAGGCACGCTCGGCATGGCGAAGTGGGTCGGCGAATGCGCGAGTGCGGATCGGCTGCCGGAGTACCTCGCGCGCGCCTTCCGGTGCGCCCTGCAGGGGCGGCCCGGCCCGGTGGTGCTGGTGCTGCCCGAGGACATGCTGGGCACGCCGACCGCGGCCGCGGTGCTGCCGCGCGTCGCGCCCGCGCTCGCGTGGCCGGCGCCCGGCGCGCTGCGCGAGGTGCGCGCGATGCTGATGGCGGCCGAGCGGCCGTTCGTGATCGCCGGCGGCAGCGGCTGGGACGCCGAGGCGGCCGCGGCCTTGCAGCGATTCGCCGAGAACTGGCAGCTGCCGGTCGGCTGCGCGTTCCGCTTCCAGGACACGTTCGACAACCGCCATCCGCTGTATGCCGGCGACGTGGGCATCGGGATCGATCCCAAGCTCGCCACGCGCGTCCGCGAGGCCGACCTGATCCTCGCCATCGGCCCCCGCCTCGGCGAGATGACGACCGGCGGCTACACGCTGCTCGACGCGCCGCGGCCCGCGCAGCGGCTGATCCACCTGCACGCCGGCGCGGAGGAACTGGGCCGCGTCTACGCCGCCGACGTGCTGCTGCAGGCCTCGATGGCCTGCGCTGCGAAGGCGCTGGAGGCGCTGGCCGCGCCGATCGACGTGCGCTGGCGCGCCTGGACCGACGCGGCCCGTGCCGACCGCGCGGCCAACCTCGTCGCGCCGCCCGTCGAGCCGATGGACCTGGCGGTGGTCGTGAAGGCGATGCAGGAGCTCGCGCCGCCGGACGCGATCTACACCAACGGCGCCGGCAACTACAGCGGCTGGCTGCACCGCTACCTGCGCTATCCCGGCCTGCAGCACCACGGCCGCACGCAGCTCGCGCCGACCTCGGGCGCGATGGGCTACGGCCTGCCGGCGGCCGTCGCCGCGGCGCTGCTGCAGCCGCATCGCACGGTGATCAACTGGGCCGGCGACGGCGATTTCCTGATGTCCGGCCAGGAGCTCGCGACGGCGATCGGCCACGGCGCGCGGCGGCTCGTCAGCGTCGTCGTCGACAACGCCAGCTACGGCACGATCCGCATGCACCAGGAGCGGGAGTACCCCGGGCGCGTCAGCGGCAGCGGCTTGCGCAACCCCGACTTCGCCGCGCTCGCACGGGCGCACGGCTGGCGCGCGGCGACCGTCGAGCGCACCGCCGGATTCGAGCCCGCCTTCGCCGACGCGCTGGCGTCACGGCAGCCGACGCTGATCCACCTGAAGCTCGACACCGACGTGATCACCACCCGCACCACGCTGGGCGCGATCCGCGCCGCGGCCGAAACGATCCCCCACCAAGCCAGGCAGTCATGACCGCATCGATCCGCATCGCCCTCGCCGTTCTACTCGCCGCCGGGCTGGCCGCCTGCGCCTCGAAGGCGCCGCCGGCCGCCGGCCCGGCGCCGGCCGCCGTCGCACCGGCGCCGGCGGCGCCCGCCGCGACGCCGCGCGTTCCGCCCGACGCGCAGGTGCTCGGCCCGTGGCGCATCGAGCAGGCGCGCAGCGCGCCGCTGGCCGACCGGCGCAGCGCGCGCCTCGATTTCCGCGCCGACGGCACGATCGTCGGCCAGGCGAGCTGCAACGACTTCAGCGGCCGCTACACGCTGGCGGCCGACAAGCTATCGATCGGCCGGCTCGCCACGACGCGCAAGGCCTGCAGCGAAGCGCTGATGGAGCAGGAGGATCGCGTGCTCACCGCGCTCGAACGCGCGGCCCGCGCGACCGTGCCGCCGCACGGCTTCCTGACGCTTCACGACGCCGACGGCGCAGTGCTGATGCGCGCCTCGCGCTTCGAGCCGGCCTCGGACGCGGCGAAGTAGCCCGCTCGCGGAGCCGCGCCCATGACCACGCCCTTCCTCACCTGCGACCTCTGCGACACCCACAAGGCCGACACCAGCGGCGCCTTCCGGGTGCTGCCGCCGGGCTTCGCCAGCTTCGGCGGCGTCGTGCGCTTCGCCGGCCTCGTCAGCACCGTGAAGTGCTTCGAGGACAACAGCCTCGTGAAGGCCGCGCTCGACGAGCCCGGCCAGGGCCGCGTGCTCGTCGTCGACGGCGGCGGCTCGCTGCGCCGCGCGCTCGTCGGCGGCAACCTGGCGGCTGCGGCGGCGAAGCACGGCTGGGCCGGCATCGTCGTCGACGGCTGCGTGCGCGATGCGGCCGAGCTGGCGGCGGCCGCGGTCGGCATCCGTGCGCTGGGCCTGATGCCGCTGCCCACCGACAAGCGCAACGAGGGCCGGCGCGACGTGGCCGTCGTGCTGCAGGGCGTGCGCGTGCAGCCCGGCGACTGGCTGTGCGCCGACGAGGACGGCATCGTCGTGCTGCCTGCGGCCCCGAAGGCGCCGCGATGACCCCGCGGCGCTGCGTGCTCGCCTGGCTCGCGGCGCTCGCGGCGCCGTCGTTCGCGCAGCCGGGCAAGCGGCTCGAAGACGTGATCGAGGCGCTGCTCGCGGCCGAGCTGCCGCGGGTGATCGGCCCGGCCGCGCGATACACCTCGAAGGTCGAGGGCGCCTTTCCCGACGGCAGCCAGATCGAGCGGGTCGCGCTCGTCGGCGAGCGCGTTGCGCGGCCGGGCAACCCGGTGCTCGACCGCTTCGAAGCGACGCTGCGCCAGGTCGAGATCGACACGCTGCGCCGCCGGGTCGACGCGATCGGCGACGCACAGGTCGAGGTGCGGCTGCGCGCCGGCGACGTGGCCGGCTTCCTGCGCAGCCAGGGTTGGGTCGACGGCGCGGCGGTGGGCTTCACCGGGCGCGACGGCATCGTCGTCAGCGGCCGGCCGATGATGAACGGCTATGTCGCGCCCGGCCTCGGCGCGGCCGAGTTCCGCGGCCGGCTGCTGCCGCAGGGCTCGCAGCTGCGGCTCGCGGTCGATGCGGTGCGCATCGCCGGCTTCGAGGCGACTGAGATCGCGCGCGCGGTGCTCGAAGGCACGATCAATCCGATCGTCGACGCCCAGGCCTACGCGGTGCCGGCGCGCATCGACGACGCGGCGGTGAGCGAAGGCAACGTGATGGTGGTGCGCGCGTCGGGCAGCCGGGTGGTGCCGGTCGCGCCGAAGTAGCACCCACACCGCACCGACCGCGCCGAACCGGCTCAGCCCGCCGGCACGGCCGCTTCGGCCGCGACGCAGGCGGCGTGCGGATAGTCCTCGGCGCTCAACGGCTTCGCGTAGAGGAAGCCTTGCAGCTCGTCGCAGCCGAGCGCGCGCAGCGCCGCGGCCTGCGCCTCGGTCTCGACGCCCTCGGCCACGAGGCGCAGCCGCAGCGACTGCGCCAGCGCGACGATCGCGCGCGTGACGCTGTCGGCCGGGCCGCCGTCGCCGAGGTCGCGGACGAAGGCGCGGTCGATCTTCATCACGTCGAGCGGCATGCGCCCGAGGTAGCTCATCGACGAGTAGCCGGTGCCGAAGTCGTCGAGCGCGATCAGCACGCCCGCCACGCGCAGCCGCGTGAGCGTCGCGGTGGCGGTGCCGCCGTCGTCGACCAGCATGCTTTCGGTGACTTCGAGCTCCAGTCGCCCGCCTTCCAGGCGGTGGCGCACGAGCGCCGCGCGAACCTCGTCGAACAGCGTGGGTTCGGCGAGCTGCCGCGCCGAGAGGTTGACGGAGACCCGCTCGATCGCGACGCCCTCGCGCCGCCAGGCGGCCAGTTGCCGGCAGGCCTCGTCGAGCACCCAGCGGCCGATCGCTCGGATCGCGCCGGTCTCCTCGGCGGCCGGGATGAACCGGGCCGGCGACACCAGCCCGTGCTTCGGGTGCCGCCAGCGCACCAGCGCCTCGGCGCCGTGCGCCCGGCCGGTCCTGGCATCGACGCGCGGCTGGTAGTGCACGACGAGCTGGCCGCGCTCGACCGCCATCGGCAGCTCGTTGACGATCCAGGCGCGTTCTTCGGCCGCGCGTTCGAGCGCCGCGTCGTAGCGCCGCGTGCGCGCACCGCCGGCTTCCTTGGCTGCGTACATCGCCAGGTCGGCGCGGCGCAGCAGCGTGTTCGCGTCATCGCCGTCGGCCGGATGCAGCGACCAGCCGACGCTCGCGCCCAGCACGAACTCGTGCCCCTCGACGACGAAGACCTCGCCGAGGCAGGCGCAGACCGCGCGCGCGGCCGCCTCGGGCGCCAGCCGCGCCTGCGGGCCGGTGTCGAGCAGCAGCACGAACTCGTCGCCGCCCGGGCGCGCGACGATGGTCTCCGGCGGCAGCGCGTCGAGCAGCCGCTGCGCCGCGACGCGCAGCAGCGCGTCGCCGGCCGGATGGCCAAGGCTGTCGTTGACGCTCTTGAAGCGGTCGAGGTCCGCGAACATCAGCGCGAACGGCCGCTCGTCGGCAAGCGCCACCCGCAGCGCCGCCTGCAGGCCCGCGCGGTTGCGCAGGCCGGTGAGCGCGTCGTGCGTCGCTTCGCGCATCAGCTGGCGCGCATGCGCCGCGGCGGACAGCGCCACCGCGACGCGGCGGCCCAGGCCGTCGATGCGCGCGCGCCACGCGGGCGCATCCAGGGCGAGATCGGCCGCGCCCACCAGCACCGCGGCCTCGATGCGGCCGTGCGCCGAGGCGGCGGTGCGGTAGAGCACGGCGCCGTCGAGCCCGAGCCGGCGCGCCGCCAGCGCCGGCGGGCCGTCGGGCTCGAGCCAGGCGCCGGCATCGGCGAGCGCAGTCAAGCTGCGCGCGGCGTCGTCGTCGATCGTCGTGCCGCCGGCCCCACCCGCCGCCGATCGCCACTGCAGCCGCGGGCGGCCCCGGTCCGCCGCATCGACCACGACGATCGCGACCGTCGCGCCCGGCGCCAGCTCGCCCAGCAGTTCGAGCGCGCGCTCGAGCAGGCGGTCGGCATCGGCGGCGTCCAGGATCTCGCGGTCCATCGAAGAGAGCATCTGCAGCTCGCGCACATGCACCTGCATCTGCGTGGCCATGTCGTTGAAGGACTCGCCGAGCTCGCGGAACTCGTCGTCGCCGCTGAGCGCGACGCGCGCGGCGTAGTCCTGGCGCGCGAGCCGGCGCGTCACCGCCACCAGCCGCCGCAGCGGATCCATCGTGCGGCGCACCTGCGCGAGGCTCAGCACCGCGACGAGCAGCAGCAGCGCGAGCACCACCTTGGCCACCAAGCTGCCCAGCGGCAGGCCGGCCAGCGCGTCGGCGCCGCGCGGCCGCGAGGCTTCGAAGCGCCAGTCGCCCGCGCCGAACTCGTGCTCGAGGAACAGCGGCTTGCTCGCGTGCAGCAGCCCGGCGGCGGGCTCGGCCGCGGGCGCCGCCGGCGCGCCTTGCGCGCAATGCAGCGCCGCATGCCCGGCGTCGCGCACGCAGGCGGTGCCGCCGTCGAAGGCCTCGAACACGTCGGCCCAGAGGAAGCGCGCATCGACCTGCGCGAGCCAGCTGCGGTTGCCGCCGGCCTGGTGCAGCACCAGCACGACGGTCGCCGCGTCGCCGCCGGCCTTCCAGTGCAGCGACGTGCCGGGCGGTCGCGGCGCGCTGCGCCACCAGGCGAGCAGCGTGCGGGCCTCGGGCTCGGCCGGCAAGGCGGCGGCATGCGGATCGTCGAGCGAGATCGCGGTGAACAGGCTGCCGGGCGGCAGCGCCGCCGGTTGCTCGCCGCGCGCGGCCAGCAGCCGCAAGGCCGCGCGCGCGGCGACGAGCCGGTCGAACACGCGCAGTGCGTCGGCGCCGATCTCGTGTTCGAGCCGGCGCTGCTGCTGCTCCTGCGTCTGCGCGCGCAGGCTGCCGTAGGCCAGCACGCCGAGCACCGCGGCCGGCAGGCTCGCGGCCAGCAGGAATTGCGCGGCGATGCGCCGGCCGAGCCGCCCGGGGGCACGAGCGCGCGAGGCGGCCACGTCAGTAGTCGGAGGCGAGTCCGATGAAGCGGCCGTCGTTGGCGCGCACGATGTCGTCGCGGCTCGCCCGCGCGGTCAGCGGGCCGACGCTGCGCCCGTCGGGTCCCATGCTGTAGAGGTCGAAGTCGGTGTTGATCGGCACCAGCGAGTGGTCCTTGCGCGCATGGCCGTTGCCGCGCAGCGTCTGCAGGTTCAGGTACTGATAGGGGTTGCCCCAAGGATCGAGGGTGCCGGCCATGCCGATCTCGGCGAGCGAGGCCGGGTAGCTGCGCGCGTCCTGCCAGTGCAGCGAGAGGCGTGTGGCGATCGCCGCGATGTCGGTGACGGCCTGCGCGGTACGCGTGCGGGTGCGCCAGCTGTCGTAGGCCGGCAGCGCGATCGCGAGCAGCACGCCGATCAACGCGACCACCAGCATCGTCTCGATCAAGGTGAAGCCGCGTCGAGGGCGCATTCGACGAAGCGCCTTGCCGCGGCCTGCTGCGTCTGCCGTTTCCATGCCGTCGCTTTCGGCCGCGCGGCGGGCAACTTGAGCCGCGCCGTCGCGGCGCCCGCGGCTCAGCGCCGCGCCGCCAACTTGTGCAGCAGCTCCGCCAGCATCGCTCGCTCGGCCGCGCTCAGGCGGTCGAAGGCCAGGCGCTCGGCTTCGACCAGCGCGGCCGTGCCCTCGGCCGCGAGCCGCGCGCCGGCGGCGGTGACGGTCAGCTCGATCGAGCGCCCGTCCTGCGCGCTGGGCCGGCGTTCAATCAGCCGGCGCGCTTCGAGGCGGCCGAGCCACAGCGTCACGTTCGGCTTGTTCAGCGCGAGCGCGGTCGCGATGCGGCTCGGCGAAGCGCCCGCGTTGGCCGCGATCAGCGCGAGCATCGTGTACTCGACCGGCCGCAGCTCGTGCGGCGTGCCGACGCTGCGGTCGAACACCGCGTCGGTCGCGATCTTGGCCTGCGCGATCTGGTAGCCGAGCAGCGCGTGCAGCCCGGCTTCGCGCAACTCGCCTACGGGCGTCGAAGGGCCGGCGGGCTCGACCGCCGAGCGCTTCAGTGCGGCTCGGTCCATCGCTTCGCCAGTCCGCCCCAGCGCTCGCTGAAGATGCCTGCGTCCATGCGCTGCACGTCGCGCATCAGCGGCTCGAAGGCCATGTGCGCAAGCACGTCGCGCGCGATGTCGATGCCGGGTGCGACTTCGACCAGCTCCAGCCCGTCGGGGCGCAGCTTGAACACCGCGCGTTCGGTGACGAAGGTGACGTTCTGGCGCCGCTCGGCCGCGTCGCGGCCGTTGAAGGTGATCTGCTCGACCTGCTCGACGAACTTCGGCTTGCGGCCTTCCTTGACGATCTTCAGCTGCCCGCCGCCGATCGCCATTTCGAGCCCGCCCGCGGTGACCATCTTCATCATCTCCTTGCCCGTCCGCCCGAAGTGGCCCGCGACCACGCGCTTGATCATCCCGGGGTGCGCGAAGTGCTTCATGCCCGCGTCGCCCGAGTTGCCGACCGCGCCGCAGGCCCAGGTGGACAGGCTGCGCGGATGGCCGGTCGCGAGGAAATGGCGTTCGAGGCCTTGCAGGACTTCTTCGGGGAGGCTCGTGACGGCGAGGCCGCCGAGGAAGAGGGTCGCCTCGTCGGGCACCAGCGGGCCGACCTGATCGGCGGTGATGACCTTCATGGAAGTCCTCGCGACACCGGTGTCAGGCCGGGCGCCGGTCGGCGACGCGCAGCACGAGCGCGGCGCCGGTGTCGCCCGCGGCGCAACCGGTGAACAGGCCGACGCCGCCGCCGCGCAGCGCCAGTTCCTCGATCAGCTCGATCACCGCGCGCAGGCCGGTGGGGCCCTGCGGATGGCCCCAGACGATGCTGCTGCCGTAGTGGTTCATCCGCTGCCATGCGAAGCCGATGGCCTGCGCGAGCGCGATGTCGTTGACCGCGAACGGGTTGTGGGTCTTGAGCGCATCGACCTGCGCGATGCCAAGCCGCGCGTGCGCGAGCGCCTTCATTGCGGCCGGCGCCGGCGCCATCGGCATGTGCGCCTTCTCGACGCGGGCCTGGCCGAAGCCCAGCAGCTCGACCTCGATGCCGGCATCGAGCGCAAGCTCGCGGGCGTGCTCGCGCGTGGTGACGATCGCGCCGGCGTTGCCGTCGGCCGGGTGCGTCTGGCCGCCGAAGGTGATCGTGCCGCCTTCGCGCACCGGCTTCAGCCTGGCGAGCCCTTCGGCGGTGGTGGGGAACACGCCTTCGTCGGCGGCCAGCGTGCCGAGCTGCCTGCGAAAGCGGCTGTCGAAGATCGGCGCATCGACCATGTAGCGGCGCTGGAAGGCGCGGTCGTCGGCGAGCGCGGCCTGGTACTGCTGGAAGCGCAGCAGCTTGAGCTCATGCTGCTCGACGGTGCCGATGCCGTAGCGCCGCGCGACGTTCTCGCCGGTGACGAGCATCGATTCGCCGGCGTAGGGATCGCCGGCCATGTTGTCGGGCACCCAGTGCTCGGTGACGCCGTAGCCGCCGGGGGCGGTCGGGTCCGGGTGGTGGAGGACCGGGCCGTTGCTCTGCCGGTCGCACATCACCAGCAGCGCGCAGTTCGCGGTGCCGCCGGCAACTTCCTGCGCGGCCATCTGCAGCGCGCGCGTCGATGTGGCGCAGGCCTGCTGCACGGTGGGCCCGGCCACCGCGTCGATGCCATCAGCCCGGTGACGTAGGGCGGGCCGTAGAAGCTGCCCCGCTGCGGATTGGTGTGGCCGAGGATCGCGAGATCGATCCGGTCCATCGGCATGTGCCGCGCCTCGAGCGCGGCGCGGCCGGTGATCGCCGCCAGCCGCAGCGCGTTCATGTTCGCGAGCGAGCCCTGCCACTTCGCGAACGGCGTGGACCAGTAAAGGCCGTAGGGGATGAACGCAGGCATGGGGCTCCGGTGTGGCGTTCGACGAAGCCGATTATTCAACAGGTGAATCAAGTAGGGCAACGCGGACGATGGCTGCCGGCGCCGGTGCTCCCACGAAACTTGCCAGCCTCATGGAAGCGCCGCATCATCAGGCTTCCCACGATGTAATTCATACAACGAATCAAATCAAGGTCGCCGAACGATGAGTACCGACGCCTTCCGCCCCGCCGCCGGCGTGCTCGCCACGCTCGATCTCCTGGAGATCACGCAAAGCGGCCAGGTGCTGCACCTGCGCCTGAACCGCCCGGCCAAGCGCAACGCGATCTCCGACGCGCTGATCGCGCAGATCCACACCGCCTTCGTCAACCTGCCCGATGCGATGCGCGCGGTGATCGTCAGCGGCGCGGGCGAGCACTTCTGTGCCGGGCTCGATCTGTCCGAACTGGTCGAGCGCGATGTCCTCGGCGCGGTGCAGCACTCGCGCGGCTGGCACGCCTGCTTCGATGCGATCCAGTACGGCCGCGTGCCGGTGATCGCGGTGCTGCATGGCGCGGTGGTCGGCGGCGGGCTCGAGCTGGCCGCGGCCTGCCACCTGCGCGTGGCCGAAAGCTCGGCCTACTTCGGCCTGCCCGAAGGGCAGCGCGGCATCTTCGTCGGCGGCGGCGGCTCGGTGCGCGTGCCGCGGCTGATGGGCACCGCGCGCATGACCGACATGATGCTCACCGGCCGCGTCTTCGACGCGCGCGACGGCGAGCGCTTCGGCGTCGTCTCCTACCTCGTCGGGGAAGGCGAGGGCGTCGCGAAGGCCGTCGCGCTCGCGAACCGCATCGCGAACAACGCGCCGATGACGGCGTTCGCGGTGATGCAGGCCCTGCCGCGCATCGTCGAGCAGTCGCCCTCCGAAGGGCTGTTCACCGAAAGCCTGATGGCCGCGGTCGCGTCGAACACGCCCGAGGCACAGGCGCGGCTGCGCGCGTTCCTCGAAGGCA
>NZ_DASTPW010000007.1:0-30795 GCF_035762065.1 Methylibium sp.
GAGCGTGAGCCACAGGACGCGGGTGTCATCGACCTGATGTCGCGCCTCCGCGAGAGCCTGGAACAGGGCAAGCCTAAGAAGCAGGGCGCGGTCCGTGCGCGTGGCAAGACGGCCGCCGCAGAGGAGAAGAAACCCTCGCGCAAGAAGAAGAAGACCGCCTAGCCCGCCCCATGGCGTCGTCGCCCAAACGAAAACTCGGCGAGTATCGCCGCAAGCGCGATTTCAACCGGACCCCGGAGCCAAGCGGCGACGGGGCCTCCGGCGCATCGTCGCGCCGCAAGCCACTGCGGTTCGTGATCCAGAAGCACGCCGCCAGCCACCTCCATTTCGACTTCAGGCTCGAGCTCGACGGCGTCATGAAGAGCTGGGCCGTGCCGAAGGGCCCGAGCCTCGACCCCACCGTCAAGCGCATGGCGGTGCCGACCGAGGACCACCCGCTCGCCTATGCCGACTTCGCCGGCGACATCCCCGAAGGCCACTACGGCGCCGGCCACGTCGTGGTGTGGGACCGCGGCAGCTGGCGGCCGATGGGCGACGCCGCGGCCGGCTTCGCGAAGGGCCACGTCGACTTCGAGTTGAGCGGCGAGCGGCTGCACGGCCGCTGGGCCCTGCTGCGCATCGCACGCAAGCGCGACGACGAGCGCGAGGCGCCGTGGCTGTTGATCAAGCAGCGCGACGAGCATGCGCGCGCCGAGGGCGAGTTCGATCCGGTCGCCGCCTGGCAGGGCGGGCTGCCGCCGAAGCCGGCCGCGGCGAAGCGCGCCGCGACGGCTCCCCCGCCGCGCAAGCCTGCGGCGGCGAAGCGAGGCGCGAACGCGGCGGTGCTCGCGAAGGCGCTCGCGCCGATGCTTGCGACGCCGCGGGCCGGGGCGCCGGCCCGCGAAGCCGACTGGGCCTTCGAGCTGAAGTTCGACGGCTACCGGCTGCTGCTGCGCATCGAAGACGGCGAGGCGCGCTGCTTCACCCGCAACGGCCTCGACTGGACCGCGAAGCTCGCGCCGATCGCCGCGGCTGCGGCGAAGAGCTTTCCGAGCGGCAGCTGGATCGACGGCGAACTGGTCGCGTTGCGCGAGGACGGCACTCCCGACTTCGACGCGCTGCAGGCGCTGCTCGCGATGCGCGGGCACCGGCCGGCCGAGGCGAAGGGCGCGAGCTCGCCGAGCTTCGTCGCCTTCGATGCGCCGTTCCTGCGCGGCGAAGACCTGCGCGACGCGCCCTGGCACGCGCGCCGCGCCGCGCTGCTCGCCGCCTTCAAGCCGCGCGGCAAGGCGGCCGGGCTGCTGCGCGTGAGCGAGGTGTTCGACGTGCCGGCCGCCGCGCTGCTGCAGGCTTCGACGGCGCTCGGCCTCGAAGGCGTGATCGGCAAGCGGCGCGACTCGATCTACGCTGCCGGCCGGCGCAGCGACGACTGGATCAAGCTGAAGGGCATCCGGCGCCAAGAATTCGTGGTGGTCGGCAGCATGCCGGGCAAGAAGGGCGAGGACCCGGGCTCGCTGGCGCTGGCCGAGCGCGCGGCCGACGGCAGCCTGCGCTATGTGGGCAACGTCGGCAGCGGCTTCGCGGCCGGGCAGCGCGCCGAGTTGAATCGGCGGCTCGCGCGCAAGCCGAGCCCGAAGCCGACCGCGCGCGTCGAAGGCGAGCCGGCACGGGGCGTGCGCTGGGTCGAGCCGGAGCTCGTCGCCGAAGTCGCGTTCGCCGCGCGCACCTCGCAGGGCCGGCTGCGCCACGCGGTCTTCCACGGTCTGCGACAGGACAAGCGCGCGGCCGACGTCGGCGTGCAAGGAGCGACGGCGATGCCCGCATCGAAGGCCCCCCGGACCGCGCCGCCGAAGCTGCGCGTCACCCACGCCGAGCGCCGCATCGACGCGGCCAGCGGCGCGACCAAGGGCGACGCCGTCGCGCACTACGCGCGCGTCGCGCCCTTGATGCTCGAACACCTGCGCGGCCGGCCGGTCGCGCTGCTGCGTGCGCCGCAGGGCGTGGGCGGCGAGCTGTTCTTCCAGAAGCATCTCGAGGGCGAGCCGGTCGGCGGCATCACGCTGCTCGATCCCGCCTTCGATCCGGGCCATGCGCCGCTGGTCGAGATCGCCAGCGCCGAGGGGCTGCTCGAAGCCGCGCAGCGCAACACGATCGAGCTGCACACCTGGAACGGCCGCAAGGACCGCATCGACCAGCCCGACCGCATCGTGCTCGACCTCGACCCAGGCGAAGGCGTGCCGTGGTCGCGGATGCAGGAGGCGGCCAAGCTCGCCCGCGCGATGGTCGAGGAACTCGGCCTCGCCGCCTTCCTGAAGACCAGCGGCGGCAAGGGCCTGCACGTGGTCGTGCCGATCCGCCGCGCACTCGGCTGGGACGAGGTGAAGGCCGGCGCGAAGCTGATGAGCGAGCACCTTGCGCGCGTGTTCCCCGACCGCTTCGTCGCGATCAGCGGGCCGAAGCGGCGGGTCGGGAAGATCTTCGTCGACTACCTGCGCAACGGCCGCGGCGCGACGACGGTGGCCGCGTGGTCGCTGCGCGCGCGCCCGGGGCTCGGCGTGTCGGTGCCGATCGACTGGAGCGAGCTCGCGGCGATCGACTCCGGCGCGCAGTGGACGCTGCTAGAACTCGAACCGCGGCTCGCGATCGGCAACGCGCCGTGGGACGGGATGGCGCGCGCCGCCAAGGACCTGCGGCCGGCGCTGCGGCGGCTCGCCTCGATCGGTTGAGGGTTCAGCCGGTTCAGCCGACCCGCTCGCCCTGCGTGCGCGTCGCGAGCGCGCGCTGGATCGCCTCGGCCAGCACCGCCGGCGAGCAAGGCTTGGGCAGCACCGCGAGCTGCTGCTTGCGCGCCTGCGCGAGCCGCACCGCGTAGCCGGTCATCAGCAGCACGGGCAGCGTCGGCGTACGTTCGCGCAGCCGGCCGGCCAGCGCGATGCCATCGAGCGTGCCCGGCATCTCGATGTCGCTCAGCACCAGGTCGATCTCGTCGCGGCGGCTTTCCACGAAGGCCAGCGCTTCGGCGCCGTCGCGCACGTGCTGCACGTGGCAGCCCATCGCTTCGAGCAGCTGGTGCGTCGCGCGCGCGACCTCGTCGTTGTCCTCGACCAGCAGCAGCCGGCCTTCGATGCGCGTGGCCGGCGGCACGACCGCCGCCGCGGCGGCCGCGGCGCGCAGGCTCCGCCCGAGCCACAGCCGCACCCGCGCGCCACCGCCGGGGGCGGCCTCGATGCGCGCGTCGCCGCCGGTGCTCTGGCACAGCGCGCGCACCTGGCTCAAGCCGAGTCCCGTGCCCTTGCCGACCGGCTTGCTGGTGAAGAAGGGCTCGAAGGCGCGCTCGGCGAGCGCGGGCGCGATGCCCGGGCCGCTGTCGTCGACGTCGATCTGCACAAAGCCGCCTTCCAGCGACGGCGGCGTCTCGCCCGGCTGCGCGTTGCGCGCGGCGATGCGCAGCGTGCCGCGGCCCTGCATCGCGTCGGCCGCGTTGACCGCGAGGTTGATCAGGGCGAGTTCCAGCTCGGCCGCGTCGACCTCGATCGGCGCGGTGTCCTCGTCCACCGCCCACTCGAGGCGGACTCCCGAGCCGAGCAGCGGCTTGAGCAGCTCGATCAGCCCGGCGAGCCGCTCCTGCAGCAGCATCCGCTCGGGCAGCAGCGCCTGCTGGCGCGCGAAGGCGAGCAGCTGGCGCGTGAGCTTGGCGCCCGAGGCGACCGCGCGGCCGATGGCCGCGACCTGCTGCGTCTCGGCCAGCTCGGGCCGCTGGCGCCGGATCACCTCGACGCTGTTGCCGACGATCGCGAGCAGGTTGTTGAAGTCGTGCGCGACGCCGCCGGTGAGCCGGCCCATCGCCTCGAGCTTCTGCGACTGCATCAGGTTCAGCTCGGCGCGCTGGCGCCGCGCGGTCTCGTCCTCGAGCCGGCGCACCGTGGCGAACTCGTCGCGCGTGCGCCGCAGCGAGACCCAGGCCATCCACGCGAAGCCGGTCGCGGTGGGGAAGACGAACAGCGCGATCAGCGCGACCTGCCGGCCCCAAGCGGCCAGCACCGCTTGGCGGTCCATCGACGCGACGACATACAGCGGGTAATCGCCGAGCTGGCGGAACATTCGCAGCCGCGGCGTGCCGTCGAACGACGACGGGCCGTCGCTCGCGCCGACGCGCTCGCCGGCGGCGATCTGGCGCATCGTGCCCTCGTCGGCCGGCGTGCGGTCGGTCGGCAGCAAGCCGGGCCAGCGCGCGATGCCGGTGCCGTCGCGGCGCAGCACGGTCAGGCGCAGGCCGGGCTGGTTGCGCAGCAAGGCCCGGTAGAAGTCGGTCAGGGACTCGGGGCGCAGGCTCACGTGCACCGTGCCGGCGAAGCTGCCGTCGGCGTGCGTGCGGCGGCGGCTGATGTCGAAGGCCGCCTCGCCGGTCAGCCGGCTGACCAGCGGCTCGCTCACGTAGACCGGCTCCTCGCCGCGCAGGTGCGCGCGCTGCCAGCTGCGGTCGCTGTAGTCGATATGGCGCGGCGGGGGGTGGCTGCGGCTGTTGGCGATCATGCGGCTGTCGACGCCGTGCACGAACAGGCCCTGCACCTGGGGCAGCGTCGCGGCCATGTACTTCAGGCGCGCATGCAGCTCGTCTTCGCGTTCGCGCAGGCCGGCGTCGTCGGCATGGCCGACCAGGTCGAGCATGCGCTGCAGCAGCATCTCGTTGGTGTCGAACAGCTTGAGCCCGTGCTCCTGCGCGATGCGGGCGGCGCGGTCGAGGCGGTCGCGCGCGTCGTCGAACTCGCGCTCGTAGAGCACCGCGGCGACGGCCACGAAGGCCAGCGTGGGCAGCAGCAGCGCCAGCGCGACGACGGCGCGCAGCCGCGCCAGCGTGCGCAGCCGGCTCGATTCGAGCGCGGGTACCGGGGGGTCGGGGGCGCGCACGGGCGCGTCGGGCATCGCTTCGTCTCCTCGCGCGCCGCAGGGGTGGCGCCGAGCGGCGCAGCCTAAGGCAAGCGCCGTCCGGGCATCAGCGGGAAGTCACGGGCGCGCGGCTCACTTGGGCCGCGGCCTGCGCAGCTTCGGCTGCACCTGCTGCAGCCGGCCGGCGCGCAGTTCGGCCACCGTCTGCGCGACCGCCCGGCCGAGGTTGCGCGCTTCTTCCTGCACCGCTTGGTCGGCATCGAGCGTTTCGTGGCTGGTCGCGTAAGGCTCGTAGTAGCCGATCGTGCGGTCGAGCCGTGCCTGCGGGCCGGCGTCGATCAGGCCCATCCAGTCGAGCCAGTCGGAAAGGTCGCGGCGCGCGCCTTCGTAGCCGGCGACGTCGCCGTGCACCAGCAGGCCGTAGACGCGGCCGGCCAGGTGCTGCGGGTAATCCCAGCCGGCCAGCTCGACTTCCTTGGCCTTGGCCGCGTCCTTGCCGCCGGTGCGCGTCGGGTCGGGGTTGCCGCCGTCGGCGCAGACGAGCCGGTCGATCATCAGCTTCAGCGCGCTCGGACTCTGGTACCAGTAGGTCGGCGTGACGATCACGACGCCGTGCGCGGCGACCCAGCGCTCGTAGATCTCGGCCATCCAGTCGTTGACCTGGCCGGTCGAGTGGTTCGGATAGCAGCTGCACGGCCAGTGGCACAGCGGCATCGCGGTGGAGACGCAGGCCTTGCAGGGAAAGATCATCCGGCCGAACTCCGACTGCATCAGGCTCATGTCGAGCAGGTCGCATTCGATGCCGTTCGCCTCCAGCCCCTCGCGCACCAGGCCGCAGAGGCGGAAGGTCTTCGACATCTCGCCGGGGCAGGTGCCGTCGTTGCGCGCCGCGCCGCAGATCACGAGCACGCGCGAGGGCGTCGAGGCGTCGAGCTGCCGGCTCTGCAGCGCCTTCAGGCGCTCGCTGTTCGCGCGCCATTCGTCGGAAAGGTCGTAGTCGGGGTCCGCGTAGCCGGGGCCGGCCTTGTGCGTCAGCGGCGCCTTGCGGCCTTGCTCGTAGTTCTCGAAGGCGATGCGCTCGAGCCGGCCGAGGGCGTCGCGCTCGGCGTCGAACTTCGGGTCGTAGAACAACGCGCGGAAGCGCTCGCCGAAGGCCTCGCGCGACAAGGTGGCGGGCGCCTGGCCCTTGCGTACTTCGGTCATCGGCGGCTCCAGCTGCGGTGCGCCGCTGGGGCAAGCACCGTGCCCTGAGTCGCCGCGTCACACGAGCGCGGTGTCCAGCACCATCATCAGCGCGAAGCCGAGCACCAGGCCGCCGGTGGCCGCGTGCTCGTGGCCGGTGCGGTGCGACTCCGGGATGATTTCGTGGCTGACGACGAACAGCATCGCGCCCGCCGCGAAGGCCAGGCCCCAGGGCAGCAGCGCGCCGGTCAGCGTGATCAGCGCCGCACCGAGCACCGCGCCGACCGGCTCGACCAGCCCCGACGCCGCCCCGAGCGCCACCGCGAAGCGGCGCGGGTAGCCCGCCGCGTGCAGCGCGACGGCGATCACCAGCCCTTCAGGCACGTCCTGGATCGCGATGCCGGTGGCCAGCGCGCTGGCCGCGAGCGCATCGGTGCCGCCGTAGGCGACGCCGATCGCGAGGCCCTCGGGCAGGTTGTGCAGCGCGATCGCGAAGACGAACAGCCAGGTGCGCTTCAGCGCGCGCGCATGGGCGTGGTGGCGGTCCTGGCCCTTGATGAAGTGCTCGTGCGGCAGGTTCTTCTCGAGCAGGAGCATCAGCCCCGCGCCGATCAGCACGCTCGCGCCGACGATGCCGGCCGCACCGAAGCGGCTCGCGCCCTGCGCGGTCGCCGCGGCGAGCGCCGGCACGATGAGCGAGAACGAGCACGCCGCCAGCATGACGCCGGCGCCGAAGCCGAGCATCGCGTCGCGGGTGCGCTCGGAGTGGCGCTGCTGCAGCAGCACCGGCAGCGTGCCGAGCGCGGTCGCGAGCGCCGCGATGCAGCCGGCCGCGCCGGCCGCGACGATGCGCGGGTCGGTGCGGCCGATCAGCTGCCAGCCGTCGTGCAGCAGCGCGGCGAGCCCGCCCAGCACCACCGCCAGGCCGACCCAGCGGCCCGGCTGCGCGGCCCAGGCCCGCTCGCGCACGCCCATCGAGCGACGTCGCGGCTCAGCGTCGCACCGACTTGGTCGGCGCGATGCCGTTGCCGCCGCCCGCGCCGAGCATCGCACCGGTCATCGGGTCCTGCTGCGGGTCGGAGCGGGTGCGCTGCATCGTCTGCGCGACGAGGCTCTTCTCGTCGGCCTGCAGCGCCACTTCGGGCAGGCCGCTGCCGCCGTCGACCGCGCACTGCTGCTCCCAGTCGCTGACGTACTCGAAGTTCTCGTCGCTGTTCCACGAGCCGCGCTCGTCGCCTTCGCCTTGCGACATGTTGAAGTAGACGTTGCTGAAGCGCTCCATGCCGGGCAGCTTGCCGGGCGGGAAGTTCGGCTGGATCGCGTACAGCGCCTTCTCGAACGACTGCTGGTGCGCCACCTCGCGCGTCATCAGGAAGCCGAGCGCCTCCTTGACGCCGGGATCGTCGGTGCAGGAGATCAGGCGCTCGTAGATGATCTTCGCGCGCGCCTCCGCGGCGACGTTGCTGCGCAGGTCGGCGGTCGGCTCGCCGATGGTGTCGACGTAGGCCGCGGTCCACGGCACGCCGGCCGAGTTGGTCAACGGCGGCCCGCCGCCGTAGAGCACCTGCGTGACGTGCGAGTCGTTGCCCGCGCCGCTGATGCGCCGGTACATCTCGGCCTCGCTGTCGACCGCCTCGGACAGGCGGCTCTTGCTGCCCTTGTTGAGCATCGCGACGATGGTGCCGATCACCTCGAGATGGCTCAGCTCTTCGGTCGCGATGTCCATCAGCATGTCCTTGCGACCCGGGTCGGTCTCTCCCAGGGCCTGGGTGAAGTAGCGCGTGGCCGCGGCGAGCTCGCCTTGCGGGCCGCCGAACTGCTCGAGCAGCAGGTTCGCGAGGCCGGGGTTCGACTCGCTGACGCGCACTGTGTATTGAAGGCGCTTGTTGTGGGAGAACATGGTCGGCTCCTGTCGATGGATGGAGGTTGTGGGGTACGCCGCGGCGTTCGCGCTCGCGCTTTCGTTTCGGCGTGGATGCGAAGTTCGGCAATGCCCATGCCCGCACTCCTCGATCGTTCGTGCGGTGTCGTGATTGCCGCCGTGTGCCCTCGTTGCGCGGCCGCCCGGGCCGCGACGAACCGCATCGAAAGGCTGCCGCCGTCGATCAGGCCCATCCCTTCACGCCGGGCGCGTCGCTCCCCGGCGCGCCGACCGCCGGCGAGCGCACGACGCGCAAGAGCCGCACCACCGTCCGCACGGCTGGCGCCGCTGGCTGTTCGCGACGAACCACAAGGACATCGGAACGCTCTACCTGCTGTTCAGCCTTGCGATGCTGATGACCGGCGGGTGCTGTCGTTCATCGTGTGGGCCCACCACATGTTCGCCACCGGCATGCCGGTGACCGGCCAGCTCTACTTCATGTACGCGACGATGCTGATCGCGGTGCCCACCGGCGTGAAGGTGTTCAACTGGATCGCGACGATGTGGCGCGGCTCGATGACCTTCGAGACGCCGATGCTGTTCGCGGTCGGCTTCATCTTCGTGTTCTCGATCGGCGGCTTCTCGGGGCTGATCCTCGCGGTCGCGCCGGTGGACATCGTCGTGCACGACACCTACTACGTCATCGCGCACTTCCACTACGTGATGGTCGCGGGCTCGCTGTTCGCCATGTTCGCCGGCTACTACTACTGGGTGCCGAAGTGGACCGGCGTGATGTACCGCGAGCGGCGCGGCCAGGTCCACTTCTGGGTCTCGCTGGTGAGCTTCAACGTCGGCTTCTTCCCCATGCACTTCCTTGGCCTGGCCAACATGCCGCGCCGCTACGCCGACTACCCGATGCAGTTCGCCGACTTCAACTTCATCGCGTCGATCGGCGGCTTCGTCTTCGGGCTGGCGCAGGTCTATTTCGTGTTCTTCATCGTGCTGCCGGCCCTGCGCCACCGCGGCGAGCCGGCGCCGCAGCGGCCCTGGGACGGCGCCGAGGGGCTCGAGTGGGAAGTGCCGTCACCGGCGCCTTTCCATACCTTCGAGACGCCGCCGGTGATCGATGCGCGCGGTACGCGGCTGTCGCCGCCGCAAGCGTCGTGACCGCCCCACAGGTACGGGCCTTGCCCGCATGGAAGCGTCGGCAAGGTCGCCGTCGCATCCAGGAGCGTGCACATGGCTCAGAACCGCGAACAGGACCAGAACCCGTCGAATCGCCAGCAGCAAGGCGGGCAGGGCTCGCAGCAGAACCCGCAGACCAACCGCCAGCAGGATCAGCAAGGAGGCCAGAGCCGCCAGCAGGAGCAGGGCGGCCAGGGCTCGCGCCAGCAAGGCCAGCAAGGGCAATCGGGCCAGCCGGGGCAGCAGGGCGGTCAGGGCGGCCAGGGCGAGCAGCGTCGCTGACCGATCGATTTTCTGATCCGCCGACCGGGCCGCCGCGGCTTCGCCGCGCGGCCCGGTCCCGCTTTCGGCCCCCGGCTCGTTCCGGAAACTTGCGCTGCGAGAGCTTCATGAAGCTGCATCACCTCAACTGCATCTCCTCCTGTCCGCTCGGCGGGCGGCTGATGGACGGACGCAGCGCGTCGGTGTTCCAACGCGGGCGGCTGTGCTGCCATTGCGCGCTGCTGGAAACCGATCGCGGCCTCGTGCTGATCGACACCGGCTTCGGCCTCGACGACGTGCGCCAGCCGCGCCGCCGTCTCAGCGCGTTCTTCCTCGCGCTGCTGAGCCCGGATTTCCGCGAGGAGATGACCGCGCTGCGGCAGATCGAGCGGCTCGGCTTCCGCGCCGCCGACGTGCGCCACGTCGTGCTGACCCACCTCGACTTCGACCACGCCGGCGGCCTGACCGATTTCCCGCAGGCGCGCGTGCACATGCTCAGCGCCGAGCACGACGCCGCGGTCGAGCGGCGCACTTGGCTCGACCGCCAGCGCTACCGGCCGCAGCAGTGGGGCGACCGCAGCCGATGGCACGGCTACCTGTCGGGTGCCGGCGAGCCGTGGTTCGGGTTCTCCGCGGTGCGCGCGCTCGACGGGCTCGATGAGGAACTGCTGCTGGTGCCGCTGGTCGGCCACACGCTCGGCCACGCGGGCGTGGCCTTTCGCGCCGACGGCCGCTGGCATCTGCAGGCCGGCGACGCCTACTTCGATCGCCGCGAGATGGACTTCGAACACCCGCGCTGCGCCCCGGGGCTGCGCATGTACCAGACGCTGATGGAGAAGGATCGCGGCCTGCGCCTCGCCAACCAGCAGCGGCTGCGCCAGCTCAAGCGCGAACAGGGCGCGAACCTGTCGCTGATGTGCTCGCACGACCCGATGGAGTTCGAGGCGCAGGCCGGCCGGCGCGTGATCGATGCGGTGCCGGCCGCCGCGCGGCCGGTCGCCGGAGCCGCGTGATGCGCGGACGCAAGGACGCCGAGGACCAGCGGCTCGAAGGGCGCGCGCAAGCGCCCGAGGAGAAGGTCGGCAGCTACCAGGAACTTCTCGACGAAGCGCTGGAGAACACCTTCCCCGCGAGCGACCCGATCGCCATCGGCGCCGCCAAGCACGCGCGCCAGCCGCGGCCGACGCCGGGCAACGAGGTCGACTGGAGCCTGCAGCCCGGCGCCGAGCCGCCGGCCGCTGCGCCGGGCACCGCCAAGCAGCGCTCCTAGCGCATGGCCGCGCCGCGGGCGCGCCGGCACGGGGTTTGCCGCCCGCAGCGTTCACGAGGGCGCGCGGCAGCGTAAGGTTGCGCGTCCCGCCTCGACTGCCCGGTGATCCGCCCCGGCCGGCGCACGAGCCGCCGTCACGACGAAGGAAAAGCTTCGATGAGTGCTCGTATCGACGACCTGCGTTCGCGCCTCGACCACGATCGCGCCGCATGGCAGCAGCGCTACGCCGAGGTGCGCGCTGCCTCGCTCGCGCTCGCGGCACCGCTGTCGGCCGAAGACCAGTGCGTGCAGGCGATGGCCGATGCGAGCCCCACCAAGTGGCATCTGGCGCACACCAGCTGGTTCTTCGAGACGGTGCTCCTGGCCGAGCATGCGCCGCACGCGCGGCCGTTCGACGAGCGCTACGGCTTCCTCTTCAACTCCTACTACGAAGCGCTCGGCCCCCGCCACCCTCGGCCGCAGCGAGGGCTGCTGACGCGGCCGCCGCACAGCGAGGTGCTGCGCTACCGCGAGCATGTCGATGCGGCGATGGCCGAGCTGATCGAAGGCGCCGGCGAGCGCCGCTGGGCCGCGATCGAGCCCCTGCTGATGCTGGGCCTGCAGCACGAGCAGCAGCACCAGGAGCTCATCCTCACCGACGCGAAGTTCCTGCTGTCGTGCAACCCGCTGCAGCCCGCGTACGCCGAGGGCGACGGCGCCGCGCCGCGCTGCCACCCGCAGGCGATGGACGCGGCCCAGGGCTGGCGCGAACGGCCGGGCGGCATCGTCGCCGTCGGCCGCGCGCCGGCCGCGGGCGCCGACTTCGCGTTCGACAACGAGACGCCGCGCCACCGCGTGCTGCTCGCCGGGCATGCGATCGCGCGCCGGCCGGTGTCCAACCGCGATTACCTCGAGTTCGTGCGCGAAGGCGGCTACCGCAGCGCCGCGCACTGGCTCAGCGACGGCTGGGCCGCGGTGCAGGCCGGCGGCTGGGAGGCGCCGCTGTACTGGCGCGACGCGGGCGCGGCGCGGCCGACGGTCTTCACGCTGCACGGCGAACGCGCGCTCGACCTCGACGAGCCGGTGAGCCACCTGAGCTTCTACGAAGCCAGCGCCTACGCGGCCTGGGCCGGCGCGCGGCTGCCGACCGAGTTCGAATGGGAGGCCGCGGCGAACGACGGCATGCTCGACGCGACCGGGGAGGTCTGGGAATGGACCCGCTCCTCCTACGACCCGTATCCCGGCTTCCGCCCGCTGGCCGGCGCGGTCGCCGAATACAACGGCAAGTTCATGGTCGGCCAGCTGGTGCTGCGCGGCGGCAGCTGCGCGACGCCGGCGGGCCATGCGCGGCCGAGCTACCGCAACTTCTTTCCGCCGTCGGCGCGCTGGCAGTTCAGCGGCGTGCGTCTCGCGAAGGACGCCGCATGAAGCCCGGACCGATGCTCCAGCGCATCGACGCCGCCGTGCCGGCGCCGGCCCTGCTGCCCGCGTCGCCGCGCGTCGTCGACAGCGACTTCGCGCGCGAGATGCTCGCCGGCCTCGCACGCACGCCGCGCAGCGTGCCGCCGAAGTTCTTCTACGACGCGGCGGGCTCGGCGCTGTTCGACCGCATCTGCGAACTGCCCGAGTACTACCCGACGCGCACCGAACTCGCGCTGCTGCGCGCGCGGGCCGGCGAGATCGCCGCATGCCTCGGGGCCGATGCCGAGATCGTCGAGTTCGGCGCCGGCTCCAGCCGCAAGGTGCGCGTGCTGCTCGAGGCGATGCAGCGGCCGCGCAGCTTCCTGCCGATCGACATCTCGGCGGAGCACCTTCATGCGGCGGCGGATGCCCTGCGCGCCGACCATCCCGGCCTCGACGTGCGGCCGATCGCCGCCGACTTCAGCCGCGCGATCGCCTTGCCCGCGCGGCATGCGCAGGCCACGCGGCGCGTCGGCTTCTTCCCGGGCTCGTCGATCGGCAATTTCTCGCCCGACGAGGCGATCGCCTTCCTGCGCCGCGCACGCGAGACGATCGACCACGACGGCTGCGGTGCGGGGCTGCTGATCGGCGTCGACCGGGTCAAGGAGCCGGCCCGGCTGCAGGCGGCCTACAACGACGCGGCCGGCGTCACCGCGGCCTTCAACCTCAACCTGCTCGTGCGGGCGAACCGCGAACTCGGCGCGAACTTCGCGCTCGACGGCTTCGCGCACCATGCCTACTACGAGCCGCGGTTGCAGCGCGTCGAGATGCACCTGGTGAGCCGGCGCGCGCAGCAGGTGCGCGTGTGCGGCCACGTCTTCGACTTCGCCGAAGGCGAGACGCTGCACACCGAGAACTCGCACAAGTTCACCGTCGACGGTTTCCGCGCGCTCGCGCAGCGGGCCGGCTGGCAGCCGCGCGCCGTGTGGTGCGACGACCAGCAGCTCTTCAGCATCCACTGGCTCGGCTTGCCGGGCTGATCACCGAAAGGGTTCGATGAAAGCGACATGGAACGGCGTGACCATCGCCGAGAGCGACGACACCGTGGTCGTCGAAGGCAACCACTACTTCCCCGAAAGCGCGGTGAAGCGCGAGTACCTGGTCGGCAGCAACCACAAGACCATGTGCGCATGGAAGGGCCAGGCGAGCTACCACTCGCTGCTCGTCGACGGCGAGCTGAATCCCGAAGCGGCCTGGTACTACCCCGAGCCGAAGGAAGCGGCCCGCGAGATCAAGGGCCGCATCGCGTTCTGGAAGGGCGTGAAGGTCACGGAGTGAGCCGCTTCGGCGGCGCGCCGAGGCTCAGGCCGCGACGACCGGGATCTTGCCGATGCGCGCCTGCCACTCGGCCGGCCCGCTCTGGTGCACCGAGCTGCCGTTCGCGTCGACCGCGACGGTCACCGGCATGTCCTTGACGTCGAATTCGTAGATCGCCTCCATGCCGAGATCGGCGAAGCCGACGACCTTGGCCTGCTTGATCGCCTTGGCGACCAGATACGCCGCGCCGCCGACCGCCATCAGGTAGGCGCTGCGGTGCTTGCGGATCGCCTCGATGCCGGCCGGGCCGCGCTCGGCCTTGCCGATCATGCCGATCAGACCGGTGCTGCCCAGCATCATCTCGGTGAACTTGTCCATCCGCGTCGCGGTGGTCGGACCGGCGGGGCCGACGACTTCGTCGCGCACCGGATCGACCGGGCCGACGTAGTAGATGACGCGGTCGGTGAAGTCCACCGGCAGCTTCTCGCCCTTCGCGAGCATGTCCTGGATGCGCTTGTGCGCGGCGTCGCGGCCGGTGAGCATCTTGCCGCTCAGCAGCAGCGTCTGGCCGGGCTTCCAGCTCGCGACCTGCGCCGAAGTCAGCGTGTCGAGGTCGACGCGGGTGCTCTTGTTGTAGTCGGGTGCCCAGTGCACATCGGGCCAGAGGTCGAGGCTCGGCGGCTCGAGGTAGGCGGGGCCCGAGCCGTCGAGCACGAAGTGCGCGTGGCGCGTCGCGGCGCAGTTCGGGATCATCGCCACGGGCTTGCTCGCGGCATGCGTCGGCGCCATGCGGATCTTCACGTCGAGCACGGTCGTCAGCCCGCCGAGGCCCTGCGCGCCGATGCCCAGCGCGTTGATCTTGTCGACCAGCTCGAGGCGCAGCTCCTCCGTCTTGTTCTGCGGCCCGCGCTGGCGCAGTTCGTGGAGGTCGATGTCCTCCATCAGCGATTCCTTCGCCATCAGCATCGCCTTTTCCGCGGTGCCGCCGATGCCGATGCCCAGCATGCCGGGCGGGCACCAGCCGGCGCCCATCGTCGGCACCGTCTTCAGCACCCAATCGACCAGGCTGTCGCTCGGATTCATCATCACGAACTTGCTCTTGTTCTCGGAGCCGCCGCCCTTCGCGGCGACCTGCACGTCCACGGTGTTGCCGGGCACGAGCGTCATGTGGACGACGGCCGGCGTGTTGTCGCCGGTGTTCTTTCGCGCGAAGTGCGGGTCCGCGACGATGCTCGCGCGCAGCTTGTTGTCCGGGTCGAGGTAGCCGCGCCGCACGCCTTCGTTCACCGCGTCCTCGATGCCGGCGTCGAAGCCCTCGAAGCGCACGTCCATGCCGATCTTCAGGAAGACGTTGACGATGCCGGTGTCCTGGCAGATGGGCCGGCGGCCTTCGGCGCACATCTTCGAGTTCGTGAGGATCTGCGCGATCGCGTCCTTCGCCGCCGGGCTCTGCTCGGCCTCGTAGGCACGCGCGAGGTGCGCGATGTAGTCGGCCGGGTGGTAGATGCTGATGTA
Organism: Methylibium sp.; assembly: GCF_035762065.1. Classification (GTDB taxonomy): domain Bacteria; phylum Pseudomonadota; class Gammaproteobacteria; order Burkholderiales; family Burkholderiaceae_C; genus Methylibium. Next base: position 14,838 of record NZ_DASTPW010000007.1, read on the forward strand.
CTGCAGCGCGCCGGCAATCGATTCGACGAAGTCGGCGCGGCGGATCGTGGTGGTGCCCATGGCTTGCTCCCTGGCTTGCTGGCTCGATGCGGCTTGGTTCAGTTCAATGCGGCGCGCCGGGCTTGGCGCCGGGCCCGGCCATCAGCCGGTCGGTCATCGCGATCGCCATCGCCGAGAACAGGAAGGCGACGTGGATCAGCGTCTGCCACAGCAGCACCTTGTCGGTGTAGTTGGCCGCGTTGATGAAAGTCTTCAGCAGGTGGATCGAGCTGATGCCGATGATCGCGGTGGCCAGCTTCACCTTCAGCACCGAGGCGTTGACGTGGCTCAGCCATTCGGGCTGGTCCGGGTGGTTCTCCAGACCCATGCGCGAGACGAAGGTCTCGTAGCCGCCGACGATCACCATGATCAGCAGGTTGCTGATCATCACCACGTCGATCAGCGCCAGCACCACCAGCATGATCACCGTCTCGTTGAGCTGCGTGACCGGCGCGTCGCTCTTGTAGCCGATGCTCGTCACGAGCTTGCCGAGCGCGGCCTCGTTGCCGAACGCGGCCTCGATCAGGTGGACCAGCTCGACCCAGAAGTGGAAGACGTAGACGCCCTGCGCCAGGATCAGCCCCAGGTACAGCGGCAGCTGCAGCCACCGGCTCATGAAGATGAGGTTGGGCAGCGGACGCAGCCGGGTCGCGGTGTGGTCGGGGATGGGTTTCATCGGAAGGGCGGGCCGTGCGAAGCGAGCGATTCTAGGAAGGCGGCCGCTGCGCCCGCGGGGCGTGGAGCAGGGGAGCAGCGCCGCGCTGCCGGCGGCTAAGGACATGCCGCAATGGAAGCGCAGGGGGCGCCGGGGCTAGAGTGGCTCGGCAAGTAAGGGCTCGGTAAGAGGCCCTGCCCACAGTCCGCTGCGCCACGATTTCCTTTCCCGAGCTTCGAGTCACGAGCCTTCCAGGAGACATCCGCATGAGCACCCAGGACCTTCGCACCTACGACCCGCCGGCCGCGCTCGCATCCGCGGCGCACGTCTCGGGCATGGCGGCCTACGACAAGCTGTGCGCCGAGGCCGAGGCGGACTACGCCGGCTACTGGGGCCGGCTCGCGAAGGAGCTGGTGAGCTGGAAGACGCCGTTCACCCAGGTGCTCGACGAGAGCAACGCGCCGTTCTTCAAGTGGTTTGCCGACGGCACGCTCAACGTTTCGTACAACTGCCTCGACCGCAACGTCGAGCGCGGCCTCGGCGACAAGACGGCGATCATCTTCGAGGCCGACGACGGCGCGGTGACGCGGTGCGCCTACCGCGAGCTGCTGGCGCTGACCTGCCGCATCGCCAACGGCCTGAAGTCGCGCGGCGTGAAGAAGGGCGACCGCGTCGTCATCTACATCTCGATGTCGATCGAAGGCGTCGCCGCGATGCAGGCCTGCGCGCGGCTCGGCGCGATCCATTCGGTGGTGTTCGGCGGCTTCTCGGCGCAAAGCCTGCGCGACCGCATCAACGACACCGGCGCCGTCATGGTGATCACCGCCGACCAGCAACTGCGCGGCGGCAAGGCGCTGCCGCTGAAGAGCATCGTCGACGAGGCGATCGCGCTGGGCGGCTGCGAGACGGTGAAGACGGTGGTCGTCGCCAGGCGCACCGGCGCGGCGGTCGCGATGGACGCCGCGCGCGACATCGCCTGGGACGCGTTGATCGCCGGCCAGGCCGACACCTGCGAGCCCGAATGGGTCGAGGCGGAGCACCCGCTGTTTTTGCTCTACACCTCCGGCTCGACGGGCAAGCCCAAGGGCGTGCAGCACGCGAGCGGCGGCTACCTTCTGCATGCGGCGCTCACCACCAAGTGGACCTTCGACCTGAAGCCCGACGACGTGTTCTGGTGCACCGCCGACATCGGCTGGGTCACCGGCCACAGCTACATCACGTATGGGCCGCTGGCGCTCGGTGGCACCGAGATCGTGTTCGAGGGCGTGCCCACCTACCCGGACGCCGGCCGCTTCTGGCAGACGATCGCGAAGCACAAGGTCACGGTCTTCTACACGGCGCCGACCGCGATCCGTTCGCTGATCAAGGCGGCCGAGACGAACGACAAGGTGCACCCGAAGCAGCACGACCTGAGCAGCCTGCGCATCCTGGGCTCGGTCGGCGAGCCGATCAACCCGGCGGCCTGGGAGTGGTACCACCAGCACGTCGGCGGCGGCCGCTGCCCGATCGTCGACACCTTCTGGCAGACGGAGACCGGCGGCCACATGATCACGCCGCTGCCCGGCGCGACCAAGCTGGTGCCGGGCTCCTGCACGCTGCCTTTCCCGGGCATCCAGGCCGCGATCGTCGACGAGACCGGCAAGGACGTGCCCAACGGGCAGGGCGGCATCCTGGTGGTGAAGAAGCCCTGGCCTTCGATGATCCGCACGATCTGGGGCGACCCCGAGCGCTTCAAGAAGAGCTACTACCCCGAGGACTTCAAAGGGAAGTACTACCTGGCCGGCGACGGCGCGATCCGGGACGCGAAGACCGGCTACTTCACCATCACCGGCCGCATCGACGACGTGCTCAACGTCAGCGGCCACCGCATGGGCACGATGGAGATCGAGTCGGCGCTGGTCAGCTGCACCGAGCTGGTGGCCGAAGCCGCGGTGGTCGGCCGGCCCGACGACACCACCGGCGAGGCGATCTGCGCCTTCGTCGTGCTCAAGCGGGCCCGCCCGACCGGCGACGAAGCCAAGGCGATCGCCAAGCAGCTGCGCGACCACGTCGCCAAGGAGATCGGCCCGATCGCGAAGCCGAAGGACATCCGCTTCGGCGACAACCTGCCGAAGACGCGCAGCGGCAAGATCATGCGCAGGTTGCTGCGCTCGATCGCGAAGGGCGAGGCGATCACCCAGGACACCAGCACGCTGGAGAACCCGGCGATCCTCGAGCAGCTCGCGCAGACGAACTGAAGCTGCGCGCGGTCACGAGCGAAGCCCGCGGCCGCCGCGGATCCGGCTAAGCCGGTCCGCCAGCGGCGTCCCCTTGCGGGCAATCGGCGGAGCCGCAACGGGGGCGGGTCAGTTCAGGCCGAGGATCCAGCCGACCAACTGCTTCGCCTCGGCTTCGCTGACCTGCGTGTTCGCGGTCATCGGCACGGGGCCCCAGTTGCCGGCGCCCCCTTCGCGGATCTTCTTCGCGAGCATCGCCTCGGCGCCCTTGTGGCCGGCGTAGCGCGCGGCGACGTCCTTGAAGGAAGGGCCGACGACCTTGCGGCCCTCGACGACGTGGCAACCCAGGCAGCGACGGTTGCGGGCCAGTTCCTCGCCGCCCGCGGCCGCGGCGGCCGGCGCGGCCGCGAGCGGGGCCGTCGCAGCGAGCGCCAGCATGATCCAGTTCGCGATTCGCGCACTCATGCGCGGAAGTCGTTGCCGTACATTGACCGCGGATTCTAGAGAGCGGCCTCGCGACGAAGCGCCGCATCCACCCGGAGATCAGACGATGTACTTCCTCCTGCTCGGCGTGCTGCTCGGAGCGCTGAAGCTGCTGGATGTCGGGCCGCCGGCCGCCTGGTCGTGGTGGATCGTGCTCGCGCCCTTCGCGCTGGCCATCGTCTGGTGGAGCTGGGCCGACTGGTCCGGCTACACCCGCCGCAAGGAAATGGACAAGATGGACGAGCGCAAGGAAGCGCGCCGCCACCAGAACATGCTGGCGCTGGGGATCGACCCGCGCAAGCACGCGAAGCGCAGCGCCCGCGCCGAGGAATACAAGGCTCGGCGCGCCGCCAAGGCCGAGAAGATCGAGAAGGTGCGCGACGACGAGCGCAAGAAGAACCGCGACTCGATCCTCAGCAGCCGCATCGGCGACAGCCAGATGGACGCCGGCCCGCCCCGCGAGCCCAAGCTCTGAGCGACGCTTGCGCGCTTACTCGAAGCGATCCAGCACCGCGCCGGTGCTCGCGCTCGAAGCGTTCTTCGCGAACTTCGCCAGCACCCCGCGCGTGTAGCGCGGCGCGGGCGCCTGCCAGGCGGCGCGGCGCTTCGCGAGTTCGGCATCGCTCACGTTGAGCTGCAGGCTCAGCGTGTGCGCGTCGATCGTGATCGAGTCGCCTTCGTGCACCAGCGCGATCGCGCCGCCGGCCGCCGCCTCGGGCGCGACATGGCCCACCACCATGCCCCAGGTGCCGCCCGAGAAGCGGCCGTCGGTGACGAGACCGACGCTCTCGCCGAGTCCCTGGCCGATCAGCGCGCCGGTCGGCGCCAGCATCTCCGGCATGCCCGGGCCGCCCATCGGCCCGAGGTAGCGCAGCACCATCACGTCGCCTGCCTTGATCTGCTTGGCCATGATCGCTGCGAGCGCCGACTGCTCGTCGTCGAACACGCGCGCCGGGCCGGTGATGACCGGGTTCTTCAAGCCGGTGATCTTGGCGACGCAGCCTTCGGGCGCGAGATTGCCGCGCAGGATCGCGAGATGGCCTTCGGCGTAGATCGGCTCGGCGACCGGGCGGATCACGTCCTGATCGGCGCGCAGCGGCGGCAAGACCGCGAGGTTCTCGGCGACCGTCTTGCCCGTGATCGTGACGCAGTCGCCGTGCAGCGCTCCGGCGTCGAGCAGCGCCTTCATCACCGCCGGAATGCCGCCGGCGCGGTGCAGGTCGATCGCGAGGTACTTGCCGCTCGGCTTCAGGTCGCACAGCACCGGAACCTTGCGGCGCATGCGCTCGAAGTCGTCGATGCTCCATTCGACGCCGGCGGCGTGCGCGATCGCCAGGAAATGCAGCACCGCATTCGTGCTGCCGCCGGTGGCCATGATCACCGCGACCGCGTTCTCGATCGCCTTCCTGGTGACGATGTCGCGCGGCTTCAGGTCCCGCTTCACCGCCTCGACCAGCACGCGCGCCGCTTCGCGCGTGTGCGAAACGATGTCGTCCTCGACGTTGGCCATCGTGCTGGCGAACGGCAGGCTCATGCCGAGCGCCTCGAAGGCCGAGCTCATCGTGTTGGCGGTGTACATGCCGCCGCAGGAGCCGCTGCCGGGGATCGCGCGGCGCTCGATCTGGCAGAAGTCCTCTTCGCTCATGTTGCCGGCGCTGAACTGGCCGACCGCCTCGAACACGCTGACGATGTTGAGGTCCTGGCCCTTGTACTTGCCGGGCAGGATGGTGCCGCCGTAGACGTAGATCGCCGGCACGTTCGCGCGCAGCATGCCCATCATCCCGCCGGGCATGTTCTTGTCGCAGCCGCCGATGACGATCACGCCGTCCATCCACTGGCCGCCGACGCAGGTCTCGACGCAATCGGCGATCACCTCGCGCGAGACCAGGCTGTACTTCATGCCCTCGGTGCCCATCGCCATGCCGTCGCTGATGGTCGGCGTGCCGAAGATCTGCGGGTTGGCGCCGGCCGCCTTCAAGCCAACGACTGCCGCATCGGCCAGCCGCTGCAGGCCCGAGTTGCACGGCGTGATGGTGCTGTGGCCGTTCGCGACGCCGATCATCGGCTTGGCGAAGTCGGCTTCCTCGTAGCCCATGCCGTAGTACATCGAGCGGTTCGGTGCACGGGCGACGCCCTCGGTGATGTTGGCGGAGCGGCGGTTGATCTTCATGGCGTGGTCGGCGGAACTGGCGTGACTGAACGGAAGCGCGGATTCTCGGCGAAGCCCGCTCGCCGGCCCGCACGGCGGTGCCCGGCGCGGCGTCGCGAGGGCGGCCGCCGCCCCGCGACCCTGAGCTATCGTCGCCGCCTTTCGCGCCAAGGCGGGCAGCAGCCCGCGCCGTCTCCATGCTGATCCACCCGCAGTTCGACCCGGTCGCGATCCAGCTCGGCCCCATCGCGATCCACTGGTATGGGCTGACCTACCTCGTCGCCTTCGGGCTGTTCCTGTGGCTCGCGTCGCTGCGCGTTGCGCACAGCCCGTTCCGCGAGAACGGCTGGACGCGGCGCGACGTCGAGGACCTGCTGTTCTACGGCGTCGTCGGCGTGATCATCGGCGGCCGGATCGGCTACGTGCTGTTCTACAAGCCGGGCTACTACGCGGCGAATCCGCTCGAGATCATCCAGGTGTGGAAGGGCGGCATGGCTTTCCACGGCGGGCTGCTCGGCGTGCTGGTCGCGATGGCGGTGTTCGCGAAACGGCGCGGCCGGCGCTGGCTCGAGGTGACCGACCTGATCGCGCCGTGCGTGCCGACGGGTCTGGCCAGCGGGCGCCTCGGCAACTTCACCAACGGCGAGCTGTGGGGCCGCGCGGCGGATCCGTCGCTGCCGTGGGCGATGGTCTATCCGCAGTCGGGCTCCGATGTCGCGCGGCATCCGTCGCCGCTGTACCAGTTCGCGCTCGAAGGGCTGCTGCTGTTCGTCTTGCTGTGGCTGTACGCGCGCAAGCCGCGCAAGGTGGGGCAGGTGTCGGGCGCCTTCCTCGTCGGCTACGGCGCGTTCCGCTTCATCGCCGAGTACTTCCGCGAGCCCGATCGCTTCCTCGGCCTGCTGGCGCTCGACCTGAGCATGGGCCAGTGGCTGTGCGTGCCGATGGTGCTCGTGGGCATCGCGATGTGGGTGCGCGCAAGCCGGGCGGCTTGAGCCACGCCGGTGCAGCGCTGCACGAAGAAAAGGCCGCTCGGCTTTGACACCGAGCGGCTGGACAAAGGGCGTGGGCCCTGCCGAGGAGACAGCGACTGCGCAACTCAGTCGTGCGTCCAGAAACGGCTGTGCCAGCTACGCGCCTACATATCCCAATCCACAAGTCGACCACTCCAAGGTCTTCTCGGAATTAAAGCTATTACCGTAGTTCGCATCTACTGCTGCTGGAGAAGCGAAGCAGCCAATCGCTTCAACAAGGCCTTGCGCCCGTGTTGCTATGGTTCCGGCTCGCTCGACCCCACTCTGGTCGAGCGAATCAAAACAAAAGCTGGTTTGCGAATTAAGCACAACTTGTCCGGGCTCCATATAGACGGTTCTACTTCTTGAGTCGTTGCTTTCGGCTGGTTGATACCGAAAGTAAATATCGGCCATCAGTCTTTCGTTGCCAAATACCGTGGCGGATGATTCCTCACCAATCAAATTGCCGTTATTGTAGACGCTAGTCGTTTGGTATTGGAGAGCCAGTTCAGTCACGCCCGAATCGTTGAGTGAATTAAGTTCGCCCGCATCCACAACTCCATTCGCGTTGGGATCTTGCCATAACTGCAATCGAGCAAAAGATGCGTCTTGCGCATTCAGTAAACCGTCCGCGTTATCATCCATCAACGCGAGTTCAGAATAGCCCTCGCCGCGCAAGTCACCGCCAAACATTTCGGACGCGTCGTCAATTTGGCCATTGCCGTCAATGTCGACAACGACGAATGCATCGTCTCCAGAGATCCACCCAGTTCGCTCTTTTGCTCCGTCACCAGTTAAGTCAAAGAAGACTTCCGAATTGCTTAGGCTAGTTGTTTCTATGCCATCGCCGTTGACATCAATAACCATAGGCGAAGACATCCTGTTCGCTATCCGGGTGGCAATGTTGCTGGATTCTTTCGAGGCGCCAAGCTCGGGCTCAAGATTAGATAAAGCCATAAAGTCCAGCCCCGCGAGCCCGCTATCGTAGTACCATGTTTGCTCTTCCCCAACGCTTAGCGACTGTATGAGTCCGACATACTCAAAACTAGACGAAGTAGGCGAAAACATATTGTGAGAAAGGGTTATCCCCATTGAAAACAAGCTTGAAATTGCGTAATCGACCGTATTTCCTGGGAGTGATGGAGCGTTTTGAATAAAGCTACCGAGCAGGGATTGTTGTGCTTCGGTAAGTGAGATTGCCGACGAACTTGCCGGAGTTGCTTGACTAACGTCGATGAGCGGCAGTTGATAGGTCTCAATGTAAGTCCCTGGATTGTTCGGGTCGCCATGTACTACGCCGGCGACAATTGGTTGTAGTATTCCAAGGTCCCTTGCATACTCTCCTGACAAAGTGCCAATCTCCCCGTAGCTATTTCCATTAACGTCAAGCATTTCGATCGTAACAAACTCTCCGCCGCCCGCGCCATCGTATTGTCTGACGATCGCTGAGCCGCCGCTGGAAGCCGCGCCTGATGCTATTGCATTTAGATTCGCGGGGGTGTTGCCTAACAATCCGTTGCTCATGTGCGTGCCGATTCTGGTTGCCAGTTCGTTAAAGTTATCTTTAATGAAACCTGGACCGGCTGCAATTCCTATCGCTCCAGCAAGAGCGATGGCGGATAGGGGGACGGCAGCGCCAGAAATCGCTGCAGCTGCCACTACTAGCGATAAAGCCGACGCCGTAATCTGCAAGACATCTGAGGGTTGTAGCTGGCCTGTTGACCATGATGCAACTGCAGACGTCGTGTTGTTGGCTGTTGCCGCTGCATTGAGACCAACTGCCCAAGGTCCCTGTCCCGCAAAGGTGCCGGCTAAATTGAGGGCATTCGTATATGCTTGATAGGCGTTGTTGCTGTTGCCAACCTCAAAGCCGCCTTGAGCGACTTGTATTAGCGAAAGGGTAGAGTCAACAAGTTCGGTTGCGTTGGTAGGCATATTGAAATCGTTAAATGAAGGTTAGTGCAAATACTAGAACGAGGCCAAGTATGATGGTTGCGCGATAGACCTTGGGGTTCTTTTCAAGATGATCACTATTGCGTTGACGAACGAAGAATAGGCATGTGATTCCTACCGTTAAAATGACGAGCTTAATTATCCATGCCCATCCTGTTCCGGCGGTATAAATTTCGCCTTGTCCGTACAGGTAGATCTCTGCGGCGGCCAGCGCGGCCGTTAGCGCTAAAAATGCAAGTATTGCAAAACTGCTTCTTGTGTGAGTTGCTTTTATAATCTGAGAAAATCTCACCTTCTGCGTTTGTTTTTGTAGTTGTTCTATTTCATGAAACAATGCCACTAGGATTGCTCCCACGAATAATGTCGTCATTGGCATGTCGGCTCCTTCGGTGTATTAACTGACACTAGCGCTCCCTCAAACTTTCACTGGCCGTCCGATGTATCGGATCGAGCAAGTAGTCGATCACCTGCCGGCGTCCAGTCTTGATCTCAACAGTGACGTTCATGCCCGGGCTTAGGCTCACGCGCTTGCCGTCGACGTCGATGCTCGATCGGTTCAGCGTCAACGTGGCCGGAAAGATCGCGCCGCGCTTCTCGTCGGCAACGGCATCGGCCGTCACGCTCTTCACCGTCGCCGGGACCGTGCCGTAGCGGGTGAAGGGGAAGGTCTCGAGCTTCACCGTCACGTCTTGGCCCGCGCGCACGAAGCCGATGTCCTTGTTGTCGATCACGACCTCGGCGGTCACCTCGGCGTCCTTGGGCACGATGACCATCAACACCTGCGCGGGCGTGACCACGCCGCCTTCGGTGTGCACGGCCACCTGCTGCACGGTGCCGGCCACCGGCGCGGTGAGCTGGGTCAGACGGCTGCGCTGCTCGGCTTTGCTGCGCTCCTGAGTGAGTTGCTGTCGCTTGAGCGCGGCCTGGGCCTGGCGCTCGCTCAAGGTTCGCTGGGTCTCGGCGAGGTAGGCAGCGCGAGTGCGCTCGGTTTCGTGCAAGGCGGCTTGCGCTTCGGCCAGTCTTGCGCGCTGCGTGGCGAGATCACGCTCCTGCTCGATGCGCTCGCGGCTGCGGTCTTGCACCGCGTGGCTGCTCATGAAGCCTTGGTCAGCGAGCTTTTGCAGATCGGCCTCGCGCTGGCGGGCGATGGGCAGCGTGGCTTCGAGCTTGGCGATCAGTTCGTGCACCGTGGCCGCTTCGGCCTCGCGGCGGGCGCGTTCGGCGGCGAGCTTGGAGAGCTTGGCGGTGAGGTCTTGCCATTCGGCGTGGAGCTGGGCTTGGTCGTGGGGCTTGTGGCCCTCACCCCAGCCCTCTCCCGCTGAGGCGGGAGAGGGAGCAAGGCGGCCGGCGCGCAGGGCGGCAAGCAAGGCGGTCGTGCGGCGCTCTTCCGAGACGGCCGAGGCCAGTTGTTCCTGCACGCTGATGCCGTCGGCGCTGGCGTTGGTGGCATCCAGTTCGACCAGCACCTGTCCGGCCTGCACGGCATCGCCGTCTTTGACGAGCACGCGCTTGACGACCGCCGCTTCCAGCGGTTGCAAAGTCTTGGTCCGTTCGCCGACCACGATGCGTCCCGACGCCACCGCGACGATGTCGATGCGCCCGAAGATGGCCCACGCGAGCGCGATGACGAACAGCGCACACAGCGTGATCGCCAAGCGCCGCGGTGCCGGATGCACCGGCGTGTCCTGCAGGCTCAGCGCCGCGGGCAGAAAGGCCTGCTCATCGGCCAGGCGCTTCGGGCCGGCCAGTGCGTGGCGTGCGGCCCAGGCGGCTTTGAGGACGGCGGCATAGCGGGCGAGCAGTGCGAAGGCCGGAGAAGTGCTTGCACTTGCAGCCGCGCTCATGCTGTTGCTCCCTGCTGCATCGCCCACAGGCTCGCGTACAGCCCCTTGGGCTTGGCCGCCAGCTGCTCGTGCGAGCCCATCTCGACGATACGCCCCTGCTCCATCACGACGATGCGGTTGGCTTGCCGGACCGCGCTCAGGCGATGCGCGATCACGATCACCGTGCGGCCCTGGCAGATCGCCTGCATGTTGCGCTGGACGATGGCCTCGCTCTCGTAGTCGAGCGCGCTGGTGGCCTCGTCGAAGATCAGGATGCGCGGTCTCGTGAAGAGCGCTCGGGCGATCGCGATGCGCTGGCGTTGGCCACCCGACAAGCCGGCGCCCTGCTCGCCGACCAGCGTGTCGTAGCCCTCGGGCAGCTGGCTGATGAACTCGTGGGCGCCGGCCAGTTGCGCCGCCTGCATCACCTGCTCGATCGGCGCGGCCGGGTCCGCGACGGCGATGTTCTCGCGCACGCTGCGGTTGAACAGCCAGTTGTCCTGCAGCACGACGCCGATCTGGCGGCGCAGCTGAGCCGCGTCGATCAGGGCGATGTCGGTGCCGTCGATCAGCACGCGGCCTTGTTCGGGCGCGTACAGGCGCTGGACCAGCTTGGTCAGCGTGCTCTTGCCGGAGCCCGACCGCCCGACGATGCCGATCACTTCGCCGGGGCGGATGTCCAAGCTCAGGCCGTTGAGCACGACCGGCGCCTCGGGCCGGTAGCGGAAGGCGACCTGCTCGAAGCGGATCTGGCCCTTGACCGGCGGCAGTTGCGCCGCGGCCTTGGGCGGCACCTCCGTCGGCGTGTTCAGGATGTCGCCGAGCCGGGCCATCGAGATGCCGGTCTGCTGGAAGTCGGTCCACAGCTGGGCGATGCGCATGATCGGCTGCGCCACCCGCTGGGCGAACATGTTGAAGGCCACGAACTGGCCGACCGAGAGTTCGCCGTCGATCACCAGTCTTGCGCCCCACCACAGCGTGGCGGCCGAGACGAGCTTGCCGACCAAGTTGATCGCTTCGTGGCCGAAGCTGGCGAGCGTGGTGGTTTTGAAGCTGGAGGCGACGTAGGCGGCGAGCTGGTCGTCCCAGCGGCGGGCGATCTGGGGCTCCAAGGCACCGGCCTTGACGGTCTGGATGCCGGTCAGCGTCTCGACCATCAGGGACTGGTTCTCGGCACCGCGGGCGAACTGCTCGTTCAATCGCGCGCGCAACACGGGGACGAGGGCGAGGCTCAGGCCCAGGTACAGCGGCACGCTCGCGAGCACGATCAGTGTCAGCGGCACGCTGTAGACGAACATCACCGCGATGAAGACGACCGAGAACAGCAGATCGAGGACGACGGTCAGTGCGTTGCCGGTCAGGAAGCTGCGGATGTTCTCGAGTTCACGCACGCGCGCGGCCGAGTCGCCGACGCGGCGGGCCTGAAAGTAGGCCAGCGGCAGCGCGAGCAGGTGGCGGAACAGGCGCGCACCCAGCTCCACGTCGATGCGGCTGGTGGTGTGGCTGAAGACGTAGGTTCGAAGGGCCGTCAGCAGGCTCTCGAACAGCACGACGACGACGAGGCCGGCGACCAGCACGTCGAGCGTGGTCAAGCCTTGATGGACGAGCACCTTGTCCATCACGACCTGGAAGAACAGCGGGCTGACGAGGGCGAAGAGCTGCAGGAACAGGCTGATCAGCAGCACTTCGCCGAGCAGCTTGCGGTGCTTGACGAGGCTGGGAATGAACCAGCTGAAGTCGAACTTGGCGAGATCGCCAGCGACGCTGGCGCGGCTGGCCAGCAGGATCAGCTCGCCGGTCCATTGCTCGGCGAAGACGGGCAGCGGCTCGATCGTGGGACGGCCGGCTTGCAGGGCACCGCTCGGGTCTTGCCCTGTGTCCATCAGAAGCACGCGCTGGCCATCGCATTGCGCGAGGACGACGGTGCGGCCGTCGCGCATCAGCGCAAGAGCGGGCAGCGGAACGAGCGGAAATCGATCGACAGAAGTGCGCGAGCGGCGGGCCTTGAGGCCCAGCTCCTTCGCGGCGAGCAATAGCCCAGCGGCATCACATCGGTGGCTCGGCGGCCAGCCCAGTCGGTGCGCCAGCGACGCCGGCTCGGCGGCAATGCGATGCAGACGGGCGGCTATGCAAAGCGCGACGAGCGCAGGCGAGTTCGGGGCTTCCGCGGCTTCAGTCTCAGTGACTGGGACTCGGTCGGACTCCTGCTCAGCCGAGCGCCGACTGCCAGAAGGTACTGCTCGTCGGTGAAGGTCCCGTTGAGCCACAAGGTGCGAGAACGCGAATTAATCGCATCATGCTAGTTGTCGCGGCGCCGGGAACGTCTCCCTAAAGCGATGGAGAGGGTGTTCGCTTTGCAACCGGATGTAGATCGCAGCGTGGCTCGCGATCAGTGATACGCGCCGAAATCGGCGCGGTGCATGTCGCGCACATCTGTGGCGCACCAAGAAAAAACCGCCCGGCTTTGACACCGGGCGGCTGGACAAAGGGCATGGGCCCTGCTGAGGAGACAGCGACTGCGCAAGGCAGCCGCTCGCATCTTGCAAAGTCTGTGCCGGCTTTCTGCGCTTCAGGCCGCTTCCTTCTCGACGTGCCCGTGCCGCGTGTACAGGAAGTCGAGCACCTCCTTGCGGTAGTGCACGTACTCGGCGTTCTCGGCCAGCTCGAGCCGACTGCGCGGGCGCGGCAGCCTGACGGCCATCACCTCGCCGATCGTCGCGGCCGGGCCGTTGGTCATCATCACGACGCGGTCCGACAGCAGCACCGCCTCGTCGACATCGTGCGTGACCATCACCACCGTGCTCGCGGTGCGCGCGACGATCTTGATCAACTCGTCCTGCAGCTTCGCGCGCGTGAGCGCATCCAGCGCGCCGAAAGGCTCGTCCATCAGCAGCACCTTGGGCTCGATCGCGAGCGCGCGCGCGATGCCCACGCGCTGCTTCATGCCGCCGCTGATCTCGTGCGGGCGCTTGGTCGCCGCGTGGCTCATGTTCACGAGCGCCAGCGCCGCGTCGGTGCGCGCCTTGAGCTGCGCCTTGCTCTCGCGTTTCTCGCCGGAGCCGAACACGCGCTCGACGCCGAGGTGCACGTTGTCGAAGCAGGTGAGCCAGGGCAGCAGCGAGTGGTTCTGGAACACGACCGCGCGCTCGGGACCGGGCGCGGCGATCTCGCGGCCGTCGCAGATCAGCGAGCCGGCGGTCGGGAGCGTGAGGCCGGCGATGAGGTTCAGCAGCGTCGATTTGCCGCAGCCCGAGTGGCCGATCAGCGTGACGAACTCGCCGCGCTTGATGTCCAGCCGGATGTCGCGCAGCGCGTGGAAGCGGCCGCGGTTGCGTGATCCCTTGGCCGTGAAGACCATCTCCACGTCGCGCACTTCGATGAAGGGGGTGCTCATGTCGGTGGCTCCCGATCAATGGTGGTCGTCGAACGAGAAGCGCTTGGCTACCAGCATCAGCGCCTGCTCGAGCAGCAGGCCCACGATGCCGATCACGAAGATCGCGATGATGATGTGGGCGACGTTGAGGTTGTTCCATTCGTCCCACACCCAGAAGCCGATGCCGACGCCGCCGGTCAGCATCTCGGCCGCGACGATCACCAGCCACGCCGTGCCCACCGACAGCCGCACGCCCGTGAGCATGTACGGCAGCACCGCGGGGAAGAGGATGCGCGTGACGATCTTCCACTCGCTGAGGTTGAGCACGCGCGCGACGTTGAGGTAGTCGCTCGGCACGCGCTGCACGCCGACCGCGGTGTTGATCACCATCGGCCAGATCGAGCAGATGAAGATCGTCCAGATCGCCGCCGGGTTGGCCGCCTTGAAGACGAGCAGGCCGATCGGCAGCCAGGCCAGCGGCGAGACCGGGCGCAGCAGGCTGATCAGCGGCGCGACCATCTGGTTGAGCAGCGCGAAGCGCCCGATCAGGAAGCCTGCCGGGATGCCGACCAGCGCCGCGAGCCCGAAGCCCACCGCCACGCGTTGCAGCGAGGCGAAGATGTTCCAGCCGATGCCCTGATCGTTCGGGCCGCGGCTGTAGAACGGCGAGCTGAAGAGCTTGACCGCGGCCTCCCACGTCGCGCCCGGCGTCGGGAAGCTGCCGCCTTTCATCGTGAGCAGCGCCCAGATGCCGACGAGCAGCGCGAGCCCGGCGATGGGCGCGAAAAGCTTCACCGCGAAGCCGAGCCAGTCGAACGGCTCGCGCGGCGTTCCGGCGACCACGGGCACCGGCTCCGGCTTGGCCGCCACTGCTGCGGCCATCGCCTTCGTATCGCGCTTCGATTCGGCCGGCTCCTGCGAGGCGGCCAGCGGGTCGTGGAAGACGGCACTCACCATGCTGCTGCTCCTTCGTTGTCGAGACGCACCGCGTTCAGACCTTGACCTTGAAGCCTTCGGCGTAAGCCTTCGGGTTCTTGCCGTCCCAGACGGTGCCGTCGATGAGCTTGCTGGTGCGCGTCGTCTCCTTCGGAACCGTTGCCTTCGCGAGCGCCGCGCCCTGCTTGAACAGCTCGATCTGGTTGACCTTCGTCGCCACCGCGAGGTAGTCGGGGTGCTCCTTCAGCAAGCCCCAGCGCTTGTGCTGCGTGAGGAACCACATGCCGTCGGAGAGGTAGGGCATGTTGACCGCACCGTCGCTGTAGAACTTCATGTGGTTCGGGTCGTCCCAGGTCTTGCCGAGACCGTTCTGGTAGCGGCCCAGGATGCGCTGGTTGATGACGTCGACGCTGGTGTTCACGTAGGCCTTGTCGGCCACCGTCTCGGCCATCTTGTTCTTGTTGAGCAGGCTGGCGTCGATCCACTTGCCCGCCTCCATCACCGCGGCGATCACCGCGCGGCAGGTGTTCGGGTACTTCGCGACGAAGTCGGCGCTGGTGCCGAGCGCCTTCTCGGGGTGGTCCTTCCAGATGTCCTGCGTCGTCACCGCGGTGATGCCGATGCCGTCGGCGATCGCGCGGTGGCCCCAGGGCTCGCCGACGCAATAGCCGTCCATGTTGCCCACCCGCATGTTGGCCACCATCTGCGGCGGTGGCACGGTGATGACCTTCGCGTCCTTCATCGGGTCGATGCCGTAGCTCGCGAGCCAGTAGTACAGCCACATCGCGTGGGTGCCGGTCGGGAAGGTCTGCGCGAAGGTGTAGTCCCTGCGGTCGGTCGTCATCAACTTCTGCAGCGAAGCGCCGTCGACCGCGCCCTTGTCCGCGAGCTTCTTCGACAGCGTGATCGCCTGGCCGTTGTGGTTCAGGTTCATCAGCACCGCCATGTCCTTCCTCGGACCGCCGATGCCCATCTGAACGCCGTAGATCAGGCCGTACAGCACGTGCGCGAAGTCGATGTCGCCGTTCACGAGCTTGTCGCGGACGCTCGCCCACGACGCTTCCTTGGTGGGCGTGATCTTGATGCCGTACTTCTTGTCGAACTCCATCACCGAAGCCATGACGACGGAGGCGCAGTCGGTGAGCGGGATGAAGCCGACTTTGACTTCCTTCTTCTCGGGCGCGTCCGAGCCCGCCGCCCACGCGGCCTGGCGTATTCCCGGGGGCACCAGAGACATGATCGCCGCGCCGCCAAGCGTGGCTGCGGTCTGTTTCAGAAAGCGGCGCCTCGGTGCGTCGCTCGCCACGGCTTCGTTCTTCTC